>CAILLA010000024.1 GCA_903834925.1 uncultured Schlesneria sp.
GGAAATGCTGCACGAAGAATTCCTCAAACCTCTGCCAGCAGACCCAGATCCAGTACAATTCTTCAGCAAATTGAAATCACTCTTCAACCTCTGCTTCTGAAATCCGATCCCCCAACCGAGGATCGCCTAAAGTGCAGTTAAATATGCGATTTGCAAACAAAGATGCTGCGGATGGCAGCGCTGACTCGTATATCGAGGGCTCGCTCGAATTCAAATCGAACGACGAGTTCTGGTTGGCAGTTCCTGATACGAGTATCCGACCAAGCCAAGAGGCCGTACTGGCTGGTCAGCCACGCGTGGTCTGGAAGTTGCGTCGAGTGGAGGCAATTCCAGGCCCTGAAACACGCTAGTAATCGCGTTTTGACCGAAGTGCATCGGCCACGTGGTCGATGTGCTAGCATCTTGATCGAAGTACGCAAGAACGTTCGAATCGTCTATTTGCCAGACAATCTGGGGACTGGTTGGCGGTGGATTGTAGGGACGGTTGATCCCTGAATATGGTGGATTCGGTCTTGGATCTGGCGGACGGATTCGAGTGTGTCTGCGACTTCGAGTGCCAGTTCGCTTCGATACGAATGGCCGGGTTGAATCTTTGGTAAACGACCTTGCTGGCGTTCGGTCGCTCGGAAATTTGGGAAATTGATACCGGGTTCCATGCCTGTTACGTAGCCGTCGGCTTCCGCTACGGTGTTCTTCCAGACGGTGAAAGTTGGTAACTGGCGGGTCTGGAAATGGACGGCAAAACCGGCGTAGCCGCTTGAATTTGCTAACAGGGCCGTCGACCAGCCGTCGGCTCCGCCGAGTGGTGTGTGGAAATAGGCTTGCTCGGCAAAGCCTGCGACCGGCGCTCCGTAAATGTTGTAGTTGTCGATTCCTTCGGCAGCACGAGTATCGCGCGGTGCGACTTCGACACTTGGAACGGAATAGGATGCGTAGGGTTCCAGGAATGGCCGGCCGATGTTGATGTGGTACAGCAGTGAAAGCTCGGCGGGTTGCCCACCGAGATTCGTGATGTCATCTACGATTGAGCAGCGATTTGATCCGGCTTCGAGTCGGAATGTCGATGTCATGCGCCAGCGTGGGCCGAACATCGAACATTCATCGACGATGCCTCGAACTTCTAATGACCCCGCTTTAGAGGTGTCGACTTTGATTTCCACTCGGTGAGCCGGTGTGTTCGCGATTCTGCCGTGTAGAGTCAGCTTTTCGCCTTGATCATCGCCTGGGGGACCGTTAAAGGCCAAGCCGCAACGGCAGAGAAGTTCGTTGAAACCGTGTAGCCAACCGAGGCCGCCTCGATCGAGTTGATTGACGAATGACGGGTGTACTGGTCGCTCAACGGGTGATTTCCATTCCAGCGGAAGGTCGTGGTATCTTCCCTTCCAGATTCCCATTCCGCGGGTGGGAAGAATCGAGAGCGACAGGTGGCCGTTGTCGAGTTCGACAACGTCAACACCTTCGGAAACACCTCCGCGCAATGTCCGCCAACGGATCGACCAATTTGATGAACCGGGTAATTCCATCAAACCATTTGGCCGCAATTCGCCGTGATCAAGATGAACTCCTGAGTCCGCGTCCGTCAAAACAAGCGTCTGGATCGTCATATCTGCCTCAAAGTGTGGTGTCGGGTGACAGCAGCGTTACGAGAATGTACAACAACAGGCTAGTCTTCGCGACGACGTTGTCAGTTTTTGTCGCGTTGGGATCGAGCCGTTACAAATTGGTGTTTCGCACGGGCTGAAGCCCATGCTACGGGTTCTGGCTGGATTCCGACACGACAAAAACTGTCAATTTCGACGCTTCACGGCGTTTGGATTGTGAAGATGAAAATTTGCGACTCGAGTCTTGGAGCCGGCATGAATTCCGAGGAATTTGACGTAAAAGTGCTTCCCTTTTCGGAGAAGTGGTACGAAACCCTGAGAGGGACGCTTGGTGAAGCGGCGTGCCGTCAATTCGGAATTTATGCGATTCCCGATAATTTCCTCTTGTCTGTCGTCATTCCCATCTACAATGAAGAGCGAACTTTACGGGTTCTTATTGACCGAGTCCGTGCCGTTCCCATTCGAAAGCAACTAGTGCTTGTTGAAGATTGCAGCAAAGACAAGACGCGAGAGATTCTCAAACAACTGGAACAGGAAAACGCAGCGAATCCCGATCCGATGAATTCGATCATCGTGTCGTATCACGAAGTCAATAAAGGGAAAGGGGCGGCGGTTCGCACGGGGTTTTCCAAGGCCACGGGCGATGCAATAGTGATTCAGGATGCTGATTTGGAATACAATCCCGAGGAATACCCTCGGTTGTTGCACCCGATCATTGACGGGTCGGCGGATGTGGTTTACGGCAGCCGGTTCCTTGGTGGACAAGAGCACCGCGTCCTCTATTTCTGGCATTCCATCGGTAACATGGTTTTAACATTGGTTTCGAATGGGTTCACAAACTTGAACCTGACAGATATGGAAACTTGCTATAAGATGTTCACTCAAAAGGCGTTGGCCGATATCTGGCCTACGTTGAAACAAAACCGATTTGGCATCGAGCCGGAGCTGACCGCAAAAATTGCCCGCCGCCGACTGCGCGTGTTCGAAATGTCGATCAGCTACCACGGTCGGACGTATCAAGAGGGAAAACACATCGGTATGAAGGATGGTTTTCAGGCGCTCTGGTGCATTGTCCGGTACTGGTGGAAAGATTAAATCAGTTCCCAAAGTTGGCTGAATAAAGACCAATTTACGTCTTTTTTAGCATTCTAAGGCGCTGCAAAGTTGTTACGCTAGCATCGCCAAAAACGTAAAATTGGCTACAATTCCCAGAATCATAAACTTCGAATCGCCTCCACCCGGATTAACGCATGACCGATGACTCATCGAACAGTGGTTCAGACCCTTCGTCTTCTCGCCGGGATCTCCGTCGCGATGGTGGTGGCGGGTCGATGTTCTCACCCTCATGGGGCATGTTGCTTGTTGCGTTAATGTTGATTGGCTTCGTCCTTTTCAATTTCAACAAGTCAACCGGTTCAACGGTCGACTATGTTTTCGTCTGGAAACAGGCAGAAAAGGGGAATATCGATTGGGTTGAATATCAGGGGGACCATATCAAAGGGCATTGGAAGAAAATTCCTGAATCCCCTGATCCTAAAATTTCCAAGTTAACGCCCGATTTCGAAATGGTTCCTCCGGTTCAGATGGACCATGAACTGAAAAATCACTTCATGGCCAACGGAGTTCAAATCAAGGCCAAGTCCGCAGACGGGAATTTTACCTCGCGGGATATGCTGTTTCTTTTGATCCAGATCCTGCCGTTCGCATTCCTGTTCTGGTTTCTCTGGTCGATGATCCGAAAAAACAGTGATCCGTTCGGATCGGGGCCGCTTGGAAGTTTCATTCGTAGTCCTGCCAAGCGTTTTAAGCCGAATGAGCAACAGACCACGTTTGATGATGTTGCGGCGATGGAGCATGCCAAGCAAGATCTGCAGGAAATTGTGGAGTTCCTCAAGACCCCTGCGAAATTTCAGCGTCTGGGTGCTCAGATTCCCAAGGGTGTGCTGCTGATGGGGCCACCGGGAACGGGAAAAACTTTGCTGGCCCGAGCGACTGCGGGCGAAGCGGGTGTTCCGTTTTTTGCAATCAACGGATCGGAATTCATCCAGATGTTTGTTGGTGTAGGGGCGAGCCGGGTTCGGGACATGTTCCGTACCGCCAAAGAGAGCGCTCCCTGTATTCTGTTCGTTGACGAAATTGACGCCGTTGGACGTATCCGAGGTGCCGGCCTTGGCGGTGGACATGACGAACGCGAACAGACGCTGAATCAGATTCTGAGCGAAATGGACGGATTTCAACAGACGGAAGCGGTGATTGTCATCGCAGCGACGAATCGTCCCGATGTGCTCGACCCCGCATTGCTTCGACCTGGACGATTCGACCGACACGTGACGGTTGATCGTCCGACAAAAGTTGGCCGTGCGGCAATCTTGAAGGTGCATAGCCGCAAAGTGCCACTCGATGACAACGTTGACTTGAATACTGTGGCCGCAGGATCGATCGGGTTTTCGGGGGCGGAATTAAAGAACCTTGTGAACGAAGCCGCCTTGAACGCTGCGCGAGCCAATCGCGATACGGTAACTGCGGATGATTTCGATCAGGCCCGGGATAAGATTCTGATGGGACCAAAACGAGAAGAAGTTCTCGGGCCCAAAGAACGCGAAATGACGGCATACCATGAAGTTGGACATGCGTTGCTCGCCTGGTTGTTACCGGAAGTCGATCCGGTGCATAAGATTACGGTTATTCCACGTGGACGCGCACTTGGTGTGACGCAACTGATGCCGGACGAAGACCGATATAACGTTGGTGAGAAGCGACTTCATTCGCAACTGGCGTTCATGCTCGGCGGTCGCGCCGCAGAAAAACTGGTCTTCAACGAGTACTCCGCGGGCGCTGAGGACGACTTGAAGCGTGCGACTCAGATTGCTCGTCGTATGGTGACTCGGTGGGGAATGAGTGATGCGATCGGGCCTGTCGCATTTCGTGATGGCGAAGAGCATCCGTTTCTCGGAAAAGAAATGGCGAGCGACCAGCGCGAGTATAGTGACGATACCGCTCGGGTGATCGATGCAGAAGTTCAGCGGTTTTTGATTCAAGCAAACGATCGTGCCGTCCAGGTGCTGACAGAAAATCGTGGAAAATTAGACTCGCTCACGGCGTCGCTCGTTGAAAAAGAGTCGCTTGATCTGGCAGAGATCACAGCCATTATTGGCCCTCCGGTCAGTCGGTCAGGTGATGCGGTCGTGTTGGCTGACGGTTAAGACTGATCGACTCACGGACTAGCTGAGAGAGTTGATTTGAACCAGATTGTGCCTCCTCGATTTCTGTTTCGCTGGTCATTTGATGCGCGGAAGATCGAGAAGATCCCCCGTAGTTCAGGGCGATTGCTCGATCTTCCCGATGATTGTCAGCTCCCCTCATTTGCCGAGCTGGATCAGCGTACGGACTTTGCCACCGTAAAACTGGCCTGGAACTCAAAGGGATTTGCCTTCAGTGTCCAAGTGTCGGGGCGGTCAAAGCGTCCGGAGGCAGTCGTTGGCGATGCACGCCCGGACGGGATCTGGTTGTGGTTCGATACACGCAACACTCAGGCCGTGCATCGAGCAACCAGGTTTTGTCACCACTTTATTCTGCGTCCTGTCGGAGGCGGCGCGAAGGGAAATGAGCCGATTGTCAGGGCATTGCCCGTTGCACGAGCACGAGAAGAGACAGCCCTGCCAAACTCGGAACTTGTCAAAATTCAATCCGATGTTTCAAACAGTGGGTATAGGCTTGATGCGTGGTTTCCCGCAGAGGTTTTCACAGGTTTCGATCCCGCGACAAATAACAAAATCGGTTTTCATTACCTGATTCACGATTCACAATTGGGAGATCAAACGCTTGCAGTGGGAAGCGAGTTTCCGTTTGAATCGGACCCCAGCTTGTGGCAAACTGTGGAACTTGTCGAGTAGGGGATTGCAATTGCTTGACCTAGCCCACAGGAATCAATGGACGCCAGATTGGAAAAACATCGATGCTGATGGAACATTCGATTCAAATTCGAGTTCGGTATTGTGAGACGGATGCGATGGGATTTTTGCATCATTCTCAATTTTTTAATTACTTTGAGCAGGGACGGACGGAATTATTACGGTCTCAAGGGGGCTGTTATCGAGATATTGAAGAGTCTGGATTATTTCTTGTGGTCGCACGACTTCAGTGTAATTATCACTCGCCGGCGCGGTACGATGATGTGCTTACCCTGACAACCAAGGTCGAAACGATTTCGGCTGTGAAGATCGAGCATAGTTATCGGCTGCATTGCGGTGACCGGTTGCTCGCATCGGCAACGAGCACCTTGGCGTGTGTGGACCGTGCGGGAAAAATTCAGCGTTTGCCGGAGTCGATCAGCTCAAAATAGAGGGTTGTTGGGTTGTCTTGGAACGATAGCCCGACGCGCAAGCGAGGGACAACAAAGTAAGACCTTCGCTTGCGCGTCGGACTCATGAGATTTCTGGATTAGTCACCCGTGGAACCAACATGTCTGCATTGTCTGAATTCTGGCATCTGACGAAAGCGTGCGGACGACCGATGGCTGCACGTGTGTCGCGCTGGCGCAGCCTTGCTCAGCGGATCATCACCCTTTCCGATACCTATTCAAGCTGGAGCGACGAAAAACTGCTTGAGCTAGGGAAAGATCTTCGATGGCGAGCGAAATCAGGGACATCCCTTAGTGTTCTAATGCCCGAAGCGTATGGACTGGTTCGCGAAGCATCGCGACGAGCGATCGGTCAACAGCATTACCTTGTACAGATCGTTGGTGGAATCGGGTTGTTTGAGGGCGGTCTGGCAGAAATGCAGACCGGTGAAGGAAAGACACTGACAGCCACTTTACCGGCGTTCCTCAGGGCGCTTCCTGGTCGCGGTTGCCATGTCGTGACCGTGAATGACTATCTGGCTAAACGTGACTGTGATCACATGGGAGCCGTTTACGAGAAACTGGGGCTGACTGTCGGTTGCGTTGTTTCGGCGAGCGAGCCGGACGAGCGTCGCCGAGCCTATTGGAAGGACATTACGTACGCAACCAGCCGCGAAATCGGCTTCGATTTCTTGCGTGATCGTTTGAAAGTTGGTGCGAAGCTGGACGAAATCCATCGTCCGCATCTGTTCCAAACCGACGGAATGTCCGACGATGGGCCTGTCCAACGGGGACACCATTTTGCGCTCGTCGACGAAGCCGACAGCGTTTTGATCGACGATGCCGTGACGCCCCTCATCATTGGACTTGAACGAGAAAATACTCCCGCGATTGAGGCATTACTGGATTGGTCTCGCGATCTTGTGCCGCAACTGACTGCGGGGACCGACTTTCTGTTCGATCCCGGTAAGCGCACTGTCGAACTGACAAACGCGGGGACTCGCAAAGTCGTGTTGGCGAGTAAGCCTCCTTTATTAAATTCGTTTGACAGTGAGAAACTTTATACGCATGTCGAACAGGCGATTCGTGCCAGGCACGCCTATGAACGGGGTCGTGATTACGTCATCACGAAAGAAGAAGAAATTGCGATCGTGGATGAAGGAACCGGTCGCGTTCTTGATGGACGTAAATGGCAAGCAGGACTGCATCAGGCGATCGAGTCAAAGGAGTCGGTCCCGATCACAGCGGAAACGGGTGAAGCGGCCCGAATCACTGTTCAAACGTTTTTTCGCCGGTACGAAAATATTGCCGGGATGACAGGTACCGGCATTCAAGCGGCTCGTGAGTTCCAGCGTACGTATGGCTTGGGCGTGACGACGATTCCGACGCATCGCCCCTGTATTCGTGAAGGATTACAGCCACGGATTTTCACCACTCAGGATGCCAAGCGGAAAGCGTTGGTGCCTGAGATTGTGCGGTTGCATCAGGCGGGCCGTGCCGTATTGATCGGTACCCCTTCGGTCGAAGCATCAGAGGTTCTCGGCAAAGACCTTCGGGCCCGTGACATCGATTGTCAGATTCTTAATGCTCTGTTTCACGAAGTTGAAGCCGAAATCGTTTCGCAAGCCGGTCAGCCTGGTCGCATTACCATCGCCACGAACATGGCTGGTCGAGGGACCGACATCCTGTTGCACGACGACGTCCGAAAAAACGGTGGCTTGCACGTCATCGCGACGGAAATGCATACCAACCGCCGAATCGACCGTCAGCTTGTTGGTCGAGCGGCAAGACAGGGTGATCCCGGTTCGTATCAGTTCTGGCTTTCTCTGGAAGACGAACTTTTTCGATACCTCAAAATTGAAAAGCTCGAGCGATTGCGAGCGAAAGCAAATCCCGATTCGGAAGGAGAACTTCCACTACGATGGATTCGCACCTTCCGGCACATGCAGCGAGTCATTGAAAATCACGAGCGCAAGCAGCGAAAACAACTGCTGAAGCAGGAGCGTAACCGGGAAAAGATGTGCAAAGCGATGGGGTTAGACCCTTATCTCGAATTGGCTGAATAAGTTCAGCCCGATTTGGCAACGTTTTTTTTCGCTGTCCGGCGTGTCCTTATTATGCGATTGTCAGAATGAATGGGTTTAATCCAGGGGTTTGGGCCGTTGTTTTGTTAGCCCGGTTGTGCTTTGGCTACCAACTTCTTTTCGAAGAAAATAGCCAATGAATTCAGAACGCGGCAGTTTTCGGTTGTTTGATTTTCAGGATCGCGGTATTTTGACCAACTGTTCGAAAAGACGCCTCCCGTTTAGTTTTGGGATTTGACTCAGAAAGATCAATCGAATGGAATTAGCAAGCGGCGGTGGATTGCCCGGGCAAACATTTTTAGCCAGCGGTAATCCAAAGTACCTGGCGAATCGTTCTATGCTCTCCAGCGGTTTCGAGGCTTTGTCTAGCGGCCACGAGTCTTGGGCGGCATTTGCGATTGGAAACGGACTTGGCCAGTCTGCACCAACACCTTTTCAGCTTGCGCCCCGCTTGTACGTCGTTACTCGAACGATTGCTCACCTGGGCGGCGACTCGGCCGAAATCCTGCGGCCACTGGGTGAATTGCCGATTCATTTGACGTTTCAAGATTCGTTGTATTCCAACAACGATCGTTTACGCCAAGTCTGGAAATCTGAGTCGGGGACGGATTGGAATTGGGAACTCACCGTTGAGCGACTCGACGGTGGCATTCAAGCGACCATGGCAGCGATTCCATGTTATGAAGTTGGATTGGGGAGATTTACCTGGCAGAGAATTGGTGACTGGAATCCGTTTGGCAGCAATTCCCTGACGTCCGACAAGGTCAAGTTACCACCACTTGTTGTCAGTGCGCCATGAACTCGCATGAGTTGCCACGATGTCAACATCGTGGGCCAGAGTTTTATCCAGGTCGTTGGATGTGTCGTTCGCCACGAGTTGTCTCCTTTCAAGGAGTCACTGCTGATTTGTGCCGGACGATGTGTCCTTACCGCGACCATGAGGGGCAACTCCTCTTAAATGGAAATGCGAGTGTAAGTGGTACGGGCTACGGGGTCGCGATCGGAACGTATGACAGCCTTCATCCTGGAAAACAGCGATATGGAACCCTGGCGGTTGAACTGAATCTGGCGGTATTGAGGGCGAACTGCGGGAATGAGACGCGAATCCTGGTTTGTGATGACGCGTCACCAGCAAAAAGCCAACGACGATACCGTGAAATCTGCGAGAAATACCGAGCGGAATTCTGCACCAATCGTCGACGCATGGGTCACACTTCAGGGGACATGATTGTTTTTCACAAGGCAATTCGGTGGGCTCGTCGTCAAGGTCTTCGGACGGTCACCAAACTTTCGCACCGGATGATCATCGACGTTCCTGATTGGATACGTGAAGATTCTGAATTACTCATTAATTCTGGTTTCGCGACGCAGACTCAGATGCTGGCGAATTTCAGTCTGGAACAGGTACGTACCGAGTGTGTGATGATGGTGGTTGACCGATGGCATTCGTCTGATGTCCTCGAACATTACGCTCCGCGACCCATTCCCTATTGGAACGAAACGCATACTTATCAAGCGATATCCCGTTTCGTTGATCCACAGGCGCCCTACCCTCATTTTCTTCCGTGGAAACGGCTCGCCTTTCTTCGCGGCAATGATGCCCCTCCAGTATTTTTCCGTGAAATGCAGGGAGATTCCGAAGTACTGTTCCGGGAATTGGCTCAGCGGCATGGTGTCGAACTCACCGACCACTTTTCCACAATCGACAGCTGCCGGAGCCTTGATTATCGATGAGTGTATCAACGTCGCTGGTCATTCTGACCTATGTCGATTCTCGACGTCCGACTGCAGTACGTCAACGATTGCCAGATGCAATCACGTCGCTCGAACAAACAAGTTATCGCGGCCCGGTGATAATCGTTGACGATGGGTCAAGCTGCGAGCAGCACCTGAGATTCCTGGATGGTCTCGCGACCTCAGGACGCTACGAGGTCGTTCGGCGACCAGAAAACGGCGGCATCAGCCGCGCAAAAAATACCTGCTTGCGTCTACTGGCTGAATCCCGAGCGGAAATCGGTTTTCTGGCGGAAGATGACATCATTTTCCGCGAAGGCTGGGACGAGGCGTATATCACAGCGATGCAGCGATCAGGTATCCAACATTTTAGTTGGTATGTGCAAAACCCAAGCGATCAAATCGTTGCTTGCAATGGTGCCCTGGTCTCCGCGTCGAGTGGATTGCTGGGATTACTGTTGACGATGACTCGTGAAGTTTTGGCAAAAGTTGGCGGATTCAAGATTCTGCCACATCGTTATGGGTATGAACACATTCAGTGGACGTATCGCAATGTTCTTGCTGGATTGGCACCGTTTCCTTGCGACATCGCTGAAAGTCACAGATATATCGGTCGAAACATTCTTCCGTCTTCGGTCGATGAAAACGATGTCCAAATTGGAACGGAGGCGAATCGACATTCGGGCTATGTGATCGAGCGACTCTTCGAACCATTCGAAGAGTAACTCCAGTTTATGGCGACGGTTTGGTTATTGTTCGTGCAATGCGAAAGCCAATTCGAGGTTCCCGGGCTTCGGGGCCACGTTGTTTATCACTGTCGACCGACCACAAATCGATCGGATCATTATCGCACGAGCCACCGCAAAACACGAATACGTTTTCGTTTTCGCGATTCGTCGTCCATTCCCAGGCATTCCCATACATATCAAATAATCCAAACGCATTTGGTTTTGTTTTACCCACCGCACGCGCACGGTGACTTCCCTCACTCCGGGAATTACTGAAATACCATGCATACTTTGGTAACAGTCGCAGGCTGTCTCCGAAGCTGAATCGTGTTTTGGAACCGGCCTGACATCCGCAATGCCATTCGGCAAAATCCGGCAGGCGGTATCCCCCCAGAGTCAGGTGGCCGGGTTTTGGGTGGAGCCGTCCGTCCCCCGTTTCTTCGTAGCAACACTGGCCCTCGCCTAGTTTGTCGCGTAACGTCAGCCAGTTACAATACTGCATCGCTTCGTATGTGGTGACAAAAATGACTGGACACTGATCAAGCTCGGTAAGATCGAGATTCTGGTTCAGTGTGCTGAGGTACAACTCTTTATAATCCGGCATGAATTGACTGAACTGGCTGACTGTGATTTCTGTCGCTGAAAGTGAAAAATCATGATCGCCGCACCCGCGTATGATCAGCATGTTCTGTTGTTCTGAAGTGGTATACCAGGTGCCGGTCGGTTCGAACGCTTTTGTTGGGAACTTGATCTTATCGACAAGTCCCCACTGTTCAGCCAGCCATCGGGCAGCGCTATGAGTTTCGGCATCGGAATCATTCAAGAAACGCTGCAATTGAGAAGCAAGTCGATTTGCCAGCTTCTCAGGAATTCCTTGTCGAGAGTACTCTCCAAGGCCCAGAAGAAATGCGGCGCGGACACCAGGAACCTTCTCCGTTTCCAGCCGTCCCATAATATCTGACGGGGGAATTTCAAGTTGGGCCATCGCATGAATCAGCGTCGACCGGACCGTTTGATCGGGGCTGGATTGCAACTCCTTGCGAAGCATGTTCGGTTCACCCAGCATCCACTCAATCAAATCGGCGGTACTTCGCTGCTCTGCGTCGCCAAACTTCCCAAGTTTAATGAATTTCTGAACTTCGGCGAGCGACTTTTCGCGAGCGTCTTTCAGTGGTTCAAGCAGGCATTGAAACTCTGGTCCACGGCGAGCGTGATCAACGATTAAATGAAATAAACTCGATGTGTCCCGCCGGAGATATTTTGCCAACCCCAACGCTGCCACGTAAGTCTGTTTGTTATCCTGATGTTCGTCGTGCGACATACGCGTGAAGATTTGTTGCAGGGCTGGAACGAGATCACTGCCGATCGGCAACAGGTTTTCCAACCAAATCAACGCCTCGCCAGGAGGCAAAAGAACAATCTGCTCAGCGATTCCACTTGCCGCGACTTTCCAACGCAGATCGGCGTTGTCCTGGGCAGCGATGATTGTCGCTGCGGAAAGAACTTCGCGTGGTCGATCAGCCTTCTGTAATTGATTCCAAAGCTCGTCTTTAACCTCGGTATAGACTGGCTGAATTTCTCGAGACACGTATCGTGCCTGTTCAGGAGTCAATTCGTGAATCAGTTTCTTAAAGTTCGTTAGATCGTGAGCTTTCCCCTCAAGGTGAATGAGTGCCAGTTCACGATGCAGATCTTCTTTTATCGAAGTTGTTGAAATCGCGTGCAACCGAGTGACTGCCCATCGTTTGAATGGGGTGAGATTCCTGACGATATCAGCGGCTTTGCTTGATTCCGCCGGGAGGAGGTCTGCAATGAGCTCATCGGCTCGCTTTTGGCCGCGGACTTCTACGATGATTGCAATTGTGGCACAAACCAGTATCAATGCGGCGGACCACCGCGTGAAGAAGTGGGTGCAGGCCGACTTCATCAGTGTTTTTTCTGTTTCTGTCCATAGCGATGGCCGTGTGAATGCATAGATCGCGATGCACTCCGACCATGTTGGCAATTGTTTGCGTTCGCGACGTGCATCCCAAAGGTGTGCGCGATCGGCCAATAATAATTCTGCTCGCCCACGTCTGGTCTCTTTTTGCTTGCGTGCAAGCCATTCTCGCAACGGTGAAACCAGGTAATCGTGAGTCAACTGGTAATATTGGGCGCCTGCATGCAGATTCGACGTGCCGCTATCGTCTTTGCCTTCGGGGTCTGTGGGTGTGATCAACCGGATTTGCCTGTCGAGGATGCGGATCAGTTCGTCAAAGTCCTTGGGACGATTTCCATAACCAGAAGCCTCGAGCAAATCATTCCTGGAGCGCATGTGTCCCTTGATGTTTGTGCCGGACTCTGGAAGCAACGATTTCAGGACACTTCTTGCTGCTTTCTGGTGATAGCGCTGCTCGGGAGGCGCGGTTGTCGCAGTGAATGTTTCTTCAAGAAACGTGACGCCAACACCTTCGGCTCCTCCCATTTGCTTCAGAGTTATTGGGGTCCAGACCTTGTTTTTCATCATTTCTGCAAAAAGTGCCAAACGGACCGGGACAACTTTTCCTTCGCGCGCTAAACCGGAAACGGTTTGTTCGAGAAACTGTTTCTGTTCGAGACTGGTTTCATCCGACTTCTCGGGCAATGTTCCAAACGCTCGGCCGAATGCCGCCAGGACTTTCTGGGCGTGACCCAACGGGAAGACATCAACCGCCGCAGAGTTTTTTCCTTCGACCAGTCGGATCTCCAGATCACTCATGAAACGCGTTGCGGCCATCCAGAAGTCGTCGCGTACCATGACGATGCATTGGGCATGTCGGCCATCGCACTGACGTAGCGCTTGAACCAGTTCGTTATTGGGCACATCCAGATTTGCGTGCAGCCATTGCTCGAACTGATCGATGACGATCGCCACCTTTTTACCCGAAGGGATCGCTTGCCCGCGGCGAAGTGCTGCCAGTGATTCTTTAAGTCCCATTCCTTCGGACAACGCGGGGCATTTTTTCCGAAGACCGTTTAAAAGTCGTTTTTCTGTCTCGTTTGCCGTGGCTTCAAGGTAAACCGAAATGATGTTTTCCGATAACCTTGGCAAGAGACCGGCTTTGACAAGCGACGACTTCCCGCATCCCGATGGTCCGTAAATCAAACCGACTGAAAAGGTGCTGTCCGAATCAAGCTCTTCAATCTGCGTTTTCCAGAATCGGATGGTATTCGGCAAGCCATCGCGATCCCGCGGACCCGGAAGAAGCTCAAGAAAAAAATCGGAATCTTGCGAACCGAAGGCACGCAGACCTCTTGGCACGATTTTGATTGACTGACTGTTTACGCTTGGGAGTACGATCGAATCTGCAATGCTTGCCAACCCCAAAATCGAAATGGGTTTGGCGGCACTGACGGCCGACGGCGGAATAAATTCCTTCGCCGTGATGGTGTTGTGAAGGTTCAAAAAATCTCGAAGATCTTCTGCCATATCCTGAGCGGTCGAATATCGCTCTGCTGCTCGCTTTGAAAGGGCTTTGAGGCAGATTCGGTCCAGTTCTTTCGGTACGTGTTCGTCGATCTGGCGGGGTGGTCGAGGCTCGTAATTCTTAACCTGCTCCAGGATTTCCGGTTCAGAATTTCCTCGGAATGGACGACGCCTGACCAACATTTCATAAAGCACCACCCCAAGACTAAAGACATCCGAACGGCCGTCGACCCGGTGCCCTTCGCCTCGTGCTTGTTCGGGGCTCATGTAGGAAGGGGTTCCCGCGTAACCTGGCCCAGTCCCAAACTCTCGTTCTCGCAGCGCCATTCCAAAATCGCCCACAAATGGCTTTCCGCTTGTGTCCAGCAGCAGGTTTGCAGATTTGACGTCCCGGTGGACCAGCCCTTGTTTGTGTGCGTAGTTTAATGCTTCTGCCACGGTCGCAACGATTTCTACGGTTTCGTGAACCGACAGACGCGTTTGCTTCAACTTGGTGGCGATGTCACATCCGTCAATGTATTTCGAAACGATGAACAGGGGATAATTGATCGAGCTACCAACATCGTAAACCGGGACAATGTTAGGGTGGTCAAGATTTGCGACGATCTGGGCTTCGTTCAAGTATGCATCTGCATATTCTGGAATGCTGACCACATGAGCGTGAGGTACCTTGATTGCAACGTGCCGAAACAGTTTCTCGTCCCACGCCAGATAGACGGTTCCAAACCCACCTTTGCCTAATCTCCCCTTAATGGCATAGCGGTCATTAAACGACGAATCCTTAATCGCATCCAGGCAACCGTCGGCGTTAACCTGGCGAGGTTCCGGGCTCGAAGGTTGCGGTGTCTGAGTTCGCGTTTTCTTGTGGGCAATTTCACTGTCGATCTTGATGTCTGCGTCAACAGCTTTAGATTCAGGAAGGATCGAGACTTCAGGCAATTGAATTTTCATGATGAGCGTGTTCGCCGTCTGCTCTTCCGTCAAGCCATTTGGCGGCTTGTCGTCAATTCTTGTTAGCGTAATCTCCTCAGTGGCGAATTGTGGGAGTTGAACTTCACCGTCAAGATATGGCTTAAGGATATCTGCAATGTCCGCATGCTGTCGCAATAGCGTGGCTTGGTCGAGCGGTTCTCCTCGTTCCAATGCGCACAAATAGTCCGCAACGATCCGGGCAACACGGTCGCTCGTGGATTGCGATTCTTTCTGTTCCATTCGTTGGCCTTGTGTTCACGCGAGGCGACGACAAATCACGAGATCAAAATAGCGAGTTCCAGCTTCAAATTCTCTGGTGCCTAGAATCGTCAAACGTTTTAGATCCTAATAGATTCGCGCAACGATCGGTAACCTGAGACGCAACATCCGGTGTAACGATCTCGCTTTTCAGAAAATGGCGGATCGCCGTTTTCTGAAAAGGATTGAACCGGTTCGGTAAATGCCAAAGAGATTAGCGAAACAACTCACCAGCGGCGGCATTCCGATCTTCTTCGTCAAATTCGATAATGGCGTCTTTCTCGCCTACGAATCTTGATTCTCTCATCCAAAGCACTTCTTTTGTGAACGCATCGAACATTCCCTGCGTTCCAGCTGACGTCGCACAGAAGTCCAACGACTGTGCGGCCCCCACTCCCATCTTGGCAGCCGTGGCAATCGCGTCCTGGTTGGCACCCAGGAAAATGAATTGCCAGGAATATTTTTCCCGCTGCTCTCGGATCATGTCATTGATTCGCTGTTGCGTGTACTCGCGGCTGGCATTCTCCAAACCGTCGGTCAATATGGCGAATACAACGGTCCCTGGTCGCTCATTTTCCGGCATGTCTCTCAGTCGCTCACCGGTCATGAAAATCGTAAGACCCATGGCGTCCAGCAACGCGGTACTGCCACGAGGAACAAAGGTTTCTTTATTTAAGTCAGGTGCCTGGTCGACGGGAATGGCTTGGTAGTTTGGTTCGTACCTGTCGTCAAACTGTACCAGTGTTATTCGGGCCGATCCGGCTCCGGTCCGTTGTGAATGCACGAAGCCGTTAAAAGACTCAATCGTCGCCCCCTTGATCGATTGCATGGAACCGGAACGATCAAGGACAAAAGTGATGTCAGTCAGGTCAGCGCGAGTCATGAGAACGTCCTTCGTTGATTGAGTATGGCCACGAATGCTCTGAAAAAGGACACCTCCGATCCATCAAGGTTCACGGGACATCCTACTGAGCTCAATCAACTCAATCCACAGTTTTTGCGGAATATGCAGCCAAACCAAATGTTGCAATTCGATCGGGGAGAGGATGTGGCAACTATGGACCGGCGCTATTTTGACTTCGAGTCTGCGAAATTGATCTGGCGCTCGTCGAAGTCTGTCGCATCGGCGATCGCCTGGCGGGTCGAATCGACAAGCTGGTCCGATGGAGCGTTGACGACGAACCTCGACTCGACCATTCGCATGACACTCCGATCGTTGCTGGCGAGTTCCAGGATCAGTGCAACCAGGTCCGCTTTCTTCTGCTTCCCAAGTGTTTTGGCCAGTCGGTCGACGGGAGAAGCTCGTTTCAAAACCTTCAACGACCGTTTCGGAATTCTTTTGGGCATCGCTGAATCTCATTTCAGTGGGGATCGATCTTTATCTGCCCTCTTCCCAATATCGAAGGCAGAGATGGAGCAGGGGCTACAATGTGACGCCCGTCGTGAATTCGGATCACTTGGTGCAGCGATTTCATGATTGAATGACAAACAAATGATGGATCAACGACGGTATTTTCAAGCCGTCGTGTATAGCCGCGCGAGTTCATCTCGACCTGTGTAGCTGTCGATAGCGGCTTGCAACCGCTGGATTTCCTCTTCGGGCCCCTCCGCAAGCAACGCAAACTACTGTGGATTTATGGGATAGACCTCGCGCCGTAGCGCGGCCAAGGCTCGATACATTCGCTCCAATTGTGCCACTGTCTGTCCGAGTTCGACGTCATTGGTAATCATGGCATCACCTTTAGAATCCCTTTTTGGCGGTTCGGCTCGCCGCGAACTTGCTGGAAGAACTGCAGGTACTCATCGAATTCTGCCGAGTCCTCGCGTGCGACCAACACGTCGAATGCAAACCGTCTTCGAACCATACGGCGTGACAACACATTGTACTCAAACGGTCGCACAACCGCAGTGAATAGGAACCCATCATGATCAAATTCGGGGATTGCCATTTTCTTGTCTGTCGGTGCAGTATTGGACCACGGTTGATAGTACTCAAAAGCCAATGCCGCAGGAAACGGCATCGCTATTGACTCGGTGGTCGTGATGCGAAAATTCTACACTAACTTCGTACGGAAGTGCCTGCATAAGTAATGGCGCAGTAAAAAAATCCTCCAACGTAAAATCGGCTCCCATTGGGGAGTTTTGGGGCGATTGAGCAGACTTACCTACAGGGATAAGCGTGAGGCCAAGAGGCGAACAGCCAAACACGTCGCGAGAAAAGAAATGCACCCGTGAGGACTCGAACCTCAAACCCTCGGTTCCGAAGACTTGTTCGCTTTTCCAACGCGTTCCGAATGCTTGAGAAAACCCCTGTTTTGCAGGGGTTTTCTTTTTGACTACGCTTCGACAAGACGTTGCTAAAACGCAGCTATCGTGCATTAGTGGGGGGATTAATGGGGGGAGGGCCGAAGCATGATGTCGGCGTCGAAATCGGTCATTGGGAAGAAAAGGAAATCGCAAATTAACAACGGGACGGTCTCCGAACTTGCAAAGTTCGGAGACCGTCCTGTTGATGATAGTTACAGGCGAATTGAGAACGGGGCAAATTCCAGTTGACCATCGCGCCTATTCTGCCGAAAATCAAAATATGTCCACAGAAACCATCACCACCGAAGTTACGAAACAACAGTTCGATGAACTCATCGCAAAGTTGATGAGGGGTGAACCGCGTGACCCCGAAGAAATGAGGAAGTCGCGGGAGCGGATGGACTTCATGCGCGAAGAGACCAGGAAGCGAGTCGGGACGGTGGAAGTTGCGGTCGATTTCATCCGCGAACTGCGCGACAAATGAGCCTCTCACCCCGCCCGTGAGACTGGTGCCGGTGTGCTGAGGTATTCACGAACGGCCAATTGCATACGGTCAATTTCC
>CAILLA010000025.1 GCA_903834925.1 uncultured Schlesneria sp.
CCTCACCAACTAGCTGATACTGCGTAAGCCGCTCCCCAGGTGGAATCTCACCCATTGCTTCCGGTGTGACCCGGAAGATTATCGAGTATTACCCACAGTTTCCCGTGGCTATCCTCGCCCTGGGGGTACGTCACCTACGTGATCCTACCCCGTTCGCCGGTGTCCCCCTTGCGGGTTCTCCCTCGACTTGCATGCCTAATCCACGCCGCCAACGTTCATTCTGAGCCAGGATCAAACCCTTTGAGTAGTGTTTTCAAAAACGTCTTGTGACTGGCTTTCGCCAATCACAATCCGATATTTATTCACTGAAGGTTTGTCCGCTGGCCATACGTTGACTGACCCAGGTCTTGCGACCTAGATCAAAAATTTGTCATTCAGCATCCGTTTTGCCTTTTGACACCTCCCTTTCGGAAGGCATCGCTGGAACCGACGGACCCTGAATGCACAAGGTTCACGCACGGCCAGCAACCGCATCAATACGACAAGACTGATTCTCAAATTCTCCAACCATGTTGTCAAAGATCAGTTCCCGTCAGTGACTTTCGTTACTGGCGGGGAGGAGATTCTAACATCGTCATCCTGGGAGTCAACCTTCAGGGGCAAATTCGTGAAATTTGGTTGCAATCAGTTTCTAAACCCCTACCCCCAAAGCAACAAAGATAAAAATAGGAGGGCTGGAACATCTGGGTTCCAGCCCTCCTAGGTAATGATTTTCGAAATTCCAGTTTCCGACTTCGCTGATTCCATTACCGCCTGGATTAAGCCACAGCTTGATAAACCGCCCTGCTTCGTTTCGCCCCAAATTCGGTTCGCATCCAGGTCAGAAGGACCATTCAATTAACTTCGACATCGGGCGTGATCGGTGCATGGCTCGATCTAATCCCATTTCTGATCGTATCTTGCATCTCAGAGACACTTTCCAGCAGCACCGCTTCTGGAGTCATTTCCAATCGCAAATCCGGTCCCTGCTCGGAAACCATCACCAACTGGCGTGGTCGACAAGCTAAGGCGGCTGCGTAAAGAGCTGCGACGATCAACAGCAAGGCTTTGATACCGATGACGTAAGTGACTGACTGCAAAGCACCTCCGACCAAGGCACCCATGAGATTCGCGCCCAAAGCCGAATCTTTTCGCTTCGCGTTGGCGAACGAATCGATGAAGATGAGTCCGCTGAAGAACATTGGCAGAGTGGTCAAACAACCAACCACAACCGATTTCGTCGCAAACGGCAGGAACGCAAAACTCGACAGATCAACGAAATACAGCGCGACACAGGTTCCAATCAAACAACAGGCCACAGGGGTCGTCGGGATCCGTGGGAACCGCAATGCCGTCAAGTTCGACAGCAGAATCATCAGCATGATTCCCGAAACGATGACCGCATTGACCAGCCACGTATTGCCCAGCACAACCGACGCCTTACTGATGTTCTGAGTTTCCAACAGCATGAACGCTGTGCCCATCAGGAAGAAATGCCAGTCGGATTTCGTCCATTCGACAACGCTCCAGTTCGCGCCCAATTGATTCCAGCCATAGGCAACTAGCCCAACCAGGAGAACCGCAAGCAGAACATACAATGTTGGGACGCTTGGCTTTTCCAAATAAATGTACGGCCAGTCATCGGTCGCAACTCGCGTCGAATTGGTAATTACCAGGCGATTGGCTTGCTGCCAATCAGAGATCATTCGAGCAAGTCGAGGATTCGAACTCAGGCGCTCCTGAATCGCTTTCTGATCGCCCGCGACGAAGACCGTTCCGCCCCAGCTTCTGACGTTTGGAGTGATCCGGAACGCGAGTGGCCGCTCGCCGAAGACTTCCTCAATGCAATGCGACATCCGATCGGCAATGAACATTCGCATGGCGTCAAAACTCAGCACCATGACGCCGCCATCGGCCAACAACGTTTTCGCTCGTTGAATACTTTCACGCGTATAGACGTAATGGTCCAGTCGGGCATTCGTCATGGCCGTCGTCGTGTGTGAGTCGAGCAACCCAAAAATAATCACGTCAAATTTGGCATTGCTGGTTGCGAAGAAAGATCGAGCATCGTCATTCACGACTTGAACTTTGGGCGAATCATAAGGTCGCTCAGGATGATGAC
>CAILLA010000026.1 GCA_903834925.1 uncultured Schlesneria sp.
CAAAAAAGTGCCAATCGGGAATTGGTCGCTTGTGTTAAACCTCGTATTCGTTAGACTTTTGGGCCGGGCACCCCTAGCTCAATTGGATAGAGCATCGGTCTACGGAACCGAAGGTTGCTGGTTCGAGCCCAGCGGGGTGTATTCGTAAGGTTTTTCCTTGAGATGACTTCTGTCCTTTTCAAGTGGTTTGGCTCGAGATGACAGCGAGAATTCCTGTCATTGAGATTCTCGATCCAATCGTCGTGGAAATTCTTCGTCGGAAAACTCCCTCTGAGCGTCTTTCTCAGCCATTTCGCATTTGGGAGACCGTCCGACTGATGGCTCGATCGTCCTTCGGCAGCAGTATCCCGATTGGAGCAACCAGCAGGTATTTCAAATACGCTGCAAAACACCTGTGCTGTGGGATGACCGAACCTGTCTCTCAATGACTGGCAACACACCGCATCGATCTGCTTATTCAAGCAGCCGTTGCATCCGCCGGCGCACGTCGCCATAGCCGAAAGGCCATAAAACAAGCGAAAGCGATTCGTCATCGAACAATAACCGACCAATCTCATAGGAATATTTTCACGTGCCTCGCGCAAAAGCGTCACGAAGCCGGCAATCTCGTCATCCTTGTGGAAGACATCGGCACGACCATTTCAAAATCGCCGAGGAATTGTCTAACGGTTTCAAATGCCTCATCGGATGTGGTTTACTGCTGAAGACGCTACGCTTTATGACGCTTCAATCAATGGAATGCGTCAAAACGCTTGGCTGAAGAAGAACGAATTGAGTCAAAAGTCGAAAATTTCGCTAATTCTCGCAGTTGGCCTTGAGAAGTACGAGCCATCGGGCGACTGCATTAATGGCGAGGTTATCACGTTTACTGAGATGTCGTTCGCCAGGACAGTCGAGGCCGAGGCCAACGTCCAAGTCGTCAGTGCCAAAAAAGGCAATAGCAAATGAATCTTCATCCTGCGAGCGATCCCGCTGGTTTGCGACAGACTGCAGAATTGCGGCTGAAGGAGAAAACAACTTCTGGTGAGACTCAGACGGAAGTGGACCTGATGCGGCCCACACAGGAGTTGCAGGTTCGTCAGATCGATTTGGAAATGCAGACCTCGGAACTGTGTGCTGCCAGAGTTCAGACTGAAACGCGCCTGAAGCATTACACCGAACTTTTTGACTTCGCTCCGGTTTGTTACCTCAATCTTGCGCCAGACGGCACCATTGTCGATGTCAATCTCGCCGGCGTCAGTCTGCTTGGCATCTGTCGCGATCGATTGCTCGGAACAAATTTCGGACGATTGCTTGTTCAGAATGATCAACTCGCTTTGACAGAAATTCTTGCAAAGTTATTTTCTGCAGGAGCCAAAATCTCTACTGATCTGACGGTCTTAAAGGATGATCGATCAGAATTGTTCGTCCGTTTCGAAGCATCGGTCTCGCAAGATGGCAAACAATGCTTCGTCGTACTCGTCGATTTGACTGAGCGCAAGCGGAATGAAGAAAAATTGCGGTCAAGTGATTGCTTGTTGAAGTCCGTGGAGAAAGACTTATTGCGTCAGCAGACGATTCTGGAACGGATTGCTAAAGCGGCTCCGTTGAATGAAGTTCTGCATGATCTCGTGGCAATGATCGAAGCGGAGCTTCCCAGCGTAAGCAGCTCTTTCCTGTTGCTAGACCCCGATGGCGTTCATTTGCGTGTCGGAGCAGGTGGCAAACTCCCGAAATCCTATAATGAAGCGATAGAAGGAATTTCAATCGGCCCGCAGGTTGGATCATGTGGTACGGCGGTCTTTCGCGGTGAAAGCGTTTTCGTCTCTGATATTGCCTCTGATCCGTTGTGGATCAATTTCCGCGACCTGGCGTTGTCAAATGGCCTGCGCGCGTGCTGGTCGGTCCCCATTCGTTCACGAAAGAGCAGAGTAAATAAGGTTTTGGGAACGTTTGCAGTGTACTCAAGTGAGGTTGGCCTTCCGGACGAGCGGCTCAACACATTGATTTCTCGAATCGAATATCTCGCTTGTATCGCGATTGAAAACAATCAGACGACACAGAGTCTACATGCCAGTGAGGCTCGATTTCGAAGATTTGTCGAGAACACTCCCGATGCTTTTCTTCTGCATCAATTGGATGGAACCATCATTGATGTCAATGATCGGGCTTGCACGCTGTTGGGTTACTCCCGAGACGAATTAATTGGATTGACTGCGTATGCGTTCGATATCGAATTGAAACCGGAAAAGGTGGAATCCTTGTTCACGTTGTTGAATCAGGGTCAACGCCCGACATTTGAGACACAGCACCGCTGCAAGAACGGAACGGTGATTCCGGTTGAGGTTCATTTGAGTCCTGTTGGAACGGGGGGCGAATTGCAGGTTCTGAGCACCGTGCGCGACGTGTCTGCACGAATGCAAGTCGAGGAAGAGCTCCGTGCCAAACATGAGTTGCTTGAAGAAACACAGGAAATAGCACACCTGGGTTCGTACGAATGGAACGTCCGAACAAATCATCTCACGTGGTCGGACGAACTCTATCGAATCTATGGCTATTCCCCGCAAGAAATTGAAATGTCGATGGAGACATTTCTCGGTCATCTTCATCCAGACGACCTGTCATTCGTTCGTGCCGAAATTCATCAGGCTTGTCTCAATAGGTCTGCCTTCTCGATGGAAGAGCGAATCATCCGACGCGATGGTTCGATTCGTACTTTGGACAGTCGCGGTCGAGTCATTTGCGATGACTCTGGTCAACCTGCGCGGATCATCGGCGCGTGCATCGACATCACCGAGCGCAAGAGATTAGAAACGGAACGAAAGCGGCTGGAAAATCAATTCCTGCAATCGCAAAAAATGGACGCCGTTGGGAAACTTGCCGGTGGTGTCGCTCATGACTTCAACAATCTTCTGACCATCATCATGGGATACGGCAACTTGATCATCACGGAAGTCCCCGCCGATGCACCTCACAGAGAGGCAATTGAGGCAATCCTCGATGCGGGTGAACGAGCCGCGCGCCTCACACAGCAGCTATTGGCGTTTAGCCGCAGCGTTGTCGTCGAGATGAAAACCATTGATCTGAACTTGTTTGTCGAAAAGATGGCGCAAATGCTGCGTCGGCTGATCGAAGAGGATATCTCGTTGACTCTGACGCTCGCCCCGAAAGTGTCACCGATCAAAGCCCCGCCGGGACAACTTGAACAGTTAATCATGAACATGGTTGTGAATGCCAGAGATGCGATGTCCTCTGGTGGGCAGTTGCGGATTCAGACCCGGAACTTCACGCTCGAAAATGCCGACCTGACAACTTACCCGGACCTGATACCGGGCGAGTACGTTGAACTCTTAATCGCTGATACTGGCGTTGGGATCCAAGATGACGTCACAAATAAGATTTTCGAGCCGTTCTTTACGACAAAAGAAGTCGGCAAGGGGACCGGACTCGGACTGTCTGTCGTCCACGGTGTTGTCAAACAATGTGGTGGAGGTATTTCATTAGAAAGCAAAGTTGGAATCGGTACGACATTTAGGATTTTATTTCCAGCTGCGACGGAAGCGGCCATAAGTTCTGAGCCGTGTACTGCGCCCCGTTCGTTCAAGGGGCACGAAACGATCTTACTCGTTGAGGATGAGATTGCCGTTTGCAAGATCGTCAAAACCGGCCTGGAGGCGAACGGATATCAAGTCCTGCAAGCAAACGGAGGCCAGCAGGCGATTCAGCTTGCTGCCAATTTCCCTGGGACAATTGATCTCTTGCTTACCGACGTGGTCATGCCCGAAATGAGCGGGCAGAAAGTTGCTGATGCGATCAAGTTGCAGCGCCCCGGAATCCGTGTGATTTACATGAGTGGCTACGCAAACGAAGTCGTGTTCCGTCGTGGAGTCACCGAAACCACTGATGAGTTCTTGCAAAAGCCATTCACCACCGTTGGATTGACCAAGAAAGTGCGATCGGTCCTTGATGCAATCGCGCAATGAACAATTTCACGTTCAACGATCGCACGGCGGAATTGATGTCCCGGGACAAATCGGCTCACTGACAGTCTGCCCTAAGAAGCAACCCGCCTACTCGATGATCTGTTTCAATTCACTGGGAAGTCGGACGTTGATCCGTGCATCATTTCGGGAGATGGTTGCCATGACTTCTGCCTTTACTCCGGTTCCTCCTGAGGCGGTGCGGACATCAGGTCGATTGCCTTTCGCGAAAGCTTGGTTCCTTGCTGCAGCGAATTCTTTACCATGCCTAAAGCGACCAATTTCGAGACGATCGATTCGACTTTTGGACCCAAGTCGGGAAGTCGAAGCTCCAGGTCCTGAATCAGCAATCCTTCGTTGGGATTGTGGGCTAAAAACATCAACAGATTGAGACAATCCACACGATTGAAATCAGAATTCTCCGGCAACGCGTCCTTAAACGCCTGACGAATCCTGCCCCAATCTTTCTTCCCCGATTTTCCCATACTGTATTCCCAAGTATTGTCTAAGTCCGACCTGTTCAATATCCCTCGACAATTTGATTGCGCACGAATGGTATGCGAACTCCGGTGAATGTCCACCAGGAAACCGCACGCTCGAATACCGAAAGCGAATCGATTTTTGATTTCCGTCGAAACAAGTCCCCGTTTTCAACGGACTGTCAGGATTCGGTTTCTTCTCGCCAACCTTATCGCCACGGTGTCAGCGATAGAACGATCTTGGCGACCTTGTTACGCTACTGAATCGAGTGATTCACGCTCCGGCACCTTAGCTCGCCTATTGCACGTGACCAATGATGAAACGACCAATCACGATCCTCGTTTGCCTTTTGCTGGCTGCTCCGTCTACGGCTGATGATCGTGTGCGGTTCGGTCGAGATGTCTTGCCGATTCTGTCCGAGAACTGTTTTGCGTGTCACGGGCCGGATGAGTCGCAGCGGAAAGCCAATCTCCGGCTTGATACGCATGAGGGGGCGCTGTCGGTCCTCTCGCTGGTGAATCCCGTGACGAGCGACTTGCTCGTGCGGGTTCTTTCGATGGACGACGAAGTCGTCATGCCCCCTCCGACGTCTCACAAAAAACGTCTCACCAAACGACAAGCCGAGACGTTGCAACGTTGGATCGAAACAGGTGCAACGTGGGGAAAGCATTGGGCGTTCGAGCGACCGGTTCAAGTCGAGCCACCAACGATCGCCACTCATCCGATTGATGCGTTCGTCCGTGCGCGGCTGGCGGAGGAAGGGCTCGCTCCGTCAACTCGCGCATCGCGACACACGTTGGCGCGGCGCGTTTCGTTTGATTTGACGGGATTGCCACCAACGCCTGCGGAAGTCGAAAACCTTTTGAAGGACGATTCCCCGCAAGCATTCGAACGACTCGTCGATCAGCTGCTGGCTTCGGAACACTTTGGTGAGCGGCTGGCGATGTGGTGGTTGGATGCGGCTCGCTATGCCGATACGGACGGGTTTCAAGGAGACGCGACGCGAACGAACTGGCCGTGGCGAGATTGGGTGGTCGGCGCGTTCAACCGCAACCTGCCGTTTGATCAATTCACCGTCGAGCAATTCGCTGGCGATTTGCTGCCCGATGCGACTGCGGAACAACGGTTGGCGACGTGCTTTCACCGCAACCACATGACAAATGGGGAAGGAGGCCGCGATCCCGAAGAATCGCGGATTGACTATGTGATCGACCGAATCAGCACAACCGGCACACTCTGGCTGGGGCTGACACTCGGTTGTTGCCAATGTCATTCGCACAAATACGATCCCATTACGCAGCGAGATTTCTACTCATTGACGGCCTTCTTCAATTCGATCGACGAAGACGGCAAAGCGGGAAGTGCCGCGAAGCCGTATCTCTCCTATCAATCGCCGTTGGCCGCGCGAGCGGTTCAAGAAGCCCAGGAACTCGTCGATCAGCGCAAGCCGCGCGAAGCGCAGGCGCGTAAGTCGGCCGAGTCGCCATTCGATGACTGGCTCGTGACTCAGGTGGCGCAAGTGAAAGGTGGCTTCCAGGCCTGGCAACCGTTAGTGAATGTGGAACTCGAATCCATCGAAGGGACTCAACTTTCGCAGGAACCCGACGGGACCGTGCAAGCCAGTGGAGCAAATCCGCGTCAGGACGATTATCGCCTTGCCGTCGCGGTGAATCGGCCACGCGTCACGGGGCTGAAGCTGGAAGTGCTGCCGCACGAGTCTCATACCAACGGTGGCTTCTCGCGCGGTCAGTCTGGTGAGTTCATCCTCACCGACATCAAAGTACAGGTCCGTCGCCGAGGAAATTCGCAAATTCGCGATCTCCTCGTTACCAGTGCTGTCGCGGATGTTTCTGCAGAACAGAAGGACGCGAGAAGCTACGGCGACGTCAAAGGGGTGCTCGATGACGACCCTCGCAATGGGTGGACCACAAAAGGCCACGATTCCAAACAACCTCATTTCGCCGTGTTTGCGTTAGCGGAACCCCTGAAACTGGATGACGATGAGGAACTGGTCTTCGAGTTACGTCAGCGTTCAACCGACGGTGATGCAAACATCGGTCGGTTTCGAGTTTCTGTGACCGATCAGGCCGGATCGACCGTGCGCAGCATCGACACGCCTCTGCTTGAGCAACTGGCGGCAGCAAACCTGAGCGATCTTTCTCAACTCGATCCCAAACTTCGAGAGAAACTCTTCGATCAATTCCTGGCAGATTACATTCCGTATCAAGTCGAGAACGCGGCGTTGGATCGCGCTGTTCGACAGCTGAACGAAGTCCAGAACGCCGCGAAGAAAATCGACGTGATGGTACTCGCCGAGCGGCCAGAGCCCCGTCCGACACATATCCTTTTGCGAGGTGTGTGGGACAAGAAAGGAGACATCGTCGAACGCAACGTGCCAGCGGCAATCGCGGCTTGGGCGACCGAACAACCTCGCACGCGGGAACAACTTGCGCGTTGGATTGTCTCGCGCGATAACCCGCTGACGGCACGCGTGATCGTGAACCATTTCTGGCAGATGCTGTTCGGCGCCGGATTAGTGCGAACCTCCGATGACTTCGGCGTGCAGGGCGAGCGACCTTCACATCCGGAACTGCTCGACTGGCTGGCGGTCGATTTCATGGAGAATGGTTGGGACATCAAGCGACTGCTCAAATTGATCGTCACCAGCGAAACCTATCAGCAAAGTTCGTCCGTCTCGCCATCGTTGTTGGCTCGCGATCCTGAAAATCGCTGGCTCGCTCGCGGTTCCCGGTTTCGTCTGCCGAGTTGGATGCTGCGTGACGCGGCGCTGAAGTCGGCGGGGTTGCTGAACCCGGCGCTCGGTGGTCCACCCGTCCGGCCGTACCAGCCGGACGGCGTATGGGAAGAGATGTTTATGGGTCGCTTCAAATACGAACCGAGCGAAGGAGCGGCGCAGCATCGCCGCACTGTCTATGCCTTCTGGCGGCGAGCGATCGCGCCGACGTTCTTGTTTGACTCGGCCCAGCGTCGAGTTTGCGAAGTCCGAACCTCGCGCACCAATACGCCATTGCAAGCTCTGACGCTGCTCAACGACGCCAATTACCTTGCGGCAGCTCGCGCACTGGCCGGACATGCGATACAAGCAGGTGCTGATCCGACGACTCGTCTGACCGAGATCGTGCGGCGGGTCATTTCGCGTCCACCAACAACGCGCGAGACCGCAATTCTCACGCGAGAGCTCGATCAGGCATTGAATTACTACGGTACCCATCATGCAGAAGCACGCAAGCTTCTGAATCAGACAAACTATCAACGAACTGAGCAGACTCAGTCCGATGCCGAATTGGCTTCCTACACCCTGATCGCCAGTCTGATCCTGAATCTGGACGAGGCTTTGAATCACGAGTAACCATCCAACAAACGATGTTCAACAACTTGACCAATATATCCGAAGCCGCACTCGCAGTGACTCGCCGACACTTTCTCGGACACGGAGTCGGCGCGGCAGCGCTGGCTCACTTGCTTGCGCAAACGACCCTTTCTGCTGAAGCTGCAAACGACTCGCCGGCGGTCGGCCTGCCTCATTTCGCCGCGCGTGCGAAGCGAGTGATCTTCTTGACTCAATCAGGAGGACCATCGCAACTTGAACTCTACGACGAAAAACCAGGGCTGATGGAATGGGCCGGGAAGGAACTGCCCGATTCGGTGCGTCAGGGCCAGCGGCTTACGACGATGACCGCAAGTCAGAAACAGCTTGTCATGCCGTCACGCGCCAAATTTCGTCGCTGCGGTGAAAGCGGTGCAACGGTCGGGGAGTGGCTGCCGCACATTGCGAAGGTGGCCGACGAGTTATGTTTCATCAAGTCGATGCACACCGACCAGATCAACCACGCGCCCGCCATGACGCAGTTTCTCACCGGCAACCAGATTCCCGGCAAGCCGAGTATCGGCAGTTGGGTCAGCTACGGACTCGGCAGCGACAACCGCAATTTGCCGGATTACCTCGTGATGATCTCGAAGATGCAGCGGCCGAGCGATCAGCCGCTCTACGATCATTACTGGGGGAGCGGTTTTCTGCCGTCCCGTTATCAAGGCGTGAAGCTACGAAACGCGCGTGAGCCTGTGCTCTATCTGCGCGACCCCGACGGCGTCCCGCGCACACTGCGGCGAGGGATGCTTGATGGTCTGGCGGAATTGAATCAGCAACATCTTGCTGAAACCGGTGATCCGGAAATTGCGACTCGCATCAGGCAGTACGAGATGTCCTATCGCATGCAGACCAGCGTACCGGAACTCATCGATCTCAGTGATGAAACAGACGCCACGTTTCAGCTCTACGGCCCCGACTCGCGACGTCCCGGAAGCTATGCAGCGAACTGTATTCTGGCCCGGCGGCTGGCCGAGCGCGATGTCCGTTTCATTCAACTCTTCCATCCCGACTGGGATCATCACAGCCGGCTGCCATCGTGGTGTACCGCTCGATGCCGAGATGTCGATCAACCGACTGCGGCACTGATCACCGATCTCAAACAGCGTGGCCTTCTCAATGACACGCTGGTGATCTGGGGTGGCGAATTCGGCAGAGGTGTCGCGGGACAAGGCCAGTGGGACAGTACCGAGGCGGGACGCGATCATCATCCTCGCTGCTTTACAATGTGGCTTGCAGGTGGTGGGGTGAAACCGGGGCTCACGTACGGATCGACGGATGAATTCAGTTACAACACGGCTGAGAACCCCGTTCACGTTCGCGACCTGCACGCGACCGTTCTGCATTTGATGGGGCTCGACCACGAGCGACTGACTCACCGTTTCCAAGGGCTTGATTTCAAGCTCACGGGGGTAGAACCCGCTCGCGTTGTGAAAGAGATCTTCGCGTAACCATGCCTAACCCAGATTGTTCGCTAGCCCGACGCGCAAGCGAGGGATCTTCGGCCTGTTTTTTTAACGGACAGACTCCTACGACCTTTCAGGTGGAACCCAATCATGAAACAGCTGTTGTTTGTAGTGACTCTACTTACAAGCCGTCTTTGCGTCGCCGAAGAAAACATCGACGTCTGGTCGGATCTTGCTCCCGGCGAAACGACGCGGCTGATCGGTGAGAAGCAGCCGCCAGTCGCAAATGAAAATCCGCCGGTCACACGAATCATCAATATCACGCGTCCAACGTTCACGGTTCACCTCGCACCGAAACCCAACGGGACCGGAGTGCTGATTCTTCCCGGTGGCGGTTTCGGGAAAGTTGTTCCCGATAAGGAAGGGTCCGAAGTGGCCGAATGGCTGAACCGCAATGGGGTTTCTGCGTTCGTACTCAACTATCGCACGAAAAATGGCGCTGACGATCCGGGTTGGGCGCGGCCTCTTCAAGATGCACAACGCAGCCTCGCCCTCATTCGCTCACGAGCGAACCAGTGGGGGCTGAAGCCGGATCGAATCGGGCTGCTTGGCCTTTCGGCAGGGGGCCAGGTCGCGGCACGACTCCTCAGCGCCTCCGGAAGGCTCACCTACGAACGCATCGACGGGATTGACGACGTTTCCCATCGTCCGGACTTCGCACTGCTCATCTATCCGTGGAACCTCTACGACAGCGAACGTGGCGAACTCATCGAAGGGACGTCGGTCCCGAAAGGCTGCCCGCCCGTGTTTCTGGTCCACACCGATGACGACCGCTCGTCCTCGCTCGGCACAGTCCTGTTCTACGCCGGGTTAAAGCGACGCGGCATACCGGCGGAGTTGCACGTCTACGGAAACGGAGGTCACGGCTATGGCCTTCGCCCCGTAGCGGGTTCGCAAATCTCGTCATGGCCAGATCATGCCGCTCATTGGCTGGGTACGAGAGGTTTTCTGAAGAACTGAATTCAAAAAAGGGGACTGGAACCATCTGCGGTGCCTGTCCCCTTGTTTCCTCAGTCATTTCAAAAACGGATCGTGCAGCTCGGTCATCCTGGCTCGAATCAATTGAGCCAATTGCTTGTATGCGGTCTGGGCGTCATGCCGGTCTGAATTAGCCAGGTTGTATGTTTCACCAGGGTCCGCTTGCAGATCATAGAGTTCGTCACGACCAGGATTCAGAAAGTCCTGCGTCAACTTCCACTGCGGCGTACGATACGATCGCATATCAGCGCGCATCGTGTGCTGAACACTGAATTCTGTATACAGATCGTCGGTACGATTCAGCGGACCGTCTCCTGTGATGAGTGGCAGGATGGTCTGCCCATGAATCCTGGTGTTGGAAGGGAGAGTCGTCTCCGTCGCGGACAAGATCGTCGGTAGCCAGTCGAGATGCGTGACCGTGCGGTCGATTGCCTTTCCCGCTGGGATTCGCTTCGGCCAGCGGATCAAGGCAGGGACTCGTAGCGACGTGTCATACATGTTTGGTCGCAGACCGGACGGAATATGCTCGGTTGCTGGCGGATTCTCAGTCAGGATCCAGGCCCCGTTTCCTTTGTGCAGGATGCCATGCTGGCCGATGTTGTATCCATGGTCACTCGTGTAGATCACCAGCGTATTGTCGCTCAGTTTCAAGCGATCCAGTTCGTCAAGAATTCGTCCCAGGTTGCGATCGATGGCCGCAACACTTCCCAGATAGTCTTTGGTGAGTTGTTTAACCCTGGGAATATTCAGCTTCGGAAAATCGGGATTCGGGACTGTCGGATCGACGCTGGCAGACCACTTCGCTTCGCTTTCGGGAAGGGGCGCATAAGGAGCATGTGGTTCGCGAAAATGCACAGACAGCGCGAACGGTCTGCCTGAGTCCTTTCTCAAAAATTCCAAGGCGTCATCGGCCAGCAAGTCGACGATGAAGCCATTCACCTTTCGCTTTTGACCATCGACTGTTAACTCGGGGTTTGAGGGAGTCGCGCCGCCACCAAGAAAACCCATGAAATGCTGATAACCGAACTTATCGGGCTGAAATTGTTCCTGTAATCCCAGGTGCCACTTGCCGATAAGACCCGTCCGATAACCGGCGGCAGACAGGATTCTCGGCCAGGCAACGGTGTTCGGGTCCAGACCATTCTGCGGTTCTTTGTCGGGATTCAGCCAATCGTAGATGCCAACCTCGGTACCATAGCGACTGGTCAAAATGGCGACTCGCGAGGGACTGCAGACTGGCGTCGGAGTAAAGCAATTCGTCAGACGAACCCCCTCCCTCGCCAGTCGGTCCATATTCGGGGTTTTCGCCTCTTTATGACCCGAACAACCCATCGCCCATTCCGCTTGATCATCAGCCACAATGAACAACAAATTCGGTCGATCATCAGCATGGACAACGGAAACCGCCGAGCATCCAGCGAGTACCAGCAACCGTAACCAATGAAAACTTGGAGCCAATTCTCACCTCACCATATCGCAGTTCGTTTGTCGGGTCCGTGTTCACGGCCATTGTGTTAGCCGTGGCTGTATTAAGATCTTCGCAGGAAACAGGTATCAGCATGATCTTTCCCTCGATTGAGGACATGTTAAACATACCCGTTGAAACCTGAGTCAACCAGAAACGAAATGTCCGAAAAAAGGGGACTGGCTCCGTCCGCGGTGCCTGTCCCCTCTCTCACAGACAAGGCAAGTCGTCACGCATCGGGGCTGACGAGCAAGGCGTCGATTCTCGCCACGACTTCAGACAGCTCCGCGTCGGAGGCTCGATGAATCAACTGGATATTGAGAGCCTTCCAGTCGACATTTCGCAGGTGATCGGCCAGAACCACGCTTGTTGTTCCGTCCGGATTCGCGATCTCCACTTCAAAGGTGTAACCTTTCGGTTGACGCGTGGCCGGGCACAGGACGCACAATCCCGTTTTGCGGTTGTAACTGCGAGGACTGATCACCATCGCTGGACGACGACCAGCCTGTTCATGCCCAGCAATGGGATTCAGCGTAATCCAGACCAAGTCACCGCGATCGGGCACATAGTGCGATCTCTTCTGTTTCACTCGATCACCTCAAGACCGACGTCCACACCAAAATCGGTTTCACCGTGCAGTTGCGAGGGTCGGCAGTTCTTCAGCAACTCGCACAGACTGAGCTTCTTCGACCGAATTGGCCGGATGACGAGTTCGCCACCCCGAACCTGCAACTCGACAGCAGCCCCTTCCTCAACCGACAATTGCCCGGCGAGCGTCTGAGGAATGCGAATTGCAAGGCTATTACCCCATTTTTGAATCGTGGACATTGTCTTTCCCTTTAACGCCGATTGTAGATACAATGAGGATACACGCCAGCCGACGTCAAATCAAGGTTATTCCGCATGACCTCTGTCGTGTCTCTTCGTCCTGTCACTCATATGGTTTCCTTTCTGATCAATTAAACCGAGCGTCACTCCCAATCGCCGCCAATTTCGCCGTAGGCAACGGTCGCTTTTCTTCGATCCGATGTCGTAGGTCCTCCGGCACACTCACTCGCGGCTCATTTTCCATGGCCCCCCAGGAGCCCAGGTCGCAGGATACGCCTCTCCCGTCCCCGCAGCCCGCGACAGGGCCATGAGGAATCCGCGCAGCATCGTAATCACCGCTTCCAGTTTCGCGGGACCTGCGGCGAGCTTTCCTTTGCGAACAAAGGCTACCCACTGTTCGATCTTTATCGGATCAGTGCCGAACTCGGCAGTCAGCGCCAGCGGCGTTTCGGTCGGCGGGAGCGTTTCCCGGCGGCGGAAAGTGGCGACGACCGCCTGGACCAGAGTCTGGCCATCGAACGCATAGTCACGCGCGAGAATCCACAGGTCGAAGAAGTCCTTCATGCGGCTGTTCTGCATCCCGAGCGCCGTCATCGCCTCGTTGGAGTTCCTCCTTGTGTTTCCGGGCGAACTCGGTCAACCGCGCCCGAACCGACGCCGAGATGTTCTTCGGATGCCCCTTGGTCACGCGAGCGTCGCCTCCAGGTAAGGCCGCATGACGTTCGCCATCCGGCGGTCCTTGGCGGCACGATATAGATCATCGGGCGACGCCTTTTTTTTCCGTAGACAATCGCGAAGTGCTTCCAGCGCCACATCGATCCCGATCTTCTTGCGATAGGCGAAACAGTCCGCGACCGTCCGGGCTGGATCAGTTATCTTCACCATGCTCCCTTCGATGTTGTGAGCGACGACGCCGCTTGTGAGATCGGAGCCGGAGAAGCGGACGATTCGTAGTGGCGGATACTCGACCTTCGGGAGGCGCGCCTTCCGGTCGATGGCCAGCCAGACTTCAAACGGGAACTGGGTGGTCAGCCCGTGAAACTGGAGCGCGGAGAGCAAACAGACGACGCCGTGCGGAACCCGGTGGGCGGCTTCGACAAGGCCGTGGTTCTCCGTCACGTCAGCCCCCGCCAGGACGTACACTCCCCGGGACGATCGCTCCAGCAAACCGGCGGCGACGAGGCGGGTGAGGTACACGCGAGGAATGGAGTGCTCCTCCAAGTCGATGGCGCGGAGAACCCCGCGCTGCTGAGCCAGCTTGATGAGCCGGTCTGCATGCCCACCCCCATTGTTTCTTATCGTCGGCTCTTGTATCATATGCCTACATTATGAAACATAAGCGGCCCTCAGTCAAGCGGAAGCCGCTTGGGCGCTTTTGTGGAGCCTTTTTTCCCAGCAAGCCGCCATAGGTGTGCGAAGACCGGCGCAGGGATCGCCAGGGTGTCGTTGTCGCTGATCCGGCACGGGGCACTGCACTTCGCCGTATCAGGAAGTTGAAACGAGTCGGCGACCATGCCTTGATTCGGCCAACATTCGCCGCAATCCATTCATATTTAATGGATTATGGCTGCGTTTCGGCTACGCTGGTTGTCGGGTTTTGACCGACGTGCAGTGTCCCTATTGTCGATCATGTGATTTTATGCCGAGGGAATCAGGGGATTTTACAATTGGCAGTTGAAGGGAACGACCACCAGATTAAACGACATTGGATACGTAGAAATGGTCGCCATCATTAACGGATTCGGTCGGGGTTTCTCGTCCCCTTGGGACGCCCGACAATAGCCCACCCTTTCAAGGGTGGGTGAGTGGCCGGTCGATCAGTCGAGTCCCGACAGGGACGACAGATTAGTCAGTCACCAGTATAGCGACGTTGAAAAGACAGACAGTCCTTCAGGCCCAACGGGGCCGGTGATTCGCATCGCCAGGGTCGTAGTCCGCCGGAGGCCTGGTGATTGGTCAACAAAAACGAAAAGAGGCATGAACTCCCGACCTGATGTTTTTCCGGCCTGAAAGGCCATCACAAATCAGCCCAGGGCAGAGCGAAGCGGCATCAGCCGCGAAGCGCCGCCCTGGGGTCCGCATTCGTTGCGATTTCCAGCCCTGTTAAGGGCGACACAAATGGTACCAATATACAGATTGTGCTGCCCTTAACAGGGCGGGCGTAATCAACCTTGCACACTCAGACGGGACGTCGCCGGATTTGTCCGGGGATATCCGATCGAATCCTGCATTCCATTACAGGACACTCGCCGTTCGCGAAGCGGAGCTTCGAAGAGGGGCGTTACCAAGCTGGAGCTTGGTAACGAGAGAGCCAAACGAGGTTTTACGCAATCGACCTGCGTCGTGCGATATAGCCAAGCACCCCAGCAAGCCCGGCAACCAGGCTCACCAACGTGGATGGCTCGGGTACGACGGCAAAGGCGATCGCGTCCAGGTTATTGACGCTGGCCCCAATATCCGTGATGACACCGGTCGTGGTATCGATCGTGACAAGGTGCGTATGTGACGGGTTGCTCTCGTTGTTGTTCACACCATAAAGCGTTGGTAAGGCGCCGTCAAAAGCCAGCGCATTGATTGCACCATTGAGCGGTGCCCCGGAAAGCCCCGTAACGATTGTTCCCGCACCGGTTGTCGCGTCATAAGTGTAAAGACTCTCATAAACGCCGTCTGGAGACGTAAAAAGCGTTCCCCCTTGCGCCGCCAATCCGTGACCCGCAGAGCCTGTCGTAATGGCGTCGTTCGACGAGCTGATGCGTGTGCTTGCCCCCGTCGTAGTGTCAACCGTATAGAGAGCGCCGCTGGCTGCGTTCGCACCATAGAGCGTCCCGCCAGAGAAAGTGATATCGGCCAACGGTTTATCGTTCGACGTGTTCAACGCTCCAATCGCAGTCACGCGGGCTGTCGTGGGATCAATCGAAACCAGCCATTTGGCGTCGGTCGGTGATATGCCTCCCGTGACTCCGTACAACACACCGGTTGGAAACGGCAATTGAAAAGGGAACCACTTCGGCAGCCGAAAAGGGAACCAGTCGGCAATCGAAAAGGGAGCCACCTGATGCAAAATACTCTGCTGGTTGGTTGACTGAAGATTTATTTCTTCAGTCAACTCGCCAGGAGG
>CAILLA010000027.1 GCA_903834925.1 uncultured Schlesneria sp.
ATGCTGATGGCGTTTATCGCTCTGATCGCAATGGTCGACAAGGGGGTGGCAATGTTGGGCGAGTCGATCGGACAGGCGTGGTCTCTCAAAGATGGATTCGGATATGGATTTGCTCCGATCGCCTGGCTGATGGGGATCGAATGGAAAGACTGTCTGAAAGGTGGCGAACTGCTCGGCCTGAAAATGGCCTTGAACGAAGTGATCGCCTACGGTGAACTCGCCAAGTGTAAAGATCAAATCACGGAGCGGTCATTTGTCATTCTCACGTACGCACTGTGCGGTTTCTCAAACTTCAGTTCGATCGCCATCCAGATTGGTGGTCTTGGCGGCATGGCCGAAGAGCGAAAAGGTGACATCGCCCGTCTTGGACTTCGCGCGATGCTCGGTGGAATGCTCTCATGCTGCCTGACCGCCTGCGTTGCCGGTGTGATCCTTTAAAAAACTCTCGTTCAATTTTTGCCGATTATGCGGTCGATATAGGCCAATAGAGTCGACAGTCAAAGCCCCCGCAATCGGCAAAGTCCGCCGCTTTGCGGGTGTGTTCGGCAATTCGACTCACAAAAAACAAAAATAAAGAACGAAACCCCACCCCCCCCGCGGGGGTGGTTACCGGGCCTTTGCCCTAGCGCCCAAAACCGGGTTAGTAGACTATTGATGATCCTCGCCCAAAATCGAGATCGTTAACGACTGATAATCCTGGTGCAAAGGCCCTTTAACCACCCCCGCAGGGGGGGTGGGGGTTGCGTTGCGACGTGGGGATTGTGATGTGGGATTGCGTTGCTGTGGGGTGATGAATTTGCAATTAGAACCCGCAAGAATCGAATCATTTCTGGATCACGCCTGGCGCTTAATCGGCCAGTTGCGACAATGGTTCGCTGCCTGGTCGCTCGGATCAACCGACCGTGATGGGTTGGTGGAATTGATCCGCAACCTGCAACTGTTCTGGATCAAAGCCGACGATCTGGAACTGAAACGATTAGCTCGAAACAGCCTTGCCATCGAACAGTTCCTGGAACGGTTCTGCGCGGGAAGGCTGGAACTCACGTCTGAAAACTTGAATGACGTCACGGCCGCAGTCGGAAGCCTGCAGGACTTGCTGCTTGGTCTGGAAGCGATGCGTGAGGAACCGCTGATCACGGATCTAGCGTCGTTACAGAAGTTGGAACGAGACACCATGAAAGGGTTCTGGTCAGAGACATCAAAACGGACAATCGAAGTCGCTCTCGTGGCGAATGAATTGGCCCACAGCACGGTCACTGCACATCCTCACCCGAATCTGCTGGAAGTTGTTCCCACCCAATCGCATCCGCGATTGACGTCTGAAACATCGTTCAACGACTTAAAGCCTTTCGCTGAGAATTCGTTTCCTGCAGGTGTTGAATTGAGTTCCTCGGCGGCCACGGCACCTTGGCCACCGGCGATACGACATGTTCTTTCGGTTCGAGAATTCCAAGCTGCGGTTCATCCAATCCGTATTTCTGATAACCCGAGCATTGCCACTCCGTCGGATGCCAATATTCAAGCGGGTTCAGAAACAATTTATGTCCCGGAACCCATAGAAGCGACGATCGAATTACGCCGTGTTTTAATCATCGAAGATTCGTTGTTCTATCGAAATCTGATTGGGATGGCCTTGCGATCGGTCGGATACGATTCTGATTCAATAAAATCTGACGCGAACGATTTCGCATGCATTCAGGACGAACGATTTTCGGACTATTGCGCGATTCTGATCGGTGAACCGCTCACAACCGAGGTCGCGGATGCAGTGACGTCCCGTCGAACGGCGAACGGCGTCCCCGTAATTCGCCTGATGACATCAGACAACGACGAGTCATTCCCGTTCACAGCGGATGCGTCAGTGACCAAGTCCAATCCTCGCCAATTGATCGCTGCGCTCAATCACCTGTTGAATCCGACATCGAGCGTGATTCTTTCGCGCCGGGACGCAGATTTTGAGCCGTCAGCGTCCACCCGCGATGTCGAGCTTCGGGTCGGACAAGCTCCCGCAATCAATCCGAACGATACCCCACCGGGTCTGCCCCGGTGGTTGACGGGCCTTTGCCCTAGCGTTGGTCCCCATTCACCGACAAATTCAATAAAGATTCAAAAACCCGAAATAATGGGTGCCACGGTCTTACCGTCGGCGGTAAGGCCGTGCTCTTCGGACGCGTTTTCGCACCATTAAGCCAGGGCTTAACCGAATACGGTAAAACCGTGGCATCCTGAAGTTCGATTGCTGTTCTGCGGCCCGGGGGTTAATCACGCAGTCATTTCGACTCGAGGTAGGAAGACGCTAGGGCAAAGGCCCGTTAACCACCCCCGCAGGGGGGGCGTTATCGTATTCCGGGAAAAAACCTGCGACCGTGTAGGAAAGGTCGCGCTCGATGAAGCGCGCGTTTTTTGGGCGAAACGCAAGGTCGTCGTAGGAATACGCCGTCTTGTCGCCCCCCCCTCCTGCTCTTCCGGGTTCGCCTGCTGGAATGAGTCGCTTCGGGTAGTTACACTTCCAGGCCGAATGATGCTCTCTCCCGGGCGTCATCGTAGACGTTGCTAATCATTATCAATTACTAAAATTCCTTGACGAGTCGAATTCGCCATGAAAGCCATCGCCGTACTGCCTGGGAAACCCAATAGCGTTCATCTTCGAGAGATTCCCGCTCCGAAACTTCTCGATCAGCCACAGCCGCATGTGTGCAAGATCCCTGAAGGTCGAGCAGTCCTGGTGAAAACCCTTCAAATCGGTGTCGATGCAACAGACCGTGAAATCAACGAAGCACTTTATGGAAACGCTCCTCCCGGCGGCGAACACCTTGTCATCGGTCACGAAAGCTTCGGCCAAGTCCTTGAAGTCGGCAACAAGGTGACCGAGCTGAAACCTGGCGATTATGTCTCATGCACTGTCCGTCGCCCCGGCGGATCATTGTTCGACACGATCGGACGAAACGACATCACCAGCGAAGAAGTCTATTACGAACGAGGGATCAATCTCTGTCATGGTTACATGACTGAATCGTTCGTTGACGATGCCGAGTACATGGTCAAGGTTCCCGTGAACCTGAAACATCTCGGCGTTCTGTCAGAACCCGCCAGCGTGTGCGCAAAGGCGATCGATCAAGCCTATCTGGCTCAACAGCGGTTGCAGGTCTGGAACCCTAAACGAGCCTTCGTCCTGGGTGCGGGCCAGATTGGTCTTCTGGCCACGATGATGTTGAAGCTGCGTGGCATGGAAGTTTACACCTTGGCAACCCGCCCAGGACCACATCGCAAGCAGGAAATTGCCGAAGCCTACGGAGCGACGTATGTCAGCACCAAACAGACCTCAATGCACGAATTGGCGAAAAAAGTCGGCAAGCCCGACCTGATTTTCGAAGCAACCGGCAACGCCGAAGTCTGCTTCCGAGCGATGGAAGTCCTCGCCCATAACGGAGCACTCGTCTGGACCAGTATCACCGGCGGCAAGCACGACGTGACGGTCGACGGTGCCAAGATTAATCTCGAATGGGTCCTCGGCAATAAGCTGCTGGTCTCCAGCGTCAACGGCAACCGCCGTCACTTCGAACTAGGAATCGGAGCATTAGCCTTGGGCGAACTGACATACCCCGGTGTGACGGAACGCATCCTGACCAACCCTGTCGCCGGGCTCGACAATTACAAAGAAATGATGCGGCTGCTCGTCGAAGAAAAAGAAGCCATCAAGGTCTTTGTGAACGTGGCATAATTCCCCCTCGGGAAATTCCCACATCAAAAGGTTTCCGTTGAACTCGATGTTCATTCGCAACTCACCCGCCAATCGCGGGTAGAGACAAGGCTTCAGACCGTGCGCCGCAACATGAGATAAGTTTTAGCCGCTGATCTTTTTCTTGACCTGCTCGGCGGGCACGGGGATCACCGTTTCCAACATTTCGTTCCAATGGCGTTCTGCTGTAGCAGTGTCGCCTGCTTCAATAGCTAATTGGCCCCATTCCCGAAGGATCGCCATCGCGTATCCGTTGTCGGTCTGGCGTCGCGCGGCTTCAAGCGCTCGCTCCGCCAGTTTCGTTCCTTGTTCGCGAAGTGATTGCTGTTTCAGGCATTCGCGAGCGATCAGCCAGAGTCCGATTTGTGGTTTCGCGGCCGTCCGCTGCGAAATGGAAAAACCTCCCTTTGATGGTGGTGGATCGAGTGGAGTCTTTTCGATGGACTCGATCAGCCGGTTGATCTTGGTTGATGACTGATCGATCTGGCTGTCGGTCAGCGACATTTGGATTGTCAGAATCTGAACCGCAAGGTCCTCGGGTTGTCTCGACTGGACGTCGCTCAGCGCGTCGTTCGTTCTAGCGAACAGATCGGCATTAACCGTGACGCCTGAAATCAGCGTTCCAAAGGGGCTGGACAATCGAGTTGTCTCCAGGTCTCGACTCTCCACCAACAGCAGCAGATCAATTGGATCTCGGAGGGCATTGGTTGGAGTCAACGCTGAGACAGGCTGGTCATCAGGCGTACCAAAAGTCGGGCCTGCCAGCAGTTCCGGTAACATTTCCGGCTTCAATTCCTTGAGAGAGGTTTGAAAACTGGTCTCAATATGCTGCTTCAGCCGATCGATTGTTTGATCTCCACTGACACCGGAGAACACTTTCGCTGCTGCGACAAAGTCTTCAGTTTTTGCGAGCTGTTCCTGGTTGATGCGGATTGCATCCAGGGGAAAGCCCATCTCTTTGACCCAGTTCGCCAATGCAGAGCAGTTTTGAATGCGTTGATAGGCTTCGTAGCTTTCGTTGCCGGCAATTCGAGATTTTGTCAAATTGATGACGGAATGTACTAATCGCCGGGCGTCCTCCATCCTCCCCCGCTGTTGATAAAGCGAGGCCAACGGCTTGATCGGTGAGTATTGAAATCCACCATTAGAAAGTGAATCAATGTTTGCCGTTGCGGCCTCAAGGTAACGGATCGCCAGATCAGCACCTGAAGGATGTTCCATCAATTCCTGTCCAATTTCCCACAAGATCAAATAATCTGCTGAACCGCTCTTTATCCTGGGGAGCGATAACTCCATGGCCTGGAGGGCTTGGTCCGTATTTCCACGACGCAGGTCGATCAGAGCCAGCAAAACTGTTCCCCCGTCCCAATTCGTCACTTTCGAATGCGCTGCAATAACGTCGTTTGCCAGTTCATCCAACTTCTGTTTCGACGAGGCGATTTTGAGCAAACGAGTCACCAACGATTGGACTTTACCATCCGAAATTTGACTGTAGTTTTGACCAAATCCATGCCACGGATTGGCCGCCGTTAACGTAGAATTCGATGGAAGAACCCCTTCACGGGCGAAGTCGTACATTTCCGGCAACTGCCAGAAGGAGTCTCTCCGGATGTATCCGATGAATTGCCGGCGTTGATCTGGATATTCCGTCCATGCTTTTTTCAATAATCGCATCGTGGCGTCGCTTCGTTGGTCGGATGCCGAATTACGAGTGATAACGTCTCGAGACATCACTTGAATCAAGTACGAGATTGGCCGTGAATTCTCGGGAATGCTCGGGTCGAGTGCCTCAACCAGTGCGACCAGTTCCATCAATTGGTCTGTGTTCTGGAATGTCTGATAGAGCTGTGAATAATTGGTTTGCAGCAGCCTGGGGTCCTTTGCGATCGCCGCTTTGTAATAGACAATGGCCTCGCTGAATTTCCGCTGTTGCGCCAATTGCTGCCCCAGGCTGAATTGGAATTGTGGATCGTTCTTCTTTGATTCGGCGATCTTCGCGGTTAATTCCTCGACTTTTTTGTTGTCACCGTTGGCTGTTGCATACTCAATGAGGGTTTCGATCAGCCGTTGAGAATTGGGGGCGTTTTGCAGTTGGGTTTCAACCTTCTTGATCATCTCTGGCAGTTTTCCCGACTGCTTCAGAACAGACAGAGCCAGTTGCCGCGTGTCGTTCGCGTTGGTCACAGTCGTGACTCGTCCATTCGCTGAGACGGTGCGCATCGCTGTCCCGGTCGTCGCTCGGCCGGAAAATAAAGCCGATCCAGAGTTATTACCCGATCGCCGCAATAGTTGGTAAGCGATCTGAGTGGCGACATCGTTTTTCCCCTGTGTCTGATACTCTTGCATCAGTGTGAGCAACACCTCGGTCTTATTCCCAGCCTGACGACCGGCCCGAGCCAGTACTGCCTCTGCCTGTTCGTGCATTCCAAGTTGCCGCATCTGTTGTGCGAGTTGGATCTGCACGTTCGAATCGAGCCGAAGTCCAAACAATCGTTCGGCAGCAGTCCGAGCGCGATCGACGTTACCGCTGTTCACGGCCATCCTCAGTGCGGTGATCTCGCGGTTTTGCATGGTACGTTGATCTGTGGGCGCCAATGAATCAATGATCTCCAGCGCCCGACCGGGTTGACCCGTTTTTTCGTAAAGACGAGCCAATTCAAACTTCATTTCCTGATTGTCCGGTAAGGCATCGGTGGCTTCCGCCAGAATGCGGACCGCTTCTTCCGTTTCGTCCAGCCACCAGTTCAGATAACCGAATCCAAAATGCCAGATTGGCTTTTGAGCATTCGGCGTTTTCTCGTCCGCCAGCTTTGACTGAAAATGACTGACTAACTCACTTGTTTTCTTTGCCTGTTGGTAGATGTCAAACATTTGACGCAACAACTGAATGGTCGACGCGTCATAGACACTATTTTCTGTTGGAAATTCGAGACGCTCGCTTCGTCCCGTTCCGGCGCGCCAGATAATGAACGAACGGGGTCGCGTCAATTGCGTCAGTGAGGATTGATTTCTGGTTTTGACTCCGGTGCTTTGCGACCGTGGTTGCTCAAGTCGAGCAGCAATGAGAGGGAGATATCGATCCCACAACGCCAAGACATCACCCAGCTCGTTCTTCTGGCCCCGTTTATCCATGAGCTGTCCGAGCATCCGCGACTGTACTTCGGGCTGCATTGCATACAGGTTGTAATTGATTGTTCCATTGACATTCTGCAATGCAAGGCCTGTCGAGACGGGTTTGAACTCAGCAAGTTGATCAATCACTTTCACTGCGTTTCTAAAGTCATTTCGCTGTACAAATCCGGGAAGCAACATCGAAACACGGGCTGGTTCAACAGAATTGTCGATCGCCTCATTCAGCATCTTCTCCGCCTGATCCTTCCGCCCCGAACGCTTCAATTCTGCGGTGACCATTTGAAGATAAGTGTTTGTCGAACTCATCTGCATACCAACTTCATCGACGGCTTTTAAACATGCGAGGACATGGTCCAGTTCTTCGTTTTCCAGTGGAACGAGGTGTGGCATCGGGTCCGCATCATCGTCAGTCCCAACTGTGGGGCTTGCAGTCACCTGTACCGGGCCACGCCCTGTGAGCGACGTCAGATACATCGCCTTGACCCAAAGCTCAGCATCGGGACGTTGTGACAGTTTTTTCAGAACCAGGTAGAAATCGTTTCGATTAACTGTCAATTGTGTGAGATGTAGCCAGTCGGTCAGTTCTCGCGACCTATCAGACGTCTCTCCAATCTCACGTCGTTCGTTCAAGAATGCCTCTTCATTTTCCTTTCCACCATTCCTGGCAATCACATACAGCCATCCAAGGCAAGCGATTCTGGCTTCGCCATAGTCTTGAGGGGTCCACGACAATGGTTGGGCATTGCGACCCAAACGGGACGAGAGAACGGTTCCTCTCGATGTCATTACAGGACTGGCCCCCAGTCCCAAAGCCTCGCGAATCTGTGTCACCGTTTGAATGCGCTGTGTTACCGATTTTGGTGCGCGTAACAGTGGCTGCATCGTCGCCGCAGCCTGGCTCTTTTTTACCGGATTTTTTGCAAGAAGTGACTCTTCGTCGTCGCTCAGATTCAATGCCAGAATTGCTTCAAAGCGAGATTTTGCCTCGGCCGATTTGTCCTTTGACTTGGCCAGTGCCACTCCTTCGCGATAAATCAAATCCCAGTTCTGAGGCTGTTCGGCCGTTAGTTTATGGATCATGGCGAGCGCTTGATCATTGTTCCCCTGGTTCAGCAGTGAATCGATGGACTTTAACGCGGCGTTCGGATCCTTTTCGTCGACAACCGCCTGTCCCATCAAAGCCTGTGCTTCATCGGTTTCACCCGACTTCATCAGCAGTTGCGCCAATCGCATTGTTTCTTCTTTGCCAGGAACGATCTTGAGCAGTTGCTGTTGAAACTTGACCGCTGCTTCCAGATCACCGCCTGCTTCACACAGCTTGATCAATTGACTGAGAAGCGGAATGTCACGTGTTTCTTCCGTGAGCAGCTTTTCCAGTTCCTGGCGTGCGCTGCCGTCGTCTCCGACAGATTGATAAGCCTGCGCCAGGCAGATCGTCATTTCCCGATTCTGGTTCGGTTCACGCCGCTGTCGTTCAAGCCGTTCGATTATTCGATCAAACTGGTTGGTCTGAAGATAAAGATCCGTCAGCTTTGGGATGATCGTCAGCCGATCATCCAGATTGACTGCTTTCTCGAAGGCTCGCCAATAGAGTTCAATCGCTTCACCCGTGCGAAACTGTTCGCCGAGTGCCGACGCCAGCAGTAGCAGGCCTTTAGTGTCCGTTGGATTAATTCGGACAGATCGACGAAGGGCATTCAAACCTTCTTCATTCTCCCCAAGTTGAAAACAGAGCTGGCTGAAGAATTCGCCCATTTCGGAATTGCCTGGTGCGGCGGCGATAAGATCCCGCCCGGCTTGAAGCGCCTTGTCGCGTCGGCCAAGTTTTTGTTCCAAGGATGCTACCTGTTTCAAATATTCCGTCCGATACCGCCGGTCGATTTGGGCCAGCTTCCGATTGATGTCACTAGCAGCGAGCAGGTTGTTCTGTGCTTCATGAATTCTGGCGGAGGCCGTGAGAACGGGGATCGATTGCGGTGAAAGACCGACGGCCTTCGCAATGGCACGTGACGCGTCATTCAGCTGGCGCAAAGCCTCATGCGCCCTCGCAAGTTGGAACCAGAGATCCGCGTCGTCGCTCAAAAGACTTTCGGGGCCGCTTACGTTTTTCACCAAGAGCGCGATGTGTTCATTCAGCTTGTTGAGCGATTGTAATTCTCGCAGTTCACGAACCAGGCAGGCTTCTCGTTCTTCTTCATTTGCCGCCAATTTCCTGACGACAGCCAACTGTGCGAGGGCTTTGTCGTGCTTTTCTGCCTGGGCCAGCAAGTCGACTCGCTTTACCTGCAACAGAAAATCCTTCGGGTCGAGCTGACAGGCTTCGGCAATGGTCTCCACCGCTTCAGACAGATATCCGAAGTTGGCCAAAACTTCTGCCAGCCGCGCCAGATTCGGAGCGGTCTTCAGCGTGCCATCAGCGATCGCCCGCCATGTCGACAGCGCTTCCTCCTTGCGATTCAAAGAGTGAAAATACTCACCCAGATATTCACGATACTGAGATTGATCCGGGGCGAGCGACACCGCTTTCCGGTAAAGTTCAAGAGCTTCGTCAGTCATTTCTGACTGCCGAAACAACTCACCCACTTGCGAGGCGATCAGAGGGTCTTTCGGCCTGGCCTCGCTCAATCGACGCCAGACTGCGGCAGCCGCCGTTTTGCGAGCCTGGTCGTCAAGAGTTTTATCTTTCAGAATCAGACGGCCCCATTCTCGCAATGTGTCGGAATTGTTGGGCTCGTATTTGTCCAATTGTTCGTACTGAGCGATCGTTTCGGACGTCTTGTGCTCGAAGACCAACATGCCGATCAATGCGTGACGAAGTTCTTTATTCTTCGGGGCAACCTTCAGTCCCTTTTCCAGCCATTGCCGAGCGTCCGCACTGCGACCGAATCCGGACAATAGCCGGGATAAACGCGAGATCGCCTCGAGATCATTTTCGTTTCGCTTGATCCACGTTTCGTAATAAGCAATCAAGCCGGCATGATCATCGGTTCGCAAGTAGACCGCTTCGATTCTCCGACGGACTTCACGATACAACCAGTTTTCGGGAAGAAGCTGCCCCAGCAGTTTTTCGTAGTCATTGATCGCTTCGTCCGATTTTCCCATTCGCACTTTGATTTCAGCCACTTCCATCTGGAACAACGACTGACGGTATTTGTCCTTTGTCGTTTTTGCCAGGTTTTCGAAACGAGGCAACGCCGCCGCAAACTCGTTTTCTTCCTGCAACGTGGTGGCGATTTGTTCCTGCACGCGAGCATCATTGGGAAACTGCTTTTCGAGGCGATTCCAGACATCGAGCGCCTTATCAGACTTTTGCGCTCGCTGATAGATGCGGCCCAGTGCCTGATAGATATCCAGCAGGTCGGCCTGGGTCGGTTTTCGAGAAATCGATCGCTCCAAGGCTTCGGCCGCTTTGTCCGGCTGACCGACAAGCACCAGCGACTGCCCCAGATAATAGGAGGCGAGGTAATTGCCACTCGCGAGATTCTCGGCCTGTTCGAATGCTGCCGCAGCCAGAGCGTCCTGTCCCCTAAGCGATTCAAACAGCCCAACCATCATCCACGCAGCACCTGCGTCGGTCCCTTTCGAAGTGCTGGCCTTGTCTCGATACCCTTTGACCAGGCTTTCGAGTGATCCCCGTTCGACATGAAAGCCATAAACCTTATCGAGAGCCGTGCCTCGCCGTGGGTTTTTCTCCAGGACGATGACGAACCGATCGATCACGGATTTTTCTTTGGCCTCGTCGGGATCGACTTCCTGAGCACTCGTCGAACAGATTCCGACGAAGCCCATCGCCAGGCAATAGGCCAGGAGTAGAAATTTCCAGCAATGAAGTGACTGCATCAGACGGGTCTCCCGATTGAGCCAATGTGAATGCCGATTGCGTTTCATGCGATCATCATTCGACTGACGTTCTACAACGGAACCTGGCCAAAACCAAGTCGTTTCTAAATCAGTGCTGTCCCAAGAGGAACCTAGGGTACGACTTCTGAGGGGCTGAAACTCAACACATTGAGTCAAGTTTCAGGATTTCGTCAAAAGTAGCCTTCTCGCTCCGCGAGAAGAAAGCCGAATTGCCATCGACCTTATGATCGATCGGGGCTTTCAAGTGCCAGTCGAGACCTGCTGCAATTCGGCGATCGTCTCGGCGCAGCGAGACGACTACTTTGGTCCGAGGCGAAGCCTCTCGGGGAGCTTAAGGGTGGACGTGTCGCCAGAGGTCCTCGGGTCCATGGGGCAGGTGCTCCTTGCGAATTGTTTACACTGCCTCGCGAATCGCTCAACCGATTCCGTCTTTTTTTGAAAAGACTCCAGGGAGTGGCGGTTTTTGCCGAGCGGAGGGCGTTGGCCTTAATTCAGTGATCGCACATCAGCATGCAATGTTCGTGAAAACCCCGCCCCTGAGCGTTGTAAGGTGTTTTATTGTAGTTGGTTGCGTTGAGTATGCTGAGTCAGCAGGCTTCAGTTACCAATCAGATTTCACATTGCTCCCGATTGAATCGTCACCTAAAAAGCGACGGCCCGCAGGTCGATGCGCGGTATCGGGTGGAAACTCTTCAACAAAAAATGTTCTGTTGGCAAGAGAAGACTGATTGGTCTCATGCCTTGAGAGCTTTGAGAATCCGAAAGCAAAACGTGATGAACCCACTGTTTGGCAGTCGCTCTTATCGTGGTTTTGATCAAGCAGATCGGTTAATTCGTTTCGACCGCAAGACGCGGAAGTTTCTCCGTTTTTCGCTCGCTGGTATTGTTCTCGGTCTCTTATCCGCAGCATCGGCTGACGGGCAGACGCTGAATGTTGGAAGCTCAGCCGATTTAATCAATGCCATTCAGACAATCGATTCGAACCCCGGTAACAACTATACGCTGAATGTCACCAATGGCTTTACGATGAACCAGCAAGTGCTGGATATCACCAGCAAGTCGGCGATTATCTTGTCGGGGAACTCGAATACGATTGATGGAGCAAACCTCTACCAGCCTTTGGTGATCGATAGCGGTACGGTGACTTTGCAAAATCTGAATCTTGTCAATACAGGGCAACCCGTCACTGTCAACAACGGCGGAACGTTGATTGATACGACCGGCAGTCTTCAAGGGTCTGTCGTCAATAATTACCTGGTGGAGTTCAATTTCCTCAACGGCGCGACATACGGTGGAAACATGTCCGGAAACGGCGGCGTTTCGATCAATGGTACAGCGCCGGTGACATTTTCGGGGCTTAACAGCTATTCAGGTGGAACATTTGTCTCAGGCGGAAGTGTTCTGATTGGAACAACGAATAGCCTGCAAGGTAATTTCTTCAGCCTGGGGGCGATGCAATTTAATCAGTCGTTTAACGGAACATATGCGGGAGTCATCCAAGGGAGTGGCGGTCTTCAAATTAGCGGTGGTGGCGCGATCACTCTGACGGGCATGAATTCTTATGGTGGTGGAACAATAGTCGACGTTGGCAGTAAGCTGATCGGCACGACAAGCAGTCTGCAAGGGCAAATTTACGATAACGGAGTTGTGCAATTCAACCAGGCGACCAGCGGCAGTTTTCATGGTGCATTGTCCGGCTCAGGCTCGGTTGAGATCAGTGGTGGCGGGGCGGTGACATTCACGGGCCAGAATACATACAAGGGCGGAACGATCGTCGACCAGGGCAGCACCTTGGTCGGCGACTCCACAAGCCTGCAAGGGCAAATTAATAATAGCGGTGCCATCCAGTTCAATCAGACACAAACAGGCTCGTTCGCAGGTCGTATCTACGGCGATGGTAGCGTCGAAATCAGCGGTGTCGCTCCCGTCGCATTTACGGGGCTGAACACCTATACGGGAGGAACAACAGTCGATAATGGCAGCACACTGATTCTGAACGCAACGAGCCTGCTCGGCACGGTCACTGATCGTGGAACCGTTCAGTTTACTCAAAGTGGGACTGGCATCTTCGTCGGCAATATAACGGGCTCGGGAAAAGTTGAGGTCCTTAGCAATGCGACGGTGACGTTCGGACGAATCACGAATGGATATTCCGGAGGCACAACGGTCGACGATGGTGCAACACTGGTCGGCAACACATACAGCCTGCAAGGAGCAATCGCTGATAGCGGACTCGTCAAATTTGACACGACATTGAACACTCTCGGATTGCCGAACGTGTCATATCTCCGACAGCAACCAACGTCACTAGTTCCTCCGACAACCTATTCAGGTCCTGCCGGAAACTCATGGACAACTTCCAATAATTTCAACGGAATCATTTCCGGATCGGGAAAGGTCGAAGTGACCGGCGGCGGTATCGTATCTTTCAGCGGTAACAACACTTATTCCGGCGGGACGACAATCGACAGCGAAACCGGTTTGACTGGTACGACGTTCAGCCTGCAGGGGAACATCCTCAACAATGGCTTTCTGCAATTCAATAACGGTTCGCCTCAAACGGTTTTCTACCCGATCGCTTTGACACCAGGAGCCGCTGTAGCAGTTCCTGACATCGTAGTTGCCAACAGCAATTTTCTATGGAACAGCGCGATGTATACCGGGAATATCTCGGGGACTGGTGGTGTCGACATCGGCGGAACGGTCCCGATCCTGTTTCTGGGAACGAATTCCTATACGGGCGGAACAATTGTTGAAGGACAAGCTGCATTGATCGGCACGACAAACAGTATTCAGGGCAACTTCTTGAATAACGGTGCCGTTGAATTCGATCAGGGGATCGCAGGAACCTTTGCTGGCAACATGACCGGCAGTGGCAGTGTTTCGATTGCTGGTAAAGGTCCAGTCACCTTCTCGGGGATTAACTCCTATACGGGTGGAACGACGATCAATGGCGGCAGCACACTGATTGGAACGACGAAAAGTCTGCAAGGATCGATCTTTGACAGCGGGACCGTCCAGTTCCATCAGACCACCAGTGGTACTTTTGGGGGAGTCATTTCGGGGATCGGTGGAGTCGAGATCGGTGGTGTCGGGCCTGTGACATTCTCTGGGGCGAATACTTACACGGGTGGAACGAAGATCGATAATGACAGCACTTTGATCGTTACGGGATCGATTGCCGGTAATGTTGACGTCAATAACGGCGGCACACTGATGGGGACCGGACTGATCGCAGGGAACACGACTGTACATGCCGGCGGAACGATCGCACCGGGAACGGTCGGTTCCCCGCTGACAATCAACGGCAACTTCAACCAGGGTGCCGGAAGTACGTACGCGGTCGAAATGAATTCGACAAATAGCGATAAAATCGTGGTCAATGGGACCGCTCAAATCAGTAACGCAACGAAGCTGAACTTGAATCTCGATCCCGGCACGCTGACTGTCGGAAAGCATTACGAAATCCTTAGCGCAACAGGTGGTTTGTCAGGGCAATACGCGCTTGTCCAACCAACCGCAACAACGCAGAACATCGTCTTCACTGAACAATACAATTCGAACAACCTTCAGGTGATCGTCAACTCGAACCTGACACAGTTTGTTCAGTCATCAAACCTCCTGGCGGTGGCTTCGGCCATAGACCGGACCAGTGGCACAGCAACGGGAAGTTATGCAAACGCCCTGACTCAATTGACAACGTTGGGATCTGGCCAGTTGTCGGGTGCGTTAAATCAGCTGTCGGGTGATATCTATTCAAGTATTGGTACGATCGAGCGACAAACAACAACGGTCCAGATGCAATTGCTTAGTAACCGTCTTGCCGGATTGGCATGGACAGGGACGGCCTCGCCGAGTGTGGCTCAGCGGACGAATGGAATTCGCCTTGTCTCAAGCCAGTCCAGCAGTTCGCCTCCGACTGACGGATCGACGGGTGGATCCAGCAATTCTGCTGTCCAAACTCCTCTGTTCTCCAGCGAGGGAAGTGCGCCTCAAGCCTGGACCACCTGGGCGCAAGGTTACGGACTTGGTGGCAATGTTGCCGGTGATGGAAACGCCGGGGGATTGAATTATCGACTGGGGGGAACCCTGTTTGGTGTCGAGCGGTGGATTGGCGAGAATACGATGATCGGCGTGCTCGGTGGATATGCCGGGACGTCGGTCGGCAACCGACAGGATGGTTCGAATGCAACAATCAGCGCCTATCAAGTAGGTCTTTACGAATTGCATCGACAAGACAATCTGTATTTTTCGAACATTGATGCCTACAGCAACGACTCGTACAACGTTTCTCGCCCTTTGACAATCGGTAACATTCAACAAACTGCGAGTGGTAACAGTAGTGGGAACCAATGGGCGCACTACACCGAAGCGGGAATGAACTTTGATTTGGATGAGCTTCGTTTACAACCGTTTGCGGGGGTGCAGTACATGTACCTTGATCAGCGGGGGTATAACGAATCCGGTGCCGGTGGCCTCGATCTGATGACGAGCAGTCAAATTATCAACAGCGTCCGCAGTAGCTTCGGTGGGCGTTTGTATCACGAAACGACGTGGGGCGGGATTCTTGTGGTTCCCTCACTTGCGGCTCGTTACCAGCATGAATGGGGAAACGGCACGCAATTGATCACGTCGTCGTTTTCCGGTGCCCCGACCGCTCAATTCGTGGTCTCAGGCAACCACACAGGCCGTGATTTCGGACTGTTTACTCTTGGCGCCACGGCGTACGTCACGGATCGATTCAGTCTCTATGGCACGATCGATACTCAGGTCGCATCGGGCTATACCGCTCTGATCGGGGCCGGTGGGCTTCAGTACCAATGGTAATCCTACAACGCATAGGTGTCACGTGAAATTGAATTACTGTTCGTCCTTGAAACGACAATTCACTCGATTTCAATCAGGCCGTTGAGTGTCGCACAACATCAGCCATTTCTCGTAATAATCGATTGGCGAAAAAAAATATGAATGTAGTGTTAAAGAATTAACGTGATTTCCGATGCGTCAATAAAAATGAAACTCTGCAAAAATTCGTTTTCGAACCGATCCTGTGTGTAAAATCCCATTAATTGAAGAGGTTTTTCTGATCGCCTGCCCCTGCCCCATCTAAGAATGTTCGCTTTTCTGAACCTGCCAACCGTGATAAAATTCGATGGCAACCTGATCTGGTGGCATCCCGCATGAGATTTTTATTGTTACGAATCACGAGAGGACGCTTTCAGTGCGCAGGGCTAATTCTGTTACTTTTCCTGTTGCATTGTTCGTCTGTACTGTTCTTGCGTGGTATGGAGTTGATATCGCTCAGGTTGTCAAAAGCCCGGGCAGCGCTGGACAATTCCTCAGTCTTGGATTGCTAACGGCAGTCTGGATCACCGGTGCATTTGCCGTGATTAGGTTCACGCAGATCTTTATCTGGGATCGATTGGTTGCCAATTATCTCGGTGCGCCTGCCCCACGGCTGATCCAGGACATGGTTGCTGGCGTCATTATGATGATTGCCCTCTCGGGCGTGTTGACTGTTGTTTTTGGAAGAAGCATTGAGGGTATCGTCACGACATCCGGGCTCGTCGGTGTTGTGCTCGGTTTTTCTTTGCAGACAATTATTCTCGACGTGTTTACCGGGTTGGCGATCCATTTTGACCGACCGTTTTCCATCGGTGATTGGATCCGAATGTATGGCGATATGGATGGTTTGAATGCCAGGGTGTTAGAGATTAACTGGCGGACAACGCGTCTGATCACCGACACGAACGAGATGGTCATTGTGCCGAACAGCATCCTCGGCAAGATGATTTTCACAAACTACAACCAGCCTGATCTCGCAACTCGTTTTGAAGTTGAAGTTTGCTTGGATTATTCCGTCCCCGTCGAGCGATGCCGACACGTGTTACTCGCAGCGACACATGGGACAGAGGGCATACTGGAAGAACCTGCCCCGCTCGTACTCTTAGGTGAAATGACTGATACAGGCTTGAAATATATTGTCCGCTTCTGGATCAAACCGTGGATGCCTCACTCGCCAACCACAGCGTCGAGCATGGTTCTGACGAATGTCGTGCAGAATTTACAGTTTGCGGGAATTGGCCAAGCCATTCCTAAGCTCATCAATTTCGATTCCCGGTCAATTCCGAGTTACTCAGACATTGGACATCATTTCGATCGAGTTAATGTTTTGCGAAAGATCACGCTCTTCCGGTCGTTGAACGATGAAGAATTTGAGGCATTGGCGGAGTCGGCTTCAAGTCAGCCCGTTCTGCAAGGAGAAGCATTGATTCGCCAGGGGGACGCAGGAGATTCAATGTATGTTCTCGTTGAAGGACTATTGGACGTCTACCGAACCGGTGAAGGAAATACCGAAACTCGCGTGGCCCGGATTCAAGCAGGGCGTTTCTTTGGTGAAATGTCGTTGTTGACCGGCGAGCCACGTTCAGCAACGATTCGAGCCGCTTTGAATTCCGTGGTTTTGACCATCCAAAAGCCAGCGATGGTGAGATTACTGGAAAATCGACCCGTACTGGTTGATCACCTTAGCCGATCTCTCGCTGAACGAAGGTTGGCCGATAAGGCTCGGGAATCGACAACAGCAAATTCGCTGCAAGAACAATCGGATTCCCTCACCGATCAATTCAAAAAGAAAATTCTTGGTTTCTTCCGAGTCGTTTTTGACGGAAGTAGCAAGTTAACCGCGTAAGAAATTTCGTCAGCATGCGCTTTGTCTCGTCGAGACTTTCGGGTGCCACTGGATGACCGTCTTCGGTCACCCAGTGCTCTTCGATTGCGTGTGCTCTTCGATTGCGTCGTAAAAGATGAAGACACTGCGTCGGAGAAGACTCCGATGCAGTGGCACATTAGCCGATACGACCTTCGATCAAGTTTTCATGGAACACGGAATGACAAAAAAACGATTATTTGCTGGCCAACGAAAATGCCCCATCCCAGTCATTTGGTGGGCTATTCCCGAATTCATTCATGTGATTGAGCAGGAATGATTTCGGGCCGTCGCCGTCGGGGATCTTCTGGAGCAGCGACAGCGCGTTCGGCCAATCGCCGCGAATGACAGCCTCAACGGCGGCTTCATGGTTGGCGATGATTTCGGTCGTGAGCTCGGGCATCTCGTCCAGTGACGGCAGAAGTCCATAAACAGTGATCGGTGTGTCCATTCCTTTCGGTCGAACACGAGCCAGACAACGGAGTCGACCTTCGTTGGGATTCAAATACTTTCTGGCATACGTGGCCGTTGTTTCGTCCACGCAAATCGGAACTGCAAACTGCTTGGTCAAGCCCTCAAGTCGAGATCCCTGGTTAACAACCGGTCCAAATACTCCGACTTTCGATTGCTGGTTGGTACCGATCTGGCCAGCCAAAGCTCGCCCATGCGCGATCCCCATGCCAACCGAAAAGCCGTATAGCAAGCTGTTGTTTTCAATGACACCCTGTTGAAAGGCTCGAAAAATCGCCAGTGCCGCACGGCAGGCAGGGACAGGCCCTTCTTCCAGTTCGATTGGCCAGCCCCAGAAGCCAAGTGCGGCATCACCCTGAAAGTCCGCGATAGCTCCGTCACGTTCAACAATCCCGCCCGCCATGACTCCCAGCGCGGCGCTGACACTTCGCAGTAAGGTTAACAAGTCGCTCTGAAGTGCTTCGGCCTTCTTTGAGAACCCACGCACATCGCAGAAGAGGACTGAGATCTCGCGTTCGCTGGGGCTGAGTGTCTCTTTCGAATTCCCAGCCGTCAGGCCTTCAATGACTTTCGGTGAGAAGAAGCTGCTCAGTTGAGTTTTCTGCTCTTGAAGCATTCGGACATGCCGGATCGACCCGATAAACTGCGCCACGAGTTGAGTGAACCGAAGATCGCCTAACAGATCGGCTTCGGTGACCATCAGGCCGCCATGTGACGCGCCCTGACCGGAAACATACAGGCACCAGCCCTTACTCGACTCGGCCTTGATCGGTGCACAAAAAGCCCAGCCCAAGCCTTCACTCATGGTAAACTGAGATTCGTCCGAACTTTCGAAGACGTGTATGACGCTCGATTGCGTTCTCAGGCATTTGAGAATCATGCGCCGACTGGGAACAAAACGCCCGTCAAAGTGTTCTCGAGTCTGCACGCGCATCGACAGCGGTTTAGGAAACGAATTGATCTGGGAAACATCCGCTGGTAGTTGTGTTTCATCGAAATGGGCGACGGCGACCGCAAGAGAACACGGAATCGCCTCCATCAGCAACCGAGACAACATCGACCCCAGGTCGTTATCCGAGTGCGATTCGGCGATCCTGTCGGGCAACTGTTCGAGCAATTCCATTTGCCGTTCGCCGTTGCCAAACGCGACTTTTCGCAATTCCGCGGCCGAATAGGCACGTTCCGCCCCTTCTCTGGGTTCCTCTTCACAGAACTCAAAGTTTTTGTGCGCGTCGATGTCTGGTTCGGGATTTGCCACAGTTCGTTCGATCACAGAACTGACGTGAAAGATCGTCGTGCCGATCTGGAACCATTCATTGACCCCGACAGCCGCTTCACGAACCGGCTTACCCCCAAACACGATCGGGTTTCGAGCTTGTTCCAGACACTGGACACGCAACTTTCCATCGCCCCAGGTAACGTCAGCATGTTCGCGGGAGATCATCTGATCCCAAGGAATTTCCCAGCCCAATTTCGCGGCACGACCGATCCGAACCGTCTGTTGGTCTTCGAGAATCTTCAGCAATCTCTGGGACGCATCCTGACCAGAAATTGTGATGTTTGCTGCGGAGGCCATACTGTTCAAATCCTTTTCTCTCATTGCGAACGAAAACTAGAACGAATACGTCTGGTTTGGCTGGCTGATCGTCAATTTGTCCAGATTCAACTGCTTTAACTCGTCTACCACGGCTCCGTAAAAAGCCGGCTTAATGTGGACAGCCACCACGGGAATCGATCGACCCGCCTTAGAATATTCTTCGAGAAACAGCGAAGGAGTTAGATGTTTGGCTTTTTCCGCCAACCAGCCCATCGAATTCGGAAAGGCCGCTTCGAGTACGACCGCTTTGACGCGGGGATTGCTACGGACATAGTCCCAAATGGCGTCTGTTTGAGCTGTATCGCTGATGAATGCCGCCGCAGATGTTCCGTCATCAACGATAAACCCGAATGTGGGGATGACATGATTCAAGGCGATTGGAATCACCGTCATTCCATCGAATTGAACCGGCTTGCCGTCTTCCAGTATCACGAATCGAATGAATGGGGATTCCTCACCCGACAAACGAATCACATCGGGCCAGACAACGTCATTGAAGAAATGCGCCATAAGGTTGTCAACCACGTGCTGCGATGCATAGATCGTCGGACATTGTGGTCCCGGCTGATAGACGTTGTCGATAAAAATCGGCAACGACGCGACATGGTCGAGGTGCGCATGTGAGATCAAAACCGACCGAATCGCTTTTTGCCGGTCCAGACTGGCGAAGCCGATACTACCAGCGTCGATCAAAAGTGAGCCGTTCACGACATAGGAAGCAGCGAACTGATGAGCGGCACCTTCGACCGACGACGATAAAACAGTAATGTCCACAGTGTCCCTTATGGAGAGGGGTTTAACGGTATTGATGAGACCCCATGCACCGAATCGTAAATATATCGGCGTAGGTCAGTTGGAACAAGCATTTGAACAGGTATGTAAGTCATCCGGTCCCCGCAGTGTCAGCACCTGAATTCTACTCCCAATTTCGAATTTAAAGTGTGAATTTCCGGCCCTCGGTAATTCCTTTTTTCGAAAGAGGTTGCGGTTAACGGAGCGTGAATACTGAAGAATGTACGGGTGTGAGTATCTGTTTCTTTCAGTCGAATAACCGAAGTTGCCCTGATTTCGGAAGCGGCCTGCGGAATTGCGAAGTATTGAGCGGTTGATGTCCGTGTGTCAGATCGTACTTTTTTGCGAAAACGTCAAAAGTCTGGCGGATCTGGTCGGCCATCTCGCCCCGTCCGGTCATGCGAGTTCCAAACTCGCTCTCGTACAATTGTCCGCCACGAGTCTCGCGCAATCGTGACTCGATTTTTTCCTTTTGACCCGGAAGATGTCGGTCAAGCCATTCCAGAAACACAGGTTTTACCGTCAGCGGCAGGCGAAGCAACACATACGCTGCGGAAGTCGCTCCCGCTTCGCGAGCCGCTCGCAAAATGGCAGGAATTTCCGAATCATTCAGGCTGGGAATGATCGGGGCAACCATCACATGAGTCGGAATCCCTGCGTCGGACAGTTCCCTGATCGCACGCAAGCGAGCGACCGGGCTGCTGGTTCGCGGTTCCAGCACTCGAGTTAACGCCTGATCCAGCGAAGTCATGCTGAGTGCAATATTGATAAGGTTCAGTTCGGCCATCGGTTTCAATAAATCCAGATCGCGAGTCACCAACGCGTTTTTGGTGATCACTGCAATCGGTTGCCGGGCTTCCAAGGCCACTTCCAGGCATTTTCGAGTCAACTGGAAATGCCGCTCCGCAAGTTGATAGCAATCCGTCACGCCGGACATCATCACCAATTCCGGCTCGTAACGATCACGGGCCAACCATTCGCGAAACAGTTCCGGCGCCCGCTCTTTCACAAAGATCTTTGATTCGAAGTCCAAGCCGGCACTCAGGTCAAGATACTCATGAGTCGGTCGCGCATAGCAATAGCTGCAGCCATGAGCACAACCCCGATACGGATTGACGCTGTAACGAAAGAAGACGTCGGGACTGTCATTCTCGGAGACCACCGACTTCGACACATCGGAAAAGTATTCCGTCCGAACACGACACGCTTCGGCAACGTCCTCGGCATCCAGATGCGAAAGATCTTCGACGTATTCAATTTTTGCAAATCGATTACCCGGATTGATTTGTGCCCCGCGTCCTACGGCATGTCGTCGAAGTTCGTCCATGAAGATCCCCTCATCAAGGATGAAGAATAAGCCAGCACGTCAGGGAGTTACCAAAGCAATGATTGCATTTCCAATATCTTCAATGGACGCGTCGGCAGGTAACTCAATCGCCTTGTCCGCAACGGGCTCGAAACCTTCCTTAGGGCCGAGGTTTCGATGCGGAGTCAATGTGATGAAATGCCCTTCCATCTCGATTCCGATAAGTTCCGCCTCCCTTGCAAATGTATTCCACGACTTCACGCCAGCAAGGTCAAGGATCGGCGTGAAAACCTGTTTCCATTCAGTAGGGTGCGTGACCCCTTTAGTTGAATGGCGAAGAGCCGACTTTGCGCAATTTCCGAGATTTTTGGGGCCACCTTCCGTACAGAGAAACGGCGGTTAAGCAATCCACACTCCATCGGTCGTTTTGTTATCCGCGTGGAAATACCATTTTTTCCGTCTGCGATACGCCTTTGCGCTAAACATGTTTTAATCTCCAGGATGACGGCTGCGACACTCACATTGCCGTATCAATCTGGTGGGGATATTGATCATCGCTGAAGTACTGGAGCAGACAAATGCCTGTATGAACGTCATTCTGCTGAATTCCCTTCTGAAAGTTTACACTTATCCCAAGCTCGTCGCAGATCCTCGAGAATCGCATCAATCGTGTTTGGGACGACCGTTCATTTTACACCGTCAGAATACCAGCCACTCTGTTCATAGAAGGCCTCAATCGGTCGATGACGCAGGGGGTTGTCCTGGGATCGCACCGCCTCGTCGCAGAGTAATTCCAGGAATCGGCGGCAGGGGGAAAGATCCGGAACAGAGGGATTCCAGTCAATCCGATCGTACTCGACCTCGCTCCATGGTCGTACGAACGGAACATCGACGGAGTACCTTTCGGGACTGAATACGTTCCCCGGTTGAAGCAAAATCACGGGGGTCTTCAATGCAAGGCAGGGAAAACCGCAGTGAATTCGCGGTGTGATCACCAGCGAAGCACGGGCATACCGATCAAGAAGGTCGCTCGCGTACTGGAGGCGCAACTGCATGGCCGCTTCACGGGATGAGACAGAATCACGTCGCAGCAAGCGACGTACTGATCGTTCGATTTGGCTCGCGCCACACAACAGTGAGGTGTGCAGGCCATCGACACTCAAGAATGGCATGACGAGATAATCCTTGGTCGTACCGATGCAGCACCAGTGCGTCAGACGCTGCGCTCGAGAATCGATCTCCGATGGGAGAAAGCGATGGAAGTTGGATGGTACGTCGACCAGAAAGACCTCTTTGGTCCTGGTGACGTCGGGGCGGGGAAGCGTCCAGGTCAGGCATCCCGAGAAATAAGCGGGAATGTTTTGTTCACGAAAGAGTGTCAAAGTGTGCCGATCGCGGCACCCAATTGGCGCGAACTTGCGAAAATGCGAGATCGCGTCTGCCGAAAAAAGTGATTTGGTGCTCGCGTGGAACGAGATGTAAAACGGGTGCAGATTCGGCGGCGGAGGGAACCTTTTTGGCTGATGCATGAACCACCCGTTGGAAATGTAGAACGAGGGTGGCAGATTAATGGCTTCGTGCAGTCGCTCCCGATCAATTGTAAAATCGATGCGCGGCAAGAATCGATCGGCCGCCATTTTCTGGATTTCGTCCCCCAGATTCAGGCTCAGCGTTGTCAGAGAAGCGAACTGAATTTGGTTGGCTCCTTGCTTGGGTTAAAATCACTCCGCCACCGTCAGAAATCGATGCTCCTCGTCGTTTCAAGCGGGTGGAGTGTACCCGGAAAACGCAAGTTCTCATCAACGAGGATCATCATGAAGCATCCTGTTGGGGAAGCGGAGGTGCGCGGTCTCGCTTGATCTTCGAGAGATTTCCACTCGCCAATTCAATCAAAAGCTGTTCGAGCCGATCAAGAAAAACCGTCTCGCTGTACAGCTCAGACGCCCGTTTACGCCCCGCCTGGCCAAGCCGTTCTGCCAGGGAGCGGTCGGCAAGCACTTCACCCAGCCTGTCTGCCAGTCCCTTCTCATCACCGGGGGCGATGAGAAATCCCGCGCAATTGTCTTCAATCGTCTCTGCCAGACCTCCATTCGCAAAGGCGATCACCGCAGTACCGCGCATCATAGCCTCGATAGCCACCCCGCCCAGAGGTTCTGGCCAGAGGGAGGGGACCACCTGAACCCATGCGCGTGCAGCAATCTCGTCAAGTTGCGCGGAGCCGAGATGACCAAGAAACTGTACAGAATCCTCGACACGGAGGTCGTGGACGAGATCGACAAGCCGCTCGCGGAACGGACCATCGCCAGCAATCAGAAGGCGGGCCGAGGAGATTCTGGCAACGTGCGTCGCAAAGGCACGCACGAGCGGTTCGACTCCCTTTTCGCGGACCAGTCGCCCGGCGTACAGCACCGTTGGCGGGCTCACGAGCGCCGGACGCATCGGACGGCAGGGAAAGCCGGTTCGCAGCAACCGAATGGGAACATCGACCTCAGGTGCCATCATGCGACGCGCGCATTCAGACTCGACAACAACCACGTCAAAAACGCGGTGCCACCTTCGCCAAAGCCAGTGCTGGCCCATTAGCGGAAGCCAGTCCCGCAACGGCACGCACCCCTGCTGGTAACAGACGCGCCCCAGTGCATGATGACATCTCAAACCATTGGGCAGCGTTTTCAGTCCCGTCATACAATTTGGACGGTAAAAATTCATGAAGTAGCCACTCGGGATCTCCGTCAAAAGTGGAAGAATGAGCGGCGACAATTGCGTGTGAAAAATACCCACGTAAACGACATCGGGCCGAAATCGCTTCAAGACCCCTTTCAGCCGTAGGTAGGCATCGAGATTTGCACTCTGCAACAATGCCACGAAAGGGGTCGTCGTACCAAGGCAATGATCATCGGCTTCGCTCGGCAAATTGCCAGGACGGGCACTGCTGGCGAAAAGTTTCACACAGTGGCCCCTCGCTCGTAAACCAGAACGGATTCGCAGAAGCACGAGTTCGTTGCCACCCGACGGGGTCCCATAATCGTTAATCAACAGGACTCTCATGACGGCAACTATTCAATGTTGAATTTCAATCATTACTAACACGATGCCCCGAATGATCCTCCCGTTCCAGCCTCGGGGAACCGGATTCTTTAAGAACGGGATAAAGGATTCAGTCCGAAACCTTACGGAGCATCTTTTCTAACGGCAGTAATAAGAATAGGGTTATATGCAACGCTTCGCCAACGTTGCGTCAGCACGAAGGAGGCACCGCGTGCAGGGACGGCGAAGTTACTCGTGTTGATCTCACGAAAAAGCCACGTCCGCCGTTTACTCAATGTGTCACGAATCGTTCTGAAACGCAGTGATTTCCACAAAGGTGTCGTAGAAGCCGCTACCGCCGCCCCAGTCGGTCGGTTCTTCCGGCGTTAGGGTGTTGACCGAATTGGGATTGCCTTCCGCGTCGCCAAGTCCCCCAAATGGCATCCAGGCAAGACCCGGTCCGACTCGGTCTGAGATCCGGCAGATCGCTTTGATTGTGCCCTGGTCATTGGAGACTTCGACCAGTTGGCCGTCGCTCAGGCTTCGTCCGCTGGCATCAGCCGCGTTCATTTCGACAAACAGGGTTCCTTCACGTTGCCGGTGTCGGTCGATATGAGAGTAGCTGGAATTGAGGTAGTGCAGAGTCTTTCCGGTAATCAATTGAAGTTGGCTTCCGGTTCCCTGTCGAATTTCCCCCACGGCGGGAAGCGGATCGAGTCCCCGCGCGAACAACGCTTCGGAGTAGAACTCCGCTTTGCCGGATGGAGTGGGAAAACCTCCCTTGGCGAACGGTCGCCAGTCGCGGTCGTGGTTCAATCGGACAGAGCCTTCTTCCCACAGTCGTTCGTAGCTGATTCCCTTTAACCAGGGATGGCCACTGGCCAGAGCCGTCCGCAGCAGCGATTCATCACTTTCGAACAACCAGGATTCGTCCCGACCGAGTGCTTTTGCCAGCCGCCGAAAGAATTCCGTGTTCGACACCGATTCACCCAGTGACTCGATCGCGGGACGATTTAGCGACAGGTAGTGATGCCCCCAAGCAGGAACGATGTCAAGGGACTCGATCTGACTTGTGGCGGGCAAAACGTAGTCCGCATATCTGGCCGTTTCGGTGACGAACAGGTCATGCACGACCGTGAACAGATCCTCGCGCCGCAATCCCTCGCGGATCTTCTGCTGGTTCGGGGTCGTGACTGCCGGGTTGCTGTTATAGACACACAGACTGCGGATCGGCGGGGCGAGTTCGCGTGAACACAGATCTCGTCCGAGATCCCGCATGTTCAACGTCCGTACGCCGGGTCGGTCATATTCGGGCAACCAGACCCCGTCGGTGTTCAGCGTCGAATATTGTAAGGCTCCTGTGGACCGGGCAAGTCCCCCGCCCCGGTCGCGCCAGGCTCCAGTCAGGATCGGCAGACACGCGAGCGTTCGATACATGGTGGCACCGTTGCGGTGATGCTCCAGTCCGATCAAGGGTCGAAGCAGTGAGGGCCGCGTCGTCGCATACTCCTGGGCAAACCTTTCAATCTCTTCCGCCGGCAGTCCCGTGATCGAAGCGACCGTTGCTGGTGAATATTCCCGAACTCGCTCGGCCAGTTGTTCGTAGCCGATCGCGTACTGTTGGACATAATCGTGATCGACGAGATTGTCGCGAATGATGACGTGCATCATCGCTAAGGCGAGTGCGCCATCGCTGGCAGGTTTCAGGGCCAGGTGCCAGTCGGCCTGTTCTGCGGTTCTCGTGCGAACCGGGTCAATCACGACGATCTTTGCCCCGCGTCGCCGGGCTTCGGCGATCACGGGCCAGAGATGCAGATTGGTCACGATCGTATTGGTTCCCCACAACACGATGAACCGGCTATGAACCAACTCTTCGGGATCGACTCCGTAGCCACACCCGTTCGTCGCCGCGATTCCTTTTCCAGCCACTTCACCGCAGAGGGCGCGTTCGAGTCTCGAGCATCCCAGCAGGCCGAACAAACGCTGCCCCAGCGACGCCATCTGAACCAATCCCTGGTTTCCCGCAAAGCTGTAAGGGAGGATCGCTTCGGCACCGGACTCGGCAATAATCGATTTCCAGCGCCCCGCGATGTCCGCCAGTGCTTCGTCCCAGGTGGTCCGGACAAACTGGCCGTCCCCCTTTTTTCCGGTTCGCTTCAGTGGATAGAGCACGCGGTCGGGATGATAGACGCGATCGAGGTAGTGATTGACCTTGGCACACAGCGTGCCGCGAGTAAAGGGATGATCAGGGTCTCCATACAGTCGTTCCGCCTTGCCGGAACGAGTCTCAACCATCCAGGTGCAGGTGTCAGGACAATCGTGACCGCAGGCGCCGCGAATCACTGTCAATGAAGCATCAAGAGACATTTCGGATTCCTGCCATGGAAAACCAACGAACACTGGAACAGCCAAAAAGGGACACATTGCGAATCGGTCGTAACAAACGCTGATACGAATTTCCAGAGCCGAAGCCGCGACACTGGAACACATTCGAAGGACACAGTCCGTTTGGAGAGCACGCCAAGGGAAGCATTCTGCGATTTTTTTCGGAAGGGCTTTCTTCACGCCAATATGGGCAGATCTGGATGAGTAATCTCGTTTCAATCCGTTATACCGACTCCTCGATCGTCATGATCGATCTCAATTTGACTGCGGCATCCAGGTCCTCAACCGTTCAAACGCTAAAGGGGCGCACTTTACTTCGCTCAAACGTCGAATTCAGTTCAACTTACGAAAAAGAGGTGTTCCCGTGACCATACATTGCTCTCATTTCGGTATCGTACTTCAGTTTTCATGTATACAATCAGGTTGCTTTCGCCGATCTCCGTTGTGACGTCTGTCGACAGGAATTCCGGAAAATGTCCGAAGTTGAAACATCATGGACCCTGATTCGCGGCGCTGCGAAGGGAGATAAAGGGAGCCAAAAGCGATTCTACGCAAGGTATGAAACCGTAATCCGTTCGACGTTAACGGCAATGTGGCATGGCTTAAAACCAATGCCCGACATTGATGATGCCGCTCAAGAAGTGTTGACCGAGTGCCTGAAAAAAGAAGGAGTGTTGAGCAAGGCTGATCCGGAACGAGGGAGCTTTCGTGGCTATTTGTATAAAACCACGGTTAACGTTGCAATGAGATTTGGCGATCGCCGCAAACGTAAGTTACAGCAACATCAAAACCAGCCTCCAGACGAAAACTACTTTGACACTTTGGCGAAAGAAGAGCCTTCCGCCGCAAGTGAATTTCACTGCAAGTGGAAGCAGATGATTGTTCGGAACGCACTCGAGCTTTTAATTAAAGAAGCGGAGCAGGACCCTGAAATTCTCCAACGGATGCAACTCTTGCAGTTGTTACATGTGGAAGAAAAAAAGTGGGAAGAAATCGTTGACTTGCATCCTGAATGGGTAAATGGAAGCGGGAAGCCAAAAGCACAGCTCAAAGCAATGCACAGACGTGCTCAGAAAGAATTCATGGAGGCGATACGAAAGGTAATCGGTATCCATTCTCCCGGTACCCCTGCTGACATTCAACGGGAGTACGACATCCTTTTTCCCAACACCAAGTAACGGCATATGAATTCAGCCATAAGGACTATCAAGCTTGTTTCGGGTTGAGGCTCGAAAACTTTGAAAACCGGAACCTCTCATAACTGTCGACCTTAAACACAAGAAAAATCGGGCCAACCATGAGCAATGACGTACCATCTGACGAGGGGACAGAAAACGACGATTCCGTAGAATCGCAAAGCGATTTTCAAATCAACCCTTCATTGGCAGATGCTCTCCGTGATTTTGCCGAGATCTCGACCGGGCAGGATTTCTCAAAGTCTACTCCTCAGCCCAATGTTGAACCGCATTCGGATCAAAACGATGTGACTGAACGCGAAGATGGTGCGGAATTAATCTTAGGTAAAGACGCTGAGGGCCGTTTTCAGTACACGATCATCAAAGAGATCGCAAGAGGCGGGATGGGAACCGTCTACCTGGCCCGCGACGAAAAGCTCGGCCGTGATCTTGCCGTCAAAGTAATGCACGCTTTCTACACGTCAAATCCCGATGCGATCAATCGCTTTATTAAAGAAAGCCAGATCAGCAGCCAGCTTCAGCATCCCAACATCACACCGGTTTTTGAAATGGGACATCTTAATGGTCGTCCCTTCCTGGCAATGAGGTTGGTTCGAGGAAAAACACTTCGTGCTCTTTTAGACGAGCGAAAGCATCCTGATGACGACCATCAAAAGTGGCTGGATGTGTTCGAGAAAATTTGTGAAGCAATGGCGTACGCGCATTCACAAAACGTGATCCATCGGGACCTGAAGCCGTCGAACATCATGGTTGGTGCATTCGGTGAGGTTCAGGTGATGGACTGGGGGCTGGCAAAAAAACTGCAGGATTCTGAAAGTTCGAAGGGGTCAGCAGATTCAGTTGATATCAAGGACAAGAGTCATTCTGAGCCGAATCCCGAAGGCAAAAAACCGTCAAACGGATATCCGTTGTCGCCTGACGTGTTCACCGTCGATGGCGAATTGTTGGGTACGTTTAAATATATGGCGCCAGAGCAGGCGCGCGGCGACGTTCACCTCATCGACAAGCGGACCGATGTTTTTTTAATGGGTGCGACCCTATGCGATCTAGTTACTGGTGCGCCCCCATTTTCTGGTGAGCAGCGAACCGAAGAAGTTCGAAAGGCGCAGTTGAATGACGCCGTCCGTCGAATCGAGTCGTCGAAAATTCATGCCGATCTTAAGGAAATTGCCACGAGTTGCCTGAATTACCGACCTGAAAGCCGGCCAAAGGACGCCGGAGTGGTCTCGCAACTCCTCACGAAACATCGAAAAGCGGTCGAACAAGAACTGCGACAAGCGGAACGCCGCCAAGCTCGCCTCAAGGTCGCGATACCTGCATCGATTATTGGAGCCGCCTTTCTCATCGCTTTCTTTTTGGGGTGGCTTCGATACGTTCGTATTCAAGACGCCCAGGTCGCGCGTCTTGGTGGAATCCTTCAAGATGTTGGAAAGCTCCTTCTCGATTCCGAGCAAGACGCTGGAAAGACAGGAGAAACCAGTTACGAAAAAGCGCAAGTCTTAATCGACGAGGCGACCCGTCAATCGCAGGACATTCGCTCGAAAGATCTTGAACTCCGTCTGAAATCCTTGGTCGAGCGAAAAACACGTGTTGAACGCTTTCGAAAGCTAGTCAACGCGTTGCAAACAATTCGGATCGAAGCAGCCGATTACGAAAACGCGACGTTGACGAATCAACGGTACTTCGATGAATTTAAGGAATTTGGGATTGATATCGATAACGCCGACCCTAAACAAACCGGGCAGGAATTAGCCGAATATCCCGCTCGGGGCGAAATCGCGGGGGGATTATTTGATTGGGCGCGAAAACGGCTACAAATTGATGGCCTGGACGCTTCAGCAGCACGACGACTAATCGAGATTGCTAACTCAACAGATCAAGATGAATTGCGGACTCGAATCCGAAACAGTTTGGGTAAAGACGGCGAGCACGACTTGAAATTCCTGGTTGAAATGGCAAACGACGTCAACATCGCTGATAAACAATCGGCAGAAACGCTTATCATGCTTTCACAGCGATTGATTTTCGCTAAAAAATGGGAAACTTCAAGAGAGTTATTGCTACGTAGCTGGAGGAAACACCCGAATGATTTTTGGACAAACTTTGACCTGGGCTCCGAGTCATTTAATCTTCCGAAAAACGATCCTGTGAGACTGGAGGAGCGGGTTCGGTTTCTGACAGCGGCCGTGGCGCTTCGCCCAACAAGTGCGCGACTCCATATGAACCTTGGGATGGTACAAAGTCTCCATAAGCGTGATGCTGATGCGATCCATTCCTTCGAGGATTCCGTTCGATTAGACCCATCAAATGCGAAAGCACATTACAATCTGGGCGATCTCTATCGGAACGAGGGGCGATTAGTCGATTCCGTGAACGCACTCAACAATGCAATTACAATTCGCCCCGACTATTTCCAAGCCTACGCATCTCTCGGTATGACGCTTGAGCAGAAGCAAGATATCGAAGGGGCGTTTGCGGCGTTCAAACAATCACTGGAGATTAATCCCGATTACGCGGAAGGTCACTTCCGTCTCGGAAACCTCTTAACGGCTCAAAATCGTTCCGATGAGGCAATAGAAGAATTTGTCAAAACGATTGTGATCGATACAAACCACGCCGGAGCGTGCCTGAATCTCGGAGTTGAGCTGCACAAGAAGAGCCGAAACGAGGAAGCACTCGCGGCAGCGGACAAGGCAATTCGAATTCAACCCAGTTTGGCAGCGGCGCATAACAACCGGGGAAACGTACTTCGGGATTTGAAACGAGACGTGGAAGCGATTGGATCGTTTCAAGAGGCGGTTCGACTTGACCAAAACTATGCTGAACCAAACTTCAGCCTCGGACTTCTCTGTTTTCGAAGACGTGAGTTTGATTCGGCGATTACGTATTTGAATCGTTCAATCGAGCTGAACCCCAAGTTGTGGATGGCTCATTCCTGCCTCGGGGAAACGTATGAACAACAGGGGAAGATCAAAATGGCGATCGATGAATATCGAATTGCGAAGGATCTTCAGCCTGAAGGCTCGCCGATGATCCCTCAATTCCAAAAAGTGATTGATGAATTGGAAAAGGCTAACCAAAAAAGTCCGAACCAATGAGGGACGAATCGGCCACGAACCAAAAGAAAATGACGAACTGAAAAATCGAACTTACCGATACGTGAAAATTTGCGGTTGTGCCGATGAGCTTGATGAGTCGCGACCGTGACTCCGTCATTTCGTACTTGCATGGAAGGTATCTGCGTTTGGAAACCAGTGCTTGGTCGAACTTATTAATTAGGATGCTGTGCCAGTGCCTCGGGCTTCGTCGGGTCTGAAACTTGAATCATTGAGTCAAGTTCGAGGATTTCTTCCAAAGTAGCCATCATCGCTCCGCGTGATGAGCATGCGTCGGAAACGATTCGAACGTTGCCGACACATCTGGACAGATATTCTTTTTGAATTTCTGATTTGAGAACGTGCGGAATGTAATTTGGCAGGTTCTCGAACAATGCTCATCACGCGGAGCGATGATGGCTACTTTGGTCTGTGGCAAAACCCATGCTGGAGTCTTCGGAGAAGCAGTGTCTGCTCGTTCTGACGATGAAAGAACGCTGCGTGGCCCAAGACGGTCATACAGTGGCACCCAACTTCAGAAGATTCACAAAGCAGCGGACAACACTCGTCTTCGCAGCAACTTTTTGTCTTGCATTCCATTATGGCTCGGCCAGGTTGGAAAGCTTATTAGCCAACCCCTCGGCAAATCCGACATCTTCTAGATCCGCTCCCTTCATCACGAATCGGCGATTGAAATCGTAAGTTCCAACCACGCCCGAGTCGAATTTCCGGTTTCTGCTAATCGCGGGACCGAGCTGCAAAAAAGTATTTTTGAAAAAAAACAAAAAACTTCGCGATTTCCCCCACCAAACTGCCGCGACGCGTGAAGTAACGATGTCGGGTCTGATTTAGGTTCTCAGTTCGTCGCCGAGGGTACAGCTCTATTGGCAAACGGGAGGCGACGGCACCAGAGATTTGTTTCTCCCAAATCAATTGGATGAGAGCTGAATTTGTTCATTTGAAATCAGATTCGACTTAAAAAACCTGAAGCGATCGTTCAGGTTGGGCCGGATGTGCTGTGTCTTAGATGTTTTGTGACGAACAAATCCGTGTCGCTTGGGCGACAAATGTGTGCTGGTTCGATGACGGAACGTCGAACAATCGTCAACGGGGCCGGCTGCTAATGATATTGAAATGCCATCAAAACAATAAGTGTACTCGTTCCGTGTGATCTTGTGTTTCGCGTTCCTATTTTGAGAGGGATTAACATGTTAGCTCGTCCGATGTATGTTGCTGTGGCAGTTGTTTTTGCGATTGCAAGCGACTCGTTTGCATTCACTGCTCCTGCACCGAAGAGAACCGAGACTCAAAGTGGCGTTGTCAAATATGCCACAATGCAGGGAACCTATACCCTGGCGGCAAATGAAATAGTAACGCGGTGCCAATTTACCTACAACGGCGGATTCTGTGATTGTACCCAGTATTGCACGAAGACAACCTATAGCGCATCGATGGGCTCATTTGATTTGAAGACGTATCGCTGTGATTTCTGGATTAAGAATACGCAGACTGGCGTAACCAGGCAATATTCATCGCCGACCTACACGTGGGGCGTCAAATAAGCCTTCCAAGAATTGTAAGGCTCGCCCAGTTACTGCACTTTAGGCGATCCTCGGTTGGGGGATCGGATTTCAGAAGCAGAGGTTGAAGAGTGATTTCAATTTGCTGAAGAATTGTACTGGATCTGGGTCTGCTGGCAGAGGTTTGAGGAATTCTTCGTGCAGCATTTCCCGG
>CAILLA010000028.1 GCA_903834925.1 uncultured Schlesneria sp.
CCGGGAAATGCTGCACGAAGAATTCCTCAAACCTCTGCCAGCAGACCCAGATCCAGTACAATTCTTCAGCAAATTGAAATCACTCTTCAACCTCTGCTTCTGAAATCCGATCCCCCAACCGAGGATCGCCTAAAGTGCAGTCTTTAACCGCAGCCTGGGCTACAGCCCGCGCTATTTCACCGTAGCAGCGGCTTCCAGCCGCTGTTTTTTTGCGTTGAGGCTGGAAGCCTCCACGACTTCAGTCCCTCATCCTCTCGAATCGTGTCGGCCATCGAAGTTACGGTCTTGACCGAAAATCCAGATTCTTCTAAAAATCCGCCCGCTTCGACCAGCCAATTGCCTTTCACGAGCAATTGCTGCCGATGCTTCCCTTCACAATACACTTCAGCGCTTTCACATCACCGCTTTCAGACCTCAGGTTTCAGGTAGGAAGGTTTCCATGCCCCGATTATCGTTCGGACTGGCCACATTGTTGGCTGGCCTCACCGTGTTAAGCTTTAGCGGACCGGCATCCGCACAATCGTTTTTTGGTTTCGGAGGGAATCGCAACTGCGGTTGCTCCGCCCCATCGTATATGGGAACCCCACCAATCATGCGACAAACGGCATCGGCGTATTCTGCCGCGCCAATGTCGACCGCATCCTACGCTTACAGCACTGCGGCTCAAAGCGGTCCACCAGTCGGTTGCTACGTCGAACAACCGGTCCAGGTCGTTCATGTACCCGTGGTCCAGACCGTTAAAGTCGAACCAATGCAGACGGTCGTTCATCCGGTAGTGCAGAACGTTAACGTCACAGAGTACCGCCCCTTCAGGGAGACGGTCAAAAAGGCCGTTTATAAAACGGACATTGTTGACGAGACCGTGACGGAAATGCGTCCGGTAATAGAACAGCGAACTGCAAATGTCCCCACCGTCAACTACCAGAATGTGACAGAATATAAGACCACTCAAAAGCAAGTCGGCTATTGGGTGACCAACAACGTCCCCACAGGCCGCGTCCCGTCGTGGCAGTACGACAATCGTCCGAACGCTGCCGGTTTCATGAATCGAGCCAGTTACGACTTGCGAAACGCATTCAAACCAATGTACCGCGAACAGCGAACATTCGTTCCACAAACGATGACCTGTACGCAACCTTACACAAAACAAGTTGCGGTCCCTGGCATGAAACAAGTGACATACAACGTCACAACGATGCAACCGACACAAACAACCCGCAAAGTGGCGAAGACCCGAATCGACTATGAGCCGGAAGAAATCACCGTGATGAAACCGGTCACCGTCGTGAAAACCATCCAGACAGGAACTCAACTTTCTTATGTCCCGATGGGAACTACGGCTGTAAGTAGTGCTCCATCTACAAACGGAGCACCTGCGACGACTCTTAAGCCAACTCCTGATGCACGAGCCTCAGGTCAAAAAGCACCACGATCAGCTGAACGAGATGATACTCTGGACGCTGATCAGTTCAAGAAGAGTGGTGCTTCGTACAAATCTTCAGATTCCACTGGGACGCAGTTGAGTGACTCAACTGCACCGGCCCGAACCAGTGAATCCATCGTGACTGCCCGAAAGTTTTCGACTCCCTCCGTTGTTCGCGTTAATCAGTGGGTCGCTCGGACCCCAGCCTCGTCTTCTCCACAACCTGGTGGCCAGTCCGCGGCGATTGCCATCGCCGACTCCACCCGGTAAATCACTGCTTGTTGATCACATCGACGACTGACTGTTTTTCCCCACGCGGTGCCGGTTTCTTGCCGGCACCCTTTTTCATTCTTTGGCTACAATTTTCGTTGAGCCTTAGAAACACGCCATTTTCCGCACAAATGCAAAGCGGTCGTATGTTTCGGCCGCTCAGTTTAACCTTGTCAAGGGGAATAACCGTTAGAATCCTCATATTTTCACTTCAATGTGCCGATATTGAGCAGTAAGCGATTCTCGCGCCTGCTCGCGTAAGGTCATCGCTTCCTTGGGGGGAGATTGCCGAAATGCGTTGGCGCATATACCTCTTCGTCTGCACCCTCCTGGTGCCAACCGCCGGATGCGCAGTGACGGGTGTGCATAATGACCAGGCGAACTTGCGTACCGCCCTTGTCACACTCTGTTCCAATCAGGTAATGGATAATCTGGTTCGAGCCTCGAATGGCTTGCCGATCATCCATCTCGATTACACGAACGGCAACACTCAAATGACGCTGGACGTGAATGCGTCACTGAGTGAAACGGCGGGTAACACGAGGTCAAACGCTTTGACGGCGTTGGGTATGAGTTCCGTTCTTGTCATCAGGACCTTTTCCAATACCATCGCCGGAAGCCTGGGGATGTCTCGCGTCAACCAGGTTGGCGTTACTGCAACCCCCGTCACCACCAATAATCAACTGTATGATGCTTACCTTAGTTTTTTAACAATTCCCGGCAGCCTGGTTGTCACGGACTGCCCGCCACCAGATGGCGCGGCCCATGTTTGTCAGCAGTTCCGTGATCAGTATTATTGGGTCCCGATTGAATTCCGTGATCGGTATTTTGAATTAGCGATGATCACGACCGCCCAGCGCGGAAAAACACTACTCCCGCTCGATGACTTCTATTCCGTTAGTCTGGTTGGTTTTGGTGCTCCTGGTCAGGCTGAATTGGAACCCACCGACGGAGCCACAACCGTCATTGTTGAAGCAGACCGTGAGATCCCGACTCAGGGTGGAGGCCAAGCGTGGCTTAACGGTGCTGGGCCGTTCCGAATCATGGAGGACGACTCAGACGAAGAGGAACAGATCGACTACGTAAGCAAGAAGTTCAAACTCGTGCTCGAAAAAACCGTCGACCCTCAGTTCGGCGACCCAAAAGCACTGGTGTTCCCAATTCAAGCTCGCCTTAAACTCAGACAGAAACCTCCTCCTCCCACAACAAGGGAACTGCTGGAGCGAATTCCATTCAGGACGCCACAAGTCTCATTGAATGCCCCCGCAACTGTCGTCCCGAAACAACCTGGCACAGGGCGTCCCGCGACAAAACAGGCATATGAAGATCAGGCTGATGTGCCCGAACCAAAGTGATGGCTGCTTGTTGATTTGTCAAAGGAGACGAAGATGCAACGCCTGATTGCAATAGTCCTTTTCGTATGCTGCTCGATCAATCTGGGTTGTGCCGTTTCCGGCGTCTACCGGGATCAGGATCGCCTGCGGAGCGCGCTGCTTGATTTATACACCGATCAGATCATGGATAACTTGATTCGAGCAAGTAATAACCTGCCGATCGTCCAGATCGATTACACGAATGCAGTGGCCCAACTGACGATTAAAGATACGGCTGGCCTGTCCGATACCCTTGGCACATCCAATCCTGGTGTGACGCATTTGATCGCAGGTTCCACAGCATCGGTGATAAAATCCACGATCAATACGGCGGTTGGTAACCTGGGGGTCGATCGTGCCAATCAAGTTTCCCTCTCTGCCTCACCGGTTACGGTTGGCGATGACGTTTACAACGCTTATCGAGAATTCCTGGCGATCCCGGGGAGCGTGCAAGTTTCTTGCGATAAGCCCCCGGCCTGTGCCGCGCACCTGTGCAAAAAATGCGGAGACTATTATTACTGGGTGCCGACAGAATATCAGCGAGCATTCCTGTTGCTTTCGTTGACCACAACTGCTCAACGTGGCCAACCAGCGGCCGCTCTGGACCCGTTTTTCAGTGTGAACATCACCGATGTTTTGAGTGTTTCTGGGCTGGGTTCGGAAACGGCCCAAACGATTCTTGTCAAACTTGACAAGAAGATTCCGGCGGACGAGGGGCGGATCGATATTACGATCGGATCGGGTGGAGGAGCATCAAAACCGCTCGGACTTCGTATGAGCAGCTTCCAAGAGGATTCAGGAACAAGTAGGCAGCAAGCCGACACCATTTCGATCTTTTACGAAAAGGAACTCGGGCAAAAGCAGGGACTGGATTCCTTTAATGACTTTGTGAAACTCGTGAGGGAAAAACCCATTCCCGCCAAAATCTACTTGTCTCGACACCGACCGCAAGCCCCGGTTGTGAACGATTCAAACGGCCGAATTGAATTCTCACTACAACAGATTCAATTCAATCAAACTCGACTCGGCGTAGGCCCGTAAGAAATAAGCGGGAGTTGAATCATCTGATTTGCGAGCCGATTCGGCGGAATGTAATCTGTTTTGTTAAGGCCGCACGAATCGTTGTCAATCAAATTTGTATTCGAGATAGAGGAGCCGAAAGATGGATACTCGATTAGTAACCATGAAAGGTGTCTACATTCACTATTGGACATCGAGGTCGCCTGCAAGAATCTTCGCCTCTGTGGACAACAGTGACCCGCAAGATAATTTCAAGTCCCGGTTGAATCCGAGTAATGAACTGATCAATGAGATTCTGCAAAAAATTGCAGAGAACTGCATTTCAAAGAAGCCAATTCAACTTTCCATCGACAACAAAAACTTCATCGTCAGTTCAAACGAAACAGTGGTTGCTGGAAATTCTGCGACCAACCTGCCTAACGCATCGAATGAAGTTCCTAAAAAGGCGGCCAACGCCACCAAAGTAGCGACCACAGAGGCGGTCTCAGCGAAGACAACAGCGCCGAACAAACCGGCTCGCTCTAAGGTCACATCATCGGACAAAAAAGAGGTCACCGTGAAAGCTGTGAAAGACGATGTGGCCAAGACGACGAGTCCAAGAAGAAAACGCCGATCCTGAAAAAGAAATCACAACGGACAATCAAGATCAGTCCACCAGCGGCCAATGCAGACCTGTCATCCAATACCATTCTCGGTTGAAAAAGATCAGAAGAGTACTCTCATCGACACCCATTCCGGGAAGAATTTCGATTCCTTTTCCGACGGCAGGCGGTACTGGATCGGTGCCTCCTTTGAGTGCGATATTCGCTTGGAATTCACCCGTCGAATGACTGAGAGTACGCGGATTTCCTGGACCCTGGCACGGATGACATAGGCATTGATCAAAGCAAATACGATGCCCCCGTTCTGAACTTATCGTGCGACGCGCATCAACCGGCTGTGCCTGCTTCGTGACAAAAGAGGCGCGGTTACGATACGATCTCTGCCGTTGCGAACTCTGTGACTCATGCTTCATGCGGGTCGGTTCGTGACAAACTTGCGAGGCAATTTAACCGATTGCCTTTAGGGGAGTCATTTCATGTGGTGTTTGATGCCATCGTTGACGTTTGTGAAGCGCGGGCTGCTGATCCTGATTTTCGGGATCGGTCTGGTTCCGCACGGGGTAACTTTTGCTGCTGATAAAAAGGAAGTCAGCGAGATTGATTACCCACTGGTTGTCCTCAATGCCGCCAGTCTTCAGCGACTTCGCGATAATGCGGGGCTGATGTTTGAAACAGCAGAACGTGCGGATATGACCGATCGCGTTGATCAATGGACGGCCGAGACCTTAAAAGAAACCAAGGGGATCGATCGGACGCGTCCGTTTGGAATGATGCTGTACCTGAATACCGAATCGTTGATCCGGCCGATCGGAATTTCGTATTTGCCGGTTACGAATCTCGAAGACGCGTTGCAGACGCTTGCCTACGGAACGGGAACGATCGTTCCGATTGAGGGAAAAGCGAATCGGCACGAAATCGTCTATACCGATAACTTTAAGATTCGAACCCTTTACCAGGGGAATTATCTTTTCGTCGTCGGGCCGGACGGCAACGATACGACTTTGGACTTCAACTTTCCTGAACCCGAAAAGCTGGTCACCCGATTGACAGCTCAGTACGACATCGCGATTTCATGCTTAATTAAATCGATTCCTCCCGGCATGAAACTTCTGGCATTGCAGGCTTTTAAAAGCCAGGCCATCGCGGACCTCCAGCAACGAGATGACGAGCCGGAATCGGTCTATCGACTGCGGCGAGCGAACGGCGAGGGCTGGGTTGAATTGTTGGATAAAGTCATCAATCAGGGTGAAGAATTCACCATCGGAGGTCGGATCGACCTCGAAAAGAAGATCGCCAATATTGATATCGAAATCGCTGGAAGCAAGGACAGCAAACTGGCAAAGCTGTTCCAGAACATGGCCGGCAAGCGGACCTATTTCGGTAATCTGGTCGCCAATCCGTCAACCTTCACGATGTCGGTGTCATGGCTGCTCGATGAACAGCAGCGAAAGCTGTTTATCACGTACTTCGAAGCGGCTCAGCGAGATCTTGCCAAAAGCGCTGTTCAGGATGCCGCAGCAGATCTGGGAAAGATCGTTGACCCGATCTTCAAGACGCTGATGACAACGGCCGACGTGGGACATCTTGATGCGATAGCACAATTGACCGGAACAGAGCAGGGGGGATTTGTCCTGCTTGGTGGAGTCAAACTCGCAACTTCGCGAAACCTTCCGACACAAATTGAGCAGTTGTTGACGTATGTGAAAGAGAATCCGAATGGAAACGAGTTGATGGAGAAATTGGAATTGTCCGCTGAGGTGATCGACTCGTTCCCCGTTCATCGCTTGCCGATCGATCCACCGGATAAAACGGGACAACGAATGTTCGGGGAATCGGCTCAATTATACCTCTATGCCAGTCCCCAAGCCGTCTGGCTCGCCTTCGGCGGTGAAACGGCGCTGGATTCGTTAAAACAAGGGATCAATGCTGTCGCATTGCCTCAAGGGGCTAAGCCAGGACGTAATCGCGTTCCCTTTCAGTTTGTGACGCATGCGAAAAACTGGTTATCCGTGTCGGATACCGAGAATCCCGCAGCCGAACCATTTAATGAACGGGCACGTGCCTCATTCGAAGCCGACAATGATGCGATGACTTTGGAAATTCGCCCAACTGACCGAGGAGTCCGGATTCGGTTGGAATTCGAAGGTGGCTACCTGGGACTGATGGGGCGAGGGGTCACGAATGGAATCGAGAATGGATTTTTCCAGCCAGGTCAGCGTGGGCCAGGTGGAAGGCGCCCCGGTGGCAATCGGCCAAACACACCGCCGACACCACCCCAGACAAACAACTGATCTCCGACAAACAAGTGAAAGGAAGCTAATGCGTTATCAAGACTTAAAGTTCGTTTTTTTCACCACTGCATCGGACTTCTTCGAATTTGAAACTTGACTGATTGTGTTAAGTTTCAGGATTTCATCCAAAGTAGCCATCATCGCTCCGCGTGATGAGCATGCGTCGGAAACGATTCAATCGTTGCCTTCACCTCGGGGCAGATACTTTGTTTAATTTTCTGATTTGAAAACAAGCTGATTGGTATTTGCCTGGTTCTCTAACAAGGCTCATCACGCGGAGCGATGATGGCTACTTTGGTCTGAGGCAAAGCCTCTCTGGAGTCTTCCCCGACGCAGTTCCATCCTTTTTTATGCAATCGAAGAGCACTGGATGACCTAAGCGGACATTGAGTGATATCTTAATCATGACTTTGACAAGGCATTATTCGGCTCGATTTGAGTGTCGCGTAATTTCCGCAGATAGAAATCAGCTCAGGCTTAATAAATGACAACGAATACGATCACTTCCACCGACATTTACCTTGTTCGATACGGAACCGTCCCTGAGGTCGCGAGATTCGTCAACGACAGTCCTGAGCTTCCGGCTCGCGGCGTTGATGTCGTCGTTGAGACCGATCGCGGTCTTCAAATGGGGACTGTTCTCGAGCGACTAAAGCCGAACTTCGATCCCGCAAAGGAAGCAGAGACCGAGTTCAAACTGCTCCGTTCAGCGACACCCCATGATCTGAAATCCGCTCGCGATCGAATCCGCGAATGTGAAGACGAGTTTCCTCAATGGTGTGCCCGAATCAGCCAATGGAACTTGAATCTTGAACTGATCGATCTGGAATGGACGCTGGATCGTCAGAAGTTGATTCTTTACGTTCTGTGTGATCGTGGCCCTGATTCGACGAAACTCGCCCTGCAAGCGGCGGCCGGTGGATTTGGCGTTGTCGAAGTTCAACCGGTTTCCGCCACTGGACTCGTGACGATCCCGCAATCGTCGTGTGGCAGTGGTGGTGGCGGCGGGTGTGGTTGCGATCACTGATATCATTCGATCAAAATCAAATCGGTCATTTCGTCCGTTTGGCTCATCCCCATTGAAGGCTTCACCGGCCATGGTCCCGTCATTAAACCAAAAGCGAACGCGTTATCAAGACTTGAAGTGCGGGTTTTGTGCCACTGCATCGGAGTCTTCTCCGACGCAGTCTCTTCCCGTTTTGCAAGGTAATCGAAGAGCACTGGGTGACCGAAGACGGTCATCCAGTGGCACTCGAACTATTAGCAATGACAACGCATTAGCGAGTATTTTGCGTCTGATTTGCTGCATCATGATTGCAACGGTTTATTTCACCGGTCTGGGTCTTTGCGATGGGGCCGAACCTCTAAAGGATCTGAAACCGATCGGTGGGAAGTGGTATGTAAAGGAAGGGCCAAAGCCGGTCTATTTCTATCGGGATGCCGATCGATTTGTTGACCTCTTTACGTATCACACCAAGGATTCGAATAAGGACGGGATCGAGAACGTCAGGCTGAGTCATGACAAACAATTCCTGATCATGGAAAGCCAGGGGTATCCCAATCATCCGACGGCAGTCTTTCCGAACAGCGGAAACCCCAATTCGATTCTGTTGCAAAACCTGGTGTTTCGATTGCCACTGGAACCGAAACTCGCCGACCACATCACTCGATTGCCGATGGGGCCGATTGGCACGGCAATCAATGGAGTGGTCTTTTTCAACCCGTTTGAAGCCGGGGGGATGAATGCCGTTGAAGGGTATTCTGAGGTCTGGCTGGATTCCTGCTGCGGGCATCCGTCCCCGACGGGAATGTACCACTACCACAAATATCCGAGTTGCGTGAAGTCACCATTCTCGGACGATGGGAAGCAGCATTCTCCGATCATCGGCTTCGCATTCGACGGCTTTCCTGTCTACGGTCCCTGGGAAGCATCAGGTCTGATGGCTAAGGATGTCAAAGGAAGCAACGCGCTGGACGTGTGCAACGGACACAAGGATGAAGAACGAGGCTATCACTATCACGTGACTCCAGGCCGGTTCCCGTACATCATGGGTGGTTATGCCGGGGTCGTTGAACCATCCAACAGCCGAGGGTTGAAACAAGCAGGAAAAGGTCCGATTGAGAATAATGCTCAACCGGGAACCCGCATGGAGCAAGTGATTACTTCGGTTCGTCCCGGGACCGCTTCACGTGGCAAAACACATGAAATCCAGATTGAATTGACCCCCGAAAACGTCAAACGCGGATTTCCGGTCCCTTCCGAAAAGCCAAGCTGGTGCCAGATCGGTCCGTACGAAGCGAAAAAAATGTCTCGCGAGGGAAACGTCATCACGATTGAAATCGAAATTCCCAACGACGCCAGCCTGGGAGTGCTATTGGATTGTCATATTGAATTCGAACCGGACGGAGGCCGTCGAGGCCCGATCGTTTTCAAAAAGAATGACGCATTTCGCGTAATTGATTGAAGAAACAAAATTGACCAGGTGCCACTGCTTGACCGCTTCAGGTCAAGCAGTGGTCTTCAGGCTTTCTCGGCGTTAATTCTCCATCGCGTGTCGTCCAATCGAATTCTTTGGTGCCACCGGATGACCGTCTTCGGTCATCCAGTGCTCTTCGATTGACCTCGAAAAAAACGAACTCACAGCGTCGCCGAGGACTTTGTAGCCGCAGAGCGGTGCAGGTATACAGCCTGGGGTTTCAACCCCAGGAATTCCCAAACGCGGCGAATTCAGCCCTATGAAGGGCGCAGGACTCGCATGGTTGATCCCGATCGGAAACTAATCAAATGGCAACAACAAACGGTTAACCGATTGAATTTTCGAGCAATTTGTTGATTCGACTCGCGGGGAATCCTACGCTCCTTCGGAGCTTAAATCAGTTTTGATGATGATCGTACCTGGGGTTGAAACCCCAAGCTATATCCCTCCGCCGCGCCGCGGCTGAATTCAAAGACCATGACGATCGCGGGCGCATTTCGTGATCGAGACATCGTTCACAGATGTCGTTATTACTCACCCGTAAAATCAGTCAACCCAGTTGTCTTAGCCGCAGAGCGGCACAGGAATAAAGCCTGGGGTTTCAAAAAAATATAGAATAACCGCCGCACACTTGGCTATGCCAGCGTTTCATCTACGCTAGTGAAACGGAGCGTCTTTCAACGCAATCAAATCTATCCGAATGTCGAACACGCCATGTTCGCGTGGCCCTTGGAGTTCGTTGGCGACCCCTTTAATTCGTCCCGTTACGCACCCTGAAAGACATGTTCGCGATGGAATGCCAGTCGATCGGATCGGGAGCGAATCGAGCGGGCAAGTTGAGGCTTGTTCCTTCAATGTCCAACAGCGCCCATTACTGGAGTTGAGACGGTGATTGGGCACAAAGGACTGGCGAAATAACAACCTTCAGGTCGTCAGAAAAAGTGACCAATCTTCGATCAAAGGATTTGTCATACAGCGAGTTCAAACAGACTCCGTTTCGAAGATCAGCTCGGCGAGACTCGTTAACAGAGTGCGTCTTTGCTTCGAACGTGACTCTTGATGATCTCGAGATCAGGTTGCGTTCTCCTGTTTCGTAACCGCGCCGACGCTGCCAGCGTCAGCGACATCAATTGTGGAGCGCCGGATGCCACGCCCAGAACTGACCGCACTCCTTCAGTCCCAACGTGGCCGGTGATTCCAATAGCCAGGGTCGTAGGTCCGCCGGAGGCCCTGGTGATTGGTCAACAGAAATGAATAGAGGCATGAAAGGCCGGCCGTTCGGTTGCATTCTCTCACTGGAGCGGCTCGAGAATGATGCATGATGTATCGAGGGAACTGTCGGCCCTTCATGCCTTATATCGTGATTAACGGATGGTGCCAGGGCCTGCGGAAGACCTACGACCCTGGCTATTTGAACTACTGACCCGTTGGGCCGCAGAGCCGCAATTTTGCCACATCACCAAGGGTTGAGGACGCTCTCTGATCAGTACTTCGTAATATTGCACCAGGATCAATGCCGCTGATTTAGCGTCGGACTGAATCGGCACTCGCATTCCCACCTGGTTCGGGACCTGCGGGTAGGAGATGAGTCGACCCAGGGTGGGTGGAAAAAACCCGTTCTCGGTCGCCCCGAATGGGGAAACGCTGTGAAGGATTTTCTGCGAGAAAATAAGGATTCCGCCCTTTGTTTGCCGTCCTGGAAGGACATCAGCAATTAACTGGTGGCTGAGCGTTAGCGAAGCCACCGATATCGAAGTTGTGGAGTCCAATCGATCCCAGCGGAATGGCACTCTGCCAGGCAACGACATTGTCGAAACGACACCAAAACGACGGTTAAGTCTGGAATCCCTTCAGGATTCGAAAATTGTCGACGCGATCGATTCCGGTGGCGTCGCTACGCTCAGCCACCTGCTACTTGCTGTAATGTCGCCGGCATAAGGAGAAACGGGCATTTTGCGATCACCTGGCCCATCAGTAAAAAATCCTGGCGTTGCCGAATGGGACTTTTCTCTTTCAGTTGGTTCGTATCCTGGGGCGGAAACCGTCCCAGGCTGTATTCGGTCGCCACGATGTGGTTTAAAAATCGACTCGCGATTTTCATTCGGGCCTCAAATCGCTTTCATGAGCACCTTCCAAACGTTAAGAAATTATCTCGTTTTTTCTATTGACGTGCTGCAACATTGTTTGTAATTTTATGTCGCTTTTTATTAGGTAGGCGGTCAGGCGTAGTCTGGTCGTTTAACCCGCAGCCGGGCCGAAACGGCAGAAAGTAGTTATGAGTGAGTAGAGAGTCGATAGAACGGGCCATCGAATTCTTTTCTTGGCCTGGTCTACTTACTACTTTCTCTTCAACCACTTTCTGGCCGTTTCGGCTCGCCTGGATTTCCGAAACCAAAACCTGACGACGACAATTGATCTTTGACATCTTGGAATGAAATTTAATTCAGATCGCTCCGGCGTCGGCTTGAGGCGCTGCGCGATTCGTGGCGGTGCGTTGTTTGGCGGCCATCGACGGCTGCATTTTTCGTGCTTTCGTGATTCTCCGGGACTTCGACTTCCGGGACATAACGATGAAAACCAATCACGAAAACACGAAAGTTCGAAAACACGAAAAAGAGAGGATTTTGAACAGAAGGAACCGAAGGTAACGAAGTGAAGAGAATAGCAGGAGACCTTCGATCGTCGAATGTGCGAGGTCGGGAGACCACTCGCAAAACGAGTTTAGATGGAAAAGAAAAGAGAAGAGGGCTCGCGTAGAACCTCGCCCTCCCGAAAACAACACCCGCAGACCGGTGGGACTGCGAAGACTTGTCCGCACCCTACGTGGAGGCCAGGTTGAACTTTGCCAAGTTGGCCAACTTCAACCCTTTAAAAATGCCTGAAAAAAGGAACTCTGTCAACTTCGCCAACTTTTCCAACTTTTTTTCGAGAGTTCCAAAAGTGGCAAAATTTGGTCTTGTGACCCCTCAAAGGGGAGCCAACCTCAGGTCTCGAATTAATTCGTCAATTGTGAAATTTCAGCGATGTATTCCCACCGAGTGCCGCTCAGGGTGTACAACGCAGGACTCCCTTCAATAACATCACGAATCGTTGGATCGAGGCAGGGCGGGCGCTTTGTCTCGTTTTCAGGATTCCATGCCCAGGCGGGGCAGCGTACGAGAGATTCATTCACGATGAAATTCAGATTTCCGATCGTCATCATTGACGAGGATTTTCGGTCCGAGAATACATCCGGTTTGGGAATTCGCGCACTGGCCAATGCCATTGAGGGCGAAGGAATGGAAGTGCTGGGAGTAACCAGCTACGGTGATCTCTCGCAGTTCGCTCAACAACAGAGCCGCGCGTCGGCGTTCATCCTGTCGATTGATGACGAAGAATTCACGCCAGGCCCCGAGCTTGATCCGGCCGTGGTCAACCTGCGTGCCTTTATCGAAGAGATTCGTCGACGCAACTCCGAAATCCCGATCTATCTGTATGGTGAAACCCGTACTTCGACGCATATCCCCAATGATATTCTGCGGGAACTGCACGGTTTCATCCATATGTTTGAGGACACGCCTGAGTTCGTGGCTCGACATATTATCCGTGAGGCGAAGGCGTATACCGACAGTCTTGCCCCACCATTTTTCCGGGCGCTCGTCCATTATGCTCAAGATGGTTCGTATTCATGGCACTGCCCCGGCCATTCTGGCGGTGTGGCATTTTTGAAAAGTCCTGTCGGTCAGATGTTTCACCAGTTCTTCGGCGAAAACATGCTGCGAGCCGACGTCTGTAACGCCGTGGAAGAACTTGGCCAACTGCTGGATCACACGGGGCCGGTCGCGGCTTCTGAACGGAATGCGGCACGGATCTTCAATGCTGATCACTGTTTTTTCGTGACCAACGGAACATCGACGTCGAACAAAATGGTCTGGCATTCGACTGTTGCCTCGGGTGACATCGTCGTGGTCGACCGTAACTGTCATAAATCGATTCTGCACTCAATCATCATGACGGGTGCCGTTCCGGTTTTCCTGACACCAACGCGAAACCATCTCGGCATTATCGGCCCGATTCCCTTGTCTGAGTTTCTTCCAGAAACGATTCAGAAGAAGATCGAAGCGAATCCGTTTGCCAAGGCGGCTCAAGCGAAACATCCTGAACGCAAGCCGCGGATCTTGACGATCACGCAAAGTACTTATGACGGTATTGTCTATAACGTGGAAACACTGAAAGCGTTGCTCGACGGAAAAATCGGGACGTTACACTTCGACGAAGCCTGGTTGCCACATGCAACGTTTCACGAATTCTACCAGGACATGCATGCGATCGGAAAAGATCGTCCACGTCCGAAGCATTCGATGATTTTCGCCACCCACTCGACTCATAAACTGTTGGCGGGAATTTCGCAGGCGTCACAAATTCTCGTCAGGGAATCGGAAACCGAGAAACTCGACAGGAACATCTTCAACGAAGCGTACCTGATGCATACATCGACATCGCCTCAGTACGCGATCATCGCCTCGTGCGATGTGGCGGCGGCGATGATGGAGCCGCCAGGTGGAACGGCATTGGTCGAAGAATCGATCGTTGAGGCGTTGAATTTCCGCCGGGCCATGCGGAAGGTTGCGGACGAGTGGGGTAAGGATTGGTGGTTTACGGTCTGGGGTCCCGAAAAGCTCGCATCCGAGGGGATCGGGCACCGTGATGACTGGCTGTTGAAAGCCAACGAAGAATGGCACGGGTTTGGTAACCTGGCCCCCGGCTTTAACATGCTCGACCCGATCAAGGCGACGGTCATTACGCCGGGACTGGATGTCAGCGGCAAGTTTGCTGATTCAGGTATCCCCGCGTCGATCGTGACTCGGTATCTGGTAGAACACGGGGTCATCGTCGAAAAAACGGGACTCTATTCGTTCTTCATCATGTTTACGATTGGTATCACGAAGGGACGCTGGAACACGCTGGTGAGTGCTCTTCAGCAGTTCAAAGACGATTACGACAAAAATCAACCGATGTGGCGAATCCTGCCCGAATTCTGTCAGCAATATCCTCGATACGAAGGAATCGGTCTCAAGGATCTTTGCAAGCAGATTCACGAAACGTATAAAGACAACGATGTCGCCCGAGTGACGACCGAGATGTACCTGTCGGACATGTTACCTGCGATGAAACCATCGGATGCGTTTGACATGATGGCTCATCGTGAAATCGATCGAGTCGAGATTGACCAACTGGAAGGACGCGCGACGGCGGTCTTGTTAACGCCCTATCCACCTGGCATCCCACTGTTGATCCCCGGTGAACGGTTCAACCGGACAATCATCGAATACCTGAAGTTTGCCAGGATGTTCAACGAGAAATTCCCCGGTTTCGACACCGACATACACGGTCTTGTCGAAGAAGAGGTCAACGGAAAACGTCGTTACTACGTCGATTGTGTGCGGAATAAGCCCGGTTATGTTAATGGGAATGGTAACGGTCATTAACCCGGATTATTCGTTAGCCCGACGCGCAAGAGAGGGATCTTATTCCGGTTTGAAATCGAAGCGAAGATCCCTCGCTTGCGCTTTTTGAATTTGGGGGGTTGTGTTTCGACAACTGGTTTCGAATAGGCAACGTTGGAAAACGCCAGGATTGACATACCGGTTGGAGTACAGTGGTTTTCCACCCTGGCTCGCCTAGATGGGAGCGAATTTGCTGCGGCATTGACGAACGACGATTGCAAACGCGGCTTCTTTCTTCGCGTGGTGGATGGAAGCCACGTCCGGTGACCAGGAATCGAGATGGAAGTAGCGTCAGTTCACCCCGCCCAGCTTGCCTCATTGGTAGCAAGAATTTGGTACGATTCGGTTTGTATGTCGTGCGACGAAATTCGCTCCCACCTGGACAAGCCATGGTGGAAAGCTTGAATAAATCCGGGTTAACGTTTGGTTTTTGGAAGCGGTATCAAAAACAGCGACTGGCCGAGGTTGCCATCTTTTTTGAGTTCAGTCAATCGTGAGACGCTCTCTTCTGATGTGCCATAGACGATTTGATTGAAAACATGTTGCTTGTTGATTGAAGAAGCGCCAGCCCAATGGAACTCGATGTTCTTTGCATCGGCTGGAACGAGTTCAATGCCGCGCAGGCCTGAGCTCAACAGGAAGGTCGGGTAATACTCAAACAATCGGCCAGAGTACGGATCAACAAGATTGACGCCGTTGATAGTGGGAATGAGTTGAATCAGTCGGTCGGGTAGTTGTCCATGCTCCAATCGATACGCGATCAATTCCATGCGAGTTAACGCGGCGCGAATGCGTGTGTGACGTTCTAAAACCGCTTGCAATGAAAAACGCAGCAAATTAGGTGAAAAGCTTAATAAAAAAGTCGTGTTTTTCAGGTGGTTAGCGACATTTTCGGAACCCTCGAAAGTCTTCGTTACGCTCTGGAATGCGTTTGACTTTGGAGACAGAAGCTGATGCTCCAAAGACCAGATCGTGGCAAACTGGAATTCTGCGTCACGCGTCATCAACAAATCGGTTCGTTTTCGTTCCCAGGGAAGAAGGGCAGGGAATATTGTCATTCCGGCTGCAGAATCGTTTTCCCAAATTTTCAATCGAGTCAATTCCTCAATGATTTCCGTTCGCGAAGAAGAAATCCACGTCCGTCGATCGCGATCGTATGTCGCAACAATCCCCTCGGTCGCGGAAGGGAATCGGGCGAGTTCGGCTTCAATGGACCTCATTGCCGAACGAATTGAATCGGAAGTCTGTGATGGATGATTGGCCCAAGTTACAAGACTTTCCAAAGTGTAATCTTGAAAGATGGAGCCATTCCACCAGCCATAAACGTTTGATCCATCACTCAAAAAACGCCCCAGTCTCAAGTCCGCCAGATGGCACTCTAAAGATTTGTCGAGCACTCCCTTATCTAGATAAGCATCGGCCTGCGTGTCCAGGATTTCTTTTATTTTATACGTATAAGTATGGACGGATTCTTCATAACCGTACTGACGTTCCAAAGAAACATGTTCGTGATTGAGAAGTTCGACGATTTCATCTGCGACGGCTTGGCCGGCGTCTTCGATGTGGCTGAGTTGTTCGAGCCGAAGTCGGACCGACTCTTGTTCTGCCGTTTGTGGCCGCGAGACGGTTCGAGTTGATTGGAACAGCGAGACGAGACTCTGATCGATTGGCGGAAAGGTTGCGGCTTCAGCCACTCGAAAACCGGCCAGCAGCATCACGAGTAACGCCGGAGTTCCAATCAAGGCGACTGCGAGTTTCCATTTTCGAGACCAGGAATTGTCTTCGAGAAGCCACGGTCGCATTTGCCAGAGCGTGATTAAAAACATGGCCAAAACGGGCAAACCAAGCGACCACCATTGCGGAACCGAAAGAACCTCGATCAAACCAAGCCAGCCCATTAAAATAACATTGAGCATGACGCCGAATGCAATTGCGATAATCGTTCGCTGGAATAGTAGCGCCGCCAATTGTCCGGATCCATAACTCAAGAGCACTACCCAGACAGTTAACCAGGGTCTATTGGACATAGTCGAGACGACGGATGCCATTGGTAATTTGTCCATCCCATAACGATCGGCGAAAAGCGCTTCGAAAAATCGAGCACAGCCAATGACGGCAATCGGCAACCAGAATGCCCGCCACATCCACACTGCCTGTTTCGCCATCCAAACGGACGCAGGAGAGATTCCTCGAAATGCAAGAAACCGAGATTGACTCCGATTAGCGTCGGACCGAAAGCCGAGCACTCCCATTGAAAAAGGGATTAACGAAGCCAGCCCGATAACGAGAAATGCCACGGCATCACGCGCACTTGGGTTGTTCGATCCGATTTGTCCGTTCACGGCGTTCAATAAGCCAAGTAAGACGCCCCCGATCAGCATCGCCCAATGCAATGATTCACGGTTCCGTTCCTGCCAGACAAGTCGCTGCCATGTTCGGTACCACGCCTGTTCAGATTCAACGCGAGTTGTCAGGCGAGATGTCGTCGTCCTGGATTTCGACGAACTTTGCCAAATATCCGTCAACCGGAAATTGACGTTGTCGAGCGATGAACCGTCAATATACTGACCCAGGCACCAGCGCCATCCAAGCCAGACATCAAACCCCAGAGCACAGACGGATAACATGCCGACGGCGATAAAAATCGGAGTCGTCACGTGAAAAGGCTGTCGACTCCAGCTTGTCAATGCGAACAGCAGTAGCAAATGGGATACGAGACCGAGGAGGAATGTCAGGGGGACTGACATCAAGACTCGTCGGCTCAAGACTGACCCCAAGGATGACCAAATCAGAACAACCAATGCAAAGGGGAAAAACATTGTGCGCAGATTTTCGGCAGTGGTACCGCCTAATAATGCCAGTGAGAATATTGCAAGCACTGACTGAAGAGCCACAACGGAAGCGACAGCAAAAGTAAATTTGGCCGTCAGCGACGGTGCAGGGGGTATGGATAACGAAACCAGCCAATCGGCGGTACGTTCCTCTCGTTCACTGGCAAACAGCAGTGCCCCACAACCGACGGCGTACATCACCGGGAAGAATGAGGCAGCCGCGAGCAGAAACTCTGAACGGATGTCAGGATGGAGAGCCATGAAACCAACCGTTATCTGACACACAACTCCGATCAAAAGGCAACTAAACCAGAGGGCACGATGGACACGATATTCCTTCCAGAACATGCGATGAAACGGTACTGCGAACATAGAACACCTCGTCATTGTGAGGATTTGTGAATCGGTAAATGCACGTATCACGCAATTGCATTACATTTTCACGCTGCTGACAAACATCGTTCAGGTTCACGCAATTGTTGACGGCTCGAACCCGCCTGAATCGATTGGACAAACAAGCAGGTCATTGCCACGAGATAGCCTGGAACGGTCGACAGCGTTGCGAACGCCAATTCGGAACACGATGCCGCGATGGCACCTGCCCATTCAGCCAGCGCCGGATTGCTTCCCGTGGCGGCGATGACGCTCGCAGAGGCAACAATTCCGCGAAGCAGACAAACGATGCTCACGAATATCGGCAATGGGACAATCAGCAACAACGCGGGGCTGGAAGACGGTCCTTTCGTGCGAACGATGATGAACAACACCATCACGAAAGAAATGACGGCCGTCAGCGATACAAGCAAAGTACTTTGACTCATTGTGTTTCACTCCAGTTGGCGAAATGGTTCTTCCGCTGTTTGTCCTCACGATTGTTCAACGAATTGAGCATCGAATGTCGTCCGACATGCCTGTTGGCATTTAAGGCTGCGAAATCAAAATCAAGCGACACGAATTGGCGTTTCCAGACGAGTTTCGTCTGCCGTCTTCATGCAGACTACAAAGATTTGTTCGAGAGAGGGGGTTCGGATTTCGACGTCCAGATGCATCGGGTTGGCAGCGAGTTCGATCCGGCCTGGCTCATCCAGATCGCGAACTACGAGTTGCCACTGTCGATCGCGTCTCTGCGCTGCGAGTAACTTTGCACCTGATGGCATCTCGGGTGGTAGCGTTTCGATGGCGTCGAGAGTGATGACCACTTCCTGAACGTGGCTCTTCAAGACTTCCAGGGATTCGAACAGGACTAGTTTCCCGCCGCGCATGATGGCGATCTTATCGGCAACTCGTTCGACTTCGGTCATCTGGTGACTCGATAACAGAACCGTTCGGCCCGATCCCGCAACGTCGATCATACTTTCGAGAAATTCACGGCGTACCAATGGGTCGAGGCCCGACGTTGGTTCGTCGAGGACCAGCAGTTCGGGCTCGTGGGCCATCGCCAGAGCTAACGAGACTTTACCTTGCATCCCTTTGGACATGGCTTTGATTTTTTTGTCCGCAGGCAATTCGAACCGTTTTGTCAGATGTTGAAATCGCTGCTGATAACCGAGCGGGTAAAAACCTGCAGCAAACCACCCGATTTCTTCGACGGTCATCCATTCATAGAGGGCAGGGCGGTCGGGCATGTAGCCGACCCAACGGCGAATTTCGGCACCATGAACATGACTGTTGAGGCCATTGACCCGTGGTATTCCCGAGTCTGGCGGCAATAGCCCGAGCAGAATTTTCAGTGCCGTGGTTTTACCCGCACCGTTTTCACCGAGTAACGCAACCACTTCGCCCCGCTGACCCTCGAACGAAACCTGGTCAAGTACGGTCTGTTTACCGAACCGCTTTGTCACTTGGAGAAACTCAAAGATGGCAGTCATGACGAACCTTTCTATGTTGTTGCCAATTCCATTTTCCAGAGCTCATCGACAATCGCGTAGAACTCTTCCTCAGTAATTCCGCTTTGTTTCGCTTCCACCACGACGAGACGAATTCGATCATGAAGCAATTTTGTCCGGTGCTTACGACTACGTTCGATCGCTTGCCTGGTGACTCGTAATCCCTCACCCCGGATCGGTTCGAGGAATCCATCGGTCTGCAAATCGCGATAAGCTCTGGCAACGGTGTTGGGATTCACCGCCAGCTTCGTCGCCAACTCTCTGACCGACGGAACCAGTTCGCCGACGCGGAGGGCACCGTTTGCGACCGCGTATTTCACCTGACGGGCAATCTGCTCGAAGATCGCGATGCCGTTGGTTGGATTGATCTCGAAGAACATTTCCAAATCCTTTACTGTACTAGTCAGGTAGTACGATAATCTCGTGGAGCCGGATTGTCAACGAGATTTTTTCAGTTTTCAAAAAGAATTTTACGAACATCGACAGATCTCATTGATTTCACTGTTGTCTCGATGAAAAGTAACCAGAACCACTCATTGATTGTGCCGACGAAATTAGGGCCAACAGATTGTCGTTGACGCGATCGAAGGCAGACCTGGCGCGTGACCTGGCCATTGAATGGCTGTCATCTGCACGGATTCGCCGATACATTCATCAGCCGTGAGCGTGGATCAGTCGAACATGTCGAGAGCTCGACCATGGGGTACAATAAAAGTGACCCGAATCTTTTGTTTCACGGTCATTAAAGAATGAGATTTTACGCCACCAGACTGTGTGGACCGAGTCTGGGGTGGTTTCCCTATAATTTGTGATGGATCGTCGACAGATGGCACGGAAGAAAGTAATCGAGGGTGGGTCGGGGGACGATGGCCACAAGTTGCCGCCGTCAGGCCCAGTTGGCGAATTCAATCCGGATGACGACAAGTTTGATGACGAACTTCGACCGCAGAAACTCGGTGATGTTGTCGGACAGAAGAAAGTCGTCGATCGATTGAAAATCGTGCTTGATGCGACACTGAGGCGCAAGGAGCCACTTGGGCATATTCTGTTCGATGGACCGCCCGGCTTGGGAAAAACGACGCTGGCAATGACACTGGCTCGCGAAATGGGAACCGAATGCCAGATCACATCGGGCCCATCGCTGCAAGCTCCGAAAGATCTGCTTTCTTATCTGACGAATGCCAGTTACGGTTCGGTGTTGTTCATCGATGAGATTCATCGTCTCCCTCCTGCTGTTGAAGAATTTATCTATCCGGTGATGGAAGATTTTCGCGTCGACATCGTGCTGGGCGAGGGTCTGAATGCTCGCACGATTAATATGAAGCTGAAACCTTTCACGGTGATTGGAGCGACGACGCGCAGCGGGATGTTGACCGCACCACTCCGCGATCGGTTTGTTCATCGCGAACATCTTGATTTTTATGATCTTTCAGAACTGACAGAGATTGTTAATCGGAACTCAAAGAAACTGCGGACAGAAATCGTTGAGGATGCCGCTCGCTTGATTGCTGATCGCAGTCGCGGCACGCCGCGTAAAGCGAACAACCTGTTGAGATGGACTCGCGACTTCGCCACGGTCCGCGAACCGGAAGGACACATCACAAAACTCGCCGCCGACAACGCTCTGGCCATGCTTGAAGTTGATTCCGTGGGATTGGAAGCACAAGATCGTCGTTATCTGCAAACTCTGATTTCGGTGTTTGCCGGTGGGCCTGCAGGACTTTCTGCGATTGGGCACACGATGAATGTTCCGCCGGATACACTGGAAGATGAAGTAGAACCATTTTTGTTACGTGTCGGATTTATCCAACGGACACCGCGTGGTCGAATGATTACTGCAGCTGGTTTTAATCATCTTGGTTTGACTCCGCCTGTACCACCAAACGCCGAAGATGGCCAGAAGCGATTGTTTTGATATTGTGCCATGGGCCAGCAGAAGAAAGAGTTTATCAAGCGACATTTCTCAGTGATTTCACTCCATAAGGTAGATCATGAAAATTACGTTTCTCGGTGCAGCGGGTGAAGTAACCGGAAGTCAGCATCTGATCGAAACTGACAAACTGCGAATCTTGTTGGACTGCGGCCTGTTTCAGGGACATCGAACTGAGTCGCGTCGAAAGAACGAACAGTTTTTTTGCGATCCGAAGAATCTTGATGGAGTGATTCTCTCGCATGCACATGCCGACCATTGCGGCAACCTGCCGGGCTTGTACAAAGCCGGATTTCGCGGACCTATTTTTTGCACTCCAGCAACGGCCGATGTCGCCGATATTATGCTTCATGACAGTGCTCACATTCAGGAAGAAGACGCTCGGTATCTCAATCGCAAGCATCCTCCCGAACTTCCACGGATTCAGCCGCTGTATGACGATGACCATGTCACGGCCGTTGTCAAAAAGTTTGAGACGATTCCCTATGGAGAGTGGCATGATCTTTCCAAAGACTTTCGGCTGAGGTTTCAAGACGCAGGTCATATTCTGGGTTCTGCAATTACCGAAATGGAAATCCTCGACAAAGGGGACTGGAAACGCGTCGTTTTTACTGGTGACCTGGGGCGCCGTGACACTCCGCTATTACACGATCCTCAACGAGTGGAAGGGTGCGATGTCCTGATTACGGAATCAACCTATGCAAACCGCATCCATCCTCCTGCGGATGATATTAAAATCCAACTGAAAGCAATCCTTAAACGCGCGGCGGCTCGTGGCGGGCGGGTCATCATTCCCGCGTTCAGCCTGGGTCGAACACAAACCTTTGTCTATTTCCTTAACGAGTTACACAACGCGGGCGACCTGCCATCGATGCAGGTATTTGTGGACAGTCCGCTATCGAGTGAAATCACATCTGTGTACCGAAAGCATTCGGAAGTTTTGGACGTTGAGTTTCATAGGAGTCTGCAAACAGATCGTGATCCATTTTCGTTCCCTGGACTTCGCTATATCGGATCGCAAACAGAAAGTATGGGACTCAATCAGCGGAAAGGGGCTTTCATTGTGATCGCGGCGAGCGGCATGTGTGAGGCGGGACGCGTGATCCACCACCTGCTGCATGGACTCGGTGACCCCAACAACATCGTCTTACTGATCGGCTATCAGGCACAGAATACGCTCGGTCGACGGATACAAGACCGGATGCCGACTGTTCGCGTTCTCGATCACGACATCAAAGTACGAGCAGAAGTGGAATCGCTTCAGGGCTTATCCGCTCATGCTGACGCCGAGGATTTCAAGTGGTGGTTTGAAGGATTATCAGCCGTCAGGGGCGTCGGTCGTGCGTTTATCGTTCATGGCGAGCAAGAGTCTTCAATGGCCCTGGCACATCTGCTCGATCACGTCTGCGACGAACCACCGACCGTGCCTAAGTTCGGCGAGTCATTCGAAGTTTGATCAACCGCTTTGCGGATTTCTCCGCGGGACGCCAGATAGAACAGAACACCGACGGCACCCCAGATCAACATTGTGAGGCGGTATCCGAAAGCCGTAATTAGGCCATTAGAACCCGCTGTTGCGATCTGCTCCTTGGTGCTGTCGGGAAGAACTGTTAATTGATGCTGCTGATAAAACCAGCTCACAGCCTTCTCCAATACGCCTAGTCCTCCAGGTGTAAGGGGTATCGCACTAATTGCTTCTGGAAGCGGTAATCCGACAATGTGATCAATGTAACCTGGAAAGTCTTGCCCGCTATTGAGTGCTTGCGCACAAAAGTAGAAGGAAGTGAGAAACCCGAAATGACCGAACAATGCCAGAGCGGCTGCTCCGACAACAATTTGCGGCTTTCCCTGGTAAAGCTGAATGGAGTCCATCAGTTCTTTGACAATTCGCCCAATGAATTTCCACGTCGTTAGCCAATGCATCAAACGGGAATGTGTAAAAGACGGAATGAACATCAGCCCCATACCAATAATACCTGCCGCCGCACCGCCCCACAAAATCCAAATCGCATATTGCAATTCCGGTCCTGGCTTGGTGCCGAGAGGAAGAATTGAAGCGACGGCACCCAGGAAAAAAAGGGACCACAATCCAAGCACCCGGTCGAGAAATACCGTCGCCATGACCGAAGCAATTCGATGTGGATAATCTTTTGCCAACAGTGCCACTTTGACCAGATCACCACCGACAGCTCCCGGTCCAATCAGATTGCATGCTTCACCAAGCATTCCGAGACGGAAGGATTCTCGAAATGAAAACGGCAGGCCAATTCCACGAACAAGTAGCCGCCAGCGACTGAATGTCGCGATCAATGAAAGGACTCGTACGCCTAAGGCTGCGGCGAACACTCCCCAAAGAATTTTGCGATATTGCAATTGAATCAGGTCATGGCGGTTCACCCAAAGCAGCATCGAAAGCAATCCAATTGCAAAGAGCCACTTGAGGAGATTGACGATGATCGAACGAGTCGGATGATTTGCAGGAGTTGTCACTGTGTGAGATCTTCCGTGAAGTTTTCGAACAGCCGAAGTACCTGAGGAATCAATCGTTCAAAGGCTTTGGCTCGATGACTGATGTGCCGTTTGACGGCAGGGGAGAGCTGTCCGAATGTCTGATGAAACTCGGGCACCAGGAAAAGCGGGTCGTATCCAAATCCGTTCTCGCCGCGATATTCCCGTAAAATCTGACCGCCGCAACGGCCTTCCGAATGCAATCGAACCTGCCCTGTGGGATCTGACAGGACCGCATAGCAGACATAATGGGCAGTTCGTTTTTCCGAAGGGACTGCCGCAAGTTCTCGCAACAACTTTTCGTTGTTGTTAGCGTCAGCACCTTGTTCCCCCGCATAACGAGCAGAATAAATCCCTGGTGCTCCGTCGAGTGCATCGACGCACAGGCCGCTGTCTTCGGCGATTACCCAACGGTTCACGATCCTGGCGACTTCGGTTGCCTTTTTTTCCGCGTTCGCAGCAAAGGAATTACCATCTTCGACAACATCGTGGACGTGGGGAAATTCACTGACACCGATCAATTCGATGCCATAGGGAGCAAAAAGCTCAGCAATCTCGCCAATCTTCTTTCGATTTCGGCTGCCGAGAACGATTTGTGGAAATTTTTTCATCTTTATCAGGCCATTCAAGGTGTTCGAGAACGGGATTCTTGCTGAAAGTGAGATTTTGTGAAAGTGACTTTATTGTGATCTGACTTGATCGCCGGTCAGGTCCACGAAACAATCGTGTCCCCTTGGGAATGGTTGGTATGGCTCGCAAGATTTGGTCCCGCAGATTTGTGTGTTGGATTGTTTGAGTAAGTCGTATTCCGTTTATTTTAGTTGCAGGTCTGACAATGAATTGGTTGCGTTCGCATTGTGCCGGTTGGATGCTCGTGTTTCTGGTTTTATTGAGCACAAATGCCTTTGCTCAGCGAGATCTCAAGGATATCCCCATTCCCGACGCGGAAGAAGAACGGAAGACGTTCGTCCTGCCCGAGGGATTTGAGGTTAATCTGTTTGCAGCAGACCCTGGAATTCATAAACCGATCCAGATGAACTTTGACCCTCAGGGGCGACTTTGGATCGCTGCTTCCGAGGTCTATCCCCAAATCGCCCCCGGACAGAAAGCAACAGACAAGATTCTGATCCTGGAAGATGTCGATGGAGACGGGGTCTCTGACAAAACTACCGTGTTCGCCGACGGTCTGCTGATTCCAACCGCCGTCGAACCAGGTGATGGCGGCGCTTATGTCGCCAATAGTACTGAAATGTTGCACTTGCGCGACACGGATGGTGACGGCAAGGCGGATCAGTCTCGCATTGTGCTGAGTGGTTTCGGAACCGAAGACACTCATCATATCCTTCACACGTTTCGCTGGGGCATGGATGGCCAGCTCTATATGAACCAGTCGATTTATATCCACAGTCACGTGGAAACGCCGTTCGGCGTTCGACGATTGAATGCCGGAGGCATCTGGCGGTTTCGTCCCGAAACGATGAAGCTGGACGTCTTTGCTCGAGGTTGGGTCAACACATGGGGACACACCTTCGACCGCTGGGGACAATCGTTTGTCACCGACGGTGCAGGGGGTGAAGGGATCAATTATGCAGTCCCCGGGGCCGCATACCCGTACGTTTTTGGTGTTACCCGAATTCTGCACGGACTGAATCCAGGCAGCCCCAAGTATTGCGGGCTGGAAATGATCGATGGACGACATCTCCCTGACGACTGGCAAGGGAACTTGATTACGCATGACTTCCGCGGACATCGAGTTTGTCGGTTTATATTGAGTGAAGACGGCGCTGGCTTCGCTGCACGTCAGCAAGTCGATTTGATCAGCTCCCCGCATGTGGCATTCCGGCCGATCGACGTCAAACAAGGGCCTGACGGAGCCATCTATATTGCAGACTGGTACAACCCGATCATTCAACATGGTGAAGTCGATTTCCGCGATCCGCGTCGCGATCACACACACGGCCGAATCTGGCGAGTGACAGCAAAAGGTCGTAAGACGCTTCCGCGACCTCAATTCGCAGGCAAGTCCGTCGCTCAGTTACTGGAATCGCTCAAATCCCCGGAATCCTATGAGCGACATCATGTCAAACGCGTGTTGAAAGAGATGGGAGCCGAGAAGGTTGTTCCTGCCCTCGCAACATGGGTGAATTCGCTCGACCCCCATGACGCACAATTCGAACATCACCGGCTGGAAGGCCTGTGGATGTATCAGACTCTCGACGTTCCGAATCCTGCATTACTGAACGGGGTTCTCAAATCGAAAACACCACAAGCGCGAGCGGCCGGTGCGCGGGTCATCCCCCAATGGAAAGAACATCTTCCTGACGCACTGGTGTCGTTAGAAACATTGGTTGCCGACGAGCACCCCCGCGTGCAACTGGAAGCGGTTCGCGCCCTATCCGAATTCCCTGAACTCAAGGCCGCTGCGTTGGCCTTGCAAGCTGCTGACCGAGCTCAGGACCAGTTCGGCGACTATGCCCTTTGGCAAACCGCTCGCGAGTTGGCTCCCGTCTGGCTTCCAGAAGTCGTTGCTGGCAAATTTGATTTTGAAGGCAACGTTGGACGTCTCTTGTTCGCGGTCAAATCAGCCGAAGCGGGAACGGCGATCCCGGCGCTTGTTCATAAACTTCGTGATGGCAAAGTTCCCGCAGAACTTGAGAATCCCGTAATGGAGACGCTTGGACAATTTGGTGGCCCCGACGAACTGCGACTTGTCTTCGATCTGGCAGTAGCTGCCACAACTCCTGCAGCCACGGCAACGTCAATGTTGACGACATTAGCCGACGCAAAACGAAAGCGAAATATCTCCCCGTCGGGTGACCTTGGTTCGCTGACGAACGCGTTAAAGGCAAAAGACGGCCACTTGCAACAGGCGGCTGTCGACTGCATCGGCGCATGGAAGCTGGAAACTTTGCGAGGGCCTGTTGCAGCGATTGCGGTCAATCCTCAATCAGAACCAACCGCACGCCTTGCGGCGATTCGCGGAATATCGGAACTGGGAGGTGACCCAAGCAAAAAAATTCTGACGACATTGGGTTCGTCCGACGATGCGGAATCCGTTCGAGCGTCTGCCATTTCCTCTTTGATTTCGCTCGACACAAATGCTGCCGCTGGCCTGGCTGTGAAATTTCTGACCGGTTCCAAGGAGATTCAGTCTCAAGCAGGAATCGTCAGTGCCTTCCTTCAACAGAAAGGAGGCCCGGAGGTCCTTGCCACGGCCTTGGCAAATCAAAAACTCCCCGAGGACGTTGCCAAAATCGCCTTGAGGATTATCACGGGTTCAGGTCGTCAGGAACCTCAACTAACCGAAGCCTTCAGCAAGGCGGGGAATATCGTAAACGCCCCGAAAATCCTTTCAAAAGAAGAAATGGCTGCCACGGTTTCTCTGATCAAAGAGCAGGGGAATGCCGCTCACGGAGAACTGATCTTCCGCCGTGCCGAATTGAACTGCCTGAAATGTCATGCGATCAGCGGCGCCGGTGGAAAGGTTGGTCCAGACCTGGTCAGCATCGGCTCAAGTGCGCAAGTCGATTATCTGGTCGATTCCATTCTCGATCCTAACAAGAATGTGAAAGAGGGCTTTCAGTCGCTCGTGGTCGCGACTGACGAAGGAAAAATCCTGACTGGGATCAAGATTCGTGAGACCGATACCGACCTCTTGCTGCGTGATGTCGAAGATCGCGAATTTGCCATACCACTAAAATCAATCGACGACCAGAAGTCCGGAACTTCGCTGATGCCTGTGGGACTCGTTGACAAGCTGACGCGAGCAGAACTGATTGACCTGGTAAAATTCCTGTCAGAACTCGGCAAGCCTGGTCCTTATGCCGCCGTGACGGCACGAGTCGTTCGCCGATGGGAGACACTTCTGCCAACCAAAGAGTCGTACCGGCTGATGTATCGTGTGAGTGAAAAGCAGATTCTCCCCAACGATAACGAACTCAGTTGGGCTCCGGTATTCAGCGCCGTAGCAGGATCACTGCCTCTTCACGACATCCTCGATTTCTCAACAAAAGCAAGTCCAGGTGAGCCCGCTCGCAAGATCGGATTTGTCCGCTGCCAGGTTAATGTCACAACACCTGGAAACGTCGGGTTTCGACTGAATGACGCCAATGAGGTTGACATCTGGATCGACGGCAAGCCAATCGAACCGACGGCAAACATGACCGTTCCCCTGGATGTCGGAATCCATCGGATCACGTTTAGTGTCAACTTGCTGACACGAAGCGTACCGCTCGGATTCCAACTGATCGATATCGAAGGCTCCAAGGCTCAAGCCCAATTCCTCGGCGGGAAGTAGTCGAGTTCGGACGGTGCCACTGCTTAGGAGTCTTCAAGTTTGAAACGTGACTCACGGAGTCACGTTTAAGGATTTCGTCGAAAGTCGCCTTCTCGCTCCGCCGAGACGGCGACTTTGGTCTGAGGTGAAACCTATCTGGAGTCTTCGGAGAAGCAGTGTCTTCTCCCATCCAAAAGTCTCCACTTTTGAAATTCACAAAAAAGTTGGTAAAGTTGGCCAAGTTCCTTTTTTACAGGCATTTGTCAAAGTTTGAAGTTGGCCAAGTTGGCTAACTTCACCGGTTCTCGCTTCAGATTCGGCTCCCAGGCGAGCCAAGGAGTCAATCCTTGGATTTTGCTGAATTTTTCACCCGCCAAGCTAAACGACGAACCGCCACGGATTGCCCAGCGCCTCAAGCCAACACCGGGGCGACCGATTTCAAATTCATTGCGAGTTGTCAAAGATCAGTTGTCGTCGTCAGGTTGTGATTTCGGAATCCCAGGCGAGCCGTGGAAGTAATTCCACGGATTCTTCGATTTTCTGCTCTTTACGTTACTCTTAACAATTTTGTTGCCGTTTCGGCCCGGCCTTCACAAACCTCTTCGCCGCCACTACGAAACGACATAAAAATACAAATTGCGGTAACTACCGTCAATAGAAAAATGGAAATATATTCTTAACATTTGGACGTTACTCGCGAAATCGATGTGAGGCCGGAATGAAAAATGCGAGTCAATTTTTAAATCCACATCGTGGTGGACCGAGAATGTTTGATTCAACCGACGATGGTTCGATTCATCAAATTGCGGCAGGTCTCGAGCCGGGTGGGAATGCGAGTGCTGATTCAGTCCGACGCTAGCAGCGTCGCCCACGTGGTCGATGCTGCTAGCGTCGGCACAGTGACGGAACGGGAGAACGCAACTCGATTTCGAGATCATGAAGAGTCATATCCGAAGCAGCGACACACTCGCCGCGTAAAATCAAACCGGCAAGATTGCGGCCCTGCGGTCCAACGGGTCAGCAGTTCAAATGGCCAGGGTCGTAAGTCTTCCGCAGGCCCTGGTACCGTCCGTTGATCAAGAAACAAGGCATGAAGGGCCGACCGTTCCCTTGAGTCCTCAATCCAGCAAGATCTCTCGGACGTGTTGCCAACCCGCCTTTAACACGGCATGTTAGTATTCCATGATTACGTAGAATCGACCTGGAACGGACGACATGTTCGAACAAAAAGCTTGGAGTCGCAACGAACAGCTGGCGGCGTATGATCGACAATCAGGCGAGCCGGGGATGTTAATCCCCGGATTCTTCGGATTTACCACCCCTCCAAAATAAAGCCCATTCAAATCCCAAGTATCTTAGCGGCTCGCAACTGATTCTTGAGATTGCACACATCGACAAAATGATGCTGGATTCATGGTCCCGCTACGTTCGAAGAATCCGGGGATTAACATCCCCGGCTCGCCTGGTCG
>CAILLA010000029.1 GCA_903834925.1 uncultured Schlesneria sp.
ATTTACGCCAGTGTACGGTTTTCCTGACACTGCATTCGTTGGTGGTCCCGAACACGGATCGCTGCTCCAAGGCCGTTTCCACGGTGAGACACCTTTTTCGAGACTTTGGATGATTTGATTCGTGATTGAGCTTCGCAATTCCTGCTGCTTATCCATCTGCTTGTCTCCACTTGAGAGGATGTTTTGGAACACCGCTCATAGTGGGTATAGACTCTTTTCGAATGAACTTGCCCCGTTCATGTCAGCGACCAATTCTCCATAGTGGGTATAACTTAAATTTGCGTTCGGTCGTGTCTCGCTGGTTCGTCTGGTCGAGGTCTCATGAGAATTGCGACTTTTGCTCTTCAGCCATCAGAAAAGTGAGACGGGGAACTGTTGCGACGGGAATGTGAGATGGATCGGCGACCTCTCCCATCACGACCGAAGTTGCTCTTTGAACCGAAGTTGCGCCGAGTGAATCGACTCTGATTTCGCCCGAGTCTCAAATTTCATGCGATCTCGCACAAATCAACACGCAGATGAATCGGCACAGTTGAACTGAGACCAAATGCTCAAGAGTTGCGACTGATCAACGTCTCTTGAGAGACGTTGGAATCTGATCGCAATCGGATCGATCATTTGAGCGCCAAGTCCGCTGACCATCGTTTCGAAGCAGGACGGAATCTCGTAATCTTTGGCGGTTTGGGAGGTCGAACTCAGGACATTCGACGAGTGGTGCCCTAATCCTATTCGAAAATATTTCAAGGAATTGAAACGTGAGCCAATCTGTTTTGATTTGTCCAAAGTGCAGCGGCGAGATGGCACTGGGATGCGTGCAAGACCGCTCGGACAAATACAGTTACCTTTGTTATTGGGTCAGAAAAAAGCCGAATGATCAATCTTGGGGTTCAGATTCGGTACCGCTCAATTTGCCGGGATGTACTCGACCTACTGATGAAGTTCTCATTGGTACTTATCGCTGCGAATCTTGCGGCTTCCTCGAATCGTATGCTCGACACGAATTTGAAGACTTGTCGTCCCCATAGGCAAAATCTCAATGCGGGCGAGCATGAAAAATGGGCGGAAGAAATGACAACCGGATCAAGCCAGAGCAACTTGGACTACCGAAGGGAACTCAAAGGACTTCTGAACCGTTCGTGGCTCGTGTTTACAAAGTCGACGATGTTCACCGTGTTGACGCCTGAATCTCGATCTCCATCACCGCAACCATCGACTCAACGTAAAACGACCGTTCCTCCATCTTGTCCAAATCAATCCCAGTCACGAGCCATCTTCCACGTTTGATGAACGGATTTGAATTCAAAGTTTCTTCGACCAGCGGTTCCAACTCAGTATCACGAACCCGCACGACAACAACTCTGCGTTCATCCAATCCGCTTGTCAGGCAGTCGAAATTGATTGACGGGTACAAAAACCGATACGAGCGACCGGGCAACAAAGTGCGATGGGACATTGGATTAATTCCAACATGGGGCATGATTACGGGCATCGCAAATGCGACGGCACGCCGACCCAATAGAAACGAAACTGCTCAACCTTGAGCAATTGGGGAATTCGCTTGAATGGCGAATTGAGAAGACCGCAGTTTGGTCTGCGGGCACCGCCAGCACCGGCTGGATTTGGTTGGGTCAAATGACTCGGAGAATCATAGTCAGAATGGTCGGTGGTGCAAGTGGAGGTTACTGCCGATACTCCGACTCGTTCCAATGATAGTCAACACGATTTTTGATCGTATGCCCGCACGCAACGGCAACAACGACGCCTATTTCTTGTTTTTGATTTCCCATTCAGCCTGAATTTGGTTGAGAGTTCTTGTAAAAGTCTCTGATTCCGCTCGATCCGCCCCCTGCTTCACCATGTGATCAACTGTTCGCCGCACATGATTTTCCGTCATAACGTTTGATCCGGGTGCGATAAATGCATTCGACTTGGAGGGATCGTTCATGCCTCTGGAGCTTTCCGAAGGATTCGAAAGGTTTGTAGATTCGGGCGGTCCGTGAATCGCCACGACCGAGAAGAGTCCTACTAACAAAACTGCACATAACGCAGCGAAAAGTTTACCGCTGTTTTCCAGTACCCAGTTATTAAGTCTTTGGCGGAACAAAAGATTTCCTTCTTTCGTTTCAGCCTCGATCCAACTTCGATCTGTCGGTTTGTTTCGCCGTTCTTGATTGGTCCGCCTCTCTCCATCCCAAACCGTTCCATTTTCACCAATCCAGCCCATTTTTTTCCGAATCTCAGATTCAGATTCCTCTTCTCGCTTTAGTGCAGTCACTTCGTGATTCAATGAAGCGGCTTCCGCCGAATCCTCCATTAACATCGCCTCGAAGTTGACCCTGAAATCAACATCAGTAAGCTTGTGATTTGAAGTGCGACCTTCAGTTTCCTTGGCAAATAGGTCTTGCCGACTTCTCCAATAGGCAGCGTCCTCGTCCTGCTGCTTCTGACGACGGGCTTCGGCCTCCCCTCGTTCTTTTTGAAGGCGGGTGTCTGCCACTTGCTGATTTTGATCTGCCTTCCGTGCTATTGAATTTGCAAACAAACCACTCATTTTTTTTAAAAGCAGTGCGTCTTCACTCTTTCGCTTTTCTTCTGCCAAGGCGTAAACCTTTTGTTTTTCCTCGATCATTTTCCAATAATCATCGTCGGAGCCTTTTCGAAAAGCAGCATCTTTTTCCTTCTTTTCATCAAAGGCGGCTTGCGGTCCCTTCACTCCAATTCGCTTTTCATCACTCAAAGAAAGAATTGAGTCCGCTATCCGCTTCTCGTTTCTTCGGCGCTCCTCCTCAAGAAAGGCGATCCAGTCCATACCAGACTCTTCAAATCTCCGCATGTACTCCAGCTCTTCGGGTGACGGCTCATACTCTTCTTCGTCACTCATTTCGATTTCATACGTGTCACTCATTTCAATACCCCATTTTCGGTTCCCGATTATGGTTACATGCACGGCATCAAATTGGAATTGAGAAAAACGCCTTGTCCTTTTTGTTCAATAAAATTGAGTTCAAATTCTGAAAATGCTCAAATAAACTGACATTCTGATTCATATCTCCAATCGTGCGGATTCGATTTTCATCAACTAATTCAACTGCTCCGACTCGTCCCAAGGGCCGTCATGTCGATTCTTGATCGACATTAGCATGGCATCATCGCACGAGTACACCTTGCTGACCTCCGGCTTTGCAGCCCGGTAGTACGCCTCATTCGACACGATCTTCGTGCCGACTGGCAACGCAAGATCGGCAACGAAGGCATCTCGCTCACACCAAGCGTGTTCGATCCGCTTTCCAAGCTCGTCGCTCCAGACTGTGCCGTGTATGACAAGCCAATCTCGCTCCTCGGCAACGGTGATCCATCGCAATGTCGCCGTGTAGCACAGGCCGGTCCAGTCTCGTTGAAAGATGTCTGCCGGTTCTTCCTCATCATGCTCGTCATCATCAACGATGCAGGCGTGGAGCATCAATTCTAAAGATTCGGGGTCAGCCAATCGGTGGTCGTTTCCAACTTCCATCAGCGTATAGGCGGGTAGACCACTGTTCCTGACGAGTTCCTCTGAATCTGCAAACGGGATCACGTCATCGGCTCGACTGTGCAGGATTACCGTGCTGGGTCTCACCGTCTTGACCGTTCCCCAATTCTTCCATGCCGGGCACAACAAGACGAGATTCGCATCGCCGCTGTTGATGTTCATGGCGACGGCACCGCCCCTTGATGATCCGACGACAACTTGGGGCCGGTGTTTGTCGAGTTCGGCTTGGGCAGTCGCAATCGCAGCTTTAAAGTCGTGGTCAACTTGAACATCTCGTGTAAGCGTTCACAACGGTTGGTTGCCTTCTTGCTCAAGGCGACCATACTCTTCTACAGCCTCTTGCCAGTGACGAACATCGTGGCCATGACAACGCCCCTCGGCGACCCATCGGAAATAGGCATTTTCCTCGATCCATTTAATCCGCACTTGTTTTTCAATATCCGAGTATGATTCACCGTACATGTGTTGAGAAACAAAATCTGAAAAGCGGTTCCATCCCGCCTGAATCAATGGATTCTCGATTCGACAAGAATTGTGATACTTCTCCTGAAGATACTCTTCCAAGTGCCGAGGAAAACGAATTGTCCCATCCTCGACTACGAACCGAGTTTGAACGCCCTCTCGATACTCGAAATACTCAAACAACTGATCCTCAATGCAGATACCTTGGCTAATCTCAAGTCCAACCGCCGTTTCTAGTTCACGGATCGACATCGGAACAAAGAGAACTCGGTGTCTTAAATCAGTCCATCCGACAATATCTGCGGAAGCAATTTCTTCAATCCTTTCGGCCAGATTTGGCAGAGCGTGGAACGGAAATGGGTCGTGCATCACCAATGCGTAGATTATGCGGTTGATTCCTTGATACCTCTCCGTTCCGGCCACTTTTGCATCTACCCGTTGCAGGAATTTGGTAATCTGCGCAAGGGCATAAGTCACGGTTTGCCGAATGTCTTGGTCAATGTGCTCTGGGGTTGACTCACTCTGCCAAGCCAGTGCGGGCTGACGGGCTTTGCACTCGACAAAAACGGGAAGTTTGCCCGGTCGAGCCAAAATCCAATCAGGGCTATCTGCCTTCTGTCCCTTTGTCCCATACGAAAACTCAGGTGAAAGATAATCTGCACTTCCCGGTAGTTGCTCAAGCTGAAGACCGACGTATCGTTGGAAAAGAAGCTGAAATGTACTGCGGATGTCATTTCGATACGGCTGCTTGTTCCCCTTCTCCCTTTCACGTTGTGCAAAGTCCTCCAGCAGATCGTAGTAAAAGCCGGGGAATGCTCGCCGAATTACAAACTGGGGCAAGGGGCTACAATAGCGATCATCATCCAGCCGGACGAACGGGTAATCACGAAGCACATTGAACTCCGTCACCCATCCACCTTTACGCCCACTTGCATCATGGTACTTGGGAATCGTGTCATAGATGCGGCGAAATTCTTCCTGATTTCTTCCTGTCAGCGCAAGCAGATCGGCCATTGCATGATTGAAGTGTTCGTCTCTTTGAGTATCTGAGAAGAATGTCGATGATATCACCCATTTGCCGGGGTCTTGTCTTGCGAGCAAAAAGTAATAGGCATAGACGGAATAGAGCAGAACCCAAACGTCATCAAGCGCTAGTCCCACCACATTTTCGTACTCCTCAGCAATGTTCTTTACTGGAACATCCACCTCTTTTACGAGATCGTGGAACATAATGAAGTTCCGAACGATCAGCCCTTCCACCGGATCATTCAGAATGTGGATAAGGTAAGCTTGTCGGACCAAGTAGGCTATCAGCGTGGCGTCCTGTTTGTTCGCTACATCGTCACGAGAATACCAAGGCAGTGAATTGGCCGCTTGAAGAAACCACATGTCCTCCGTGTTGGCGTCGTGCGTAATCCGCATCAGTCGTCCATTTGGTGTGGTCCAGAGCACGAATGCCTTCGCCACGAACGATAAATTCAGCGAATTGATGAGGCTGCGAGCCTCTCCGGTGTCTGGAATCCAATGATGGTGACAACTGAGTAGCGTAATCACCTTCATTGCATGGGAAAATTTAATCTCGGACGAGCGGTTTCGTAGCTCGTCCACTTCAACGATTCTGTTAAGCGATGCCGCCAAGAGTGCGTCCGTCATCAGCGTTGTGACCTTAATCGTGGGAATAACGCTCCGAAGTTTTCTCCGGTCCATGATGCCCTGTCTTGATCCAAAGAACCAGCGTGTCTTGCGACGGATGCTCCGTTACGCTTGTCTCGTGTGGACGATCTTTCTACCTTCCACGAGCCATGTTTGAGCCGTCGCTATAAATTTCAAACGCACTTTGCGTTCGACATTCTGATGGCTCGAACCATCTGTTGCTCCACCAATGGGACAATCCATGAGTATCTCTTTGGCGAAGTCGCTTTTGAAAAACGTCGATCACATCGATCCACCCGGTTGCGTGAGCGATATCGTGGGTCATCCAAACCCAACGAACAGGGGCAAGCATCCGGTCGAGGTCGGTTTCGTGATGGAACATCGATTTGCATTTTTCTATTGGGTCAAATGCAAGCAGGAACTCCAACGAGGTCGACCATCGAGTCTGGTGCCCGATGACAAGCAGTTCACGCCACCAGATCTCGTCACTTGGGATTGGCATGATGATGTTGGCGGCGAGAGCAATTTTGATGAAAAGGAACTCGCCAAGCTGAATCAGAGTGATGAAAGCGAAGTCGCTCTGTTCTGTTGGGCTGGCTTGTCACCAATCAATGACGGTCACATTGCACCAGCCTTGTGGCTGAACGCAATTGGGAATGTTTACGTTGTCCAGAAGCAGATTCAGAACTGCAAGAACAATGATCACGTCTTCAAGGACCGTTTTGGCAATAAACATCACGTATTTTACTTTCGATCCATGAAGGGTTTTACGAAGACGTTCGAGAAGACCAATTCCAAAACAGGCGTCATTTGGGACGTTGATCTCGATTACTTTACGAAGGGCAGCAGTTTTCCAGATCAATTTATGCCACCAATGGCGTCCAAAGATATCACTGCCGTCATGTCGCCTGAGAATCCGTGGATTTCGTTGGTCCTTCGAGACTTGAAGGCTGTGACGATAGCATTGGAGCCGAAATATACGGGAGGGCTGAGCGTTTCTCTTGACCTGTATCGGCAGTGGGAGTCTGCGCTTTTTGCAGTACCGTTATTCAATGAGAAATGTCGTTGGCGTAAAGGTCTGATCAAAGGATGAGGGCAACAGCGTGGATAATATGAAAGCCGAGGCTGGCGTGACCATCAACGAAGCCACTGAGCGTTTGGTTCCAACGGTTCCAATGGAACTGTTCTATCGACGATTTCGGAAGCTGAAAGGCTCGAAGAAAGAACAGTTTAAATTGCTTCATGAATCGCTGAATGATCGTCATGGCCCGAAAGGATCAATCTTTCTCGCCGAACTTTTTCGACGAAGCGTTCGCCACTCTGAACATTATTCCAACGTCGCTGAACCGTTCTATTCCGTTCGAAAAGACCGAGTAGCTACGAAATACCCGTTCGCCAAAGCGCTCGTCAGAGAATTGAAAAATGGCACCAAGATTCAGGCACTCGATCATTTGATTGAGTTTGTCGATTACGAGATATTCCCTTTCCGCACGACGAAGTCCTGCTGTGAAAATGGGAAGCCAGCCACAAAAATTGGTTCAGGTGGGATGGACCTCCTTTTAGCATCAACATTTGATGGCGTTGTGGTTCCTGCGATTGGGGAAATCAAGGCCGCTACAGAGAACGTGGGGCCAACCTTTGCGTTGGTTCAATCGCTGATGTACGCTGCCCAGTTGTTGACTCAAAACCAGACTCTGCGACTGAATAAGCAATATCACTCTGCGTTCTCAACAGTCGATGGAACCCAGCCAAGAATGGATTTGATTGCCCTTCTCGAAGTCGATCACAAGTTAAACACCGACGACCTAAAGTACGCCCAGTCCATCGCCGACGATCTTGTCGTAAGCCTTTCAACATACTTGCGACGGATCGTGTTCTACTCATGTACAATCGACGATCACGCAATCAAGTGTGAAGCTGTCAAGACTTGAGTCGAACGCCAATTCGTTTGAAACTTCCAAACCAAGTCTTGGATACCCGGCAGTTGATGTGCCACAGATTAAAATGACTTGCTGAAAATGACTGATACGAGTCGGCTGTTGTGGAACTGGAGTGATGTGATGGAACCGGACAAAACGCAATTGCGTTTCACTTACGCCGCACAAAACGTTCTTGGCAAGGACGTGATGGCGATGCGCCGTGATGAATGGAATGGCCTGCTTCTTAGCAACGGGATGCCCACGCTCCTGAATCAGGCACCAGCACCCGTAGGGCGAGTAATGTCAGACTCGATGGTTGTTGCAGTTGCAGCGAGCGGCATCTGTAACCCCGATCCGGGCTTCGACATCGTTCGTTACGACCCGAAGGATTCTCCACATATCTACAACATTGATCATTACCGTGTGCATGAGAATCTGACGCAGCATGAACGGTTTTCGGAAATCTGCAAAGCGGCAAGTATGGAACGCACGCCACAATTGGAAAACGCCCTGACAGAATACGTCTTCGTAGTAAAGAACAAGCCTTCGGAGACTTTGGATCATTGGAGTACGGAACTTCCTGATCGAATCAATATTGCTCGTCACAAGACCGAGTGAATGACCGCACGTCGTGGCCTTGAGCAATCCCTTCCTCAAGCTCTGCACAGGCCGCTTCTGGGTCTGAACAGAATGACGCCACGTAACTATTCAGCGAATCGTGGAACTTCCATTCTCGCTGCTTCACAAAATCGAGCGACTCATGTGCGGTTCTTCCTCGAAACTGAAGAATGTCCATGACCCACTCTGGTTGCCGCCAATCATCTGACCAGCCGATCACAATCGTGTGCAGTTCACCCGAGACAAACCCCCAGTTGAGATCAGGAAAGACCTTCTTTCCCAATGCCAAACAAAATGGTGCGATATGGTGGCAGCGTCCCCAAGGCTGATACCATGAAAGGCAACCTTTTCTTGTTCGTTGACCATTCCATTGACCTCGGCCACAGAGCCACGGTGGATCACCTTCCTTAAAATCGATGTCATAAAGTCCCAAGCCAAGAGTTAGAGCCTTAACGACAGCAGGGTCATTCAAATGGGGGACAATCTTGCTCCTCCAATGACGGGCAAAATTGAATTGTTTTGGGCTTGGATGTACTTCGCTCATGGTGCCACCGTTTGATCTGAAGTCCTTTGTACTCCTGACTCTTGCGCAGGATCGTCAATGATGCACAAAATATGGAGCAGCCTTCGCAACTCGGGATCGGTTGATCGATTTCCAACTTCAGCAAGTTGATCCAAAATTCCTTCCAACCCCATTTGCATGATTGTGTAAATGGTTATCGACTGTTGTGCGGCCATCCGCAGACAATTCCGCAAGCCGCATCGAACCTGAATCGTTCCAATTACTTCGCCCTTGTCATCGTCGTCTTGTTGTTCTGTTTTCATTTTCAATTCCTTTTGAAGTTGTTTCTGCTTTTGAGGCAGAGTCGCAGGTCGACGAACACCATCGGCCTGCGACTCTGTCTTTTTCAGACGGTCTTTTTACGACACCGTCTGGACCTGCGTTTCCGCTTGTTGACTGTTGGCCACTTGCTGGTTGATGAATTTCACGGCTGCTTCACGAGCAGAACGAAACTCCGGTGAATCATTTCCTCCCCAGCCAAATCGGTAGAAGATTGGGAAATCTTCTTTCCCTCTTTGCTTTGGGATCTTCATGGCCTTTGACAATTCGAACATTCCCTCGAATCGTAAGCCGGGAAAATAGATCATTTCGTCTATCGGCAACGTGGGGTCGATGATTTCACCGTTAAACTCGATCCAGCCGTGTTCAATTGGAATTCCGCATAACGCAAATCCCTCGACATAGGTGGCACCTTGGAACTCAGGACAATAAAACATCGTCGAGAAGGCATTGTAATAGCATTGTCTTGGCTTCGCCCGAATCCTTTTGTCCTTGGACAATTTCAGCGACAACTCGACGTTCTTCCGTTTTGGGAAGTAGCCAGTCCAAGCAGCTTTGGCTGGATCGTGTTCGTTGCAGTCGCACGTGATTCGCTGGCCATCACAGGTCGAGCAGAGTTCAACGTCGCATTCATTTGTGTGTATTTGCCCAATTGCGACTCCGCAGTCTGGGCAGGTGTCGTTTCTGATATTCATTTGTTCGATTCCTTTCGAGTTTGTGTTAAGCAACTGAACTGGGTTGCGTGATATTTACTTCGCCAAGAAGACGGTCCATGTACTTTCTGCAATAACGGTCGTTGTCCAAAAACTCAGCGACTTTTTCAGCATCAAAGTGAGATGCAAGAAGTTCAGCGTATTTTCGTTTCCATTCGAAGTTGTGCCCACCTTTCGTCAGTGTATGGGCAATTTCATGAAGCAGCAGATCCTGCACGATGTCGAACGTCGGCTTCGCATCAACGAAATGTTGGGCAACTCCAATGGATCTCTGAAAACGGTCGCACTGGCCCAACCAACCTCTGGCCTTTTGATGGATTTCAACCTCCCAATCGTAGAGGCCGTGATTATCAAGAAGTCTCCGACCTTCTCGCAAAACGACTGCTCTGCACTCACTTGGACAAAGCAGCGGAAGTTCTTCTGTTGATGCTGATTCCCTTGGGTCATCTGGTTGCCAGATTTCGCAAGTGCGATCAGGGTATTCGTCTTGTCTTATGATCATTTTCGAATCCTTTCGAAGTTGTTGTGCCAACGATGTGGCCCAAAGGCTGTACCGTTGATCTGAATCCTTTTTGGGTTGGAAGATCACCCAGCGACATTCGGCATGGCCGCATCAAACTTTACTTGGTCTTGATCAAACGTCGGTGGTAGAACCACTGCTGATGGAGTTCTTACCACATAGCCTGTCTTGAGATTTGTGGACCACTCTTTCGTGGCGAGCCAGACATCGCAGTCATATTTCTCGCAAAGCTTCTTGATCAGCGCTTTGCCTCTCTTCGTTTCTGACGCACCACTCCATACTTCCCAGATCCGAATCGCACCCGGCAGTGGGGACAATTGAAAATCGACAATCAGGCCAATCTTGTCTGGCCTATCGTCGACAAGTCCCGCTGTGTACCAACATTGGTATTCCGTGCAGGATGCTGGCTTCGAGTTGTAAATTGCGCAGCCAGACTTGCAGAGGTGCTCGCAACGCTTGTAATTGGGCTTTCCGAGTTCAACGATCCCGATGGCCGTGCAGCAGGCTTTGCATTCCCCGCAGGGTTTGGCTGATTCGAGGTGCAATAAGGTATAGTTGTTGCCGCCAATTTCGAATTTCATTTGCCACCCCCAAACGAATCCGTCCGAAAAAAGCGAATTTCGCCACCATTTCTTGCCAGTCGAACAAGTGCTCGGGAATCTTCACGTCGATCACATTCAGCGATTAGAAGCGGTGGAGGGTCAAGTTCGAATATGTTGTCTGGCAGAGATTCACCACGTCTTTCGCATGACTGCGAAAGATCAATTGGGAAGTCTTTGCAGATCGATGGCCAATCGACGACGATCCAGTGGCGGTTTGTTCTAAGCATCGTAAACATCTTCATTCCTCTGTTTTAATTGGGCGCACGAAGGCCCACGGTGGTATTCATGGAAGGCGACCGCCCATGAAGCTGGATGGCTGCACAAATGATTCAGTTCGATCACGCAACAGGCGTGAGATCCGAAGACGCCGGTTGACTGCACCAGTCGATAGGCGTGCAAGTACGAGAAAGTATTTCTGGCGGTAGTGTCGAAAGAAGGTCCGCAGCAGCAAGTGGCTGCTGCGGATCGTCATCATGAGAATGTCACGCTATTACTTGTCAGGGTGGACACTATGACGCTTCGCTCAGTGGTCCGAGGACGATATCCGAGTCCAATCCAACCGCATTTTTGAATTCACGCAACGGATCATTGATGAGGTCCATTCCCGCATCAGAGCAAATATGTTCCTCATCGTCAGAATCATCGCATTCAAGTTCTTCGACTTTGACGATCTCATTGTCGGTATCGCACACCTGCCACCACAGCGTGAACTCTTCTTCAATATGATCACCGTTTGAGGCGATGTAATACCTGTCGAACTCCCCAACCCCCTCATGGCTGGTATGCCATTCAAAAGCTTTTGCCCTTGCCTCTTCAATCGAATCGGCTGCTACCTCCACCTCTACGTCGACAGTGCTCCGTAGGGTTATTTTGTAGGTTTTTGTGTTGTCGTCGCTCATGTTCATCTTCCTTGAATGTGGGCACAACAGTGCCCGATTGTGATTGCGAATGAGAATCGATTTCCGACATTCAGATAAATCGACTGGCTCAAGAGTGCCGACCATCTCGCCACATGGCGGTGTTCAGCGGACGCCTGTTTTTCGCCACAAAGTGTGGTGCTAGCGTGCCAGTTAATAGCAAGTAATTGTGTTAGTAGCTGCTGTATAAGTGGAGTATAACGTATGTCATCACGCACATCAATATCAATTGATATCAAAAACGTGTTTTATGCGGCCATCGATTCAAAACATGGGATCGAACGAGCGACTTCTTCAGGTAGATCCTTGAACAGAATGGTTCTTACTCGTTCAACTGGTCGAATTGTCTGATTGAATGGCAGTCTTATGATGTCTGAGATGTCCTTGATAAGAAGTTGTTCCCATAGGGGATGTTCTTCTCCCTCTCTATTATCAAGATCCTCGCATTCATCCGCTTTTTCTTCCGGCAACGACAACATCGCCAAAAGTTTCGGGTCGAAAGTCCATTTTGCTGCCTTACCGGGAATGTACTTTTCACCAATCCATTTCCCTACTTCATATTCAGGATTCTCCCATGTAATCAATGACAACGAACTCAGCCAATTACGAATCACCTTGAATCGTTTACCGTCAAAGGCCCGCTCGATATCTTCAGCGTCATCCAGTGCCGTCCACATGTTTTTCCATCGTTCAGTGGGCATGGCTCCGTTGGTGGGCATGTTTTTGGTGAAAAACTCACCGAGCATCAAGAAGATCGCAACATCTTCGACTTTGACAATCGTCCGGCCAGATGTTTTCAGACAGTGTCCGGCCAAAAGCTGTTCGGCAACTACTTGAAAACGACCGCCAGTTTTCAGTCCGGCCAAATTGTCTTGGGTAAAGTGCTTGCCGGAACAACTTCCTTTTATGGTCATGTCCATCGCCCCCGGCGATGGCATGTCGGCGGTCTTATCCGCCGACCCCTCATAATCACGCAGCAATGGCAATCGATGAAAATCTCTTGAAGTCAGGACCGTTGTTTTCTTCAGTTCGTCAAATCGATCCACGCAACCCCGTGGAAGCTTTGCCAAAGTGCCAGATGTGTAATTCAGAACCTCGAACTTCACGTTTCCCCAGTTGATAACAGGAAGAGTGCCCTTCACCTCGACAAGCTCGATATCGAAGCCTTCTTCTTTCGCAACATGACGCAACCAAGGCTGGAGGCGACGAAGCAGTAGGTCATTAATCTGTTCCGGTGCCATTCCGTCTTTTTCGAACAGAAAGTATCCATGACCGCCGACTCCGCCAGTGGAGACTTCATGAAACAATCTCGGAAAGGACAGTCCATAGTTGTCATGACATTCGCCAGTCATAATGTATCTAAGGAATGCCTCGGCCCCTTCCCTTGAACCGTACCTTTTGCAATCCACGTCGATTAAGACAATCGTGCGGTGTTTCGTAGACTCGGCTGCGCCAGCAAAATAATATGTACCGTAACCGTGGATGTGGTTCCCGATTTTGTCCCAGTTCCATCTGTTGCTCAGATAGGACCGCTGACCATGTTGCAACGACTTGAAATGTGCGAGAACCCAATCATTCTTGTTCAGGTGAATCGGGTGTTTGTCATCTTCGGCTTCGACCATCATTCCCAGATCGATTTCTGAGATGTGGGCTTTGAGCCATGACAAGACTGTCCGTGGTTCTCGTTTCTTTTTCAGTTTCTTCGCTTTTGTCGCTGAAAGAGTGGTCGTCGCTGCATATATATCAGTATGGCGTTGACGAGAATGACTGTCTCGTCGTGCCTTTGGGATTATGATTGTCATTGATGTTTGTCCTATTTCGTGATGATCACGAGTCTCTCCTCAAATCCTCGCCATTGCCGCATTTGGACAACACATCCAGAGCGGCAATGGCGACGAAACTCAATTCTAAAGTTGTGTCCAGACGCCTCGAAGGCTATTAACGCAATTATGAAGCTGCACTCGGAATTAATACCCGATCAAGACCAATCCGGTGCCCACAGTTCAACAGCTTGAGAAGGACATCAGCGTTTTGTTTGGTCGTGGCCATCGCAGCCATGCTTCCATCGTTATTCAGAACGCAATTCGACTTTTCGGTCGAAAGTCGGAATGGACCGTTTAGCTCTGGTGGCACAACAATCGATTCCGGCAACTCCAAGACAAGGGCGTGTCCCGCCCCTATTAACTTGTCGACGGTAAGTTGTGAACGCCACGACCAGAAATACCCGGTCCCATTCATAACTTGCTCGCAGAATCCATCTTGGTGGGCCTCTCTCGTCGGCTTCTTTGTCTGCTCATCTCGCAAGCCAACCTGTTCGAGCCAATTCCCGATCACATGACTTGAAACATCGAACAGCAAACCAAGTTGCCTTTGGGTTAAAGTTTCGAATCGAAATCTCATTGGCCCTCCCTAACCGCAGTGGTAGGCCCCGGAGTCGGACTTTCGACCCCAAAATGTTTGGCAATCCGCTGAACCTCGCCGCTGGTAAAACATCTTTGATTTGCGTTCCGTTGTTCTGGTTCTGGCAGAGCACCTGACGAGATTGCGTATGCAATTCGATGGGCAGGAATCTTGAGCAGTCGAGCTACGTCGCCAATTGAAAAAATCTGAATCATGTTGACCTCCTGTATTTATGTAGTGTGGCTGCTGCAATTTTCTCGCAGCGAAACCGATTTTCTGTCAGAAAGTTTGATTTCTCGATTCGGCTATTAAACGAAGCACAGGTCCGACCTGACGCCGAAAAAAAACGAATCACACCAACAGCAAAAACGCACTTTGGAGCCGAAACAAAGGCTTGAACCCACATGAAGTGGGTAAATGCGAACAGCCCCAATCAGAAGTGCCTGATTGGGGCTGCGGGTCGATTGCATTGTTAAAATATTAGGTTTCGGGATTTCGACTTCCAAGGTGGATTGACCATTCGATTTCTGGAATTTGGAAACGTCGAAACTATTAAGCGGAGGGTTTCTAGTCCACGAGCCGATTGACGATGAGAATTCTGAAAGTTGGAAACGTGGAAACTTAGAAAAACCAGCGAGGAGAAGGTCAGGACGTACCTTGATCCTTCTCGGACGCCGGTTGCACAAAATCAAATTCAATCAGGGAAATGGCGGTTGAACGGCCATGAAAGAAGTGGCGGAAAAGGGTCGATCTAGCGTGCTCGAACCTTCGTACTTCGGCGAGTAGATGTTGCGACGATCTTCGGGCGAGCGGTTCCCCTTACAACGGACGCATTGATCTGATAGCAGCCCGATTCAAGTTCGGAACTCTCGAATAGAAAGTCCGACATGAATGACTCGACGACGGAGCGTAGGCCACGGGCACCAGTCTTCAACTGAGATGCTCGCTTCGCAATTTCAGCGACAGCATCGTCCGTGAATTCCAGATCCACATTGTCGATTCGGCACAGCTTCCGGTACTGCTTCAGCAAGGCATCACGAGGTTCGGTGAGAATCGCCATCAGGTCTTCCAGACCAAGTTCCTCCATCCCGACTATCACCGGGAAACGACCGATGAACTCGGGGATCATTCCGTACTGCACGAGATCATGTGGAGTCACTGCCTTTTCACTCCGCTTTTCGTCGAGGCCCACAAACGCCCCGCCACAGACAAAGAGGATGTTCGTAGTGTCGATCTCAATCGTGGGGGCATCTGGATGTTTCCGCCCACCCTGTGCAGGCACATGGCAGACCTTGCCTTCCACCATCTTGAGTAGGGACTGCTGCACGCCTTCCCCCGACACATCTCGTGTGATTGACACATTGCCACTCGATTTGCGGAGCTTATCAATTTCGTCAATGTAAACGATTCCACGTTGTGCCGTTTCAACGTCGTAATCAGCAGCAATCAAGAGCCGAAGAAGAATCGTCTCGACATCTTCCCCAACGTATCCGGCCTCCGTAAGTGTCGTCGCATCACTGATGGCGAACGGAACATCCAGCTTTTCAGCCAGTGACTTCAGGAGAAAAGTCTTGCCGCATCCCGTGGGGCCGAGAAGCAGAATGTTGCTCTTCTCGATCTTCACATCAGCCAAATCGCCTTCGCCACTTGAATCGTGATCCATTTCACGAATCCGTTTGTAGTGGTTCGTAACGCCAACGGCGAGACGCCTTTTTGCGTCCGCTTGCCCAACAACTACCGTGTCGAGATGGGCGACGATTTCCTTGGGTGTCGATTGCGATTTGTTTTTCTTGGCCATGCTCGTCGTGCCTTTCTCTTCAGAAACTGTTCGTTGCGTTTCACAATTGCGTTTCGCATCTGCGGTTTTTGGCTTCCATTCCTTCAATGTGAAGTCGTATGGGGTCTTGGATTTCTGGAGCCGTTTTGCGAGCCTGACAATGACCGTATCGCCATCACGCTTGATGGCATCAACTTCATACACGTCTCCAGAGAAATTGGAGCCGACTCCTCGGTCGAAACCCGTGAAGCTGGTGTCCATTTCATTTCCGGCCACCACCGTCCGCCGCATGTAGTTCTCGGTGACTTCTTTAAATTTGTTCATTCGCCTGATGTGACAAACGAACGTCTGTCCGCTTCGCCTCCGCCACCACCCCTCTAAAAGCCCCTTGATCGTAATTCGGCTCACATAGCGCTTACCGTCCGGCATCTGGATAACAACTGCTCGACGACGATTGTCGAAATTCTGCCGGGCGATCCAATTGCCGAAGTCGTAACTGTTGTCTTTCTGCGTTGTCATTAACTGTTCTCCGAGAAATGAAGTGACTGAGCACGTCCGTTTACCGACACGGCAAACGGACAATAAAAAAGACCGAACAGAGTCGGTCTTGCTTTCGTTAGAATCAGGGCCGGTGAACCGGCTCAAAATGGGATCACTTTGTGGTCACTTGCGCCTCCTTTGATTTAGGGTGCTTTCCGGCCTTCTTGCTCTTGGACTGTCCGCCGAGTCGTTTTTGTGCAATCTCGACGTAATCAGCATCTCGCTCGATACCCGTCACGTGATCCCATCCGGCAATCAAACCGCCGAGCATTTCTGAGCCGCTTCCAGCGAACGGCACCAGAAAATTCCGAGGCTTATCGCTTTTGGGCTGGAGAATCAGCCGGGCTAAATACTCACAAATCGTCAATGGCTTGACGGTTGGGTGATGGTTGCCAACTTTTTCTTTCGCCGATGCCTTTGGACAATAAAAGAATCGACTGGCACCGCCTTCATCGTCATAACCGCCAACAGCATCTGATCGGGATCGAAAGGCATTCAATGTCTTGCCGTTTCCGACATTGCTGTTGGCACTGCGCCGTTTCGAACGAGTTGATCGAGACTGACCACTTTGTGAGTCAAGCTCTTGGGCTGCTTCTCCATCGAGAATCACGTTGGCAGGCCATCGACCCTCATCGATTTCCTCGACACTGTGGCCTGTCCTTGCCCAATTCTTTCGATCTTCATTGCCATTTGAATCGACGGGATACTCCGCTTGATGGCTTCGCTTTGTGCCGCCATTCGATCCAATTCGACAACCGCCGATGTTCAAACCTCCACATCCCCACTTGAGAGCATTTTCAGCGTATGTTCCATCAAGCGGTTTGCGGACGATCAGGACCGGCTCCCAACTGGGCTTCAGGGACGTGTTGTATCCGTCCCACAAAACTGCGGCTTCGGTTTCTGGCGCAGTGATTGGTGCATGAGCCTTGCCGTTAGAAAAGAACTCCCCTTTGGGTAATGAGGTGTTCCTTGTGTTTGGATTGACCCCAACCACCTTTCGTTCTGCACCAAGTTCTTTATCAACGGCCTTGCTGATGTCGTGACCTTTCGGAAGCCCTTCGCCGTATAACCACATGAAGGTGTCACGGATCTCCCATCCTGCATCTTCAATTTCAACAGCGAGCCGATGCCAAGTTCGAGTTCCGCCGAATGCCAACATATAGGCCCCCGGTTTGCAGACCCGAAGAATCTCCTTCCAAACGGAGACCGAAGGTACTTTTCCATCCCACGACTGTCCCATGAAACCCAAACCATAGGGCGGGTCCGTAAGAACTCCATCAAAATGGTTATCCGGCAGAGTCGGAAGAACGTCTTCCACTGAGTCGTGATGCAATTGCCAACGGTCCTCAGAAAATTCAAAGGACTGAATTTCTGGAGTTCCACATTCAGTCTTCGCTCGTGATGCCGAAGACTTCTTGCTCTTCACCTCTTTGACTGTCAGGGGTGCGTTCGTATCAGCAAGAATCGCACGCTGTTGTTCAGGAGACTCAGTGGCAATCTCCGCAGCGACGGCAACTGCGATGTCGCCTTGATCCATTTTCCCGACGAGTTCAGGCACTCCGTTCTCGACCACTTTTTTGGCTCGATAAAACGTGTCCTTGTTACCAAGACCAACTCTTTTCGCCGCTTGATCAATCGTGAGGGTTTCTACGTCGCTCGTGCGACCTTGATCGGATCGTCGATCACCGCCGTGAGAGAAATCTCGAAGCGACTCGACGATGGCTACAAGCTCACTGACCGTATGGTTCATGCGCATTGCATTTTCGTCGACCTCACCATCGAGGATCGACGTGACATTTACGAATCGAACCGGGATGGTTTCCCATTTCAAAATCTCCTGACAGGCTCTCAGTCTCCTTTGGCCAAAGACCAGTTCATAGTTTTCGTTGATTCCAATTGGTTGAAGCAGTCCCTGCTTTTTGATAGAACTCGCCAACGCTTCAAGGTCACCAAATTCCTCTCTGTGGCGTTCGCCGATTTCGATCATGCTGATGAGGAAGTTTTCCTCACTTGCGGTAGGCGATTCGATTCGGACTGTCTCTGCTGCTGCGGTTGCTGTACTCGTCATGGCACTGATCTCCAGCGTGGGTTTCGATTGCCCGGCACATCGCCGAGTCACGCTGGCATAGTGGGTATAACCTACTGCGCTCAGTAGGCGTGGATTCCATAAGCGATTGACATGAATAGACTTATGTGTTTTCGTACTCTCATGTTTTCTTATTTCTTCTCATGTTTTACTATATTGGCCCATTTGTTCTTGTTGTGGGCTGACAATGCGAGATCAAAAGTGGCAAAAGGTGATGAGGCAACGGTACGACGACGCATTTTCGTGGCTAACCTGAATCGACTCATGGAGGCCCGTGGTTTCACTGTTCGTGAAACGGCACAAAAGGCTGGGATCGATGATTTCAAGCGGTTTTGCCGATGGGCCTCGACTGGGATCACACGAGCAACCCGCAAGCACGACGCCGATCTCGAAAAACTTCGGATACTTTTCGGGTTATCCGGCCTCAAGCAATTCTGGCCAGAGCCAGATGGTCAAGCATCGTCGACAAAAACCGACAGAGTCACATCGCTCGCTGACAGGATCTTGGCGGCTGGCAAGTTCGAGCGAGAGTACGATATTGCCTACAAGTTGATAGTAGTTTTGAAAAGCCAAAAGAAGCAAGATGCAGATGAATTCAGTGAAGCAATCGAGAATCTGTTTTTCCAAGCGATTGAGGGTAAGCCTTCGGATGATAATGGTGAGACGCCGGATGAAATCGGTGAGTCATCGGAAGATATTTTAGAGCCGAAAACTCCTGAGCGAATCATCTCGTTCTTGCGGATCAACTATCCCGAAGCAATCGAGGCCGCTGTCAAAAAAACTGGCAGCGAGCATTCAGTTCTGACAAAGTTCAGAAATGAAATTCAGAAGCGTGGAAGTGCAAAGGGCTTTCTCAAAGAAGCCATCCGATGGGCGCTCCAGCATGTCGAGGGCGGGGCCGAATGAACCGTGGGGGAATAGGGAAGCATTACTCACCCCCTCGCCAAAGCTACGGTCAACATCCCGCAATCATTTTCACAGTCCAGCCCCACACGGTACACAGCCCCGAGAGAAACACCGAGTAGTCTTCCGGTCAGAAATGCTGGTGGAAGGGATACAACAAAAATGGGATACAAAAGGGATACAGATTCAGGCAACAAAAAAAGCCTTAAACCATTACAGTTTAAGGCTTTTCGAAGTGGAGGATAGCGGGGTCGAACCGCTGACCTCTTGCATGCCATGCAAGCGCTCTCCCAACTGAGCTAATCCCCCTTTGGTACTGTTGCTGCCGATACAATCGTCAGATTGCGACCGGAAACTCAATCTCTTTTTCGCAGTTTCGCGAAATCGTTGGCAGGTCGGAACGGTATCAGGGACGTTCAAATCCGTCAAGCGAACCTGACAAGCAACTCCAACCAGAAAATTGCGACGGGAAAGAAATTCAGCCACGGATCAACACTGAATATCACGAATTGCACGAATAAGAATCATGAGAAAATCAATCAAAACCGGCTGGGTACGCGTATCGCGTCAAGGATGTCCGAACGTAACTGCTGGGTGAATGAACCCCGTGATTATCTTATGGGTCAGATTAGTGTGATTCGTGGTTACCTTCTTGTCCTTGAATTGGGTTGCGGGCGATGCCCGCGCCATGTTCATCCGTGGCGGAATTCTCTTGATTTTATTTGTTTTGAGTTTTGCAATCAGCGATGATGCCGGTGGTTGGCTCGCTTCTCGTTGAGGCGCGGTTAAACGATGGTGACACCATGAAGCCCGCTTCTCTTCGAGGCGCGGTTAAACTTTGGCCCCTGGGGGTGGTGAAACTACTGCGGGTGCTTTGGCTGATGTACTGTCAGAACGGGGCAGTGAGCCTTTCGAACCACGTTTTCAGCGACGCTTCCCATTAACAGGTGTGTCAGCCCCGTTCTGCCGTAGGTCCCCATCACAATCATGTTGATGTGATTCTCTTTGGAGTACTTCAGGATTTCAAACACGGGAGTTCCGACGATGACTGCCGAAACGACTCGATGCTCACTTCGCCAGTTTGGGTCGAGTAGTTTTTCCAGATCACTCTCAGACTGTTTCACTGCGGCGGCGATCGCCTCGGTGTCTTCGATGTAGCCGACCGAAGGTGCTCCCATCGCGGGAACCGCCAGCGGCACAACCACGTGCAAAAGATGTAATTCTGCGCCCATCCGGTTGGCGAGTTCACAGGCGTACTTTCTTGCATTCTCGGACGGATCGCTGAAGTCCGTTGCAAACAATATTTTCTGGATCAAGGTTGAGTTCGTCATTAAATCCCCCTTCGAGCAACAGGATCTTGAATGCCTGAGGTCAATTCACAACCGAGAAGACAATCCCTCGGCGTTGTGGATCTTCGTGTGTCGTCTCGAAGGTGGAAAAGAGTTGACCATTTGGACAATCTCAAACCAGTCCTGTTGAGGAGATCGAACACGGGAACCATCATTCACAATCGATGCGAGCCAACGACTTACTTTCTCTCGAAATCGCGAACGAAATCAGCAGGCTCGTTCATCGGAATCAGGAGTGCAGTTCACTTCAGCTTTTGTAAGCAACTGGTGCGCCTGAAATTGCGTGGTGAGAGTGAAATCGACGATTCTTGCGAAAAGGAAAAGGCGCCGATTGTTTGGCCATCATCCGGAGATAGAACGTTCACTACGCCCGCAGGGGAGGGCGTTGAGATAGGTATTGTCGTTGTCAATTCTTGCCGAGGCAATACAAAAACTCCTGACGTTTATCGTCGTTCTTGATTGCAGCTCGCATGTAGATGCGGCTGTCGCAGATTGTTGGGGTGGCGAACACGTCGTCGGCGAGTTTGTTCTCGGCGACTTTTTCAAAACCGGTCGGAGATGCTTTGAAGATCCAAGTCGACCCTGTTTCATTCGTTGCGAAAATCTGATCTCCTACGAGAACAGGGGATGCGCTAAAGGTTCCGCCAAGGCGTTCTTTCCATTTTTCTTCGCCCGTATCTGCTTTCCAGCACATGGCGACTCCCGCATCCAGGACGGCGTAAAGGTAGCCATCTTTCATCAGCATTGAGGGAACATAGACGCGGGTCCCGTTTTCCCATGCAACCTTTCCCGAACCGTCGGCGTGGATGGCACTCAGGTGGTTTCTTGGGTATCCACCGCTGGTGTAAATCAAGTTTCCGTCAGTGACCGTCGAGGTGACGCATTCTTCTGTTGACCCCTTGATTTCCCAGAGTTTGTTTCCCGTTAGTGGGTCAAAACTGGTGACGAGATTACAACCACTAAAAAAGAGTTGTTCTTTTCCAGCCACTTGCAGAATGATGGGTGACGTGTAGTTTGGCAGCTTGGGGCGATCTTTCTTCCAGATGATTTTTCCATTTGTCCGATCCAGTCCGGCGATTGCGCCGGTCCCTTTATTGTCCGCAGAGACAATGACCAGTGGGCCATAAACCGTGGGAGATGAACCGAAGCCTTGATGCAGGATGTAATCGGTGATCTTTGTCTGCCAGATCTCGTGACCATCCAGTCCAAGTGCCGTCACAAACACCGCCCCATCGTGGAGAAAGCTGGCGAACACTCGATCACCGTCACAGGCAACGGTTGAGTTGGCGAGTGAGCTTTTCGAATTCCCTTTGAGGTTCAGCCCCCCCTTGTGGAGATCCTTCTGCCATAACTGCTCGCCCGACTTCCGGCTGTAGCAGACAACCGATTGAACCTCGCGGTCGTGCTCGGCCGTCAAGAGAAAGATCTGATCGCCGACGATGATCGGCGAACCGTGTCCTCGACCTGGAACGGGTGACTTCCAGAGGACGTTTTCCGTTTCACTCCAGTTGAGTGGCGGCTGCTGGTCTGGCGAGGCGGCACCGTTTCGCTCGGGACCGCGCCACCACGGCCAATCAGCACTTTTTGAGGACCGCTTCACCGCGACAGCGGATTGGCCCGGTTCATTGGCTTCCACGACTGACGCGACTGGAGCAGCAAGCAAACAGGACAAGCCAGCTATGATCAAACGTCGCATAGAAAAATATTCTTTCGGTTCCATAGGATTTGTTGATGCTTAATCGTCAGGAGGTCGTGGGTTGTATGGTCTACCGCTCATACTTTGAAAATGGGAAGTTTGTCAAAATCTCAAGCAGCCGATGACCGATCGATTTTCGGTGACTATCGCGAACCGAAGTAGAACAGGGTGAAACCGAGTGCCACTCGGAAAAAGATCGGCGGGACGACACTCTGCTGGCCGAGAAATTCGGGGATTGCAACGAGCGTCAGCACCAGGATCACTCCGAGTGCTTTCAGGTCCCCCCAGGTCCCCGCGGAACGCTGAGGTCGATATCCGTTCCACCAGTTTCCGATCCCTCGAACGATGGCTCCCAGCAGGAACGATGCCATCATCCCAAGAAGTGATGCGACGTGGTGACCATAGAGAATTCCATTTTCGTGCTCAGGTCCGTTGGTGTAGACGTGGTATGCCAGCCAGCTAAACGCGCCGATGATGATGACTCGAATTGAGTTTCGAGGCAAAAACAGTGGATGGCGTTCCCTGTCAATCACGCCATCGTCTTCGAGTTGGCGACGGACTTCTGGAGACAACGCGACGAATCGACGCGACGTGAAGTAGTGCGTCAGTGTAATCAACAGCGTGACAATCCAAAGTTTGTCTTCGTCAGTTTGAAAGTCTTCAAAACGAGCCATTTTCGTGACGACGACAGCGACGACGAGCAGACCTAAAATCGCTCGAACACTCCCAGTCGGCATTCCCAAAGGAGGCCATGTCTTGGGTGATCCTTCGAATTCGTTCGGTTCCATGATTCTGTTCGTCCTGTACTGATCAGGGGGCCAAAACAACACCATTCGGTGTCGCAGGGATTGTTCACCCTGCGACACTCGTTTGGAAAGGTGATCCTACACGATGAAGAACGAGTATTCCCACTGATCGGATCAAATCAATCGTGATTCGAGTCCCTGTAGATTTCTTGCTGTCTGTGACTTGCAGGGTTGATTCCGTCAAACGATCGGTTCCCAACCTTTTCGATATTCACGTCCCCAAAGCGCTGTTGCGTCCTTGTCGCCGACGATTGTACGTGTTTCTGGATCAAACCGGATCATCCGACCGAGTTTGTACGAGATGTTTCCCAAGTGACACATCAGCGTACTGCGTTGTCCTTCTTCAATCTCGGAATTCAGAGGAGTACCCGAGCGAATGGAGTCGAGGAAATTCTGAATGTGATCCTGTTCACCACCGCTACCGCTCCCCTTCGCAATTTCTTCTCCTTTTGGATTCAGGATGCGGTAGCCGGTATCGATGATGTTCATTGTCCCTTCCGTGCCGTAGAAATTGACAATACTGTGTTTTTCATCGCGGCGGGGCAGGCAACTGCTGACTTCCCACGAGCAGCCTTTGTCGCCGAAATGAAAGACGGCGACACCGGTATCAGGTGTTTCCTGGTCGTCGTCGAAATGGTATCGACCGCCGAGGAAGCTGATCTGCGTGGGATAGTCGACACCCAATCCCCAGCGGGCGACGTCCAGCGAGTGGATGCCGTTGTTGGCGAGTTCACCGCCACCCCAATGCCATCGCCAGTGCCAGTTGTAATGCACAAGATTGTCGACATAGGGGCGTTCCGGGGCAGGGCCTTGCCATGTGGAATAGTCCAGGTAATCGGGTACTGGAATCTGTTTCCCTTTGCCGATTGATTTGCGGTCGGCGTCGTACCAGCATCGTGCGAATAGAACTTTTCCGATGGCTCCTTCTTTCAGCTTACTGATGGCTTCCCGGATGCCGGGCCAGGTCCGTCGCTGATTTCCCATTTGAACTCGTCGTTGGTTCTTTCTTGCCGCCTGAACCATCATTTCGCCTTCGCGAGCGTTATGGCTTCCCGGCTTTTCAACGTAGACATGTTTTCCCGCTGAGCAGGCGAGGATTGTGGCCGGTGCATGCCAGTGGTTACAGGTGGCGATAAACACGGCATCGAGCTTGGGGTCGTCGAGCATCCGCCGGAAATCGGTGATTCCTTTGGCCTTGGAACCGCGTCCTTCCACCGTTTTCATGGCCAGTCCCAGGCGATTCTGATCCACGTCGCAGACGTAGTTGAGCGAAACGCCTTTGGCGTTCAGGGCGGCATTCGCATGCGCCATTCCGCGTCCAGTACCAATGACTCCGACAGCCAGATCACGGTCGGTAGTCTCTTGAGCTGAAACCGCGTTGAACATCCACGGCGCCAGCGCTGAAGCGGAGGCTAAGGCGGACGTTGTCTGCAGGAACTCACGACGGTCAATCGAGGGCATGGTCAAGTCCTTTAGGGAGAGTTGAATCGCCGAAGCCTTGAATCGTTACGAAGCACAGTCTTGTTTGGTTGCCGATCGTCTGCGACCCATCATGGCGTTTTGATTCGAAAAATCGAAGCAAGTCCAAGGAGAAAATCAAAAAATCATTCCGGCAATTGGCCTGAGGCAAATTGATTGACGAATTGCCAATGGAGTCCCAGCCCAAACAATACGGCGATATGCCAGATTTCGTGTGGGCCGATGATTCCGGTCACGACCACGGGGCGGTGAAGTATCAATCCGATTGCTCCAATCGTATATGCCAACCCAGACAGGACTGCAGGCTGAACGAAATTCCAGCCGAATCGGCGCCAGATGGTAAAGGCGGTGATCGCGCTTCCCCAGCCGAATAGCAAGAAAAAGGCGATGCCGGCAGGCCCCGGAGTGTTCTCGCAAAAGAGCATTCTCCAGACGATCCCGGCAATTGCCACGAACCAGATCAAAGTCAGAGCACCCCAGCGTGCCAGCCTCGTAAAGAGAATGGCATGAACGGGAGTCATGCTTCCCGCGATCAAGAGAAAAACAGCGGAAACATCGGCGCGAAGCATGAATTCACGTGTCGGGCCGGGCCAGAAGATATGATAGATTCCGCTCAACAGCAACAAGATGACGGATGTTGCACCAAACACGGCCAGGCTGATTGTTCTTCCCCAGTCACCACGACCTCGCCTCACCAGATTCATCGCCAAGCCAGCGAAGACCCCCGCCCCCAAAAGGTGGCTGAGTGAGCTGAAAGGTTCCCGGCATCCCATCCAGGGGAAAACATCGATTTGGTGCAGATCTGGTGACAGGCGGAAAACTCCTTTCGCAGCCGGGTGCGCAAACTTTCGATCGTCAAATCCACTTCAAGGCGACTGTAGGACGAAAGCTCATTCGGGAAGGACGTATGGTTTTCGGTAATCGCTTTTCAACCATTTGTTAGCGGATTCGTTATTGGTAAAGAGCTCCTCTTTTGCGTTCCATTCGAGGAATGATTTTGTGCGGTGTGCGATGTTGGCGATCAAGGCGGCCGATGTGCATCGATGACCATATTCGATGTCACAAGGGGGTGCCTGGCGGCTTTTCACACTGTCGAGAAATGTTCGGGCATGATCGGCGTCACGAATGACTCCTTCTGCTTTCTTCGCTTCGATTTCTGGCTTTGCACCGGTCCGCCATCCTCGTTCTCGTTCGCGATCGATTGGTGAGCGAGCGGCAAATTCGTTCGGCGTCAAATTCTCGGGTACGATTTCGTAACCACTTGTGCTGAAATACATGGTCCCTTTGGTCCCGCGAAACTCAATTTCACAGGGGCGACCGGTTGGTGAGGCTCCCGTCGCGTTGAATTGCGAGAATGTCACCAGAGTATCGCCGGGATAGTGCCAGACGACTTCCAGCGTATCGGGGACTTCACGATTGTCGTAGTTGGCAAATTTGCCTCCCATGGCCATCACGGCCAATGGTGCGTCGACTCCGAGCGACCGATGGATCTGGGCGAGATAATGGACGCCGAAGTTGGTCAATTGGCCGCCGGAGAAATCGTAGAACCAGCGAAACCGATAGAATGTTCGGTTCTTGTTGTACGGCCGCTTTTTGGCAGGCCCAACCCAGGCGTCCCAGTCAAAGTCCGTTGGTGGCTCTTCGTCAGGAGGATTGCCTATGCCTTTGGGAAATTCGTTTTGAACGTGAAAGCAGCGTACAACCGTTACCTTGCCGATCGCACCGTTCCGGATCAGTTCCGCAGCTTCACCGCAAAACTTAGAGGACAATCGCTGAATGCCAACTTGAGCGATCCGATTGTTTTCTCGTGCCGCTCGAACCATTGCACGACCTTCGTTGACGAAGGTGGATACGGGCTTTTCCACGTAGACATCTTTTCCCGCCTGACAGGCATGAATCATCTGCAAGGCGTGCCAATGGTCCGGCGTGGCGACGACCACGGCGTCAATGTCCTTCCGATCGAGTAGTTTGCGATAGTCACGAAATTGTTCCGGTTGGCTTCCGATTTTTGCTGCCGCGAATTCGCGATAAGGCTGATGCAGATCGCAGACTGCAACCGCTTCACAATCTTTCTGTTCGAGGAAACCACCCAGGACCTGATCTCCACGATTTCCGAGCCCGATGAAACCGACTCGCACTCGATCGTTTGCGCCAAGTACGCGACTTGCGCTGGCAGCAGTGACGACTGTCGACGCAGCGGCGACGACGGTTGCCTTGGTGAAATCTCGGCGAGTAATGGGGGGCATGCGGGTTCTCCTGGAGATAAAAATTGCTGTGGCAATGACCGTTCGGTTTATGGGACCAATGAGACGTATGGGACCAATGGGAGTTGTGGATTTTGATTATTCAAGTAACAAAACCAGCTGTTACTTGCCACCGGGCGGTGTTTTCAATTCCACGTCGCGTGCCGGCGGGGGGCGATGTCGCTGGGCCATAGAATGGAAATCACCGAGGTTATTTCGCCAGAAATAACGTTCGTTCAAATCGACTTCCGCGATGGCGATGTCGTCCCAGTTGTTCGCTTTGGCGATCGGATCGCCTGCGTGATTGTAAACGGCCGAAATCGTCCAATTTGCCTTCACGTCGCAAAAAGTATTGCTGACAAGATAAACATGATTTTCGCAGGCACGTGCCTGAGCCAGCAGCGGGTTACATCCCCAGACTGGCCAGGCAATGACTTCAGCACCTCGATTGGTTAATTCACGAGCGACCTCGGGGAAAAATCCGTCGTAGCAGACCATCAGCCCGACTTTGCCGAATTTCGTCTGAAAAACGGGATAGTCATTTCCGGGCGTCACCCCTTGCTCGATTTCCCGATGCGGCAAACAGACTTTGCGATACTTGCCGATCAAATTGCCATCGGGACCTAATAACGCAGCAACGTTGTAAACGACGTCTCGGTCTCGTTCATACAGGCCGACCACGATATGAAGGTTGTGCTGTTTTGCGAGTGACGCAAAGTAGTCCGTCGTGGGGCCGGGGACTGGTTCGGCAATCTCGTGCGGTTGTTTCTTGACTCCCACGTACGGGATGGTTTCGCCAAGCACGACAAGATCTGCACGCTGTTTGGCCGCTGCTGAAATTAGCGGAGCAAACTCTTCACAATTTGCCTGAGGAGATTTCCCTGAAGGGACGTGATGGATCGTTGTCAATCGGACTTTTCGAGCGGGGGGCGATGGCGTCTCTTCAAATTGGATTTCACTCCATTCACATGTTCCTTTGGGTGCCCATTGAAGATGTAATTCGACGATCGCCTGAGTTGCACGGGGAGGAACTCGGTAAGTCCCTTCGACGCGAGTCCAGCCGTTGTAGGTGATCTCTGAGTCCAGGGGATGTTCTGGCTCCGCCAGCGGCACGAATCCTGGAGACGTTTCCTCCCCGGGAGGAACGGCAGCCTGAACCGCTTTACCGAGTGAGTCCAACCAGACAATTCTTACCACAGCACTGCGGTATGGGGCGACGACTTGAGTGGTCTTTCGCTCGGCGTGGAAATGAACAAATTTGCCACCTACGACTGGAAACGATTTCTGGAACCAACCGTTTTCTCCAGGGGAATCGGTTGACGTGATGACAAATGCCCCTCGCTGGCGAGGGCCTCCCTGGGGATCGTAAGAGAATTGAGGCCGAGTCTCATCCCGTTGGGCGGTTGGTTCCCATCCGACCGGGTATTCAATGACACCTTTTGTGGATTTCGCCGTGACAGGCTCAGCATCAACCTGATTTGCCATGAATGGCGTCAAGGCAATTGTGACGACAATCGTCGCGACTTTCAGGAGTTGGGGCATCGTTTTCGTCTCCTCTGCGGACTCACGAGTGGCATCACAACAATCGGACGGTGCAAAGCACCGATTCGAGAAACGAAGACGAACCAGATCACTTTTTCTCTGGGCTTTTTGCCAGATGTTTATCGAACCAGTCCGCCAGGATTGCAAAATCGTTGCCGATTTCTGGCCAACCGTGTCCTTGCCCTTTACGAACAACAAGTTCACAGGGGACATTGTTGACCTTCAGTTTTTCAATCACGATTTCGGCCTGTTGAATGGGAACGAGTGAATCCGCATCTCCATGAATGATCAGCGTCGGAGGATCGTCACTGGTCACATGATTCACCGGTGAGATATTTCGGCCAATTTCGCCCAGTCGTTTTTCGTCCGTAATCGGGATGAACGCATTGACGCTTTTATCGAATTCGTGAAAGTCGAACGGGGCACGGTAATTTTTAAGAACCCCTCGCCCCAGCGCATTTTCGTCGGGCTTGCCATAATTCAGGAAATCCGTGGGGGGAAAGAAACAAGCCACCGCCTGGACGCGGCTCGATTCTCGTTCAACCGGATCTTTCGCGTCGGGATTACCAGGTGTTCCGGCCATTCCCTGCATCAAAGATAGATGGCCACCTGCGGAAGCACCGCTGATCCCGATTCGATTCGGGTCGATGTGATATTGAGCGGCACGACTGCGGATGAAACGGGTCGCTCGATGCATGTCGTCGACGATCTCAACAATCGTGAACTTTGGCTGACTACCGTGGACAACGGCAAATACCGTGTAACCTCGCTTCTGGAATTCATTGACAAAGCCCTGATTGATCGACTCGTGTGACGAGAACCATCCGCCGCTGACAACAAAAACGACCGCCGCTCCGTTTCCGACCTTGCCGTCAGTTTGCTTGGGAGAGAAAACGTCCAATGTCAATGCGGTGCCGAACTTCCGTCCGTAGATAACATCTTCAGTTCTGGTCACCGGTTCGTCGGCCGTTGCGCAGGCAGTTGTCATCGCGAACGCCACGATCAAACTAAGCCAGGTACCGGTTTGCTGCGTCATCGCGATCTCCAAAACCTCTTTTGAAATTACCTGATATCCTGATTTTCACAACAAATCAGTCAACACTCATGTGTTCACGAACCAAGCTACCGAGATTCCCACTACTTCCGCAATTCAACAAACAAAATGAGCTGATCCGGACGATATCCAACGGTTGATCTGACGGTTATTTGACGTAACATGTTTTAAGTGAATATGTTGCGAACATGTTTGTGTTGATGGGAAATCCGAATATTTGGAACGGTGCGGCATCTGAAGTATGTCCGGTCCATTTTTTAATCGCTTTAACCGACAAACGGCAGCTACCCACTTCCTGCAAAGCCCCTAGCCTAACTTGTGCAGCGGCCTTTGCCGGAAAGCATAGATTTTTATTTTTTTCTCTGATTTTCCCCATTGCCATGCACGAGTGACGGCCTAAAACCTCCTCAACTCGGACACATGAACGAAACCGAGAAACGAAAAACAGGCATGCCAAACGGAAATGAATGGCGTGCATGGACATGAATCGCGGGTTAGTCCTGTGACCATGAAGTATGCCATCCACTCAATGTGGAGGGTGAAAACTCAAGCTTGGCGATGGCTGCGAACTGCGAAAATCGTGCTTGAGTTGTGGTTGTCGAGCGGAAGACTTAATCGCCGTCGACATCGATGAAATTCCATTGAGCAAGTTGCGGATCGGGGCGTGTCTGGCCCATGCCTTCAGGAATGGGGGTTCCCGCCAGACCTCGCACCTGATGTGTTCATAATGCGAAATCGTTTTTTGAGAACAATTGTGTCACTTATCAACGTTGTTGGTGAGTGTTGTTTTAAACGGTGTTAGCCGTTGAGTGCCACTTCCAGAGCATTGTGTCGCTTTCACGAAGTGGTTGGTTTCTTCGAGTTAGAAAAGGGGTTACTGAAATGAAAGCTTTGAATTCTTGGGTTGCTGCTGCCATTACCTGCTCTGCGATTGCCAGCCAGGCAAACGCAGATGTCTTGATGCTCGCTTCCGGAGAAGGTGCTGATGAGCAGGCGGTTGTTACGGACCTGAAGCCATTCGAGAGTGTTGGTAACTTTGCTGGCAAGAACCAGCAAGAATCCAGCCCAGTCCGTCCTGTATTTGTTCCGGGAAGTTTGATCAACAATTCGACTCAGGGTGCCTGGTTGATGTCCCAAGCCAATCGCCCAGACAATGTTGCCCGCTCACCAAAGGTGTCGGTGATTCAATTGACCAGCCGAGCTCACGGAATCACCCCGATTCCACCAGCCGACACGGAATCACGACCGATTTCGACGTTCGCACATTTCGTACAAATGTTTAAATCTCCGGCGAACGGTGACGCAGCTCAGGTTGCTTCAACTGATGACGATGAAGTTGCTCCAAAGACTTCGAACATGACCTTGATTGGTTTGTTTACATTCAGTGTCGCAGGAATCACCGCCGTGATCAGTGCAAGCCGACGCGGTTACTTTGGACGAACGCCACGACAACGTCGTGCTCGCATGTTCTGATCGAATTGGGAAATAAAACAGCAGCTTGGTCTGGGATTGGCATTCTTAACACCTGGCCCTGAGCAAAGTCGAGTGACGATTCTTTTCGGTGAATGTTTCACCGGACTCACGTTGTTGAGAAAGAAATGAGACCGAATCAGGGTGTGATTCAAGTTAATGCCAGTACATTCAAGGCATGAGGGACGATTGAAATGAATTTGAATACTAATAGCATTTTCGCTTATTCCAGTTTTCGCATGGTCCGATTAGCTGCTGCGGGATTATCGCTGCTGGTCGCCAGATCTTCCCAAGCAGGTCTGATCGAGACCGTTGAAGCACCTCGAGTTCAAACATCATCGGCATCGAATACGACGACGATCGATTTTAACAACCTCGATACCGGTTACCGCGAGAACTTATCAGTTGAAGTAAGCAAAACGCTAACCGCTGAAATTAACGGCAAATTCTTCATCACTGCACTTTAGGCGATCCTCGGTTGGGGGATCGGATTTCAGAAGCAGAGGTTGAAGAGTGATTTCAATTTGCTGAAGAATTGTACTGGATCTGGGTCTGCTGGCAGAGGTTTGAGGAATTCTTCGTGCAGCATTTCCCGG
>CAILLA010000030.1 GCA_903834925.1 uncultured Schlesneria sp.
ACATTTCCGTCGGCCACTTTCGTGTCTGATCGCCAGCTCATGAATCACAAACTCAACCCATATCAATCGCGACTGGCAATACTTTAACTTGAAAGCCAAAACTTCAGCCGCCATCCGCCCGGGGTTAACTAAACTTTTACGAGACGCTCGGACAAAACAAAGGGGACAGGTCCTTTATTGACGAAAATGACGGGCCAAATTGAAACTAACTGGACCTGTCCCCTTTGTTTTCTCCGAAACAGACCAAGGCGGAACCGACTCCAGCAGTACCACGACATCCGCACCTGGATCCGCGCCCCCATCGGCTCCGCCAGTTATGCCGCCCGGAACGTTAGACCAAAATGCTGGGAATCCAACCGCCAGCGCCGAAAACGATGGAGGCGGCGGGGGCGGGAGTGCGTCGACGGAACCGCCGAATTGGATGGATCCTAAATCGCCACCATCCAACGACGTGCTACGACTCCTGGGTTATAGCCAAATGGCTGCGACACCAAGCGAGGCTGCGTTGTTCATGAAGAACGCGCAGGATTTGTATGTCAGTGAATCGAGAGTGGACTTGAAAAGGCATCAGCAAGCGATCTCCGAAGATCGACAATCGAGCGTGAGTGGCTTCATTTCAACTACATGGGGCCAAGTGATCGACTATAAGATTGAATTCGGCATCAATTCGATCGACCCGACAATTCCGATCCAGCGACGCGACCAATACGCAAGCTACGTCGCGGCAACGCTAGGAGTGGAAAAAGCTCGCGAAGCTTACAGCATAGGCGATCCTGGACTCGCCCCCCCGGATATGCGAGCCGAAGCAACGACGGAAATTAACAATTTAGCGATGTGTGGCGTTCTTCTCGTTGGTGAAGTTGCAATAGATATTTATGAGGCATATCAACTTCAGCGAATCATTCAGACGCAATCTGCACAATTCCAGTACTTGCAATCGCTCGGTCAATCGAGAATAATCACTCCAAGCCAAAGACTGCCGAATCTTGAAATACTGAATCCGTCGTATACGCCGAATGGTAGCCGAGTTCTGCAAAACTTGACGAATCAGGTCAATCAGGAGTTGAGCGGTAATCTTCCGCTGGCATTAACCGTTCTTTCTGATGCCGAGATTGAAGCAGCGGCAAGCAGCAGTGGCCTTGCTAGGGCACAATACGGAAATGCTCTCGAACGATTGGTGGCAAGGCGGATCAAAGCCGACCCAATTTTGAATGACCTTTACAAGCATGTCGGCGGGCCGAGCAACCCTGATTTTGTTGGCAAGGGGATGTTGAAAGGAATGAATTTTGACATTACGACTCCGGCTCAGATAGATATTCACCTTGCCCGGCCGGGATATGGCAGTGGCCTTAAAGTAATTACATACGAGCGACCCGCAGGGTTCCCATGATTGGCGAAATGACCTATGCAAATTTTCCAAGATCGTACATTCGATTCGTTTGATGATCGAGATTCTGCCGCCACCTTCCACGATATTGAGTTTCGAAATTGCTATTTCGAGAGTTGCGAGGTTTCAATTACCCGTACCCCCGCACTTCGTTCAACGGTGCGTAACATAAAGCTGATCAATTGCAGCCAGCGGGGTTCTTCGTTGAGCGCGGCAGTTGTCGAGGACGTTGTGGTCGATGGCTTGAAGACGAACGGGCAGTTGTTCCAGACTTGGGGTGCAGTTTTCAATCGAACTGTGCTCCAAGGCAAGATTGATCGGTTGATGATCAGTTCCGCTGTTCTGCCGGGGGTGATCGGGCACGAAGAACAACGAGCTTTTGATGACGCCAACGCTGAATACTACCGCCAAGTAGAGTGGGCGTTGGATATCAGCAAAGGCGAATTCAAAGAACTGTGTATCCGTGGTCTTCCTGGACATTTGATTCGACGTGACCCAGAAACTCAAGTTCTCGTTACTCGTGAAAGAGCAATGTCAGGCCATTGGAAAAACTTGGAATTTCAAGAGAATTTACTTCCGACTTCTTTAGGCATGTTCTTGCAGCGTGGGGAGCATTCGACCGTAATGATTGCCCCAAAACGCAATCCAAAATTCAAAAAATTCTTAAGTGATTTAAAGCTCTTGCGGCAAGCTGGTGTCACAGAGCCTGACTGACATTGGCGCGACCAAGGGGACGTCTACGACCACAGGGACACAGCTTTTCGGTGGGATGAGCAACAGATTGCGACGATGAATTGCGTAAGAAAGCCTTCCGAAAGGGGCATGATCAATTCAAGCGGCTTTTTTCACGCGGTTGAAACGGGTGCCGCTTCATGCCCAACGTCTTCAAATTGACGTCTTGACGACTAATTGCCGAGGAGAAAGTGCGATCGCTTTCGTTGAGATCGCTGTCGGTGCGTGCGTTTGCGTCACAGCCCCCGATTGTCGCCGCTGATTTCGACACGCAAGCAAAGCCAATCGGCGAATTGCTGGAATTATCCGGTCGGCAAAAGATCCCGAGTTTGTTTCGGGATGTGATAGCGGTGTTGGCCGATCCGGCTCCGGGTCGCGTCGATCGTTTGAGGGCGCCCGGCCACGTTCCAGAACAGGCGACCAAACCCGCCGACGAGTTGACACCAGACGTTTGGGTCGATCGATAATCGGGCGAAGATCGGCGGCGCGTCGTGCGGTGTTGATCCCGGTTTGCCATCGGCTAACCTCCTTGCTGTCCAGTCCAGCAAGACGAGGTAATCCGCCACCGACATCGAAAGAAAACCTTTTTCACTGCATCGGAATCCATCGCTGTGAGTGTCGGGACCAATCGGATCGCGCCGCTCGTCAATCGTTAATGGTGTCAGGAATCGATCAGCGACAAGTTGTCCAGAAATCGCTGAGGGAGCTTGATCGATTGATTCCCGGTGCGAGATCGCGATCTTGTCGCGTTGTGCTGCGGCGTCATGAATCGGTTGGTTCGCTGTCGTACCGAAACCCTCTTCCAACGACTGGATGCGGCGTTGCACCGAAGTGAAGTCGCTCTCTTCCAATGTTTCAGCCATCGCGGCTCGAATCGGGTTGAGGTCCACATACGCGGCACAGGCCAGAATGGCTTGCTCGTCAAGAAGCCGGACCGCTCGATAGCGACTTTGAAAGAATTTTCCCATCTCACGATCTTCGCGGTTCGCCCTGACTGCGATGTTTTGGCATAACAAACGCATCCACCACGCGATGTCACTCAGTCGAAGCCGGATCGTTTCCAGCCTTTGCGGATCGTTACGAATCATATTCAGTTCGGCTTCGTTCGGTTCTTCGGCAAATCCTTGATCGTTTTTCCTGACAGGACAAAGCATCAACCAGCGCCGGGCGACTTCCGTATCATCCCAGGTCGCCACGACATCCGGTCGGGATCGAAGAATCAAATGGAAATGATTCGAAAGGATTGCAAAACAAAGCAGATCAATCCCGAAAAAAGCGGCAAGTCGCCGTAATTGTTCTTCAATCCAGACCTTGCGATGGTCATAATTGATTCCTGTCACCGGATCATCTCCGAGCAGGAAACACCGACGGACAACACGGTTCATGACATGAACTACGGCAACTTCATCAGGAGAAAAGACTTCCACACGGGCCAATCGTGCCATCGGAACGCTCCGGAAATGTTCTTTATTCCTCCAAATACATATTTATGGATAACGTATGAGTCCTTTAATGTCAACGGTCGCCACAAAAAACCAATAAAAAGCTGTGTCCCCGGAGTTATATGACGATCGATGCAGGACGACTTACTTCGGGAATATTTTACACGGATCTGCTGAGTCAATTTAGCAATACGCTCTTATCGGCACGGGTCAATTGCAGCGCGTTATTCAGTTTTGTCACGAGCAACGAGATGTTGAGGGTTTCCGGCAAGCTGCTCGAATGAGCGCTGTGCTGCGGCAAGTGTACCGAAGAGGTGTTTCTTGGGGCACGGTTTACGCAATAGTTTGTCTGACCCTAGCGAGGTCGGTTCGGCGGTCGTAGTCTGACGAACGACGAACTCGTATTGCCCCATCGGTTCTGCAACCCGCATTGAGGATTTGGATGAAATTGGTATTCGTGGGCGATTTGGCATTCATTCTCATGCTGGTAGTAATGTTTCTCTCGGCTGCAACGAAGCCGAATGGGCCACCACCGACCACGGGGACCACGGGGACACAGCTTTTGGGTGGATTTGAGCGACGGACAGCGATAATGAATTACGGGAGAAAACGATTCGAATGCGGCATGATCAATGCGAGCGGCATTTTTCACGTCGTTGAAAGGGGTGCCGCTTCATGCCCAAATCTTCAAATTGGGGTTTTGGCGAGTGATCGCCGAGTAAAAAGTGCGATCACCTTGGTTGAGATGTTTATCGGTGCGCGACCTTGCGTGACGGCCCCGATTGTCTCCGCTGATTTCGACACGCAAGCGAAGCCAAACGGCGAATTGCTG
>CAILLA010000031.1 GCA_903834925.1 uncultured Schlesneria sp.
GCTCAACCCAACCGGCATACGCTTTCTCGGTTCGATAGGAATAGTGCATCAAGCGACATTCTCGGCGCAGTTGCTGAATCAATGGCGGCTCATTCGGATCGATCAGACCGATCAATTCGGTCATCGCCCTGTTATCGGTGGCAGCCCCTTTGCGACCATTCCGTTCGTGATCGGAAATCTCCTTCAATTTTTGAGTGATGTCGTTTAACGCGGGTTCCGCCGAACACAGTACAACATCGCGGTAGCATTCAATGGCAGACGATGCCTGCAAACGTTGCCACGCGGGAACGGACGTGTCACGTAATGATCGCAGGAATTCGATGACCGTTTTACGATCAACAGCCAAACGATCGGATCGCGATTTCTGCTGAAACAATGCGTACTTCCCAACCCAGATCGGAAACCACTTCTGGCCCGTCTCGCCGACATCAGCCCTGACCAGTAAACGGGAAAACTCGTAAACCGACATCATTCCTCCCGCCGTCAGAGACAGGTTTGCCAAAGAAACCGGAATCATATCCTATTATTCATTATTACGGGATACAAGTGATATCTTCTGTTTTCCATTTGCAGCGATCTTTCGCGGGTATTGATGTTCGCCGTGAGTGATCGTCGCTTGATCCGGCGTGCGTCGCATCGACGCCCCCGAACACGGGTACTGCCTTCACGACAGTGAACATGCGATCGGTGGTCAAAAATATTCGCCGTCGCCGCAAAATTCACTTGCAAAATGCTATCGCGGCAGTATTGTGATATCCGCGATGGCCGGAAAACCATCGCGCTATCGCGGATATCACCGGAAATTTGGTGTTATCCGTGATCAATCGCGGATAATGATTAGTTATTTGGCAAAGGGAAACGGAAGCGAAATGATCGACCGAACGCGGATGATGTCGGCCATCGTTGCAGCGTTCCCGGATTTTGCTGCAACCTATGACGCAGTCGTGGCTGAGTGGAAAGACGAACCGGAAACTCCACACTACCTGGCACTTGCTGAGTACTCGCGACATATTATTTCACTGCTCCAAACCGGAGACCGTCCGCAACTACAAACGGCATTCGAAGCGATCGAACGATTGCTCACCGAAGGGGACGAATACGTTCGAGAAGCCGCAACGATTGCTATCCTCGAAAGTCTTCAGAACACAAAACTACATTCCACCACTGAGCCCGAACAACTCCTTCCGTTTTTGCGACCCGTGTCCTTACGTTACTGGAAGAAAGTCGAAGACTTCTGGGAGAATGGGACGATTATTGCTGACGATTGACACCGTATCAGAGTAACGGCCAATTAACAAAAAAATGCACCCGAGTTGCCGATCGGGCGTTTTCTGAAATCAAAGTCTCTTGGCGGCAACCGGGTGATTTTGGTCGTTCGCCTCGCAGAAACGATTCGTGAACCGCAATGATTGAAGACGTCTGCCGATTACCGATTGATTACCATGCGATCGGCACGAAGACACTGATTCAACTTATGGAGGACGCCGGTTACTTCGACAACCCGAGCGCAGTGACCGAGTCCGCAATCCAATCATGCCTCGCAAAACACTCGGATTTCTGTGACGCATGGATCGGATATTCCCAAGACCGACGCACCGACAGTGGCTGGGTGATTGACGAACGAAAGGGCGTGTTTACTGTCTTCTACTACCCAAACGGATCGACGAAACTGAAATTCAATGATCGTTCGGCTGCGTGTGCGGCGTTTGCAATCCGAGAGCTTGCATCGCTTGCCAGACACCGGCACTGAAAGACATGGAGTTCCCGCCGAAACGCAGATCGAGGCGAACAAAGCGGTCAACGGGAGCCGCCGATGACGCGGCTTTTGAGATCATTGTTTTTTGGCGGCGGCCCCGTTACCGCCGTCGTTACCCGACAAAGACCGACACTGACTACGCCGAAAATGTATGACTACAATCTTTGGCAAATTCTACTGGACTGGTGTTTTGCCCGACGATGACGACGTTGAACTCGCCCCGAAACCGGTATTCTCCGGTGACTTTGGGGAGCAATGGCAATACATGGCGACCGATCCTGTGATCAAGAATGTCTGTAATGCATTGCGATCCCAAGCAATGGTCAGCGAAATGGACGAACCAAGCCCTGAAGACCATGGCTGGTATACGTACTTCAAACTTGGCGGCTGGACGTGCTTCGTGTACGTCCAATGGGTCCCTGATGGGTCCGCCAAGAATTGCTTCGAATTCGATGTTCAACTTTGCCATGATTGGTATCATCGGATCGTTCATCGAACTCGATACTCCGACCAAATTCGAGCATTAGGATCTGCGGTCGACAGAGCCCTTGCTACGGCTGCCGATGTCGAAGGTGTGGTGTTTAACCAACGCGCATGCTAGAAATGCGGGTAACGAAACATTCAACACGGACGGCGAGTACGCCGCCGGTTAATTTCACGTTCGAAAAACACAAATGCCTCACCACGAATGCTCCATTACAATTCCAGCAGACGATGCCTTTCGGCAAGTCGTTGTCGATTCGTTATCTCAAAAGTCGATCGCATTTAACGAGACATCACTTGTGCATCTCCAGGAATCTGAGGGTTTACCTGCGACCGTTCTTGGCTATGTCTTCTCATTTCAAACGGCCGCGATCCTTGCTGCGGTCCTTAACGGTCTTTCACCGTCATTCGTGGCATACATTCAAAAATCACGATCAATCACAATCAAGAACGGAGATATTGAAGTCACTGTGTCCGATAAGAAGTATTTGACAGACGCTATATCCCAAGTAAATGCGATATCATCGCCAAAACCAAGAACAAAAAAGAAAACACCGAAGAAATCAAAAAAGTAATCACTTCCGGGGTCCATCCCGATTCGTTTCGAACAAGACGCTCAACTGGAGCCGCAACGCCGCTCTTTTCATCGCTCGGTTTCATCGGATTGCCTTTCTTGGGATCGCGGCCCAGTTATCTTTTTCGTTCGGCGTAAGAATCAGATGCACCGTTATTGAATGTCGTTCGCTCTCCACGACAGGAAATCCCATGCTCACCCATACATTCGACGCTCTTGCGGCCAATCCCGCATTCGCCACTGTCTGCCTCGCGCTCGCCGGAACCGTCGCCGCTCTTTTGCATCAGATCGTAATTTCGCGATCCCCATTGCATGGCATCAATGCGACGTTGAAGGCAGAGAACTCGACGTTTCAGAAAAAAATATCGGATCTTGAGGCGAAGGTTTTGGAACTTCAAGCCACAATAGATACCAATTTCAGCCGCGAATCCATTCATCTTCGTTTTCCAATCGATCCAACCACAAATCTTCGCAAGAAAGACGGGCATTACTTTTGCCCTAAATGCTTTCCTGAATCACTCACAGAAATAATTCCGAAAAACGGCAAATACCATTGCGATAAATGCAATAAAAAAACGACTGTCCCTGCATTCGTCGGTAAATAAAACACAAAAGCACCGAACAAGTCGCTCAACGGGACACGAAGACGTGCCCGTTATCATGTCGTTCGGTCACAGAATACAGAATCAAACTACGCTCGTTTCGCTCGAATGTTGACATTGAAAGAACTCCTGTGGCAAAAAAGAAAGCCGCGAACAAAACTCCGGTGAAGACAACGGCTAAAAAGAAATCTGTCATTCGCCGACTCCCAAAAGGTCTTCAATATCTTCGCGTGATTGCAATATGTGAGAATACGAAATGCGGTCAAGTATTTACTGGGGACATTGAAAACATTCGCATTGGCGCCAATGCTAGGGTCAGTTTGTACGGCGAACGAAAATGCGTTTGCCAACATTGCGGCGGCATGGCTCGAATCCCCGAAGCACAATACACGACCATTTCCACTTCCTTTTTTAATTCTTCAGACTTTGAGATTGTTGCAAGATCTATTCTAGGCATTCAAGATAGAAGGCTACACGGTGCTGGCGAAGACGAAATAAGAAAAGAAATCTCATCCAACCTCATCCTTAGCACTTTGGCTAAATTTGCTCCCGATGCATCATTTCCCTCATTAATGACATTCTTAGCCGTAATTTTGCAGGTGATCGAAGTTTTTCTTGCGTACCGCCAAAACGAATTGAGTATACCCCATGATGCGCGATCAGCTCTCGAAGCAGTCTCTCGCGTGCAACCCGTCGACCAACACGATATCCGTAACACACGCTTGCCACTACCAGAAACACTAGGTTTGCAATGTGGAGAATCACGATCAATTCCTCCGTTATTCGAATGACGATTAAATAAATACACCGAACAAGCCGCTCAACGGGACACGAAGACGTGCCCGTTATCTCTAACGTTCGGCCAAGAAGGAGTTTTGATCATGGGCTCAAGTCCTTACTGGTACTACGAGCGGTACACCGGTGATGTTGACGAGTCGCTTCAGACGTTGCGGCACCGCGAATTCACCGCAGGACGATATAATCCAGTAATGCCGTTTCCTGACTTTCCACCCCGACCTGACTCCCCGTCGCCCGGCGCACAGCACGCGTCGATCGAAGAAGCCATGGAAGACGCGGCGGAAGATGGAACTCGGTCGATCTTGGATCTTATGACGGTTGGGGAGTCCCCTGACTTCTGCGTAGCTGCTCGTTTGTCTGATGACGAATTGTTGAGCCTTTATGAAACGACGCGGCCGACGCGTGAAATGATTGACTCGAACTTGCCGTTCTCAGACGCGATGGAGCGTGGGCAGGGAATTTACATCGTCGTGGCGGGCAAAAAAAGGGGACAGGTCCTTTAGTGACTAAATGAATTGAAAACAACTGGACCTGTCCCCTTTGTTTTCGTTCGTGGAGGTTGAGATTCTTGACCCATTTAACCATCAGGATTACGAGACAGACAAGTTGTCGATCGTCGACGTGAAAGCGATCGACTCGACGGGAGCGATTTACCATATCGAGGTGCAGTTGAACTTTGTCGACGGGCTGATCCAACGCGTCGTGTTTTATGGCTGCGAACTGTTCGCCTCGCAATTGAATGCGGGCGGCGAGTATACGGAACTCAAACCGGTCTGTTCCATTTGGCTGTTGGATGCGATCTTGTTCAAGGACGCGACGAATCTGCATCATCACTTTCGGCTGAGCGATACAGCAACCGGCCGTGTGCTTGAAGAGCTTTTAGAAATTCACATCCTGGAGCTTCCGCGATATACTGTAACCGTCGAGCATTTGCCGAGGGCGAGCAAACGCGATTGGTGGTTGTTCTGGCTCTTGCGGGCACAGGATTACGAACCAGAAGAGTTATTGCGGCTGTTTCCGGAGGCGGAATTTCAACAGGCGACCCGATCATTGATCGAGATCGCCGAGAAGACGAGGGACAAAATGGCCTACGACAAGCGAGAACTAGCGATGAAAGACCAACTCGCCGCCATCACCCATGCGCTGGAAAAAGGGCGACAAGAGGGCGAATTGAAAGGGCGACACGAAGGTGAACAAAGAGGCGAAATGTTGGGCCGAATTGTCACACTTCAAGAATTGCTCTCGGTCGCAACACCAACGCGGGAAGAATTGTCAAGCTACGATTTGACGCAACTCACAATTGCGTGCGAGCGTCTTCAGAAGCAACTTCGTGATCGCGGCGTCTAATCGCCTGCCATCAATGGTATACTGGGCCTCGCGGTGCCAGTGGTAGGTGATGCCGCTTGAACTCATTGAAACACCTGACGATGATGAATGATCCGCTGATTGACGAAATTCGCCGTGCGAGACGCGAGATTTCGGACGACCTCGGACCTAGTTTGTTTGGCATTGTCAAGCACTACGCAGAAATCGAAACCCGTTTTGTGAAGCCTGCATTGACGGCCAAAGATCACAAAACCAAAAGAACCAAGAATATCACCGAACCAGCCGGTCCAGCGGAATGGAGTACCATCCGCTGACCTTGAACGTTCGGTGAGTGGAGGGGGCATCTGGTGGTGGTTGAACGGAAGGACCTGTTTGTCGGCGGCATTGAAGCCGGTGGCACGAAATTCGTGTGCGCTGTAGGTCGCGCGCCAGAGGATGTCTGCCGACCGGAGAACAGAACTGAGTTTCCAACAGGTGATAACCCTGGCCAACTCATCTCCCGGGTCATTGACTGGTTTGCGGAGAAACAGAGCCGCGAACCGTTGTCGGCCATCGGAATCGCCTCGTTCGGCCCGGTCGATCTCGAAAAAGGCTCCCCTCGTTACGGGCATATCACTTCGACACCCAAACCCGGTTGGGCGAATACAGACCTTGTTGGGCCGATTCAACGAGGGTTGGGCAACATACCCGTCGGTTTCGACACGGACGTGAACGGCGCCGGCCTTGGCGAATACTTCTGGGGCAATGCGTCAGGGCTGGAGGACTTCGTCTACATCACGATTGGAACCGGGATCGGTGCTGGCGGAATGGCGCGCGGGCAACTCCTCCACGGTCTTGTCCACCCAGAGATGGGGCACTTGCGACTTCCACGGGTCGCTGGCGACGAGTTCCCCGGGGTGTGTCCGTACCACAAGGATTGCTGGGAAGGCCTTTGCTCAGGACCTGCGATACTTAAGCGAGCCGGGACGCCCGCCGAAAAGATTCCACCGGATCATCCAGCGTGGAAATACGAAACGCAGTACATCGGGTATGCCATTGCCAACATCGTCTGCACGCTGTCTCCGCGGCGGGTCATTATCGGCGGAAGCGTCAGGAAGGCTGGGCAACTCGGCGAGGAAGCCTTCTTCCATGCCGTACGGGAGCATGTCCAGACAACCCTCAACAACTACGTCGTGTCGCCGTCGTTGCTCGGCGACGGCGTCCACAGGTACATTGTCCCTCCTTTATTGGGTGATAATGCCGGAGTGTGCGGGGCACTCGCGCTGGGTCAGCTTGAATGTTCCATCGCCGAGGAATGCAGGGAAAAAGTCCAATTAATTAACTACTAAAAAATGCGATGAACGGACATTCTCGTTTCCAAACCTTGCTTTAACGCAATAAAATGGTCGAAAACATTCAACACGGACGGCGAACACGCCGCCGGGAAATTTTGACGTTAACCAGAAAGATCGACACATTGAGATGTCCGACGCGACACAGCCAATCTCAAAGTGCTACCGGCCCGGCCGCAACTGGCTCGTGATCGGAATTGTTGGTGCCATATTTTTTCCAACAATTGGCATCAGCTCCGTTTATGCCGCCTACTGGAACATCGACGGATCATTCCCTCACCCAAAGACTCACGCTTTCGTCCATGCCGTATTTTGGTCCCTCTGGACTCTCAGTGCGTTTTGGATAATCGCCGCGTACTTCCGGACGCGGCTTACGATCACACCTCTAGGCTGCTCGCAGCAGGGTTGCTTCATTCGTACACAGATTTCTGTCGCAGATGTGTCGCAGGTAACATGGAAGGGTATTCCTCAATCAGGAAAGCTGATACTCCGTGGCGCGCAAGGCCAGATGAAAATCGACTTAAACAATCTTGTTCACAAAGATCGAACTGAATTCATTCAACTTGTCCACAAACTTTTCGACGACAGAATCCAAACGGGATGGTCAGAGTTCAATCGCCAGTCATTCGTGGCAGCGCCAAGTCCAACGGACGAACGTCGTGCCACTAAAAGTTGTGCATTGATCCTTTTCATTTTCGGCGTCGTTTGTTTACTTTGTGGGTGGTTTAACCTTGGTGCACAGTTTTACGTATCGGGGTTTGGCGGTGTTTTTGCCACCGTCTGCTATATTTGGCGGATTCAGCGACGCAAACATTCAAAGGCTGGTTAACAAGAAAATGCACGCCGAGCAGCGGTGGGGCATCGTTTGGTACTGAAATTCAATCGCCGCTGCCGTGATCTTTGTCGATCGGCGACAACTGCGATTTCCAGAAGTATCGATGCCGTGAACCTAAACCCTTCTCGCCGGGATGTTTCCAGTCCCTTGCGGTTACTTCAGTTTTCTTGGCTACGGCGCCTGGTGAATCGCTTGCTCACGCGGCCGCTCAGCCCGATCGTGTCTGGCAATTATGCAAAGCCACGACGGACGACAACGGTGTATTGAACATCTCCTTCCGTGTCATTGCAGCCGATGACTTCGGTCCAATTCCCGGAGTTTGCGTTGAAATCAATTGGTGGGGCACCGATGGAGGTGCCCGGATCTAAGTGACGGATGAGAACGAGATTGATCATTCCTCCGTGGCTCTGTCAGAAACCTAAGTGGCCGATTCAATTCGGTGAAAGTCAGTTCAGGATGCCCGGGTTACCCTGACCGTTTGGCGGTGGAGATTGGCAGAAAGCCACCGCGAAAACTGCGGATTCAATCGGCGATTTTCATGATACTTTCGGGTTTGCTTCGCGTGCCCAGTCCTGGATCGCTTTGACTTCGGGAGCTGGATGTTCGCGAAGTGCTTCCAGGGCGTGAACGACGGCGATGCAGCCTGGAAGCGTTGTCACGCACGGAATGCGATTGACGACAGATGCCGATCGAATGCGTCCTTCGTCGGTCCGGGCACCCTTACCACTTGGCGTATTGAAGATCAAGGCGATTTGTTTATTGGCCATGTGGTCCAGCAGGTTCGGACGACCCTCCTGCAATTTCTTGACGGTTTCAACTTCCAAACCATACTCGCGGAAGACTCGGGCTGTTCCACTGGTACACATGATCTTGAAGCCGAGTTCCTGAAGACGGCGAACTTGTGGAATGATCGCGTGTTTATGACGACCTGCCAGGCTGATGAAGACCGTTCCGGATTGAGGCAACTTGTTACCTGCCGCAATTTGGCTTTTCGCAAATGCGATGGGGAATGTATCGGAAATTCCCATGACTTCGCCGGTCGATTTCATTTCGGGGCCGAGGATAATATCGACACCCAGGAATCGATTGAACGGGAAGACGCTTTCTTTGACAGATGTGTAAGCGGGGACAACTTCCTTTGTGACACCTTGTTCGGCCAACGAGACACCGGCCATGATCTTGGCCGCAATCTTGGCCAGCGAAACATTGGTCGCCTTGGAAACGAACGGCGATGTCCGGCTGGCACGTGGATTTACTTCCAGGATGTAAACCAGGTATTCACCCGCGTTTGCCGAGCTGCCTGGTGTGTTCTTTTCGTCGCCGGATCGTTTCACCGCGAATTGGATATTCATCAAACCGCGAACTTGCAGCTCTTTTGCAAGGGCATAGGTCGCTTGTTTGATTTCTTCAATGATCGGGGCCGGCAATGAGTAGGGCGGCAGAACGCTGGCGGAGTCACCCGAATGAACCCCAGCTTCTTCGATGTGCTCCATGACGCCGCCGACCAAGGTTAGCGTTCCGTCAGAAATCGCGTCGACGTCGACTTCGACGGCGTCTTCCAGGAATTTGTCAACCAGGACGGGACGATCAGGCGAAACGTTGACCGCCTCATTCATGTACTTGGTGACGGAATCTTCGTCGTAACAAATCTCCATGGCACGTCCACCCAGCACGAAGCTGGGGCGGATTAAGACCGGATAGCCGATTTCATTGGCGATCAGTCTCGCACCCTGAGAATCAAAAGCAGTTCCATTCGGAGGCTGGCGCAAGCCGATCTTTTCGAGAATTCCCTGGAATCGTTTGCGATCTTCTGCGGCGTCGATCATATCGGGGCTGGTGCCGATGATATTGATTCCGGCAGCTTCCAACCCGCGAGCCAGGTTGAGAGGTGTCTGACCACCGAACTGGACGATGACTCCATCCGGCTGCATCCGGTCGCAAATGTTGAGTACATCTTCCGTCGTCAGCGGTTCGAAGAACAGCAGATCCGATGTATCGTAGTCGGTCGAGACCGTTTCCGGGTTCGAATTGACCATGATGCTTTCGATCCCCAGTTCGCGTAACGCAAACGAGGCCTGACAGCAACAGTAATCAAATTCGATCCCTTGCCCGATCCGGTTTGGGCCACCCCCCAGAATGATGATTCGTTTCTTATCGCCTTTTGGTGGCGTTTCGTCTTCGGATTCGTAGGTGGAATAGTAATACGGTGTATAGGCCTCGAATTCGGCGGCACAGGTATCGACCTGTTTGAATGTCGCGACGATTCCCATCTGCTTACGGGCGGCGCGAACTTCGGTTTCGGTCGAATCCCACCAGAAGGCAAGCTGCTGATCCGAGTAGCCGTGCCGTTTCGCTTTGCGGACGAGATCGGGCGTGGCCTGATCGAGCGAATCAACTTTTCGAATTTCATCTTCGACAAGGATCAAATTCTTGATCTGGTTGAGGAACCATGGATCGATGTTCGTCAGTTCAAAAATCTGCTCGATCGTCATGCCGGCTTTGAATGCGTAGCGGATATAGAACATCCGGTTTTCATTCGGTTTTGAAAGCAGGCTTTCGATGACGTCGATCGTGGGTTGTTTTGGAGTTCCCCACAGATCCTTTTTGCCTCCACCCAGTCCGAAATGACCAATTTCAAGCCCACGGAGCGCTTTTTGGAGCGACTCTTGAAACGTCCGGCCGATCGCCATGGTTTCGCCGACCGATTTCATCTGAACGGTCAGTTCAGGATCGGCGTCCGGGAATTTTTCGAAGGTCCAACGAGGAATCTTGGTGACAACGTAATCGATCGTCGGTTCGAAGCAGGCGAGGGTTTCTCGCGTAATATCGTTCTGGATTTCGTCCAGCCGGTATCCGACAGCCAGCTTCGCCGCGATTTTCGCGATCGGGAAACCGGTCGCCTTGGACGCGAGCGCGCTCGATCGACTGACTCGCGGATTCATCTCGATAACCACCATCCGACCGTTTTTCGGATTGATGGCAAATTGGACATTGGAACCACCGGTTTCGACGCCGATTTCACGCATGACTGCGATCGTCGCGTCGCGCATCCGCTGATATTCTTTGTCCGTAAGCGTCTGGGCCGGAGCGACGGTGATCGAGTCACCGGTATGAACGCCCATGGGGTCAAAGTTTTCGATTGCGCAGATGATAACGACATTGTCTGCGTTATCGCGCATGACCTCCATCTCGTACTCTTTCCAACCAATGATGCTTTCGTCGAGCAGCACTTCGTTGATGGGAGAGAGTTCCAGACCCTTGCGAACCTTTTCTTCGAATTCGTCGCGGTTGTAGGCGATGCCACCGCCGACTCCGCCCAGTGTAAAGCTGGCGCGGATAATCATCGGCAAGCCGATTTCTTCGAGGGCCAGACGGGCTTCGTCCATGTTGTGAACGATGCGGCTGTTGCAGACATCCAGCCCGATCTTGAGCATGGCCTGCTTGAAGGTGTCACGCTCTTCAGCCTTTTTGATCACGTCAACTTTCGCGCCCAGCATCTCGACGCCAAACTTTTCGAGCACCCCGTGCTTGACGAGGTCCATCGCGGTGTTCAGTCCGGTTTGTCCGCCCAGCGTCGGCAATAACGCATCGGGACGTTCAACTTCGATAATCTTCGCGACGTATTCCCAGGTGATCGGTTCGATATACGTGCGATCAGCCATTTCGGGGTCGGTCATAATCGTGGCTGGGTTTGAATTGACCAGCACGACTTCGTACCCCTCTTCGCGAAGGGCTTTGCAGGCTTGGGTTCCGGAATAGTCAAACTCACAGGCTTGACCGATAACAATAGGGCCGGAACCGATAATCAGAATCTTATGAATGTCGTCGCGACGGGGCACGGCGGCGGACCTTGATAGGAGCGTGAGGCGGGCGGGGCGAGCCAAGGCGATTCAGTCCTAGCCACTCCACTCCAGGTCCGAATCGCGCAAAACCACCCGAGACTAACAAACGTTTCCAGAGTTTCAAGGAACGAGCGAAGAGTTACTCGGAGAAATCCTGATTTCGTCTCCGTTTGGCCGTGCGAACTTCTTCAAAACATCGTAAAATCATGGGCTTCCTGTTTCCTTCCTCAAATTCCAGGTTCTTCATGATTGTCGAAGGAATCGTGACGACGCTCAATCGTGACGACGAATTGAATATTGCTCCGATGGGTCCGATTGTCGACGAATCCATGACGACCTTTATGTTTCGTCCGTTTCAGTCCTCGACAACGTACCGAAATCTGAAAGAACGACCCTACGGCGTTTTTCACGTCGTCGATGACGTCCTGTTGATTGCTCAGACCGCTTTGGACCGGCTGGAAACAGTCCCTGCAACGTTTAAGGCGGAACGGATCGTCGGACGCGTGCTGAGTGACTGTTGTCGCTGGTACGAATTTGAAGTGGCCAGTTATGACGATTCTTCGGCTCGGACGACTTTCAATACAGCGGTTGTGCATACCGGGCGGCTTCGCGACATGTTTGGCTTTAACCGAGCCAAACATGCCGTTCTCGAAGCAACAATCCTGGCGACTCGGCTGCATCTCGTGCCGGAAATCGACGTGCGAAAGCAGTTAGAATCGCTTTCAAGCCCGGTCGAAAAGACCGCTGGCCCTCAAGAGAAGGCCGCGTTCCTTTTGGTGACGAATTTTGTTGACGACTGGTATCGGCGTGCGAAAACACAGAAAGATTAAAACATCGGTGCCCGGCCACACTGGCGTCGGACAACGGCCCATTGTCCTGCGTGCATCAGCCAATGGCATCCCTGCATCGCATACATTGACGCCACAGTCGGAGCGTATTCAACGCATGTCGGTTTATCAAAATCAGCGTCGCTCGTTTTCGCCAATGCGCCAAGCGTGCCGGCATTCGTAGCTTCGAAAGCGGCCATCAGCTCAGCCTTCGTGTGAAAGTCTGCAGGGTTGTCGCTGGTTGCGGTTTCCTTTGTGTACTTTGCAGCGAATCCCGCAGGTAGTTCGGGCATTGAGCCGGGAGCGACTTTCTCGATCATTTCTCGTTCGGAAGCAATCAAGTGTCCGACCTGCCAGGTGATATGGTTACAACCGGGGCAGGGCCGCTTCATCATCTCGGCATCAGTCAGATCGCTGAGATATCCGCCGGAAATCATTTTTCCGGTGTCGATCGAAATTTGAATGGCTTCACGAACGTTCATAGTTTTTCCTTGGTTAAAAAATTGAGCGTAACTTGATACGAGTCCAACGACCTGACTGCTTGTCCGCGCCGTATCAACGTCCGGCTACTTGGAGAGAAAGAATGGTGTCGCGCCCCATGTTGCCTGTCAACCAACGATTTATTCTGGCAACTTTGGGAAATTGAATAGTACAAAATCAACTGTAGCGGTAGTTTTTGATCTACAGGCGAAATCTGACTCATTGGCTTATTACGCATGTCGAAAAAATTGTTAACGATACGATTTATTCAAATATCGAGGAAAGCACCATCGCGACCGTGACTGCACAGCCACAAATGAAGCCAATAAACACATAGAAAAATACGGTCTCCGTTCGATCAATGGGGTGGACGTTGCCCCAGTTCACAACTGCCAGACCAATCGCTCCTGATGCGATCGGCCCAATAAATATCGCGGCAACGCTTAGTGACAAACGCCGTTTAAGCCGTTTGGATTTGAATTGCTCTTTTGTTTCGCCTGTTATCACCGTACGACGGCCCCCCGTCGCAATACCCCAAACCGCGACACAAAGCAGCGCGAGTACCAGGAAGACGATCGCATTTCCATCGCTCCGCCCAAAGTACAGAAGAGGAGGACTTGCACTGAATACGAGAAACGTCGCGATCCCTAAAGCGATCATACCTGTTCGCAAGCGTCGATCAGACGACGATTTAGGAGGTATGGTCATGAGAGTAACTCAAATAGAGCGACGATTTCTCGCTTTAGAAACTTGACGTTTGAAGCGTCGTCAAAGTTCCTCGGCTACATGGAGTGGGAGCTCCTGACGAACCGCTTTCAGCGGCCCTCTAGATTCTCACAAGTCCCAGCCAGTCATCGAACAGGAATTGCAGCCGCATTGTCAACAGCGTAATGCGTCCCATGACCGTGAGCGCAAACGAGGCTCCAAAGCTGATCATCAGCACCCAGATCCCGACTCGTGAGATTCGTCCGACTATTCCTTTATGTTCAACTGAAAAGTAGAAGTATGTGACGCAGGACAAGACGCTGATCACGATCACGATATTCTGGATCGACTGCTTCCAGTCCAATTCACTTCCGCCGGAGGCAGTGGCTGAGAATACAACCAGTGGAAGGATGGTGCTACGGATTTGTCTCACAAAATCGGCGTTCAGAAACAGGATTAATTTCAATCCCGCAGTCGTCCCCACGACGAACGCCAGCGGCCAGCGTCCCATCCAGGCGATTTTCGGAATCAAGCGGCAAAAGACCATACAGCCGAGGACCACCGGGATGATACACAGGTAATCCGCTTTGGCATCCGCTGGAGTATCCGGCAGGAATGCGTATCGTGCCAATTCAGGTGACAGCCTGAGGAGTACCTTTGCAATCAAAACTTCCCAATAATATGTGACGATCCAGTATCCCGCCGAAACGCCGACGATTATTGACTCGGCCAGCTTGTAGCAGACGTTGTCACGATAGAGGTAAGAAAAGACGCACAACGTTAGCAGTGCCGCGATCCAGATCCCTGAGGTGCGAGAGAAGCTCCAGATCGCTTCGGGATCGTCTTTCGAGGCGGGTTCGTAGATCACCGTTTTCACCGCAGCAGCAGAATTGTCAGAGGCATCTGCTGCTGGAGGAATAATCTTACCGGTTGTCGCATCGACGCGCACGACAAATTGCTGGCCGACGCCTCGTTCAGTTCGGAGACTTTGGAACGCCAGCAACAGGCAACCGCCAAGGAACAGGACGGTCCAAAACCGTGTTTCGCGATTCATGGATGTGTTGTCCTTCGATAACGATTCGCCAGGTGGATCCCGTTTCCGAGTACGATCAGGCCGATCATCAGCCGATGTGCCCAACGCTGTGCTCCGCCTCGCAAAAAGGCAGGCCGCTTACTTCGGTTGGCGTACGGATTAGGATACTTCGCCGCCAGCATCGTTTCGTACTCGATCGCGCCACGGATTCCGGTAACGAGTCCCAGCAGCTGATCAGGGTAGTATGGGAACAGTTGCGTTGACTGGACCCCGGTGCAGCCGACGGCAATCGGTACCTTCTGCGGAGTTGCCGCGTATTGCACCCACTCCTTGCCGCCAGGAAAGCCCGCCGAAGCGTTTACAATCAAGTCCATCTCTTTGACGCTGATCACACCCGACATGATCGGAAGCTCGTCCAAACTTGTTCCCCTGGCGTCCTGGGGGCGAGCTTTGCGAATATCGGAAGAAATCTGGCTGATTGCAACGGCTTCACCTGCCAGATAGCCCAGGTTCACATAGTCGACACCGTACTGATAAGGCCGATCACCGGAACCAAAGTCCGCCCCGATCACCGCCTTAATCGTCGATTCAATCATTGGCTTTCCAGTCGGCCAAATTGTGACGAAATAGAGTTTGTGATGTCGTAAACAGCAGTGTCTCGTGAATGAGAGTGCCATCGGATAAAGCTCGGCAGCAGACGTCGGATCGAAGTCCATCGCCATTAAGATCCTTGAACCTTCTGGCAATCGCTCGATTTCGTCAAAAAGTTTGATCGTTGGTGGCGATGGAGTTTCATCGGAGCCGATCTGTAACAGAATCGGCGATAAAACCGCGAGCGCCATTGACAGGAAGATCCAGCGGCGATCCAGGGTATTCAGTTTATCGAGCAATGGGGAAGTCACTCGTCACCTCCCAGGTAAGATCGGTCGAGTCCCAGTAAAATACGGAGCGACGTAGCAACAACGCCAAGTGCGATTCCGATCATAATGGCTCGCTGACCAGCGGTTACAAATGTTTTGCGGATAAACTCAGTCAGATCGGCAATTGGCACGTATGGCGGAGTCCCTTCGGCGGGCGGCGGCAGGAACAACGACGTGATTTCGCGATCCCGTGTCTGTCCAACCAGCACAATTAACGCCGTAATCAGCAAGAGAATGGCCTCAAGGTTTTTCGCGCGAAAGGCTCGAAATGCGGCTGACGCGACGTAAAAGGCGAGAAGCGCAAACATGGTCGAAACAATCGGGCTGAAGAGGTACTGGTAAATCCACCAGAATCCGCTCCCTTCCTGTTGAAATGGACCGGACCAGGCAAGCTTGATCTGCTGTTCAGATTCCGGAACGACGCCAATCTTAAGGAGCCCGACGGCGATCGTGATGGCAAACGAAATCAACGTGACTGCAGAAAATCCCCAGCCAGCTTCTCGATCAGAAATCTTTTTCAAGTGGTGCAAACAGAGGTTCGCACCACCAAGAAATATGGCGATCGTTGCAACAATCGTGAACCAATCTTCGGCCATTTGTCGCGCGGGCAACAAAGGGGGCGAAAAGTAGGCCACGATCATGAGGCAGCCAACGATGCTGGCAATCAAAACTGGAACAGTCTTTGACATCAACCACCCTTCAAGACGGTGTCGGTGATCCACTGCGAGCGACGCGGCAAATTCTGACCTTCGGCATTTTTTCCACGCGGCGAAATCGAATCCCATGTCGCAAGCATGCAACCGAGGATCACAAGCACGATCGCACCCAGCTTGCCAAAGTCTTGCCCTTTCAGCATCCCCAACTGCGCCGGTTCACCGGAAAGATACGCCGATGCAGCAAAAAGTTCTTCGCCAAGAAGCGTATAGTCACACGCGGCCACAAAAAACGGAAGTTGCGTTGTCTCAGCAGTCCCTGCAATTTGGATCGCACCAACGGCATTGCCTGCCTCAGCAAGGAACAGGGACTCGGCGAAAAATTTTCCGAGAAAAAAACAGGCCGCTGGTTTTTCTCGGTACATCCACCCGCAAACTGATGCGACGTATCCAAACTGCTCGTCCGTGATGTAATGAATCCGATCTTCGTTGTAATAATCTGGTCGACCAGCCGCGAGAGCTGCTGCCTGAACCGCTTCCCGCGCGGCCGTCATTACCAGGGCACGCGATGTCGGGACTTCGAGTGGCGTATCATATTCGGCAGCCATTTTCGCCACGCTGGACAAAACCATCAGTCCGGCAACGGTATCGATTTCTTTGATGTCTTCAATACCGGGGACAAACAGGATTGGCTTTCCCATTTCTGTCGCACGTCCAACCGCTTCTTCCATCGCCAGCAAACCCGCGATCGGTCGCACATAAAATGGTTTGCCTCGCCGAGCCAATTCGGTGCAGATAATCACCGTGGCGCAGATTGCAAAGGTCAGCAGTGCAAATGCAGTTTTACCGGTATCGAACCAGACGATTGGCTTAGTTGAGTCTGCGATCTCTTCGGCGAATGTCAGCGTGGGGAGGGCCAGTAGAAAGACCAACACTCCCACTGTTGTCATTGTTAATCGCATAAGTCCAGTGCCGAACCATTGATGTGATACGGAGAAACTGAATGAATCCATTGATGGCTTGCCACTCGATTTGTCGCTCATCGTGATGAATTCCTTTTCGCCTGCCGAGCGGGAATGAAAATCCATTGGTCACCCCTCAATCAATTCGACGTTGGCACGAGGGACAGTCACGGTTGATCCATTGGCCAGCTTGACATCGACCACACGCGCCAGTGATTCCGATTCCAGAACGACCTGTTCGTGAGGCAAACGAGTCACCTGGCCTAAGTCACCGAAATAAGGCTCGCGAATCACACGGACGGAAGAACCAACATTCAGCGCACCCGCGATTCGACCGGCATCGCGGCTTTCTGCAGAAAGCTGCGATGCCAATGGAATCACAATCTCAGGCCGCATGACTCCAGCTCGAATCTGGGTTGCGCCGTTGACGCTTGCCTCGCGACCGGCATGCGAGGCCAATAGATCAAACGTTCGACGAGCCATGGCAATGTCGCCAAACCCTTCCGTGACAATGATTGTCGTTCCCAGTTTTTCCGTCCCCGTCACAGCAACGCCCAAGTCATAGCCGAGGATTTCTCGCAGATCGTGGTCATCGATCCCCCCCGCCACGATTGCCGATACACCGACTTCGATCGCCTTTTGGACTGCGTTTCCAGTAATTCTTCGACCGCCGATGACAATACAGCCTTTGTGTTCGGAGGTAATGACATTTTCGGTCAGGTCTTCTTCCGGTGACTTTGCTACGAGACGAATCTTGCCGAACGCTTCGCCACCCACTCCAAAGATCCCCTGAATCAGGGCCACATCGGCTTCGACAACGACCCCTTCATTCGGAATGACCTCGATGATCGTTCCCGAAAGATAAGCGACGACCTGCACGGCATTTTGGGGACCGCGCAGAATCACCTGGCCAGTGATTTTGGAAATCGCTTCGATCGTCCCGGAGGATGGCGAAGGAAACTCGGATTGAAAGTAACCAAAGAATCCTTTCGTGCGTGCCAACGCTTCACCAGCATGAACGGTCTCACCAATCTTCCGCAACATGCTGCCAGCCAATTCTGAGGCGGAAACCCCCAATCGTTTGGCGAGATTGACCGGAACAGCATCACCCGGCAAAAACGTTCGAGCGACAACTTCTTGCGAGTTGACTTGATCGCCCACCTGAACCAGGACATCTCCGGTTAGAGGCAAAAGCCTACGACACCGCCAGCGGCAACCGCGAGAGACCATCAATCCTGGAGTATAAGCTTGTGCCATAAACTCGTTCTCAATTACTCAGACGGGAAGTCGGCGTACGTTAAGACCGATCAGGAGATAGAGCCAGCCGTTAAAAATGAGGTCAACACCCAAGAACGTACCGATTACCCACAGGCCCTGGAACGGGATTTGTTGCCAGATCATGACACCCAAGGCTAACGTGATAATTCCATTGATCAGTACCCAACCACGGCCTCGGAATAGGCCTGATAATCCGGCAACAATTCGGAACAATCCGCCCACCATGAAGAACGATGCCATCAGCAGCGTATAGACAATCGCCGCTTCGGCGGGATGTTGTACGCAAATCAATCCCATCACCAGTTGCAGCACACCCGTGAACAGGGTCAGGAAAAAGCCACCCCAACTTCCAGTGAAGAACGACCCGGCAATATAGGTCGCTCCCCCCAGGATCATGAAGAATCCGATGACTTCGACGGTGGCGATCGTGTAAAGGGACGAATACGTAAGAGCAGACACTCCAAGTGCGATGAGTGCAGCGCCAAGTGCCACAAACCAGATCCAAGCCCCTTGAAGCTTTTTCAAATCTTCTTGAATTACGGGTGCCAACCTGGAAAAGGGACTCGTCGAGGGGGTGTCGGTAGACATGAGCGAGCTCCAGTTTGGTTTGTTGGTATCGTTCTGTCGTGGACATTACCTGGATTCAAGGTGTAGGCAGGTGACTTACTTACATCCATCGAAAGTAAAGTCCACGGCACGAACCTCACGTTATTGGGAATTCCATCAACGCCGCTTGCGTGCTGGTGCTTCAGCCTCAGGTTCCCATTCGACGTTATGTCGTTTCTCGAAACTCTTACGCCACCCGATATCGATTGTTCGCTGAGGCAATTGAGCTAACGATTCGTAAGGAGACTTGATAATAGGATAAAGTCCCGTGAATCGCTCGGCCATGAATTTCTTTCGTTGAGCTTCTTGAGCCACACCGCCGTCGTTTCTTGTCGATTCACGATCCTGGACTTTCACGACGTAATAAGTGGAACGGTTGGCGTTATGGGTAACGCCAATTTCCCCTTGCTTCAAGTCCTCGAATACCACCTTCATAAAGTCATTGCCAACGTTGGGAATCAACGGAATATCTGTCGTCAATGGGTCTCCCTGGGCAGATGGAACGCTCGACGGTGACGAAAGCCATGTGAACTCAGGCGTTTCAATCACAGTCAGTGCTGGGTCGTCTTTCTGGCCTGACGCTGATTCACCCGAGACGGCAGCGACAAGGTTGGCACTCGCGAGTTTTGCTTGTTCGGCTAAGGCGTTCGCTCGCTTTTCGGCAAGCAGTCGGGCTTGATCGAACTTCCAGGCTCGAATTGCTTTCTCTCGGACAGCCTCCTCTTTTAACTCGGTAACACGAGAAGGGGTATCCTGAATTTTCCAATAAGCAAACGATCCTCGTCTGGTTCTCAGGTCTGCTCTGCGAGGCGAATACAGAGGCATTCGCGATTCACCTTTTTCGTCGCGCATCATCACATCGCTGGCGACAGGCGAGCGTTTCTTGTTTTCGAACGCCATTCCAATCGGCTCCGACAACAGATCTTCATACTCCCATTCTGGTGTTTCCTTGTACTCCAGATCGTTTTCAGCAGCGTACGCTTTCAATTTGTCGGCGATAATCTTGACCTTCTCGACTTTCTCAGTCGGATCAATCGTCGTGTCATAATCCAGACCCAAGGGGACCATGAACTCACTGGCTTGATCGAGAGCCGCAGCAATGATGCCAAATGCTTGTTCTCGAGCAATTGATTCCCGAATTTCCAGCTTCAAGTCGTCGTTCAACTCTCGCAATTTTGGAACAGGCAAAGATTCTGGTGAATTACTCAACTTGGGGAGCTCAATATCGGCAGCGCCTGGCTCTTTGGTCGGCTTCTTAGCTTCGTCGTCGTCCGAAACCGGCGTCGCAGGTGGTTCCGGTGTTAACGGTTCGGCATTTTTGTCGTCTTTTTTCTCGGCGACGGGATCGTTCTTGGGTGTGTTTTCCGTAGCGGCGTCCTGACCGCATTTCGATTCGTCGGCTTTTTTGTCGCTCGGTTCGTTGTCCTTGGGCGAATTATCTTTGGCCTCTTCACCAGCTTCCTTTTTCTGATCCCCGTCCTCAAGTTTCTTCTCAACTGCAGAGGCAGGCTTCCGATCTTCCGTTTTTAGCGCATCTGCCGCATCGGGCTGGGCTTTATCGTCGGGGAGTTTTGGAGCCGTCGAACCCTTCATTTCCGGGGCACGGTATCGATCTTTATTCTTGTCATAGTATTCCTTGACTTCTTCATCGGTCGGATTAATTTTCTTTTCGAACTTCTCAAAATCGGCTGTGAAGTAAGCGAGTTGGACACGAGGCATCTGAACAAAGCCAGGTCTTGCTTCGTCTGTCCAGCGATTGTTTTTATGTTTTTCGAAAAACGAAATCAGTTCCGCGTCAGATGGTTGTCCAACTTCGCTTACAAAGTCACTGACGGGAATTGCGACCGCCTGCAAGGATTCCTTCAGATTCATCATCTGATACGAATCCCACAATTGTTGCGGCGTTTGCTGCATGTATCGGAGTGGTTCGCGAGTTTGTGTGTACTGTGCGAATTCGGGCCTGACTTGAACGACGGTCGTTGGGGGCTCCATCAATTGAAATGCAAGCCGTGCCGCAAGCTCCTCTTTCAAGATCTCAAATAATTCGCCTTCACCCAACTTTGCTTCGCTAAGACTTTCAAGAAAATCTTGTTTTGTCAAAAGGTTATTCGTGGACTTCTTGAGGAAATCGTTGACCCCCTCATCAGAGATTTGAATTCCCAATCGTTTTGCATCAGCCAACAAAACGCGATGGCTGACCAGCGACGGGTCGTCGATTCCACCAAACCCACCCTGTGGTCCGCCGTTGAGCCGGCGAGAGACTGCGTAAAGGAACTGATTGGCTCGTTGTCGTCTCTGAGCCATTTTGTCGAGATCCGTTCGTGTGAAACTGCCGAGAGCAGTTTTCACGACAGGCTTCGTCTGGTTCAATGAGCTAAATCCGATAAACCCGGCAAGGAATCCGGCAAGGAATCCACCGACGCCAAATTCTGTCGTTTTCTGGCGCGGGTAGCCGATGATGCACATTGCAGCCCCAACCAGGCAGCCGATCATCAAGGCACCGCCAAAGGGGGACATCGGCCCCTTGCCTTTGCCAAAATCGTCAAGAAACAGAAACGAAACCATCGAAAGAACGGTTACGACAACCATCCACTGGCGTTGATTTCGGCGAATTGACTGGAAGAACTTGGTGCTCATCAACGGAATCCTTTTCCTGATTACGGCCTTGCCCTGACGAACGATCCACTTTGAGGCAAAAGACTTCAAAACACGAACAATTGACTTCTCAAGCGAAGCGAATTGAGGTCCCTTTTTAGCCTGTTTGGTGGTGTGATTCGCAGACTGCGGCAAAGCGACTGACAAGCCCGAGGCTTGACAGACCCTGTCACGATTCCTTATTGGAATTCCCCGTGCAGTCGTCGGCATTGTAGCTAGACAAGCTCGGCACACAAGGGATTTACCGATCTCACCTGATCTCCCAGTGCATTCTGCTGTCGGCAGTTGCGCCGCGCAAGTCGTAGTCGTCACGAAGGGCGAGCCTCAGTAGATTTGGGAAGTTGGGTCAGTTCCTGTGTCAATTTGTGAATGCAAACGGAAAGTTTTCCGGTGACAGAAAAGTCAATGAAACGCCTTGTTATCGTCGAATCTCCTGCCAAAGCCAAGAAAATTGGAGGGTATCTCGGCAGCAATTACACGGTCATGGCCAGTATGGGTCACGTCCGCGATTTGCCCGAAAGCGCAAAAGATGTGCCCGAAGAAATCAAAAAGACAAAATCAAATCTCGCCAAGTATGGGGTCGATGTCGACAACAGCTTTGAACCGCTTTACATCGTCAGTGATCGGCGAAAGAAACTGGTCAAAGAATTAAAGGACGCCCTCAAAGGGGCTGGTGAACTGCTACTCGCAACCGACGAAGACCGCGAGGGAGAAAGCATTGGCTGGCACCTGGCGGAAGTCCTTGCCCCCAAGGTTCCCGTCAAACGAATGGTTTTTTCCGAAATCACCAAAGAGGCGATTCAAGAGGCGGTTACGCACACGCGGGATCTTGATATGAATCTCGTCGCCGCCCAGGAAGCGCGACGAATTATCGACCGCTTGTACGGATACCGGCTAAGCCCACTTCTGTGGAAAAAGGTTAAGCCGAAGCTCTCAGCCGGTCGCGTTCAATCGGTGGCCGTGCGTGTGCTGGTTCGACGTGAGCTGGAACGACTGGCGTTTAGGTCAGGTAGCTATTGGGACTTGAAATCGACACTCGCCACGGCAGATGGTTCGGAGTTTGACGCAACTCTTGCGACCGTCGGAGGCGAACGGGTTGCCACGGGAAAAGACTTTGACGAAAGCACAGGAAAACTCAAAGCTGATGCAAAGGTGCTTTTGCTCGACGAAGCGACCGCCCGGCAACTGCAAGCCCGATTGCAGAATCAACCTTGGGACGTGACATCTGTTGAGACTCGGCTGCAGACACGGAAGCCGTACGCACCGTTTACGACCAGCACGTTGCAACAAGAGTCCAATCGGAAGCTTGGCCTGACCGCTCGGGATACAATGCGCATTGCTCAAAGCCTGTACGAAGACGGGTATATCACTTACATGCGAACGGATAGCGTTAATTTGTCGCAGGAAGCACTCAATGCTGCACGAAAATCGGTTCTTGATCGATACGGGAAAGAATATCTCAGTCCCGAACCGCGACAGTACACGACGAAAACCAAGAATGCCCAGGAGGCACACGAGGCAATTCGTCCTGCAGGTACTGAGATGAAAACGGCGGAAGAACAGGGATTGTCTGGCCGCGAAGCCGCGCTTTACTCGTTGATCTGGAAACGCACGGTCGCCACTCAAATGGCGGAAGCACAACTACGGTTTCAGACAGTGACGGTCACGGTTCAGGATGCTGAATTCAAAGCGACGGGACGTCATGTGGAATTCCCAGGCTTTTTCCGTGCGTACGTCGAAGGTGTCGACGATCCTGAGGCCGCCCTCGACGATCAGGAAGCTTCGTTGCCGCCGCTGGCAGAGAATGATCGTCTCAAGTGCCAGGTACTCGACCCGATTGGGCACGAAACAAAGCCCCCGGCGCGGTACACGGAAGCGACGCTGGTCAAGGCACTGGAAGCTGATGGCATAGGACGCCCGAGTACGTACGCGACGATTATCGACACGATCATCAATCGCGACTATGTGGTGAAAAACGGGTCACAATTGGTGCCGACGTTCACAGCTTTTGCCGTCAATCAACTGCTGGAAACCTATTTTCCAAAACTGGTCGACTTTGGGTTCACGGCCAAGATGGAGCAGGATCTGGACGATATCGCCAGCGGTCAGGGAGATCGACTTCCTTATCTTCAGCAATTTTATAACGGTTCCGAGGGCCTTGACGCTCAGGTCAAAGCGAACGAAGAGGCGATCGATCCTCGATTGGCGTGCACCCTGAACTTCGATGGCCTGACCTCTCGAATTCGTGTCGGAAAGTTCGGTCCGTACATTGAGACGGAACGTGACGGGGAAACCGTCACGGCGTCGATTCCTGATAGTCTGGCACCGGCCGATCTGACCAATGCGATTGCGGATAACCTGATTGATCTCAAGCAACGCGGGCCGCAATCATTGGGGGTGCAACCCGAAACCGGCCTGCCGATTTTCCTGATGGTTGGCCCATTTGGTCCGTACTTTCAACTCGGCGAAATGGGCGAGGACGGGACGAAACCGAAACGAGTCTCGTTGCCGAAGACGCGAGATCCGAACACAATCACATTTGATGACGCTTTAAAGTATCTCGCACTTCCACGTCAATTAGGAAAACACCCCGTTACCGGCCACGTTGTCAATGCCGGGGTTGGGATGTATGGCCCCTATGTGAAGCATGAAAAGACGTTTAAATCGCTGGACAAGACCGACGATGTGCTGACGATTACAATGGACCGTGCCATTGAATTGCTGGCGCAGGCGAAAACCAAAGCGGTGCTTATCCCACTGAAAGAACTTGGCCCGCATCCGACAGACAACGAACCCGTTCAGATCTTCGATGGGCGTTATGGAGCCTATGTCAAACACGGCAAGATCAACGCGACGTTACCGAAGGGAACCGACCCACAGGCATTTACGCTGGAAGAAGCGATACCGCTTCTTGCCGAACGTGCAGCGCGTGGCCCGGCACCAAAGAAGTCGCGAGGCCGATCCGCTGCTGCGGCACCGAAAGCTGATGCTCCTAAGAAAGCAGTGAAGAAAGCCACCAAGAAGGGAACGAAAACAAAGAAGGCCGCTGAGTAATTTCTGGTTTGGATTCAGCTTGTACTTGTCTGAGGATGCAGTAGAGTTTTCAAGGAGACTATGATTCCGATGGGGTGTGCAAGCCATCAATTGTGCCACTTGACCGTTGGTTGGCCTTCGTCGGCAGTTTGCTGAACGTGTTTATAAAATGGACTTCCTAATCGAGACGATTCATGAATTGGACCGGTTGGTTCGCTCTGATTGCGGTGTTTGGGGTTGATTTCGCTGTTCGTGCATCTGCCGATGAACCACATCGAAGTCCGCTTGCTTTGGCGATCTCGCCAGATAAGACAGTGTGCCTGACCGCAAATTATCCTGCGGGGACGGTGACTCTCGTCGACCTCAGAGAATGCCGGATTCTTGCTGAGCTTGGCGTCGGTAGCGGTCCGGTGGATGTTGCCTGGGTCGATGAATCAACGGCTTTGGTCAGTTTACGGAATGACGACGCTGTTGCTGTCGTGAAGCGAGACGCTGCCAGGCTGAGTTTGTTGAAAACGGTTGTCGTGGGTGACGAACCAGGTGGATTGGCGCTCTCGAAAATTCGGCGACGAGCGTTCGTTGTGCTGAGTGGCGACGACACGGTTGCGGTGCTGGACCTGGATCAACTCGTCTCCGAAAACGAAAAACAAGAGACGATTGTTCTTGATCGAATCGCGGTTGGAGGAATTCCCCGTACCTTGGCGATTTCCCCCGATGATCAATGGTTGGTGACTTGTTGCGCCGTGCCGTGCGAAGTCTTCGTTCACGACATTTCATCTATGAAACAGGTCAGTGCTCGAAAAGTTTTTGACGGCGGCTTCAATCCAGGCGTTCCCTCAGTAACAAGCGACTCGAAACTTGTGATTCTTCCGAGTGCCGTCAATCGCGCGTTTTCCGTCACGGCAGGAATGATTGATATCGGCTGGGTGATCGATAACCGACTGACAAAGCTTCCATTACCGGACGGCGAGCCTTCTGATCAGAAACAACTCGGACTGGATATTCGTGGAAAAGCGGTCGGTGATGCGAATGCCGTCGCTTTCAGCCCTGATGGAAACGTGATCGTGGTCACGTGCGGAGGGACACACGAACTGCTCGTGCTTGAGTTCCCTTCCATTCCCTGGCCCTCGGGAGATCCCGGCGATTTTCTGCCTGAAGTTTTGCGTAAAGACGCGACTCGATTCCGCAGAATCAAGCTTGGTGGTCGCCCCGTCGCTGTTCAGTTTGTTGGGCAACGGCAGGTTGTCGTCGCCAATTATCTGACTGATTCATTGCAGATGGTTGATATCGAAGCCAATCGTATCACAGAAACCGTCCGATTGGGTGCGCCTGACGAACCAAACATGATTCGTCGCGGTGAAATCGTCTTCTATGACGCCGATCGGTCGCTACATTCCTGGTTCAGTTGTCATACGTGCCATACCGATGGACATACTTCTGGCCAGGTCTTTGATACGCGAAATGATCGAACATATGGGACACCGAAATTGATTCCATCGCTCCGTGGCGTCGCCGAGACCGGTCCGTGGACGTGGCATGGCTGGCAAACCGATTTGAAAGACGCCATGAAGCGATCGTTGACGGAAAGCATGAATACGGAAAAGCCAATTTCCGACGAAGACGTGGATTCACTGGCGGCCTACATGGAAACACTGATACACCCGCAAAATCCCCGGGCAAATTCCGTCTCGTCAAACATTGGCTTAGGACGACAGTTGTTTGAAGGACGGGCCGGCTGTTCAAAGTGCCATTCTGGTTCCACATTCACCAATTCTGAAACTTTCGACGGAGCAGTTGAAGACTCGAAAGACCGTAACAAACTCTATAACCCACCGTCATTGAAAGGAGTTTCGACACGTCGACGATTTCTTCATACGGGCAAGGCGAAAAGCCTGGAGCAGGTATTGAACAAATTCCATCGGCCAGAAGACCTGGTTGGGGAAACACTGGATGACAAAGAGACTGCTGTATTGATCGAATATTTGAAATCGCTCTAAATCGGGTCCGCCATTCAGCTGGCCAGATCGAATCGATGATTTTGTCGAGTCACTTGGCAGAATTGTTGGACGAGCATCCAATGAAATTGTTTCAAGGAATATTCACGACGATGCGTCTCTGGCTGGCAAATTGGTTTCCTTCGGTTCGATAGCTTGCTACGATCCGCTTGATCAATCGCCCGCAATGGAATGCGAGGCCTGTCGCCAGACTTGCGACATCGCCCGCACGTTCGCGGCGGACGAGGGACTACTGCTGTTAAAGCCTTTGCACACGTCGAACTCGCAAAACTGGAAAACGTGGTGAGCCGGGAGGCGTAAGCCCTCGGACTCTTTCAAGGAATCTAACGTGAACCGGAGAACGAAGAGTCCGAGGGCTCCCGGCTCACCTGGGCTCTGTTTCTGGCGAATCGATACTACTAGAAAGCGATTTTTGCCAATGAACTACGAGACCAAAAGATGTTAACAGCAGTGGACAGGTAAACGCCGAGTTCAAAATGTCGATCCAACGGTGGGATCGAAAAGAAAAGAAAAAATTGTGAAACGGTATCAGGGAGGAATCGTCTTGATGTTTAATCGTCTTGTCACCGGAATTTTGGCTTCCTTGCCAATACTTCTTTGTTTCACTCTACACGCAGCGGAAGCGCCAAAAGTTATGAAGATTACCACCATTGAAGGGATCACTGAGTATCGTCTGGAAAACGGCATGAAGGTCTTACTCTTTCCTGATCCGTCAAAACCAACAGTGACAGTTAATCTCACGGTATTCGTCGGTTCACGCCACGAAGGTTATGGCGAAGCGGGGATGGCACACCTGCTGGAGCACATGCTGTTCAAGGGGACCCCTGATCATCCATCGGTTCCCAAAGCTCTGCAGGCCCGAGGAGCCCAATTCAACGGCACGACCTGGCTCGATCGAACGAACTATTACGAGACCCTGCCGGCCAACGACGACAATCTGGAATTCGCCATTCGACTCGAAGCCGATCGCATGCTGAACAGCTATGTAAAGGGTGAAGACCTGGCCTCGGAAATGACTGTTGTTCGCAATGAATTTGAACGTGGTGAGAATAACCCGCATCAAATCCTTGGCCAGCGGATCATGAGTGCCGCGTTTAACTGGCACAACTATGGCCAATCGACGATCGGCAACCGAGCCGACATCGAACGAGTTCCCGTCGAAAAGCTGCGTGCCTTCTACAAGAAGTATTACCAACCCGACAATACGATGGTTATCGTTGCAGGCCGGTTTGAAGAGAAAAAGGCATTGGAATTTGTCGGAAAGTATTTTGGAACCATTCCAAAACCTGAACGAAAACTGGATCTGACATACACGGAAGAACCTGCTCAGGACGGTGAGCGAACGGTGACATTGCGTCGAGTTGGCGAGGTCAGTGTGGTCGGTGCAGTCTATCACATCCCGTCCGGCGGTCACGCCGATTTTGCTCCGATCGACGTCCTTGAGTCAATCCTGACGATGACTCCATCAGGCAGGCTGTACAAGGCCTTGGTTGAACAGAAAAAGGCAGCAAGCGTCTCCGGTGCCGCTTACGCGCTGCACGATCCAGGTGTCTTGCGACTGATGGTCGAAGTCGCCACCGGTAACACGCCAGAAGCGGTACTCGATGGACTGCTTGACACATTGCAGTCAGTGATGGACCAAGGGGTTAAAGACGAAGAAGTTGAACGAGCCAAACAGCGTCTGTTGAAACAACGCGAGCAGGAAGCGTCGGATTCGCAGCAACTGGCAGTCCATCTCAGCGAATGGGCCGCTCAAGGAGATTGGCGGCTGTATTTCCTGTATCGAGATCGGCTTGAGCAAGTGACGGCGAAAGACGTTAATCGAGTCGCCCGAGCTTATTTGCAACCAAGCAACAGAACCGTAGGTGTCTATTATCCAACGAAAGAAGCTCAGCGAACTTTGATTCCCGCTTCGCCAAATCTGACCGAGATGATTGGCGAATACAAAGGACGAAGCGACACTTCTGTCGGTGAAGCATTTGATGTTAACCCATCAAAAATCGAAGCGAGGACGAAACGGGCCATGATCGACGGGATCAAAGTTGCGCTTCTCCCGAAAAAGACTCGGGGAAACACTGTTGTTCTGAAACTGAATCTGCGGTATGGCGATGAGAAATCACTATTCGGAATGAGCAAGATCGCCGAGTTCATGCCGTCTATGATGATGAAGGGAACGAAGCTGCTCACCCGTCAGCAGCTTCAGGACCAGTTGGATAAGAACCTGGCGTCGCTGGGCGCATCGGGATCGGCTGGAGAGGTCTCGTTTAGCATCCAGACCAAGAGAGACAAGTTGACGGCAGTCATTGACCTGTTGCGACAAGTGTTACGCGAACCTGTATTTCCTTCCGCTGAACTTGACATTCTCAAGCAGGGCCATCGAGCTGATCTCGAACAAGGTTTGACCGATCCCCAGCAACTGGCGCTCAAAACCGTCCGGCGGGTTTTGAACCCTTATCCCGCTGGCGATGTCCGCTATTACCCCACAGCGGAGGAAGAGATCCGTCTCACAGAAGAAGTTGATGTGACGGCCATCAAGAAGTTGTACTCTGACTTCCTGGGATCACAGGCAGGTCAACTGGTTGTGGTCGGTGACTTTGATGAAGAAGCAACGATGACGGCACTTTCAGCGTTCTTGAAAGGCTGGAAATCGAAGCAGCCTTACGAGCGAATTCCTCGAAGTGGCGACGTCAGCGTGAAAGCGGACCTCGTCAAGATCCCAACGCCTGACAAGGCCAATGCGTTTTACTTTGCGGGCGGAGTCATTCCGATGCGCGACGATCACCCGGACTATCCGGCGTTAATCATCGGCAATTACATCTTTGGTGCCGGTGCATTGTCTTCACGTCTGGGAGACCGAATCCGGCAACGGGAAGGGCTGTCTTATGGAGTTGGTTCATCCTTGATGGCAAGTTCGCTTGATACGCGGGCAACCATGACCATGTACGCCATTTATAATCCGACGAATCTCGACAAAATTGTGAACGGGATTAAGGAAGAACTTGAAAAATTCCTGGAATCAGGGGTCACTCAAAAGGAACTCGACGACGCACGCAAAGGTTTCTTGCAAAGCCAGGAAGTCATGCGAACTGAAGATTCACGACTTGCCCAGGTTCTGGAATCGACTCTGCTCGCAGACCGTACGATGGAATACTATTCTAAAATGGAACAGAGAATCATCGAACTGACTCCGGAAAAGGTTTTGGAAGCGTTCCGAAAGCATGTTGATCCCAAACGAATCCTGACTGCTGTTGCTGGCGACTGGGACGCTGCGGATAAGTCCAAGGCAAAATAGCTGTACGTCCGGAGGTAGCGGCGGCTTCCAGCCGCCGAGGAGGAATGTTCGCGGTTGATTTCAGGAAAAACCTGAAATCAACCTGAACAATCAAATCTTCACGTTGCACGTTACGCAGGCAAAGAGCAAACTCTTTTTTGTTACAAGTTGGTTTCGGAATACCTTGATTCTCGGAAGTGATCATGAAACGCTGTTCATCAATCCCTCGTTCGCATCGCCGTCATGGATTTACGCTGACGGAAGTCTTATTGGTGCTGGCAATCCTTGGCGTGATCGCCGCAATGGTGATTCCCAACTTGATCGGCCAGCAGAAAGTCGCTTTGATCCGCCAGACCAAAGTGAATATTTCTGGTTTTGAGCAGATCGCAAAGCAATATGCAGTCGCTCACGATGGGGATTTTCCGACGGACGTCAACCAGATGCTGAATCCCGGACAAGGGGCTGACGGAAAACCAATGGCAGCCTTCGCCGAAAAGCTTCCAAAGGACGCCTGGAATCAGCCGTTGAACTACCAGTATCCCAACAGTAAATCGAGTGTTGATAAACCAGCGATCTGGTCGTCAGGCCCCAACAAGCAAAACGAAGACGGCGGCGGTGATGATATCAATAACTGGACCGAGTAGTCCTCAGGACCAGTTATCGAATTCAAAATCGCCTAGACCAGGATCGGCAGCAACGGCGCTGAGCCGTGCTGAATTTCTTGAGTGACAATGCTGCCGATCAGCGTTGTCGGTGTGCAGTCTTCGACCGTGATCGACGTCATCGATCCAGCCAGGCGCGGGTTGCCATTGAAGACCACAATACGGTCGCATGTGGTCCGTCCGGTCAATTGCACAGGTCCAGTTAACGAAGCGGAATCCCCGCGTTTGACTTCCGATTTACTTGGCCCTTCCACCAGCACTTCGACTTCGCGGCCAATAAACGCCGCGTTATCCTCAGCGCTGATCTGATTTTGCAATACGAGCATTTCCTGGTTTCGATGTCGTTTCACATCTTCAGGAATATCGTCGACCAGTAAATCGTGAGCCTTGGTTCCTGGTCGAGGGCTGTACTTGAAAATGAAACTGTTCTTGAATCGGCACTCACGTATCACGTCCAGGCTCTTCTGATGGGCCTCTTCAGTCTCGCCACAGAAGCCGACAATGAAATCGCTCGAAACTGAAGCCCTCGGCAGCGTTGATCGAATACGACCAAACATTTCCCGGTAGTCTTCAATCGTGTAACCCCGTTTCATTCGCTTCAGCATCTCATTACAGCCTGATTGAGCAGGGACATGCAGATACTGAGCACATTTCGGCAGGTTTCGGACTGCTTGCAGTAGATCGTCGGTCATATCCTTAGGAAAGTTCGTGACGAACTTCAGTCTCAGAATTCCGTCGACGTCATGAATCGTTTCCAGCAGGTCTGCCAAACGGTACTGCCTTCCGTCTTGAGTCACCTTGTAGCTGTTGACGGTCTGACCAAGCAGAGTCACTTCCTTCACACCCTGGTCGGCGAGAACCTTCACTTCATGCAGGATATCTCGTGGGGGACGACTTTGTTCAGGGCCGCGCGTCATCGGTACGACGCAATAGGTGCAGAATTTGTCACAGCCAATCATGATTCGAACGAACGCCTGATAGGGCGACGGCCGCATTTCTGGTTCGCGAAGAGGATCATAACTCTGGAAACTGTCGCTGACTTCGGCCCGTGATCCTTCCTTGCGGTCCAGGCTGACCGCCAGTGAACGTTCCCGGTGTTGTCGAGCTGCGTCGATCAGTTTTGGAACTTCAGCAAGTTGGCCCGTGCCAACGACCATGTCGACGTGCGGAGCCTTTTGAAAGACCAGTTCCTGATCTTTCTGAGCCATACAACCCAACACGCCGATCACCTGATTCGGGCGCGACAGCTTGCTGTATTTGAGCCGACCGAGGGCCGAGTAAATCTTATGTTCGGCATGTTCGCGTACGCTGCAGGTATTAAATAGAATCGTATCCGCTTCCCGGATATCGTCTGTCAGGCTATAGCCTTCTTTCCGAAGTGCTCCAACAACCAATTCACTGTCGAGCATGTTCATCTGACAGCCGACCGTCTCGATAAAGAGTTTTCCGTTGTGGTCTGTCATCTTCACCTTTCACTCGTTCAACTTAGTTCACCCGCCGAAAACTGAAGGATATCAGAAGCGATTCACGCTTGGAATCGTCGGTTTAATGGCTGAATGACTTGACAGTTCGATCATTTCATTTAACTTGGCAATGCAAAGCGACTTGCTTGATCAAATGCAGGTCGTCGCACCAAGAACACCATCCAAGGCCGTGTCATGCAAAGTCCCCTTGAGCTCGCTGACGCCATGTCACAGATCGCTGATATTCGGCGAACTCTGGCTCGAACGGAAACATTTCGCGGGTATCGATCATTGACCGTAGCCTGGACGAGCGTGTTTGCATTGCTTGGGGCTGCAATCCAGATCTGTTGGATTCCGGCGCCGTTGGAAACGCCAGCAAAATACTTGTTTGTCTGGATCGGACTGGCGGCAGTTGGTCAGGTTTTTAGTGGCCTGGAAATCCTGGTTCGTGCTCGCCGAAGTCCGTCGGCGTTGACTCGACAATTATCGTGGCAGGCGGTGGAACAGTTCCTTCCCTGTCTTTTCGTAGGTGCCGCAGTCACGTGGGGAATTGCGTCGTTTGCCGTTGAGCAACTCTGGTTGCTCCCTGGCCTGTGGAGTATGGTTTTTGGGTTGGGAGTCTTTGCGTCAGCCCGGGTACTCCCGCGTGAAGTGATCTGGGTTGCTATTTGGTATTTGATCACTGGTTGCATCGTGCTCGCGGTCGCCAGAGGCCCTTATGCATGTTCGCCCTGGGCGATGGTTTTCACATTTGGGATCGGACAAGCTGCGATCTCGGGCATTTTGTACTGGCGATTAGAGAAAAGTTATGACTCTCAAGCGGAATGATGAAGGACAACCCAAACCCGAAAACGCGTCAGTTCCGGTTTCGTCGGCCGGAGGACGGTTTGCGTATGATGGACTGGAGCGCGCTATCCATGAGAAAGCTCGACTCGGGATCATGGCATCACTTGTTACCCACCCCGAAGGACTTCTATTTGGTGATCTTAAGGAACTCTGTTCGTTAACAGACGGAAATCTGAATCGTCACCTGAAAGTTCTTACGGAAGCGAGCCTTGTCGAGATCTGGAAAGGTTCAAAAGCCAATCGGCCGCAAACCTTGTGTCGCATGACAGCTCTCGGCAAAACGAAGTTCCTGGAATACGTAGCCGAACTCGAACGAGTGATCGCCGACGCCGCCAAACTTCGCAGTACCGAAATCATCGAGTCACCCGCTGTGCGTGTCGCAACGGCATGACTTTACGGAATCGGAATTGAGTCTCGGCGTTGAAAAAGAACTGGCATCCTCAGTGCTTTACTGGCACTGGATGGAAGCATAACCTGTAAAAGTGATTTCAGAATGCAGAACGGCTGATATCACTGCTGATCGCTGCTTGAATCCTTTTGAGTTTGCCCTGATTTGTCAGGGATTGATCTTAGAACCTCTATTTTCCGCTGGAGACCACCTTGTCCGTCAAACCTTGGGGCGGTGCTTTCGATGAACAGACTGACCCGCGAGTTGAAAAATTCACGGAGTCGATCTCGTTTGATCATCGGCTGGCTGCGGTCGACATTCGTGGCTCGCAGGCACACGCTCGTATGCTGGCCAAGGTTGGCTTACTGACTGCTGACGAATGCCGACAAATCGTCGAGACGCTCTCCAGCATCGGCGCCGAGATTGCACGTGGTGAAATGGTCTGGAAGACCGAACTCGAAGACATCCACATGCATATCGAGTCAGCACTGATCCAGAGGATCGGTGATGTCGGTCGGAAGCTACATACGGCGCGCAGTCGTAACGATCAGGTATCGACGGATCTGAAGCTTTATGTTCGCGAGTCTTTGACCGCAATCGATGAACTGCTTTTGGAGCTTCAGCGGGCATTTGTTGATCGCTGCGAACCAGATGCCGAGGTTGTGCTTCCCGGTTTCACTCATCTGCAGCGGGCTCAACCAGTGATGGCAGCTCATTACTGGCTCGCCTATTGTGAAAAATTTCAACGCGATAGAGAGCGAGTCGCGGATTGTCTGAAGCGGGTCAATATTCTTCCGCTGGGAGCGGCAGCACTTGCAGGAACCTCGTTACCGATTGATCGCATGGAAACTGCGGACTTGCTTGGGTTCACTCGGGCGACATCGGCTTCGACGTTTGAAGTAGCCGTTGCCGCGAACAGTCTAGATGTTTCGAGTGACCGGGATTTTCTGGCAGAGTCGATATTCGTTCTTTCACTCATCGCCGTTCACCTGAGTGGTTGGGCCGAGGAATGGATTTTGTGGTGTACGACGGAATTCGGGTTCCTTAAGCTGCCAGATGCGTATACGACAGGCTCATCGATCATGCCGCAAAAGCGGAACCCCGATGTGCTGGAACTGATCCGAGGCAAGTCAGCTCGGGTGATCGCCGATGTCACGCAGATTCTGACCCTGTTGAAAGGCCTTCCACTCGCGTACAACCGCGATCTGCAAGAAGACAAACTCGCGTTTTTTGATGCACTCGATACCGTTCAGGCATGTCTTGAGTTGGCACCGAGCATCGTTCGCCGGGCAAAATTGCAGGTGGAAACGATTAACGCTCGACTGGAGGAAGGATTTCTGGACGCAACAACGCTCATGGAATATTTGATTGGTCGGGGGGTCCCAATGCGGACAGGGCATGAAGTCGTCGGGAAGCTGGTGCGAATGTGCGAGTCAAAGCCTTGTAAATTGGCGGACCTCACATTGGCGGAATTGCAGGATGCCTGTGACAAGATTGAAGCAGACGTTTCCAATTTCATTGGCGTGAGAAACGTCGTTTCTCGTCTCAGCAGTTTTGGTAGCGGCGGTCGATCGCCAGTGCTGCAACAAGTCGCCTCCTGGCGCGAGCGGTTGAAGGGATGACTGACGTCAATCTAAGCGGTGCCACGGTTTTGGAGTCTTTGACGAAGCCGAATCTTCATGATTCGTTTCGATTTCGAAGACCACGGCCTTGCCGAAGACGGTAAAACCGTGGCACCCTGAAATGTTTGGTGTACGATTCCGTCGTGACAGCAGTCTGGCTGTGATGCAGGTCGGGTGCTTACTTGAATTTGGGTTGACCAGCTTCGCGTCGTGACAGAAATTTTGGGGGAGGCGGTGAGTCACTGGAGTCAACGGCAAGTGGTTGCTGCTCTTCCTCGGAAAGTTGCAGACTTGCCGGCATCGTTTCGGGTTGATCAACGACGCGAACGATGTCGGCACCGACGCTGTTGAACTTCTTTTCGAGTTGCTCGTAACCACGGTCCAGGTGGTAGACTCGTCGAATGACCGATTCACCGTCTGCCGCAAGAGCGGCAAGCAGTAACGCGGCACTCGCGCGAAGATCGGACGCCATTACGCAGGCACCTGACAGGGTTTTGATCCCGGCGATGATGGAACAAGCTCCTTCTCGGCGAACATTGGCACCCATTCGCATCAATTCAGGAATGTGCATAAAACGATCGGGAAAGACCTTGTCGGTGACGACGCTGATCCCTTCGGCGATCGACAATAATGCTGTGAATTGAGCCTGAACGTCGGTCGGAATTCCGGGGTAGGGTAACGCCGTGATGTCGAGCGCGCGAAGCTTATCCGGTGCGGTCACAATCGCGGTCCGGTCGTGAATTTCGATCATGACGTCCATCATTCGCAGGGCATCGATCACTCCGGCCAAGTGAGCAGGAACAAGATTATCGACCTGTAACCGGCCGCCGGTCATTGCCGCCGCGATCAGCATTGTGGCGGCTTCGATGCGATCGGGAATCACGGTGTGCTCCACTGCGTTCAGATCCTCAACCCCTTCGATTCTCAGAAGCGGTGTGCCGAGTCCTTCGATTTTCGCTCCCATCGCGTTGAGATATTGGCCAAGGTCGACGACTTCGGGCTCACATGCAGCGGCTGAAATCGTCGTAATCCCTTTGGCAAAAACCGCCGCACACATCACGTTGCATGTGCCTGTCACGGTACTTCCAAACGAACCACCCAAGTAGATGTCCGCTCCGACCAGGCGATCAGCTCGTGCAAAAACGTAACCGCGATCGATTGTGATTTTGGCACCTAAGGCCCTGAGACCTTTCAGGTGCAGATCAATCGGGCGATGGCCGATGTTACAACCGCCGGGAAGTGAGACGCACGCGCGACCACGTCGTCCAAGAAGCGGCCCCAGTACACAGACGCTGGCTCGCATCCGACGGACAAGCTCGTAATCGGCCAGGCATTTCTGTTCGTCGCAGGTTGACAAGGCGATTGCACCGTCGGCTCGACGATCAACATTCATCCCGAGAGACCGTAAAACACTCGACAAAGTCGTGACATCGACCAAATCAGGGACACCGTGAAGTACGGAAGTTCCATTCGCCACGAGGGCCGCTGCCATGATCGGCAATGCGGCATTTTTGGCACCGCTGACGCTCACCCGACCGCGCAAGGGTCTTCCCCCGCGCACAACAAACATGTCCATCCTTGGACCTCCCCCCCAGTTGAAGTGCATCCTGCCGCGCGTATTGGACCACCCCCCCCAAATCCCTGCAACCCCGTTTTTTCGGGACGCGACCATAAATGAGGCATTGCCCAGGTCCGTTTCCGCGCCTCATGCTCGAATATCGATGTGAACCTTTTTTCGGGACGCGACCACGACTGTGTCATTGCCCAGCGAGTTTCCGCGCCTCATCTCGTTGTGTTTCAGGTTTGCCGAATGTTGTCGTTGTCTACCAACTTTCCAAGTTGCCGCCAGTTCCGTACAGTGGCGTGACGGCATTGAAGACTGAAGGGTGGCAACTGGTCGGGCGAACGCCTGGTCATGTTACGCTGGAAAAAATTTGGGGAGATCCGCCTTGGCTGAGAAGAAACCGGACTTTGACGAGTTCCTCGAAAAATTTCGGAAACATCGCGAGTTGATGACGGAGGAGCTTCACAAAATCATCGTCGGTCAGGATGCGGTGATCGAACAGATCCTGGCTGCAATCTTTACGGGCGGACATTGTTTACTGGTCGGTGTGCCGGGGCTGGCGAAGACGTTGACTGTTTCGACGATTGCTCAGATTCTGGACGTCCACTTTAAGCGAATTCAGTTTACGCCTGACCTGATGCCGTCAGATATTACGGGGACCAATGTCCTTGATGAAAATGATGCCGGGCGTCGCGAATTCCGATTCGTTGAAGGTCCAGTATTTACGAATATCCTTCTTGCGGACGAAATCAATCGTACGCCGCCAAAGACTCAGGCGGCATTGTTGCAATCGATGCAGGAAAAAGAGGTTACGGTCGGTCAGACGACTTATCAGCTTCCTGAGCCGTTTTTTGTGATCGCCACGCAAAATCCGATCGAGCAGGAAGGGACATATCCGCTGCCGGAAGCACAGCTTGACCGATTCATGTTTAATGTCAAAGTTGATTATCCGAACCTCGCCGAAGAGGAGAAGATCCTGACGGCCAGCAATTCAGGTGAAAGGCAAGAAGTTCGCAAAGTGTTGTCTGCCAAGGCAATCCTTTATCTACAAAAGCAAATCCATTCGATCGAAATCGGGCCGTTGACCGTGAATTACGTCGCGCGCCTGGTTCGGGCAACGAGGCCGCTTGACGATACGGCTCCAAAATTCGTGAAAGAACTGGTTGACTGGGGGGCCGGGCCTCGTGCAGGACAATTCCTGATTGCCGGCGGCAAGGCCATCGCAGCGATGGATGGTCGTCCTAGCGTTTCGCTCGAAGATATTCGCCGAGTCGCTATTCCTGTGCTCAGACACCGACTGTCGACGAATTTTCAGGCTCAGGCCGAGGGGATGACAGCAGAATCCGTGATCGCCAGGTTACTTGATGAGATTCCAGAACCGAAAATCCCCAAGTACGTTTGAAAAGTGAATGAACTGGCTTCCAGAAACGGATTTAGGTTGCTATCTTCATGGGCTCGAACTTTCCGGCCAAAAACAGGCTGCCAACTAATCAATACCCACGAGGGGAGTACGATGAAACAAGTCAAGTTGACCACCAAACAAAAGCGAGATCGTCGGTGGAAGGTCAAGCGTCGAAAAATTCGTAAGCAAAAGTACGGTATGTAACTGCAGATTCGGTCGATTGATTGAAATCAAGCTGATTTTGCCCGGCAGAGGATTCCTTGCCGGGCTTTTTTTGTTGGGAATGTTACTTGGCCGGTAATTTCTTATTGGTCCATGTTCCTGTGGGCTGGCGCTGCCTTGATCGAAGAGCGAAGAGCACTGCTTGACCGAAGACGGTCAAGCAGTGGCACAGGAATCTGAGGTTTGACGATGTACGTAACTCGCGGCCGCGCGATAAGCGGCGGCGTTATTCACGTAATGCTGGTAAGTGGCCGCGAGGCGTTTCTGCTGCTCGGGCGATAATTCCTTGATCTGTCGGGCCGGGCAGCCGGCCCAAAGCGTATGCGCAGGGACGACAGTTCGTTCCAACACAACTGCTCCTGCAGCGATCAGCGCCCCTTCGCCAATGACGCATCGGCTGAGGACTGTAGCTCCGATTCCAATTAATGCACCATCGCCAATCGTCGCGGCGTGAACAGTGGCGCGGTGGCCTAGCGTGACACGGTTGCCAAGAATGCAGGGGGTATCTTGTTCGATATGCAGAATCGATCCGTCCTGGACGTTCGTTTCTTCGCCCACCTCGATCCATTGTTGGTCGCCGCGAAGAATGCAGCCGAACCAGATTGAGCTGCGCGCCTTCAATCGAACTCGACCAATCACAACAGCCCCGTCAGCGACCCATGCCGTCGGATCAATTACAGGAACCGAATTGACTGCCGACCAGTCCCAATGAACGTCGGGATAGGAAACTTCAGGTGCCGGCGGAAGCGGCGAGATTCGCAAAGGCCAATTTGAAAATAATATTTCCTTTGAATTGTCTGAATCGATACTCAAGGCATGTTCCCTGACGAAACGGCTTTTCGCCGGTTAACTAAGACCGTTTTTTACTTGTTTGTCGGACACAGTTTTGGGGTTTTCACAGAGTGGATGACTGCCACCCGGTTCCGCCAGCATTTCGGCGACGGTTGTTTGCTTGAACGATTTTTCAACCATTTCGAGTGCCTCGTCCATGCGCTGATGCAGCGGGCATAAATGAGTGCCGTGTGACTTAAGCCCCAATGGACAACTATGAATTCGCTCGATCGGTTCGACGGCATTCACGACTTCGAGAATCGTCAACTCGCTGGGCATCTTCACCAGCGTCACCCCTCCGCCGATTCCTCGCTGACTTCGCACAATATTATTCCGTCCCAGGTTCTGAAGCACCTTGGACAGGTACGGCTTGGGAACTTGAGTTGCGGTTGAAATCTGGTCGGTGGTGCAGGCTGTTGGCGCATGATCGGCGAGAAACACTACCGCTCGTAAAGCGTATTCCACGGTCTGAGAAAACATTACAGAATTCCGTTATATTTAAAAGTGGACGTTGACGTCCTGTTTTGACGATAGTAGAGTGATTGAATGTGGATGGCAGAGTCCTGATTCGGTGGATAATTGTATTGTCGTCAACTTTCAGCTTGGGAAAGTTTTGTGTGGACGCCTTAAAACAGATTGACCAAGTTCAACTTGAGGATGATTTGATCAAGCGCTTCGATTGCCTGTCAGAATTTATGGGCTTTGGCGACGCAGATGTCCAGTCAATACATGAAGTAGCATTCGGATTAGCGACTTTGGATTCAAAATAAGATTGGTCAATCGACAAGATTTATCGCACAACTGAGAGAGCACAAGGGGTGATTCCGATGAAAGACTTTACGGATTTCAGGCCATTTGATCGCTCACAATCGAATCTGCATCGGGTCATCGCGGTTATCGTCACCGCGGTAACGATCCTGTTTGGTGAAAACTTGGTTGTGGCTCAAGACTTTGAGCGCGAACCGATTAATTACCTGACGGCACTGACCGACAACCCCATTTCACAGTTAGCAGCACGACTGCAAAAGGGGGAGGCCCGTCTCGAACATGAAGATCGACGTGGCTATCTCAAGTCACTGCTGAAGGAGCTTGATGTTCCGATCTCATCCCAGACACTCGTCTTTTCAAAGACAAGTCTTCAGCGAAACCGAATTGCACCTCGTACGCCACGAGCAATTTATTTTAACGATGAGATGTACGTCGGTTTCTGCCAGCATGGTGAAGTTCTTGAGTTGTCTGCCGTCGATCCTTCCTTGGGGGCTGTCTTTTACACGTTGAGCCAGGAAGCGGCGGAAATCCCGAAACCAACTCGGCAGACGGACAATTGTCTGCTTTGTCACGGTTCGTCGAACACGCGGGGAGTTCCCGGCCACCTGGTTCGATCGGTCTACGTCGATGCCGGTGGTTTACCGGTCCTTTCCATGGGAACGCAACGTGTTGACCATAGCAGCCCTATCGAGAAACGCTGGGGAGGGTGGTACGTCACAGGGACTCATGGGAAGCAACTGCATTTAGGTAATCTGGTCATCAAAAGCACGCGGCAAACGGAACCAGTCGATAACACATCAGGTCAGAACGTGACGGAACTTGACAGCCGATTCAAGACTTCGGCCTACCTCAGCCCTCATAGTGATCTTGTTGCGCTAATGGTCCTTGAACATCAGGCTGAGGCACACAATCTGTTGACGCGAGCCAATTTTCAAACGCGCGAGGCATTGCACGCAGAAGCGGGATTAAATCGTGACCTGAAAGAACCACCTGCGCATCGGTGGGAAAGCACGACCACCCGAATCAAACATGCTAGTGAAGCATTGGTAAAGTATCTGTTGTTCTGTGGCGAAGCACCGATCACGTCGAAGTTGCAAGGGACAACAACATTCGCCGATGAGTTTTCACAACGAGGTCCGAGAGATTCAAAAGGAAGATCATTGCGCGATTTTGATCTCGAACGTCGACTTTTCAAATATCCGTGCAGTTACCTGATCTATTCGCGATCGTTCGACGCGCTTCCAGCCGAAGCCAAAGACGTCGTTCTTCGACGAATGTGGGAAGTACTCAGTGGTGCGGATCGCAGTCGGGAATTTGAACATCTTTCTGACGATGATCGGACCGCGATTCTGGAAATCCTGAGAGAAACGAAACCCGGTTTGCCAGCCGAATGGCATCAGTCGAATGTCGAAGATGGATCGTTAAAGTGACGTCGATCTGGGTGGTCTTTGTCACATAAGTCCCTTAGGTCCCCATAAGTCCCATTTTTTTCTTCGTTCTTTGAGACAGATACGTCGTTGGTTCTGCTATTCGAAAACCAGGGTTCCAAAGTTTTTGTAGTCGTGGAAGCTGGGACCTGTCGGAACCCATGACCAGTGCGTGGTTTTCTTGTCGTCGTAATCGACACGATAAAAATTGGCCCGCCACTTTGTTCCCATTTTTGGAGGGACGTTTTGCAGTGGTTCAAGCAGTTTGTATGGGATAAAGATTTCGGCGGCCCAACCGGTCGCCAATGCACCGGCTTGCTTATTTCCGCCTATGATTGAGGTTGCTTTTTGTATTTTACGAGAACCCTCGTAGTGCCAGGGCCGCCAGCCGAGGAACTTTCCGTTGAGGTTGGGAACGATGATGGGAAGTTCGGCACCCAGTGGCGAAATTTCGTATTCGAAGTAGATCGGCTGTGATTCATCCGTCCACAAAAAGATTTCGAAGACGTCTTCTTCCCAGAGATTGTCGAAATCGGCCAGATTTGTCACCGTCAGTTTCGCGTCGGTTCCGTCAAATAAGACGTACAACCCGGTCGGTGAATACAGCAGTTTAATGCGTGAATTGTAAGTCAGGCCATCTGCCTTTCGACGTGGGAGCGAGACCCAATCGGTTTTGTCCCAGACCTTCTTATCGGGTTGGCCCGTTACCACGAAGTCTTCGGTCGCTCGCACAACGATTTGATTTTTGGTCGCGGTGTCGTTTTCAACCTTCGGCGGTGGTGGGGTGAACCCAGCGACACTGAGGAGTTTCTCCGCATTTTTATGATAGATTTTCTCCAGGACTTCGTCGGGCAGATACAGTCCATAGATCATCCAGAATCCCTGCGGGTGGTGACTTGCCGAGGCATCGAAGTATTCGTCATCGGTTTCCAGAAATCGGTAATAGATGCGGAATGCGTCCCGTCGAGGCGTTGTGTCGGTCCCGAAAAGAATTCGGTCCTGATACTTCAGAAAGAACTTTCTTGCCGTATAAGGTTGGCGACCGAGTTCTGAAATTCTGGCATCGAAGTCGACGAACATATTCGGATATTTGTCAAGATTCGCACCGACCGATGCCAGGTCTTCGGCGTTATTGCCAAAATGTGTGTTAATGAACGTGGTCTGGGGATGCCGGGCGATGACTCGATGCAATTGATCGAGGATTTCCTGGCGTTTGGGGAATTGATCACCGAAAAATAGCCAATTTGGATGATCATTTAATTCATGCCAGCGTTCGTTTGACTTATCAAGTGGAGTAAAAAAGGCAGCCGGGTCAGATACGTGAATGACGACAGGCCGTTTATGTTTGCCACAGACAGCCCAAATCGGATCGAGCCGAGGATCATCAACGGCGACCAGCTGACCAGTTTTATCACGATAACGCAGCCCAAGTCGCTTATCGATCTTCAAGCCTCGGGCGCCCTGTTGAAATCCTTCTTCCAATCGTTTTGATTCTCGTTGAGACCAGTCGGGATCATCGATTCCTTCGAAATTGATCAGTGCGAAGGTGGCAAAGCGACCGGGATGCGATTTGTCGAGAACCTCGATCGTCTCTTTGAGGTTGTCTCCCCAACCACCGTCCAGGTTCACGACCGTTCGAATTCCCGCTTCATTCATTTCCGTCAGGTAGCGTTCAACACGCTCGTTGGTCAGGAACTGCCTCCCACCGCCAAGGTGGTTGTGAATATCGATCACAGGGAATCGAGGGGTCTCGACGACTGTCTGTTTCGTTACCAGCATGGACCGAGGTTGCCAGTCACGTAGTTTCAATTCGCGGATGTCATCCTCAGCGCGCAGGCATTGATTTGAAATCTGCAAAAGAGCGATGCACCAGATAGTTTTCAAAAGGACAACGCGTTTCATGGTGAACATTCCACAAAGCAGTGAATAACGACGATCGGTCGCGAGTCGACTCAATCCAGCGAGTACGATATCCGCCTGCCCGCCATTGTTCGAATCATGGAGATACATCACCATGATTCGAACTGATTTTCCTTGGCAAAGTCATGGCGGACGTGGCACGATAATAGACGATGAGAGAAGCAATATCCGATAGAATGCAGTTTAATGGTCATATTCACAATCCATTTCAAAGCACAAACATTTGTGTTCCCACGTTCTTGCCACAGTCTGTTTTGTTTCAGCTTCATTCTCGTCGTTGTATGCCTCAGCAACTTGACCGACGGGTTGGCAGAAGAGGAGTTGAAGTCGAGAAATCGAATTGATGAGCTGATTCAGGGGCTTGATGCTCGTACGCTCGCCGAACGGAGTCGTGCTGAGAGACAGATTCTTGATCTTGGTCCCGCTGTCCTGAAGAAACTTCCGGCTCCTGAATTGATTGAAAGTACGCCGGCACGCGAGTCGATCCGACGAATTCGAAAGCAGTTGGAGCAGCGGGCAGCGAAGGAATCGTCGAGACCTTCTTATGTCTCGCTGAAAGGCGAATTTTCGCTTCGGCAGATCCTTTTGGAGATTCATAAGCAGACGGACAATGAGGTCTTATTCGCCGATCAGAATTCCACGCTGAGCGAGAAAAAACTCGCCGTTGACTGGGATTCTGTGACATTTTGGGATTCTCTGGACGACCTGTGCGACCGGAACAAACTCGATTGGCAATTCATTACGGGGACAGACTCGCTTCAAATCTCTATCACATCCGCCGCGATCGTGAAGAGTCGATCGGTTCAGCGCACGGGACCTTTCCGATTGGCGATTGACACCATTGAAGTTCGATCGGTCGTTGGTGAACAGCAGCAGCGACTGCTTCGAATCAATGGCCGTCTGGCGATTGAGCCTCGATTGAGGGCAATGTTTCTTTCCATGTCCGCTGCCGATCTGAAAGCCAGGGACGATCAGGATCGACCGCTTCACGCGTGGAATCCCGATGCGAAATATGAAATTCCGGTGCGAGAGGGTGCTCATGAAGTGGCCGTTGTTTGGGATTTTGGTCTGACTGACAGCGGTGAATTTAGTGAGTTTTCAATTCGTGGTCGTGTTCATTGTCAGATTGCAGCCGCCGTTGAGCGAATCATCTTTGATCAAACGTCGCAGGCTCGCGGAACGATTCGAAGACGGGGAGGCGTCTCCGTTCGTCTTAGGGATGTCGCGTTTAACGCCGTGGGTGATGGTGAACTCGATTCCGAGATTGGGGTCGCGGTCACCTACGACAACGGTGGGCCAGCGTTTGAATCACACCGGACTTGGATCTTTCACAACTCGGTTTATCTGGAAACCAAATCCGGTACCAGGACAAATTTCACGGAATTTGAAACAACGCAACAGTCTGATGGAGCGGTCGCGGTCGACTATCGATGGCGCAAGATCGCTGCCCCTGCCAGCCAGTACGTTTTCGTTTATGAAGCACCGACGCTGATCATTGATGTTCCGGTCGAAATCAATCTCGGCAACATCTCGATTGGGGCCACCGAATGAACTCAGCGTCGCCTACTTTGTGAACGCGGCAGCGATCCCCATTCCACCTCCAACACACAGGGCTGCCAAACCCTGTGCAATCTCGCCTGACGCAATGCGATGTGCGAGATGCACGGCCAAACGAGCACCTGAAGCTCCAATCGGGTGCCCGATCGCGATGGCACCTCCGTTAACATTAACTCGATCAGTATTAAGATTCAGTTCACGTTGGCAAGCCAGAGCCTGTACGGCGAATGCTTCGTTGATCTCGACGGAATCGAACTGATCGACGTTCCACCCGTGATTCCGGCACAGTTTTCGAATGGCGTGAACAGGGCCAAGCCCCATTCGGGCGGGATCACAGCCTTGGGTCGTTCCCCCCGCAAGTCGGGCAAGGACTGGCCACCCCTGTTGACGGGCGAACTTGTCGCTGGCGACGACCAGCATTGCGGCTCCATCGTTGATCCCTGACGCGTTTCCCGCAGTGACAGTACCTGTTGCGCTAAACGCAGGTTTAAGGATTGTCAGCTTTTCGAGAGTGGTGTCGACGCGAGGATGTTCGTCTTGTTTAAGCGAACCAACAGGAACAATTTCATCGTTGAAAACGTTCGATTGAAAGGCTGCGGCAAAACGGGCCTGACTACGTGCAGCGAATTCGTCTTGTTCGTGCCGCGCGATTTGGAATTCGCGGGCAAGGGTTTCTGCAGAAAGCCCCATATGCGCGTGGTCGAAGCTGTCGATTAAGCCATCGTGCAGTAACGAATCAATCAATGTCCCGTCGCCTAATTTATAGCCACGCCGGGCCTTGGGAACCAAATATGGCGCGTTCGACATCGATTCTGTTCCACCGCAGAGTACCGCGTTCGCATCACCCGCCCGAATGGCTTGCGCGGCAAGAAGCACTGCCTGTAGTCCTGACGCACACATCATGTTGACTGTATATGCGGGGACTTCGATCGGGAACCCGATTCGAACAGCGACTTGCCGGGCAATATTCATTCCGAGTCCGGCACTCAAAACGTTGCCGAGGACAACCAGATCAAACTGCTTTCGATCGAGGTTCAACAAAACAGCATTGGCCGCTTCACTTGCAAGATCGACGGCTGAACAATCAGCCAACGATCCCATGAAGCGGCCAAACGGAGTTCGTTTTGCTGCGACGATTACGACTTGTATCATCAGGGCACATTGATTGGTTTGAATGTCCCGGTCGTACTGGAAGTCACAGTGACGACATCCGTTCCCGCGCCTCCGTCGACTGTCAAGTTCGAAATATTGCAGAGGGTGAACGCGGCCTTGTCGGACCCCGGTCCTAAATCGACATTTGTCGCCGACGAATCAATACCGATTACGGCGATGGAATCATTGCCGTCCCCGAGTACCGCATTCACGATGATTTGCCCGGTCACATTGACACTGAACAAACTCGTGTGATTAATCGTCGTATCGTTCGCTCCTTCGACTTTCAAAACCCCCGCTTGCAGGCTGACCGTCAACGAATTTGAATTGGCATCACCTGTAATCTTCAGAGTTTTGGTGGCTGCGTCGAACACGGCGTCAACATTACTTGGATTGGCGAGGCTGAACTTGAAATTCGCGGAGGGGATCCCGTTTGCGATCACATTCAACGTATAGTCTGCGATGGGAAGCTTGGGTGGCAATTCGAACTGACATGTGGTTAATAAGTTCCCTGTCGCGACACCCGGAGTCCAGTTAGAGCTGCGTGCAAATCGTACCAAACCTTTTGCGTCCGTCAGGCGAACAATTGGGTAATTCGTTGCCATTTCCGCGTCATCGCCGTATCCCGCCCCTTCCGATATTCCTGTGAGCTGAGTCCCCGTAATCGTATAAACATTGCTGTTTGTCGTGGATTTAGCCACGTTGGTAATCGTTGGTGCCCAGCTCGCTTGTGGTGTACCCGACGGAGCGTAATCCCATAATGAGCCAGTGGTTGTAATTAACAACATATGACCATTTGGTAAGATCAACATGCGACAGAGAAATGCAGGGCCGGCAAGATCCGCAGCAAGTGCTGATGGAAGATTAACAGTCGATAACTTATTTGTCGTATAGTCATATTCGAAGAGTGAGGTTGGACCAACCGGATTCCAGGAAGGAACTGTAATCGGCGTATCGGCTGCAAAAATAAACCGACCGTTAGGGAGCACTGCACCCGGCGCGTCATCGGCTCCCATTCCCGTCGGAAGACTTGGTCCACGCGTCCAGGAATTCGTCGAGGGGTTGTAGATCACCGTGTTATTGTTTGCCCCGATCTGAATAACTCGTCCATCAGGTAATAGCCCTGAAGGGCCAAGTTCATACCCCAACCCTGGATACGAAGTAAGCGGTACCGGTACAGATCCTGCGTCGACCCATGTTCCAGTTGTCCACTTGTATCGTTGCGCGTGTCCCGCCCCCTTCGCTGGGCTCGAAAAAATATCGTAAGAAAGGATGTCGCCGCCGGGCAGCATCGCCCACGTTTCTTCGTCGCTCTCATCGTTTCGAAGTTTTGTTCCGGTTTGGGACCAGGTATTTGCCACGGGATCGTAGAGGTAGGTTCTGGCATCAGCGATGTAGCCACACAAAATCTTTCCGTTGGGAAGGACAACGGTTGGATCATCACCGAATATTGGGTTAGGAAACGTTGCAATCGTAGACCAGGAATCGGCGACTGGATCGTAGATTTCTCCAGAATTGGTGAAGTTCGCTGATGTGTTTGGTCCGCTGTATTCGCCGCCCAACACAAAAACCTTCCCGCTTGGAAGAACATTCGAAGCGAAGAAAAGTCGTTCGAGCCCCATTGACGACATGGATGACCAAGTGCCGTTAATATAATTTCCCGACGAGTCCGGGGTCAGTTTCTTCCAGGTCTTACTTGCGACGTCGACCCCCACTTGAACCATAACAGTCCCGTCCGTCAGCAACACTGCAGACTCGGATCCGCCGCCAGGGCTGGGATTGGCAAGTTTGGTCCAAACCCCAGCGGCATGAACGCCGGTTTGCATGACGAGACAGAGTGCAATAACGACGATTGAAGCGGCCAATTGCCTCATAACGGTATCCTTTTTGAACTAATTTTACTCGACCAGAGACGCATACGACGGGGTTTTCTGGGGAAAATAATCCCTGTCTCGTTACCTGCGACGATCAAATGGGAACGATTCTCAATGAATGATTGACAAATAGTATTAATCGAAACAATCAGATTGCAAGGAAAATCCCTAAATAACGCGTCGGAGTTTATCATTCGTGTCGTTTGAGGAGCGTTTCCGAAAGCGTTCGAAAATGAGAGTTCCGCGAGAAACAATCGCGCTTCACCAAGCTTGTCGACCAACGGTTTTGGTCTGCTCAACTCGAATCCATTGATCTTAAGAAGGTGAACAAAAATAAAGATTTACCGCTCGGGCTAGATGACTCGAAACGTATTTAACGGATCTCACGAGAATGTCCGTTGCTTGGACAATTTCAGTGTTGCGCTTTCGGCTTGCCTCAAACGGATGAAATTCGATCGAGACACTTGGGGCTGGCTGTGTTCTTAATATTCTTGCTGCGTAACATTATCACGTAATCTTCGTTCGAGATTGTGTCCGATGTCGTCCGATTGCGCTTCAAAGAACATCATTACGCTTTTGCGTAAAAACCCCTTTATTCATAAGAAATTCATCTGATTTTTTGAATGCTTTGCTGTCCGGAAACGTCCGAATATCCTGCAGATCTGTAAAAGCTCAGTCAAAAACCCCCATCTTTGCTGAAACTTTAAAATTACCCATCTTTACAGTGGACACCGGGTTAATTGCGTTCTAGGATTTCCGTAAATCCACGTTGTTTGTCGTGGTGATTCGGTGGATACCGGTTTTACTTTGAGTCTATCTTCCAGAGTGTCTGGAAGTTCCAGAGTGAGGGTGTCTGGAAGAATTTGGGTTCCTAGTTGAAAGTCGAGGGGGGAGATTTAATGGTTAAGAATTGGGGTCTTTTGATCACCGCAGTCGCAATGCTGGGGTCGGTCACAGAGGCGGGACATCGTCACCGCCGCTGTTGCACGCCGAGTGCGTCAACGTGCGCACCAGCTCCGAGCTGTGCGGCAGCACCAGCATGCGCTTCAGGCGGATGCGGTTCAGTTGCATACGGAGACGCTGGTGCCGCTGGTGGCATGAGCGGTGGATGTGGTCCCGTGATGGTCGAACAGACCATTATGGAACCAGTCATGACGACGGAAGTTCGAAAGGTGTCGGTCACCGAAAATCGTCAAGAGCAACGGGAAAGAAAATACACCGTTTCTCGCCAGGTGCCACGCACCGAGACGAAGACCCGCACGGTGAACTACTCCGAGAATGAAGCTCGGACGCGAGAAGAAAAGTATACGGTCTACAACACGGTCACGGAAATGGTTGACCAGACCTACACCGTTTCGGTTCCTTACACCGAAACGAAAAAAGGTACTCGGACTGTGATGAAGGCTGTCCCACGTGACGTCGTTCAAGACTACACGGTCAGCGTTCCTTACACCGAAACCCGTAAGGGAAGCCGCACGGTTTACAGCACTGTTCTCGACAACGTCGAACAGGCTTACACCGTTAGCGTTCCTTACACCGAGACCCGCAAGGGAACTCGTACGGTTTACAACACCGTGACCGAGAACATCGAACAGTCCTACACTGTCAATGTTCCTTACACGGAAACCCGTAAGGGAACCCGTACGGTCTACAACACTGTCATGGACAATGTTGATCAGTCCTACACTGTTAGCGTTCCTTATACCGAAACCCGCAAGGGAACCCGTACGGTCTACAACACCGTCACGGAAAACGTTGAGCAATCGTACATGGTGAATGTTCCTTACACCGAAGTTCGAAAAGCAACTCGTTCGGTCTCCGTTCCTGTTGTTCGTACCGTCGATCAGGCTTACACCGTCAACGTTCCTTACACAGAAGAACGTCAAGGTTCACGCACTGAGTGGGAAACTGTCCAGGTTCAACAGTTCCGTACTGTTTGCCAGGATCAGGGACATTGGGAAACCCGTGTCGTTCCTGTCACCAACGGTTGCCAGCCAGTCGCTGTTTCGGCCAATGTCTGCTCACCATGCGGAACCTCCGCCGGGTGTGGAAGCTGTGCCGCTGCTCCTGCTTGCGGTAGCTGTGGCACTGTTGCCGCCGCTCCAGCCTGCGGTAGCTGCCAGCCTGCGATGACTCAGCAATACTGGGTTCCAAGCGTTGTTCAGACTCAGGTTCCTTACATGGTCTGTCAACAAGTCGCTAAGCAAGTTCCTTACACTTACACTGTAACACTGTCGCGACCAGAAACACAGACTCGTCAGGTTCAGGTCACCGAGTACACCACTCAACAACAAGAGTACGACTACACGGTTCAACTCTGCAAACAAGAAACCCGTACGCGAACCGTTCCGGTCAGCCGACAGGTTGCTTCTCAGCAAGAGTATGACTACACAGTCCAACTGTGCCGTCAGGAAACCCGAACCCGTACGATCCAGGTTCCACGTCAAGTTGCTTCGCAACAAGAGTATGACTACACGGTTCAACTCTGCCGTCAAGAAACCCGCACGCGAACCATTCCGGTCAGCAAGCAGGTCGCTTCTCAGCAAGAGTATGACTACACAGTCCAGCTCTGCAAGCAAGAAACCCGAACCCGGACGATCCAGGTTCCACGACAAGTTGCGACTCAGCAAGAGTATGACTACACGGTTCAGCTCTGCCGTCAGGAAACACGTCAACGTACCTACCAGGTCGTTGATCAAGTTCCTGAAACTCAAGAGTATGATTACCAAGTCCAACTCACGCGAATCGAAAACCGTGTCCGTCAGGTCCCGGTCAGCAAGTCGGTTCCAGAAGAAAAGGTTCGCACGGTCACATTCATGGTTGCCGTTCCAAAGACTCGTGAAGAGTCCTACAACGTCACCGTGTTCGACACCGTCAACGAAGAAAAGTCCGAAATGTACTCGGTCTGCGTTCCAGTGACCGTTGAAAAGGAAGTTTCTATCCAGGTCTGCACGATGGTTCCAAAGACCATTATGGTTCCATGCGGTTCCGGCGCCGGTTACAGCGCTGCTCCTATGAGCAGTGGCTGCGGTGCTGGCGGCTGCAGCGCTTGCGGATCGGCTCCTGCCGCTCCAGCATGCAGCAGCTGCAAGTGAGATTTTCTTCAATCGCCCAAAATGCGATTGGAAATCCCACGGAATGATTAAGAGATGCCCCGTGATGCAAATCACGGGGCATTTTTTATTTCAAAACCTGGGAAGAAGCACGACCCGCAATTTGTTCCAGCAGCCTTTCCAATCGCCGAATTCCCGTTTCGGGATCAAACATTTGCAAGACACGCTCACGGGCCAGGATTGCTTTTTCTCGCCATTTCTCCGGATCGTCGATTGCATCAGCGATGGCATCGGCCAGCCCCTTCGAATCAGCAGGCGGGACCAGGCCGCCGCAACGACCACCATCCAGAATTTCCTTTGGCCCACTAGGACAGGTCGTCGCCAAGGCTGGGATTCCACTCGCAACGGCTTCAATCAGGGCATTGGGCATTGCATCAAAAAGCGAAGGAAGCACGAAAAGGTTTGCCTTGCGATACCACCGACGCGGGTCCACTACAAACCCAGCAAGTATGACATGCGTTTCTAAGCGATGAATTCGCACAAATTCGCGTAATTCCGCGTCAGATTCCCCTTTTCCAAAAATCACCAGTCGAATTGATCGACCACGGCAATGAATCAGGTCATTCATCGCTTCGAGAAGAAACAGATAACCTTTTTGAGGATGCAGCCGTCCCGCACTGACAATCAGAAATTCCCCCTTGTTTGCTTCAAATACAGCCTGAAGACTGAGCGAGTCCATCTCGTTAACCAAAGAGGGACTCCGGGCTGAACTTGATTGGTTAGCATTTCCGACGGAGTTCGACGGGTTCAATCCTGCTTCTGACGTATTGATTCCGACTTTCTCATCATCGATTTCAAAGTTCGATTCGGTAACTCGAACATCCGCCAGAAGGTTGTTGTAAACCTGGACATGATCGGGGTTCAATTGAAAGTATTCGATCACCCGCTGGCGAAGCCCCTCTGAGTTGGCCAGCACAATACTGGCCGAAACATAGGCACGTCGCGCGAACCGTTTTGATAAAGCAACCGAGCCACGGACATACAGTTCCAGTTCCGGTCCCGGATCGGCAACGCAACAAGACACACGAGGTGTCGGTCTGAACCAGCATCCGCCGGCGGCATCGAGAGTTGCCAGATAGGTACGATCGTAGACAACATCGATTTGTTGCTCACGCAGGACTTTTGCGAGGTGCAAGTATCGAAGTAATCGAGTCAATTTCATCGCGCTGAGAATCCGGCGCGCCCCTGTTGCTGGCGAACCGTCCCAGTAAGCAAAGATTGGAACGTCGGAGGGGACCTCTTCCAACAGTTCACCTTGCTTCATTGCAAGATAAAGAATTGGTTCAAAGCGCGATCGGTCAATTCGCCGGAGGATTTCAAGTACCTGACGTTCGGCACCGCCGCCTCCCATCGAGCCGATAACGAACAGAACTCGAGTACGTGATTGCGAAGTCATTCGTCGTTTAACCCGGATCTCGAGAGAATTCCATCTCAGAATGAAGCGATTCCAACCCGTAGTATGGGCTTTAGCCCGTGCGCCACAACATTTGAAATGGGCGAAAGCCCAAGCAACAAAAACTAACAACCTGTCGAGTTGTCCCTAGGCATCAAAAGTCACTGAAGATTAACCGAGTCCCTTACCCACCCCGAGATGATGTGTCCAGCCAAGTGGCGGAAGGGGTTCGATTCTTCCGTCAGAATATCGAATTCGTGCTCCGAGGGCTTCGCTGATCTCACCGATTTTGTGGACCGGCGTTTCGTTCCGCCAGTCGGATAGCAGCAATCGGCCGTCGTCAGGACTTACGGCAAACAATAATTCGAAATCTTCTCCGTCGCTCAAGCCATGGATCAATGATGTTTTGAAATCTGCTTCGCGAATTGCAGTTTCTGTCAACGGGACCTGATCGGCCTCAATGAGTGCGCCAACTTGGCTGGCATTGAGCATATGGTGCATGTCGGCAGCCAATCCGTCGCTGATGTCCAACATGGCGTGGAGATCGACCAACGAGACCAATTGTTCAACTTCGCGAAGGCGTGGCGGAAACGTCAAATGGCGACCCGATGAAAGGCTTCCACCCAGCCCCCCTGTAACGAATAGCCAATCACCTGGCTTGGCACCTTTTCTGTAAACAGCACTTCGCTCAATCGGTTCACCAACCACCGTAACGCTGATCACCAGCGGACCATCCCAACTATTTGTATCGCCACCGGCGACAACGACATCGTATTCGTCGGCTAATTGGATCAATCCCGCATGAACATCTTTTGCGAAATCCATACCGCGATTGATGGGCAACGCGACTGAAACGAACGCCGCAGTGGGTCGCCCCGCCATCGCCGCAATATCGCTCAGGTTCACTGCCAGGGCTTTTCGTCCAGCGAGTTGCGGTGTCGCCAGTGGAAATGTGAAGTGAACCCCCTCCATCAGCATATCGATCGCGATGAGAGTCTCTCGATCCGATGACGGTTTGAGACATGCCGCATCGTCACCGATTCCGAGTGTAACCGGCGCGCGATCACGAACCTGGCCCCGAATCCAGTCGATTAATTGAAATTCCGGACGACTCATTGATTGTTCCCGCCGGGAAGAATGGCTGTTACCCTTGCGAATCGCATCAGGATGGTTTTTCATCTAGGAATAGAATAACAGTTTTTTCGAGTACAGGAGCCTGTGGCGTGCCCACTTACGATTACAAATGCGACGCGTGCGAACATGTTTGGGAAGAGTTTCAGTCGATCAAGGCAGCGCCAACGAAGAAGTGTCCGAGTTGTGGCAAGTCCAAAGCACGGCGTCAAATCGGTGGTGGTGCCGGACTGATTTTCAAAGGGACCGGTTTTTATCTGACCGACTACCGCAGTGATTCGTACAAGAAAGCGGCTGAAGCGGACAAGAAAGCATCCGGTGGAGGTGATTCCGCACCCAAGTCCGATTCAAGCTCGTCGACAAAAAGTGAACCAAGCAAACCCGCAAAAGGTGAGTAGTGGTCTGTCGCATATGAAAGTTTTATTCGTGTGCCACTGCATCGGAGTCTTCGGAGACGCAGTGTCTTCGCAATCTTCTCGATTTTGGAAGCGCATTTGCTCAGCGAACAAGGCAATCCAGTGGCACCCGACTTTTTTCTCTGTACCAATGCAGTTGACTCGCTCACCACGAAGTTCGTCGAATAGAATCAACGTACAATGCGGAAGCGATTTTCCGATTCTTGACCAAAGTTCCGCCACACACATCGCTTAAGCGCGCGAACGATTGCCCTATTCTAAACCCATTAACCGACGCGCGTGAAATTACCCTATTCTAAACCCATGATGCGACGCGAATGATAAAATTGCCGGAGTGTCCGATTTGTGGGAAGAGTGTTCCGCCGGCTTCAGATGTCAGCGCGGGGTACGCTCCTTTTTGCAGTCGCCGATGTAAAGAGGTTGATTTGATTCGCTGGTGCGAAGGTCGGTATTCGATCGTGGAAACGGTTGACCCGAACCGGTTGGTGGAAGCATCCAGCGAGGTTGTCGAATCTGAGTTTGATGATTCCTCTGATCAAGGAATGCAAGGTGAATATGAAGATTGCGACGATTGATGATGTGCTTGATGCCGAAGCGGTCATTCGCGACCACGTTTCGCCGGCACCTCTTATTCGTTCTTACGCGCTTGAGAAATTGCTTGGATTGCCGGAAACGCGGCAAGTCTGGATCAAGGATTATGGATGGACCCCCGTCGGCTCGTTCAAATTGCTTGGTGCACTGAACTGGATGGCAAAGAATCTTGAACGGATCGGAGACCGTCCAGTTGCCGCGCACTCGTCAGGGAACTTTGCATCCGGGATTTCGTTTGCCGGGATGCGGTTTCAAAAACGAGTTCTCGTGGTCATGCCCGAGACCGCACCCAAGGTCAAGTTTCAGTTAACACGATCATTCGGTGCGGAGGTTATGACGTACGACATTTCTCGGGATCACGAAACGGGTGAACGCGATAAGTTGACTCGAAAACTTGCAGAGGAACATCAGGCAGTTCAGGCATCACCTTATGACGATTTAAACGTGATTGCAGGCAATGGTGTCGGTGGGTTGGAAATTGTTCGTGAACTTCGGCGTCTAGGTCGAGAAATCTCACAATTCTTCTGCCAGGTCAGTGGCGGAGGACTTATGGCTGGTCACGCGCTGGCGATCGCCGATGGATTTCCTGACGCGAGAATTGTTGGAGTCGAACCGGAGGGGGCGAATGACTTCAGTTTATCGCTTGCGGCAGGACATCGAGTTCGTCTCGAACGTCCCAAAAGCATTTGCGACGGGCTCCTTTCTTACGACGTCGGCGAACAGAACTGGCCTATTCTTCAAAAACACCTGACGGATGCGGTGACTGTTCCCGATCTCGAAACCCGCAAGGCGATGAAATGGCTGTATGAAAATCATGGGCTGAGAACCGAGCCCTCTGGTGCCATTGCGACTGCGGCGTTCATCGGCGGTAAAGTTCCGCTCGACGGAACGGGCGATATCGTCATCGTGCTCAGCGGTCGAAACGTCGATGAGCCACGCTTTCAGGAATGGATCTCGAATACGTAGCGGTCAAAACGAACAGCCCTCGCCGGTTTGCTAAGATGACGGGACAAGCCAGTCCAGCAAAGGGGAAAGTCTTCTCGAGCGCACAATAAAAAGGTGTCAGGAACGAATGGCACTGCGGATTGGAAGAAAGATGTCCCACGCGAAGGCGCGAAGGGAAGATTTCCATGTGATGTTCTTCTTCGCGCCTCAGCGCCTTCGCGTGAAAAATCTCTTGAAAAAATCATCGAGGCTAGCCGGGCGACATCGGTCCCCGGACGGGCGCAGCTGGTTCACGTGCGTCTAAATGACGGCTTAAGAATAAGCATAGCGTCCGAGTTGCGCGAGGACAGCGGGTAAGCCTCCGCAACCGGTAGCCCGGATTATTCATGCATTCTCTCCAATTCGACACAACATATTTGTTCATCAAGAGTTAAGCCAGCATCACAAAAAAACACCCCGAAACATTAGCCCGACGCGCAAGCGAGGGATCTTGCCTTCAATTAAGGGAAGATCCCTCACTTGCGCGTCGGGCTGACGAATAATCCGGGTTAGGATCGTTCTCACTGTCACTCACTCGTCGGAACCATCTTCGATGCAGAATCGGCAATCGTCTTTTCCCCGAAGGGGAAATGGATACCAGCCCAGGGCAAGTGAGTCTTCGAACGCCGCCCTGGGTTGCGGGTGAGAGAATTGTGGGTGCCCTGAAGGGGCACGGGCGTAAAAGTTGAGATAACCCCGGGCGGATGGCGACTGAAGTTTTGGCTTTCACGCTAGAGTATTGCCAGTCGCGATTGATTTGGGTTACGGTTTCTGAAGCGCTAACTGGCGATCAATGAAGAAAGTAGCCGACGGAAAGCTTATCCGATTCGGTTGCGACTTCTCCAATGTTTTGTCAGCACGCAGCAGTGAGCCGCCTCGAAGCCAACGGTAACGAGTGATCTGAAATGAAGACAGAGATCGACTCATCGTCGATTCCGACGGTCCGGCCTGTTCCAAGCGTTTTGAGAATGCCCTGTAAGCGACTGCGAAGACTCACGCTTTTGCTTGGGCATACAGATGACGCAGGACTCGATTGGGTGGGTGAGTCATGAGTTCTCAGAAAATCTGGCTCGCACGATGACCATGACGACGAGCCGTTTCGGCGACTGACATCAGAGCGGCCATCCGATCGCCTCCGTTGCAGCGACGATGCCCAAGCGTGATCTTGCGGAGGACCACCAGCGGTCTCAAGGCCTGTTCGGCCAGATTGTTTGTTGGCGGGACTCGTACGTCGCCGTGAAACGCTGCATTACAAATTCTCTTCACCTGCCCTGCGGAAATCCGCGTGGATTTCCAAAAAAACATCCTGCAACATTGACAAATAGTCACAATTTAGCAACATAAAAACCAGTTGCCGTTGTAAGGAAGAGGTTTTGATTGCGTAAAAATGCTATTCAATGCGTCTCTTTCTTGACGGGGTGTTTTCAATAAAACCAATATCGAAGGGTGGTTGAAATGAAAGTTCAGATTAGAACCGTTATTGTGGCGATTCTGGCTACCGCAATAATCATCACCGGTGCGCCTACAGCCGCAATCGCGGCAAAAAATGTATACGTTTATGGGCCGGGTTACACTGGTCCAAGAGGTAGAGTTTTGGACGGTTCATACGTTGCCAATTGGGTTACTTCAGGTTACACTTTTGTTCAGACAGTGAATACGTCGACAACCCCAGATGCTCCGATGTTCCCTGTAACTCAAACAGTAAACTACACAAATGGCGCTGGATGGCCATCGACAATGGTTATCTATGTCGACCATGAACAGCTTTTTACTCCATCGCCTTTTCCTGGGGTGATTGAATCTGGGCAAACTCGCTCTAGCAGTTTGTATTCTTGGGGCCCAAGTACGATCGTTCCATGAACGAAGACGAGATCGGGAAGAATCTCGGATCCTCTCTCTGGGTGAATTGTGGATAGATCTCGATGATTAGAAAACGCCGTTTTTTATCGCGATTCGGGAGAATTGGAGTTCCGAGGATATCGGAAGGATTTACCATTGTTGAGCTTTTGGTTGTGATTGGGATCATCGCATTGCTCGTAACGCTCTTGGGCAGTGCGGTGATGTCTGCACGGGATACGGCACGAAGGATTGAGTGCAGTGCAAACCTCAAGCAAGTTGGGCTGGCCGTTCAAGAGTATTATGCTTCATTTCAGGTCCTGCCGTGTTCTGGTCAGTTAGGGTTTCGATATATTTCGACGGCGCTTGAAGGAAGCCCCGGCAACTGGAATGTTTATGGTTCTCCCGACCCGTGTATGTTGGGGCCATGCCCAGAAGTTGGGGATTGGGCACGTCCGCGTGTTTTACTTTGCCCCATTGATCCGCTTGTCCATCGAACCCGTCGTTCAATTTCATATTCGTTTTCTGCGGGATTGACGCCAATTCCAGGATGGTTACCAGGAGTCAGTGATGGCGTGGGGTTTGCCGATATTGATGGACGTCTTATGATTTCTTTTCGGGACGTCACTGATGGCACGTCATCGACGGCGTGCGCAAGCGAAGTTCTTGTTTCGCAGATCTGCACCGCAGCATCCGAGACGGCCTATCTGTCAGAATTGAGCTGTCCTGGGGCAAAAAACGACCCATACAGGTTCATTTGGACTTTTGCTGCAGATTACAACACCCCTTCAGATCTTGCGTTGTGGTTGGAAAACTGTGAGAGTTCAGAGTCGCCAACACCCCATTTCGCTGGAAATCCTTTCAATGTTCGCACGACGACCTACGATCACGTGAGAACGCCAAACCAGCGTGCATGCTTCAATCCTTCGAACGATAGCGTCATTGGAGCGTTGCTCCCTGCTACAAGCCTTCATCGCGGTGGTGTTAACCTGCTGCTTTGCGACGGAGCAGTACGTTTCGTTTCAAGTACAATCGAAACGACGGTCTGGCGAGGGATTGGTACTCGAAACGGAAGCGAAATCGTTGGCGAATTCTAAGGGGAAAAGTCCATGCTTGATTGGCTTAGGGTAGCCCGACGTAACCGCTACGTAAAATTTCTTTTCAATTCGGCTATCATAATAGTTTTAGTATTCGCTACCGGGTTCGTCTTTGTGTTCTGGTGGCACGCTCCGGAATATCAACCAAATTTGATATCGTTTTCTGAAACGGCGATCGACGGCGAAGAATTTATGAATGCGATGCCTTCCTTGGTCTCGGGGAAAGAATACTTCTTTACGTGCAAAGGAACGGCGAACGGCCAGAGGTTTGTCGTTATTGATTCAGGACCTAATCCGTACGTTGAACCATTTCCGTTTCTCGACAACGGAAAGCACGAGCGTCCGAGTGATCGAATCGACCCAACCTTTGCGCTGGAGTTTGGAAGCGACTTACGAATGGGGCGTACGGTTGGAAGGATCGTCCTCACACGTGCTAAAACGGACAACGTCGGCGACACTGTTGTGATAAGTACAAGATTCCGTGCGCCCAACCCAGGGAAATATCAATTTCAATTAGTGCGCATTCACAATCCCGATGGTTGGGTCCAAACTGGTCCGTTGAAATGGGAGCAGCAGAAACCGACTAGTCCACCGATAGTCTGGCGTATTCCAGTTACTGTTAAGCGGTTCGATCGTACACTTTGATTTCAGCAATCAATGGTCAAGGACAGTAAAACCCCGGGGACACTGCACCTCGGCCAAAATGTGATCATTTAAAGCACTCGAATTTCGATCGTAACCCATCAATCATGAATTGTTTGCGGCATTTTTAGAACACGTTAACATCTGCTCTTCGCTGCGTTTCAACGTCCTGATATTGAGAAAGTGCAGTGTCCCCCTGCACGACCTTGTTTTTATTTTTTACGCATTGCGTAATGCTGTGCTGCGACTTGTCGAAGCACGCTCACTACGATTTAAGCCTGTTTCCAATGCCTGAGTGGAAATCAACTAACAGCTGGTTGAAAACAACTGGACCTATACCCTTTGTTTTCCTCGCACATTTCGATCCCGAGGCCGCCTGAAAAAGGCAATCGACGACAGGAAATCCTGATTTATTGGACCTATCTTTTCTTCGTCCGTCCCGACCGCGATGAAGTTAATCAACAGAAATTTCACGTCGCCATATTGCTGTCCCGCCGAGATCGTCCGCGTCTTCGCCTCGAATACGGGTAGGTTTCATTAAGTCGAATACCGTGATGTCGACGACGTATTTTCCCGGTTTCGACGGGATCTCGACCGAGACGCGGAACTCGAGATGGTTTGGGTGATCCTTGTTTTCCCTGGATTGGACCGGTTTGAAGGCAACGACCCCTCCATCGACAGAGACATTGTTTCCGTGCATGCGAAGCGTCAAGTCAAGTGGCCTTGCCCGCATCCCGGAACTCGTTATGGAATAACTACCGTCATCTCCTTCCGTTCGCCACGTCTGATGAATTCGATTGATGTCCCAGTCCCCCGACACAATTTCCCCTTCCAAAGAAAACAATTCGCCAGGCGGGGGACAGGAAAAGGGGACAGGTCCAGTTGTTTTCAATTTGGACTTGAAACTGTCCAGAGGTCGAGGCTCCAATTAATTTATTCGGGTTTTCTTGGTCTCCCTCGGGGGCGAAGTGTTGACTTGAGGCCCAGTTGCTTGGCGGTGTCTTCGATCCATTGATCGGATCCAAATGGTTGTCCGCGTCGAACGCATCGGCGTAGCGATTCCAACTCCGCTTCGGTTTCGGCGCCGTTCACAAATTACATCCATTTTCGTGGACAAGGCAATGGCCATTTCGCCAGCAAACTCTGCTGCTCGGCGGTCCCCGACGCTCGTCGCCAGAGACTCGACCACTTCCAGTCTTCCGCATGCGGAACCAGATTGGCGCGTAAC
>CAILLA010000032.1 GCA_903834925.1 uncultured Schlesneria sp.
GGAAATGCTGCACGAAGAATTCCTCAAACCTCTGCCAGCAGACCCAGATCCAGTACAATTCTTCAGCAAATTGAAATCACTCTTCAACCTCTGCTTCTGAAATCCGATCCCCCAACCGAGGATCGCCTAAAGTGCAGTCAAAAACTTCACTGAAACTTAATCTTTCATTCTCGAAAATTGCGAGAAGTGTTTGTTATCGTGTCAGGCCCCAACTGACGCTGATATGTCACTGTACGGCGATCGATGTACGTGACATTTTATTCCGGGAACTGTTGATGAGCATTCAAGAAAAATTTCCTGGCGTACATCCGTCTGGAACGGAATCAACGATTGATGCGATCCGTGGTTCGGTTGATTCAGCCCCATTGATCAAGCCACACCGACATCGATTGTCATCAGTAGTAATGCATTGGATCCGTCGGACTCATCTCTATCTGGGGATCTTCCTTTTTCCTTGGGCAGTGATGTATGGAGTGACGGGGTTTCTGTTTAATCATCCCTTGGCGTTCAGCGACCTGAAAGCTCGATCGTTTTCTCAATCGGATTGGTCGGGGACCGAACTTGCCCAACCACTGAGTGCCGTTGAGATTGCCACGGAAGTGGTTGAGGCTCTAAAAAAACATTCGCCTGAAGCGGCAAACTACACGCTTGTTGATCCCGATCAAGCCGTGTTTGTCCAGGAGATCGTTTCCGCATCCGTTAAATCGGAGGGACAATTAACAACCTTGTTTTGTGATGTCCTGGGACGGGGAGGCTCGATTCATTTTTCGCCGACTAAGGAAAAATCCATCAGCGAAAAACCGCCGTTTGCGGTCGGAGAACAAAGTGCAAATGGTTCCAAAAGCGCGAAAAAGAAGAACAATTCGTCAGAAGCGGGATCTCAGGATGTTGAGAAACTAATTCTCGAAAACCCCTTGCCCGAACGATTCAAGCATGCGATTCCCACCCTTCTGTCGAAACTCGGTTATGCCACGGGCGAAGTGAAGATCGGTTTCATCCCGGATCTTTCGTTCCATCTTGAAGCTGACGGCAAGAAATGGGGGGCTCGTTACAACGTACTTCAGGGAAGTGTCACGGGTCGTCCACTTGATATTGATCCACCGGGTGAGAGACTGACCGTTCGACGATTCCTGACGAAGCTTCATAAGACTCACGCCTATACGTATTCGATCGGTTCGCAATGGTTTTGGGCGGTGTTTGTGGACTTGATGTCGGGCGTCATGCTTTTCTGGGGAGTCTCGGGGCTGTTAATGTGGTGGCAGATCAAGAGGACACGCTCTGCGGGCCTGCTGTTGATGATCGCCAGCGTCGTCATCGCGGGAATCTTGACGGTCGGAATGTGGCGGGCATTGTCGTTTGGATAAACTAGCCCCTTGTCAAAGCCTAAAGATCAGGGTGCCACTGGATGACCGTCTTCGGTCACCCAGTGCTCTTCGATTGCTTCGAAAAAGGGAAGACACTGCGTCAGAGAAGACTCCGATGCAGTGGCACACGCCCCGAACTTTAAGTCTTGGCAACGTACCTGTCCGATCGATTTTGATTCGACGCGTTTCGCGTCGTAGCCATGTTGGCACGTCAATTCTTCCACGCTCTTTCAGGATGTTCATGTGGCGAGATTAATTGGTATGGACGAAGCAGGACTCGGTCCGAACCTGGGGCCGTTCGTCGTGGCGGTTACCGTCTGGGACATTCCGGGGTCTCCGTTCGAGTTTGATTTCTGGAAAACGTTCGAGGATGTCCTGACCAATTCTCCCACGGCTCATGACACACGGTTGCATGTTGCCGATTCCAAAGAAGTTTTTCAGCCGAAGCGCGGGTTCGATGCCCTTGAACGAGGCGTACTCGCTGCATTACGCATGAACGGACTTGAGCCTCAATCGTACGAGCAACTCTGTCAGTTCCTCTCGGCTGACAATACACAAGCTGACGCCGTCGCGGAAATCCCGCCTTGGTATCGAGATCATCCCCTGGAACTGCCAACCGAGCCGATCGAAGATCGGATTGGCGACGCATGGCTAGCTGCTTGCCAACATCATGGTGTTCGATTGATTGCGATCAAGGCGGCGATCATCGAACCGCAGCGGTTTAATCAATTGGTCCGGGAATACGACAATAAGTCATTAGTGGTTTCTCGCGTTGCGTTTCAATTACTGCGATCAGTCTGGAGTCCCAACGAAGCTGAGGCCTTTGTTGTCGGCGACAAACACGGTGGTCGAAATCGTTATGATCAACTCCTTTCCGAAGTCCTCGACGGAGAAATGATTTTCCGTTTGGAGGAAGGAGCGGATCGGAGTGATTATCGAGTCGGAAAAACGGTGCTCAGGTTTCAGCCACGAGCAGAAGAGCATGGACCCGTTGCACTTGCATCAATGACCGCCAAATATGTGCGGGAACTTGCGATGTCCCGATTTAATCGGTTTTGGGCCGGGCACGTCGATGGATTGAAACCAACCCAGGGCTATCCGGTCGACGCCAAGCGGTTTCGCCAAGAAATTGCCGAGACACAGCGAAAACTGGGAATCACGGACGAAGTCCTGTGGCGAAACCGATGATTTTCAGATCAGCAGATTCTGCCGACATGACTCTATAACGGAAAAAACCCATCTGTTCGCGTTTTGAACTCCCGATTATCATCCTTCCGCGTTCGTCAGGTTCGCTTCTGCGATTGAAGATTTTTCGCGGACTGGTCGAAGTTGATAGAACGTGTTTGCAAGAAAGTTGGATTATAACGGGAGCCAGCCATGGATCGGCGGCGTTTCTTTGAATGGATCAGCGTATCCCTCGCCAGTACGGTTGTCGGGGTCGCTGTCGGCTGTAAGGGACACCAGTACGCGCACGTCCTGAACGAATCCGATCGCGATATGGTTGGCAGCCACACGGCGGGTGCTGAAACCTGGGAACCTTTGATTCAATCGTCCGTCACTCAGTTGCTGGCGAAAGAAGAAGGTTCCATCAAACTGACTTCACACTCGGGTGAACCCTGCAAGAAGCGGATTTGCTTTTTGGAGGTGAAAAATGACAGTTCCGAGGAAATCGGTGATTTCCTTGCTCAGATCTATCAAGAAGTCGACACAATTATTAATGCTTCCGAAGCATTTGAACTGGTCAATGTTCGCGCTGTCAAAGCCGGGCTACAACAAGCCGGCCTTCGACCAGACCAACTTTATACTCCCAGCTCACGGCGAAAATTTGCCGCTGTGATGGAGCAGGAACGGGAGCCAATCGATTACGTCCTGTATGCCACGATCACTTCGGGAACGACGAAAAATAATAGCAAAGACTATCAACGGGATTACCTCTTCTCGTTGGAGCTGGTGAACTTCGAAACCGGCCACACCGAAAAGGAATCGGCCAAAATTCGTAAGGGATACCACAAATCGAAACTTGGAAAACTCCGCAACTACGGATCGGGTTGATAAACGAGTTGATAGATTCCGAGGTGGCGATGAATCCCAAGAGATCCTCTCCAAGCCGTTTGTCGGTCGTATTGGCAGGCCGATATATTCTGGCAATCCGATCATGCGCGATCTTTTCGCTGGTGATGACGCTTGCCGGTTGCAGTACTCACTTCAATAGGCTTGAGCCGATTCGTACGGCGTTCTTTGATGGCAATCTCGCCGTTGCCGACGAACACATCGAAAAGGAATTGAAAAAGCACAAAGGCGAAAAAGACGTCTTGTTGCTCGACAAAGCCGTCATCGAACTCGCATCCGGGCGACCAAAGGAAGCCGAACGCCTGTTGCGTAAGGTTCGTGATCAGTTCGATGAACTCGAAGGGATCGATGCGGCGAAAGAAGTCGCATCGATGTTGACCGACGACAAAGTACGACCGTACGCGGGCGAAGACTACGAAAAGGTTCTAATCCGTGCAATGCTGTCGATTTCGAACCTGATGTCCGAAGGTGGTGACGCGGGCGCTTACGCCTTGCAGGTCGTCCAGAAGCAACAGGACATCATGCAGGCGGTCGAAGAGAAGTACAAAGAAGAAAATCAAAACGCGATTCTATCCTACAAGCAGGTCGCCTTGGGTCCCTACATTCGAGGAATGCTGGCCGAGGAATCGATGGCGTTGGATGATGCGGTCCGTGCCCGAGTTCAAGTCGCCAAATGGGAACCACACTTCCGTGATGGTAAGGCAGACATCGAGCGATGCGAGCATGAAGTTCCAATGCACCCAGGAAACGGGGCACTGTATGTCTTCGCGTTAGTCGGTCGCGGGCCGATCAAACAGGAAACTGCCGAGATTCCAACTCAAGCGGCGTTACTCGTCGCCGACCGGATCTTCGACGCAGTCGGAAAACGGAATGTGACTCCGACACTCGCACCGGTGAAGATTCCACAGGTTGTGAATTTTGTTCCGGTTGCTGATTTCGTTTCCGTTCACGTTGATGGAAAAGTTGCCGGACAAACAGCAACAATCGTCGACATCGGTGATATGGCGGTGAAGCAACAAGAGGCCCATTATCCTGCGATCATCGGACGCGCGGTCGCTCGTCGTGTGATCAAGAAGGGGATTTTGTACGTCGCAGAAGAAGCTGCGAACGTTGAAAAAAATTCACTCACAAGTCTCGCAATCATGGCAGCGGGTGTCGCGTGGGAAGCGTCAGAATCGGCAGACACCCGGTGTTGGGGCTTGCTGCCCGACACGATCCAGGTATTCCGTGTCGAGCTTCCAGCAGGCGAGCACACGATTACGTTGCGTCCATCCCAGCGCCAAGGGGACTTCGGGACCCCGGCATCGACCAGGGTGACGATCCGAGAAGGGCGTCATTCCTATCTCTTGGGAAATCTTCCCACATCCCAGTTCGTCGGCCAACTTCTGACGTCACCGCGTGAAAACAATGAAGAGATTCAATAAATCGACTGGTCGTTGTCGAAGTTCGATTTCGCCAATGATTCCAGAATAGAGTGTCAGCCTATGATTCGAATTCCTCATTGGCGCGTCTGTGTCCTGGGCTTGTTGGGCCTTGTCGGTTGCCATTTTCGAGCTGGGTTTGGTCCGCCCCCCGTCGGCGCCCCTTCGATCGAGCATTCATTTGTTCGCGATACGATCGAGAATAAAGAGGGCGGCAAGACGATCAATGAGACCGAAAAGACGACGACAACTTACGATGGCGGCCGGTCGAACACGCTTGAAACATTGAATTTCACGGTGACCCAACCCGACGGATCCACATCGAAAACAACATCACAGACCAAGACCGACCGGACTAGCAACGGGGTCGTGTCGTCAACATCGTCGTCGAGTAGCAGCCATTGATCCTACTGCTGGACAGTGAATTTTCAGGCTAAGGCTTGTGAAACATCTCTTTCACGGGTTGAGATTGACGATTGTCAGATCAAGCAAGTCATTTTTTTCAGTTCGGAAATTCCTGCGTTTATTGAATCAGACCCTTCATTTCCCTTTTATTCCTTGTTCTTGAAAAATTCCAAGCTAATTTCACCTAATATCCATACTCAGAGATGGGCGTCAACAACCGATACCCGGACAGAAAACGACGGGTATCACGACGACAGAAATCCTTGATTTCTGATATTGTTCCCTTTCGTCGAAAAGCCCGAAAAGTGATATGCTAAGCCGAAAATTAACTGGAACATCGTGGTGCCACCCAACAGTCCTTTTGAACGTCCCCGTCGGCAGATTGAACGTGAGTTTGGTGTGCCGGTTCCGGGCGAAATCGTCGCTGCCGAGGGCTGGACTCAAACGGCACTGAAAAAACTTCCGCCGCCCGGTCCGCTCGATTTCAAGGAAATGTTCGGTCGAGTTGCCCCCGTGATGCTCGACATCGGCTGTGGCAACGGACGGTCGACACTCGCTTCGGCCGTCTGGCGACCGGGGATCGATCATCTATCTTCAGACGTGCTTCCGGTTGTCATCCGTTATGCGACTCGCCGAGCCAATCAACGGGGTTTGACGAATGTCCGTTTTGCAGTGATTGGCGGACGTGAATTGCTCGCCGACTATATCGCACCACAAACAATTGCCGAGATTCACGTTTATCATCCACAGCCATACTACGAAGCGAGTCAGGTCCATCGTCGGCTGATCACGCCCGAATTTCTGGCGCTCGTCCATCGATCGCTCGTCCCGGATGGACTGTTCATTCTGCAAACAGATAATCCAGGCTATTGGAAATACATGCAGCAGGTTGTCCCCTTGTTCTTCAATTGGACACCTCATGCCGATCGCTGGCCTGATTCGCCCAAAGGTCGCACAAGGCGCGAAATCATCGCGATCAGACAGTCGCTTCCTGTGTTCCGTGGGTCAGGCAAGCCTCGATCGGACGTCTCTCCGGATGAAGCGCTCCAACTGGCGGTCACATTACCTCCGCCGACGTTCGACGCCGATCGAAAACTGCGTGCGCTCGACCGAATGGAACGCGAATCGGGCTCATAGCGCCCTTTCAGGAATGATCACCCAATGAAACCAGGTCTGAAAGTTGGCAGAACGGGTACGCTCGATCTGATGGTCGGGGGATCGGACGTCATTCATCTTGGCGCATCGCAGCCGGTCGGTGCGATTGTGTTTTGCACGCCATCAATGATCAATCTGATGGAACATGCGGCACGCGAGGCTCTGCATCCGTATCTGGATGACTCTGAAGAATCGGTCGGAGTGAATGTCGTCGTCGAGCATCTGGCCGCAACGCCAATAAACGCGATCGTAAGAGCCGAAGCTCGTGTTACGGCCATGGAAGGTCGACTCGTCGATTTTGAAATTGCGGCCTTCGACCAACTAGAACAGATCGGTCGAGGAACACATCGCCGGGCCATAATTCAAGTCGAGCGATTCGTTCCGAAGCTGATTGAAAAAGCTAATAAACTGAACGGAGGAGTGGTTGTGCCCTCGTTTGTCCAAGCCAATCGAGCTGAACTATCGCCGTTAAAAACGCTGAACGTTGAACGTGACGGCCCGATCGTCACGGTGACGCTTAACCGAGAGGCAAAGTTAAATGCCGTTGACCGACAGATGACTTCCGACTTCGAGCAATTGAATTCGTGGTTGGCCGGGCATCCCGAGATTCGCATGGTCATTTTGACCGGTTCCGGCGACGCCTTCTGTGCGGGTGACGATGTGAAGGAAGTCGGTACTCTCGATTTGGCCGAGGCAACCAAGTTGAGCCACCGTCAGGCGTCGCTCTACCTCGCTTGGGAACGTCTTCCTCAAATCTTTATCGCTGCGGTCAATGGCGTCGCGTTTGGAGCGGGTTGCGTCTGTGCCTATTCGTGTGATTTTCGTATCGCCGCCCACTCGGCTCGTTTTGCCATGCCCGAAGTGAAACTCGGATGGCCACCTGGTTACGGGCTGGCGCAGCTGACTGCGTTGGTCGGTAAGGCTCGAGCACTTGAGTTATGCCTCACCGGAAAACAGATCACGGCCCAACAGGCGGAGCAATACGGGCTGGTTCACGACGTTGTGCCGCAATCGCGAGTCATCCCCGCCGCACGAGAACTGGCGTTACAACTTCTGAAACAACCGGCGGAGGCATTACGACTGACCAAACAGTTGTTGCATGCCGACGAAGGGGTTCAGTCAAAGCAGGCCTTTCTTGCTGATACGGCGGCTTACATTCGTTGCCTTGGGCAGAAGGACGCTCAGGAAGGGATTGCCGCATTCAACGAGAAGCGGCCACCAACATTTCGCTAGATAGCAGTAGAGAGTTTAACCCGCTTCCAGCGGCGCAGGGGATCGGCAAGCCGAAACGACTAGATAGTCGATGCGAGAGAGTTGAGAGTAGAAAAGTCAAAGAATCATTATCACCCCTTCGTTTCCGGTCTACTTTCTACTTTCTCCAAATCAACTAACTAGTCGCTTCGACTGGCCGATCTCTTCAACCGTTGCCCCGGATCGGCACTTTCGCAATGCCCCAACGAGAAATGACACCTCGGCGAACGGCAATCCCGCCGCTTCGTTCCCGCTTCACATCGAGGCGCGGATAAACTAGCACGACCGGTGCCGCCCCCCTTCCAATATCCGTTTTTGCAGCCTGTTGCAGATACGAATCTAGACCCGCATGTCGCTCACAGGCATTTATTGCCGAATCGGTCTGGACACAAATGGCGGCATCCATACAATCCCGCCCGGTCCGACGCTGGGGGGCGGCGGGTGCGTCGACAGTTCCGAGTCAGTTCTGAAGGACTGGTCGTATGCGAATCCGTTTTATCTGCACTGTTTTGCTGCTCGTCGTCACGACGTCCGGCTGTTTTTTCCATCAGGGTTACCCGAATGGATATTACGCTCCCGGTCCGTCTGTTGTACCTCAGGGGCCATCGACCGGCTTTCCCAGCGGTCCATTTTACCAGCCGGGTGGGGCGTACCCCTATCCGACGAATGGTAGTGCCCCTTATGTTCCAGGAACTTCTCCCGGTGGACCAACGTTAAGCCCGCCAGGAAATTCGGGTGGTTCTCCAACTTACGATAATTCTTCCGGCAGTTCGGGAGGCGGGCCAGTCTTTAATCCGGAAACGCCTGCAACCGACAAAGTCCCATTACCCGGCGATGACCCCGGCTTCAACCGTGAAGGTGCTAAGCCGTCGCTGAAACCAACGACTTCAGCAGTGGAACCGCAAGATCATCCGACAGTGGTTCAACAAGAATCTCGTCGTCGAGCTCGACCCAACGTCGAGGCCAATGTCAATCTTCCCGAAGCAGACGATCCTTTTGAAGCACCCGATGTGAGGCCAGTCTCGGCCACCGGCGTTACCGACGATGATGTCCAGTTTGCCGATAGCCAGCAACCTGTCACTCGAAACACACCAAAACCCTATGCACATGACCCCGAATGGAACTGGATCCAGGGAATCGTTGATTATGACCCCGAATCGAAGACATGGATGATCATGTATGATGACACTCCGGACAAAGCCGACCAGCTTGGCGGAGTGATGACGTTGGTCGATCATCCCGCACTCTCTAAACTTCGATCAGGGGATGCTGTCCGGATTGAAGGGTCAGTCGATGAAACGGTCGGCGATTCTCGTAATTTTCCAGTATTTCGAATTGCTAAGGCGAAAAAACTCTAAGGCCACGAAACTCTGACAGAATGAGTGGATTTGTCGGCACGGGCTGTTATCATTACGATCCGTTTTAAATCCGATTGTGAATCCACCCTCTCAAATAGCCGTCGATTTGACATCAGTGGCTGACTGACTTTGATTTTTGAGACGCCGAAAAATAGGGCAATTCGAATCGGGGACTTGACGTTTCCCGTTTTCGAGAATCCTGACCTGTTTGCTGTCGATCTGATTGCGATAGCCCGATTCCTCTCATCAATCCAGGCTGGTTGAACGCTGACTCGGCTATTTTTCGCCGGAAAGCGAGTCCGTTCGTGTCCACCAAATGGATTTTGTGGCAACAGGTTGCTCAATCAATTAAAGCCGATGACGGTGTTCGAGTACTTCAGGCGGTCGAACAATTCGTTGGTCAAGCGGTCCATGCTGACAACTTAACGGAATTTTTGAGAGACCAACTTCCTGAACTGGCAGGAGAGCTTGCAGCAAACTCCGTCGGGATTTTTCTAAGAAACCCGAATTGGATCGCCCTTTCACAACACGGTCGTGTTGGTCTTGGCGAAATGCCAAAAAGCCTTTTGATGGACGTTCTTGATCGGGACGCGGGTTATGTCGGGCCTCTCGAGAGCGTACCAGGGACGTTTTTTGTCGCGACGCCACTTCGAAGTCGCAGCCATACTGGTGCGGTGCTCGTGTTTGCAGGTCGCAGTTTTCCGGACGATGCGTTGCCGTCTGCCATGCTGATGTCCAAGGCTCTCGGCGCATGTCTGGACTTTCTCGCCCGTCGAAGTCAGTCTGTGAAACGGATCGAGCAGCTTCAAAGCATCCTGAGAATCTCGCTGAATCTGTCGGCTGTACACGAAACTGAACCACTTCTGGAATTGATTGCGAAAGAGGCGACTCGATTACTTGATTGCGATCGGGCCAGCATTTTCATTTGGGATAAAGAGCAAAAAGAGCTCGTAGCGTGCCCGGCCTTAGGCGTTGAAGGGAATTCGCTTCGTATCCCTGACAATACAGGTGTTGTCGGCGAGGTCATTCATTCGGGCGTTTCATTACGAGTCGATGATGCATACAACGACGCACGCTTCAGCCGAAAAGTTGATTCCTCCAGTGGCTATAAAACTCGCAATCTGTTGTGTGCCCCGCTGCACGGGACGAACAAGAAGTTGCTAGGCGCTTTCGAAGTCATCAACAAGAACACAGGTTCATTCAGCGAAGACGACGAAATCACTTTGGCGGACCTGTCGCTTCAAGTTGCGGTCGCTCTCCAGAATACTCGTGAGCGTGAATCACTGCTCAGATCTCATCACCAGTTGACGGAACAGGTCACCAAAGGGGTGACGATTATTGGTGACAGTCCGGCGATGCAAGCCATGCGCAGCACGATCCGACGTCTGGCAGCAACGGATCTTCCGGTCCTGATTCTCGGCGAAAGCGGTACGGGTAAAGAAGTGGTGGCTCAAGCACTGCACTATCAAGGCCCGCGCGCCGATCGTCCGTTCGTCGCCGTGAACTGTGCGGCACTTACTGAAACATTGCTGGAAAGTGAGTTGTTCGGTCACGAAAAAGGGGCCTTCACAGACGCGAAAGAAATGCATAAAGGCAAATTTGAAATCGCCGAAGGTGGTACGATTTTCCTTGATGAAATCGGCGACATGAGCCCCGGCGGCCAGGCGAAATTGTTGCGAGTTCTCGAGCAAAAAGTGATTACGCGCGTGGGTGGATCACAGTCGATCCCGATCAACGCCCGCGTCATCGCCGCAACGAATGCTCATTTGGCTGAGGCCGTTCGAGCTAAGAAATTCCGGGAGGATCTCTATTTTCGTTTGAACGTGGTGACACTCGATCTCCCTTCGCTCAGGGAACGAGCCGACGATGTCCTGCCACTGGCCGAACATTTTTTGAACCTGTTCGCCATTCAGGCCAGGCGACCCAATTTGCAGATGTCAGCCGATGCGCGCAAACGACTGCAAACTCATACCTGGCCCGGCAATGTGCGCGAACTGAGAAACCTGATGGAACGAGTCGCGTTCCTTGCCCCAGGAGATCAGGTCGAAGTTGACGACCTTGCTTTTATTCTCAGTCCCGAACAGCAGAACATTTACGAGCCTTCTTTGGATCTTGGTCTCGGCGAAGCAACCAACGGATTCCAGCAAGACTTCATCCGCCGGGCGATTAAGCGGGTCAAGGGAAACATGAGCGAGGCTGCACGACTTCTGGGACTGCATCGCTCGAACCTGTACCGAAAGATGAGACAACTCGGGATGAGCGAAGCTGGAAGCAAAGAAGACGAGGAATTTGAAGGCGTCGAGTCTTAATGAGTGCCACTGCTTTACCGTCTTCGGTGAAGCAGTGCTCTTCGAATTGCGTCAAAACGCTTGGCCCGATGTCGTTTGAAATGACGTGTCACATTTATAGCAAGGGTCTTGCTTTGCTCTCACTCCCTCGCTTGCGTGTCGGGCTAAGGTTACACCTGTCTTAGGCGACATCGGCTTGATAGTCTGTCAGCTCAGGCAAACTGGGTCGAGTTTGTTTTTTGTTCGGGTCGTATCAGCTGACTCCTCGTTACGACTCGAATCTCGCTTGTATCCATTAGAACCGTCACACCCGGACCATCCGTTACGACGATCACTATTGAGTCCGCGAATTATCCACTGCCGGAGTCGACCGGCAGAATCTGCGGATCAAGAGCCGGATTGGTGTGAGGAGATGGTAATGCGCAAAGATATGGGTGTCGGGCTGCGAACGTGGGTGCTCTGCGCGGCTTCGGCGGGACTGTTTTCCCAGTCAATTCCAGCAGAAGCTCAAGACAAGCCTGTTGTGCCTTCATCCGCAAAAAAATCAGTGACAAAACCAACTCCTGCCAAAAGTACTCAGCCACCAATGCTCCTCGCGTCATCGGCAGATGAGAATGCTTCGACGGCCAGTCAAATTATCCCTGTTTCGCAAATGGAGCTTGCGGACAATGACAAAACCGAAGTACAGCGCCAGCTCGAATTGCTGTACGAGAAAGACGGGCGAGAAATGCCCGATATGCAGTTGAAGATGGTACCACTCAATCCACCGGGAAAGGGACCAGCCGCTGCTCCACAGGCAGCTCCCGCGACGGGACCGCGTCCAACGCAACCAGCTCCTTCAACGGTTCAGAAGCCGGCGAAACCAGCCCCAGGTTACACGAAATATCAACCAGTACCCCCGGCACGGCCGCAGACAACGAACTATCCCGCGCCCGTAACCCCAGTAACGTCCCAAGCCACCAAAAACTATGCTGCGGCGTTTGATGCGCAAGCCCAGACTCAGGCGCAGTCACAGGTTCAATCCCAGCCCGCTCAAGCGCAGGCTCAAGCTCAACCGCGTCAAAATCCGGTGACTGGATTCTTTAAGAAACTCATCCCTGGGGCACGTAAGCCGCTATCGTCACAGCCACCAGTTCCTCCGGATTTCGCCAATAATCCTGTTACTGCAGTACCGGATGTCCCGCCAGCTTCGCAGGCGCCGCAATTCAATCAATACGCCGCGTCACCGCCAAAAGTACCGTTGCAGCCACCGTCGAACAATTTGCCAATGGCAGCGAAGCCCGTCTTGCTGCCCGTTCCACTAAATGCTGAACCAATCCCGCTGTCGCCGGTTGCACCGAAAAACCCAATCGCCGTCGGATACCGCTCAAATTCCAACGATCTTCCACAACCGGAAATCGGATTGCCTGCACTTGCCCAACAGCCAACGCCAATTCCAACGATCGTTGTTGAAGCAAACTCACCTCCGCTGATGAGCGAATCTCAGCCGCTTCCCGTTGTAGTGATGAATGAGAAACCCCAGGAATTGGCGTTTGAACTTCCAAAACTGCAACCTCCCAATGATTTTCCAAACCCGTTTCCTGAAGGCCCCGAGAACCAGGCCGACCTGAAGGGAAAAGCATTACCGAATATCGGACAAGTCCCCGCTTCTCAGCCTCCTGCATTGCCGGTGCCTGACGCACAGGTTCCTGCTGCTGAGGTTGCGACAACGACAGAAGCGGAGGCCAGCGTCGCAACACTTGATCCACCAAAATCAGACGAAGATCCGTATGCGGTCCGAGTCAAGGATTTTGCTGAACCAAGGATCGATGAAAAGGTCGAAGCGAACCTGCCTTCGGTCGCGTTAACACCAGGCAGCCCGGACGTGATCGCTCCTCCTGGACCACTGGCACTTCCATCAACGACCGATGTCAAATCTGACGTTGGACCAGAACTTGATGTGGGGGCTTTGTCACAAGAACCTGCGGACGCTTTGACACCCGCTGACCCTTCCGACTCGTACCTTGAAAAGATGCAACGTATCCGAGACCGATTCGGAATGAAGGGCTTGAAAGGCTTCTGTCCCGTCACACTGAGAGACCAGCGAGAACTGTTAGACGCCAAACCAGAATTCCACTTTACGCATCGCAGCCAGAAATTCCACTTCGCGTCACAAGAAGCTCGCGACCGTTTTGAAGCCGAACCATCAATGTACGCACCAGCGGCATACGGAGCTGACGTCGTGTCGTTAGGCAGGGACAAAGACGTCGTCGAAGGAACCCTCGATTTCGCAGCCTGGTACAAAGGCCGACTTTACCTCTTCTCTTCGCAGGACAACTACGACGTTTTCGTGAAATCACCTGTCACCTACGCAAGCCCTGCTGGTATCGAATAATTGCAATCTGACTTAGACACTCGTACCCCGGTCAAACTTTGACCGGGGTATTTTCGTTGATGGGTTTCAATCGCCAAAGTCTAGCACATGACCATGATGACGAAGTGATTTTCACGTCGTTACTGAAGTTGTGGGCAATTCGGCGATCCTGCGGAGGGAACGAGAGGGCGACTTCCGTGACAAACAAGAATCGCACTGTGTATAATTCAACCAGACGCCATGCGCAGTATCGCCAACAGCCGACTTAAAATGCATTTTGGTGGCGTGTTCTTCGGTTCATTTGCATAAAATTAATGCGATTAATGTTTCTAAGAAACTCGTAAGAATTGGAAGCTCCAGAGGCACGAGTATGGCTGAATCACCAAAACGCCGATCTGAGGTTTCCGCCGCCGACGCGTCACGAGTTGCAAAACCGACGAGCACGACCGTATCGAAATCCAGTGACACAAATCGTGCGGCCGACTCGGTTCCGATGATGGCGACAACGGCCTCATTGATACCGAAAAAGTTAGGGCGGTATCAGGTTCAACGTGAGCTGGGCCGTGGACAAATGGGGGCGGTTTACCTGGCTCATGATACGGAACTCGATCGGCCCGTGGCACTGAAGGTTGCTCGCGTTTCGGCATCGGGATCTGCCAAACTTCTCAAGCGAATGGAGATCGAAGCCAAATCGGCGGCGAAGGTCGACCATCCTCAGATCTGCAAAGTTTATGACGCAGGCGAGATCGATGGCATTCGCTTCATCGCTTTACAATATGTGGAAGGTGAAGACCTTAAAAAGTATCTGACCCGGCTGGGGCGGCGTCGGGAACCAACAGAAGCGGTTCGACTTATCGTTCAGATTCTTCGAGCGTTGGAAGCCGCTCATGATAAAGACGTGATTCATCGGGATTTAAAGCCCGAGAACGTGATGCTGAACAAGAAGAACGAGCCCGTCATCATGGATTTTGGACTGGCTCGCCGGGCGATCGGTTCTTCCGATGCGGGGCTGACGCAGGGGATGGTTGTCGGTACCGCAGCTTATATGTCTCCCGAACAAGCAACCGGAAAAGCTGAGGACATTGATCAGCGAAGTGATCTTTATGCTGTTGGAGTGATGCTGTTCGAAATGTTAACGGGTGAATGGCCTTTTACTGGCGGTGCCGTTGAGGTGATGGGAAAGAAATGCGTTCTCGACGCCCCTTCTCCGTTAAGCCTTAATCCAGAACTCTTCTCGAATCTGGCGTCGGTCTGCCAAAAAATGATCGCGAAACGAAAAGAGGATCGATTTGCAAGCTGTGCCGAAACGATTTCGGCCTTAGAGGCGATCAATCTGAATTCGCATCCGTTTGAGGATCTTTCATTCGCAGACGAGGAATGGGAAACCGATCCCATTACGAAATTGGAACCGCCCCCCATTCCGGTTCAATTGCCAGCTGCTCCATTGCCGGTTTCCAAAAAACTACCGAAGTCAGCGAAGAACAAGAAACCGGCTCCCAAATCGGCTTCCCCCGTTTCACCATCGATCCAAGACCGTTGGAACTCCTTACCATCCGCCGGTCGGTGGTCGCTGATCGGTGGTTCTGTTGTGGCGTTAATGGCATTGACTGCCATGATGATCATTCCCGGTGCTACAAAGAAAGTTCCATCCAACAGCAACACCGTAGCTGAGACCGCCGAAATCAAATCTGGTCAAGATTCGATTGCACCGTTGGTGTCATTACCGGCAGAAAAGAACGTAGTAGAGAACGATCATGATAAAGCACCCCCACAACAAATACCCTTAGAAATCGCGTCAACATTGGACCAAACGAAGCCGCAGCGAGATTCGAACGATGCTGTTGCCACTGATTTGGAAACCAATTCCGAAAGCATAGAAGCCAATTCTGCGATAAGTTCCGAGCAGGCTGACACCGATGCAGAAGAACCGCAAATGAAAGCTGTCGGTGATAAACCGGTAATGCCGAATGAAGATGTCGCTGCAGACGAACCCAGTTCCAAAGACGATGCGGCAGCGAGTATTGATGATTTGATTGCAAAAGGAATTTCTCTTGTACAGGCCAATCAGCGAAAGCAAGCAATAACGCCGCTAAAGCGAGCCAGCAATGTCGCTCCGAAAGAGTTTCGTGCCGATTTTTACCTTGGCTTGTTATATCTAGGGTTTGGAGCCTCGGAACCAAAAGGTGCGAAAGAGATTTTTGAGAATTCGGAAACTCATTTCCGACGTGTTGTCGAACGATCGCCTGGACACGTTGCCGCCGCAAACAATCTGGCACTGGTCGAAATCAAGTTACGAAAATTCGCCCCGGTTCGAAATTATTTCAGTATCGCTGCCAAGCAAAGCCCTAGACCTCTTGAAGTCAATCAAAACATCGGTCGATTGATCAGTCTGACCAAAAACTTCGAAATCAAAGCGGATGAGCTTAAAAAAATCACGAGTTTGAACACGGAACCAGCCGCCTTCCGACCTCAAACGGGCTGGATGTTTATGCCTCTCGACCAGACTCCAAAGACGATCGCCGAATGTCGGGTGTTTTGTCCAACAGGTGAATTGGAGGATATTTCCTGTAGCTTTTGCAACGGTTGTGCAAAACTCATTTGCAAAACCTGCGCTGGAAAGGGCAAGCATGCCGTTTTGGGAGTCGCGGGCGAAAAACGCGACATCGGCTTTGGTGTTACAGCCGCGTCGACGGTACCAACAACAACGCTGATTCCATGTGCAACCTGTGGCGGGTTCGGTAAAGTTGACTGCCAAGGCTGCGTCAACGGACGCGACCCCAGTCTTCGACGCTAATTTTTGTTTTTTCTGTCGGGAACGCGGCTTGATTTCGCATTTACATTGGTCTAATGAACTTTTCGGAAGCCGCCGATGCCCGTCACGCTTATCGTTGAAAGCCAAACGCTCAGTTTTGAATCCGATGCGATCGGAATCGGTCGGAATCTGGATAACCAAGTTGCGTTGCCGAATGATGCTCGACTGGCTCCGTTACATGCGATGATTCGGCATGTGAACGGTCGTTGGATCGTCGAATCGCGAGATGGTGGGCCGATTCGGGTTGGTAATGGCCGACCGACTCAGTTTGCCTGGCTTAATCCTGGCGACGTGATTCATCTGACAGATTCTGGTCCGCACCTCGTGTTTGTACCGAGTTCGATCGAATCGTCCGTCCCCGCTTCTTCGAAGCCCATGCAACGAAAAGTCCCCGTACTTGAAGTTCCACCACCTATTCCGTTCATTCCCGATCATTCTGGGAACAAAACAAAAACGAATCCTGCTGGATCTGGTGTTCAGCCGGTCCTCAAGCCAGTAAGGCGTGTTGAAAATCAGCCGCAAAACAAAACATTAGCGATGCTGGTGATCGGAGCGGTTTCATTTCTGATTCTTGTGGCTGTGGGTTTAATGTTCTGGCCAGCACGGGCGAAAACCGTCGTTTCAAATCAGAATGCTCCGATGGATTATGACTCGACATTGACTGCTTTGACCCAGTCCGAACAAACCGTGACGTCGTCATTACCAACCATTCAGGCACTTGAACCTGCGGAATTTCTGGTTCTGGTCGGAATCGGGAATATGAAAAGTGACGATCGCCCGCACGTTTTGGGTGTCGGCTGGCTTTGGGATGATCGAACAGCGGTCGCTTCACGTGAAATCGGGGACGCAATCAATGAGGTTGTCGAAGAATCTCGAACTGCAGGGACTCCACGGCAAGGGTGCATCATTCAGGGGGTGGCTACCGAAGTTGCCGAGGTCCGTTTCTCAAACCTTTGCCCAGAATTATCCATACTGAAGTTGAAAGAATCGACGGGACTTTCCCTTCCGGCTCGTAAGCAAATTTGTCTGGTCAACTCAAAAGAAATTCAACGCCAGCTGCATTTGAAGAAAGCCTTTACCTACATTTCCTATGGGAAGTTGACCCGGCCGCAAGGTGTTAAGGGAAACCACCCGTTCCCGCTCTGTGAATACGATATCTACGAATGCCAGATCAAAGATCGCAAGGCTCAATTCCTGTTCGAAGGGGGAAAACACTTTCTCAAGCCCAACGACGCCGAATCGCGACTCGAACCAGGCGGATTGATTTTCGACGAAGGTCAAAAAATATCAGGAATGACGCTGTCGGATTCCTCGATTATCTGGACAGAAACATTGGAACGGGCGATTGAGGCTCGATAGTTCAAGCTACGGGAATGATACCGATGAGCATTCGCTGGATTTTCGCCATCACGTTGAGTTTGAGCAGTCTCCTGCCGGCGGTTGTCATGGCTCAGCCCCGGTCTCGAGGCCTGTTTGGCGATATTATCGTCGTCGAAAAGGAATCGGCAGAGGCAAAAAAGGTGCGGCTGGAGTGGATCTCAGAAGAGCGAAATCGTATTCGCGCTGAGATGCAACAGTATGGCTCGGAACTGGCGAAGCTCAGGGAAGACGTACCTGATGAGGTCAATCGAGTGCAGGGACGGGCGGTTGCCGACGAGCGACGACGGGACAAAATTGGTTTCAACAACTTTGCCCAAAACAATAATATCGACCTTCGAAATGCCGTTTTCCGAGGTGGAGGGCTGAATGTTTTACTCAAAGTTCTCGGACCCATCGCCCATTATCGTAGAATTCGAACAAATGGCGCCCAGGTAGCGGACGGCGGATTTGAAAGTCTTTCTCCAACTGAAAAGATCGAGAAAGCCGAACTTGAGCACTATCGGCTGAACCCGGCGACGTCGGGCGGCTCGAAAGTGGTGGTCCGTCTCAATCAATTGCCACTCACGCTGGAATGGCCGGAGGTCGTGATTCTGAATTGGGGAGAGGACCGCAGAAACATCGAAAAGGCACGGGATGCCTTTGTCGAATTGCTTGGTTCCGGCAAATCCGACGTCAAATTCCTCGAATGTGCCGAGTTGCTCGACAATCATCTTGAGCTTTTGCAGGCCAAAATCCTGCAAAAGAAACGGTTGATGCCAGGCAACACAGCCATCCTCGACGCGGGTAAGAGAATGCGATTGCACGGCGAACTCAACGAAGCGAATCGCTATATCGAGTCGGTTCGCGCCACTGCCGAACGATTTCGACGAGCACCGAGCGACTACAAGGTCCGGCAATTTGAAGGGGGAAACATCGAAGAATTTCTCGATTTCTGTTACACGCACGGGATGATTTTTCAGGAAGCAAAACCTGAAGACCAGGAGTACTATCAAAAGATTTACCGCCGCATGCAGGACTATGCACGCGACGTCCAGGACGTGGAAGACTTGAAAGACAACTTGAAGAGACGCATTGCAGAGCTGAAAACAGAAGATCAGGAACTCATCGTGCGTGCTTCGGAGCAATAAAGGTTGAGTTAATCGTCGTCGAAGATCGCGTTGATGACGTTGTTGGGAACCGATGAAGCGCCGCTCGATTTCGGCGAAGCGTGTGAAGAAACATTCTGCCAGTTTCCCAGATCGCGAATCAAATCGGTCATGGACTGATAACGATCTTCTTTTTTCTTGGCCACCATCCGATGAAAGAGGATATCGACCTGTGGCGGAACTTCACTTCGCGACGAGCAGATTGATGGCAGCGGTGCATCCCGGTGTTCGAGCAGGCGACTCATCAACGTTTCTGATTCATACATCGGTCGACCGGTTAGCAGGAAGTAGAGTGTCGCACCGAGACTGTAAATGTCGGATGTGTGGTCAGCTTGTCGGGAGTCGACCGCCTGTTCGGGTGACATGAAGTCGACCGTTCCAACGAGACTGCCTGCCTGAGTGATCCCCCCTGCTTCGGCAACAGGCACCGCACCGGTTCCCGCATGGTGAAACCGAGCCAGACCCATGTCCAGAATTTTGACCGTTCCATTGACATCCAGTAATAAATTCGCGGGCTTAATGTCGCGGTGGATGATCCCTTGGAGATGTGCATGCTCGAGTCCCCTGGCTGCTTGAAGGCAACAGTCCAATGCTTTCTCGGTGGGCATGGGGCCGTGTTCTTTGACGTGGATGGCAAGGTCTTTACCGTCGACGAATTCCATTGCAAGAAATGGAACGCCGTCGATTTCGTCAGCGTCAAACGCGGCCACGATATTGGGATGGCTCAGCTTGGCAGCCGCTTCCGCTTCACGAAGAAATCGTTTGACGACGTTTGATGTCTTGAGCGCTGTCGGTGAAAGCACTTTAACTGCAACCAGTCGCTTCATGCGGCGATGCTGAGCTCTGTAAACCATCCCCATGCCGCCCGTTCCGATTTTGTCCTGAAGCACGTAATTGCCAAGAATCAACGGAGCGGGCTTTTCCGCATACAGCGTATTCGCTTGAAAGACCGTCAGCTTTTTCAATCGAACCAGTTCGCGTGCGAGAGATATCGCGTCGTGCGATCGCTTCGTCGATGGGATCTGAGCCTCTAATTCCCGTATTTCCTCAGACGACAACACACCGCTGTCACTGAGGTGCTTGAGGAATCCATCAACCGAGACCGACATCGAAAGCTACTTTCATCTCTTAATGGCCAAAATGCCAGAACCAATATCCTGCGGCGAAAGTCACCGCAATGCTAGCTAAGACTATTATAGACAAAATGACACGGCGAAAACGACGTGACATTCTGGCAACCGATTCCCCTTGGGGATTTCCGAAACGAAGACGAAGCGACGGGCCGATGATAATCGTATCCCCGGTTTGAAGACGCTGTTTCTGAACGGGTTCACCATTAACCTTAATTCCATTTCGACTGTTCAGATCGACAATGGTCCAATGTTGTCCGTCGAATCGTAGTTCGCAATGTCGACTGGAAACTGACGCATCTTGAACCTGCAGATCACAATCGACACGTCGTCCAATGACGAAAGGATTTTTTAAAAGCGGAATTGGCTCGCCACCAGCCAGTGGCACAAGTGCCATCGTCGACTTCGCGACCGCCGTCGAATGAGAGTCTTTTGTCGCATCAGGATTGATTTGTTGTCGCACGAGGATGGCAGGCTGATTCTCGAACCCAAACGGTCCGCGACGAGCCACCGATGATGCCGACGAATGAATACTGACGGGGGGTAATGGACCCGATACGGTACTTGCCACAGAACTGGTCGAAGTCAGTTTTGCAGTGGAACTTGCCGTCCCCGCAATCGCCCGTTGCCGTTTCTGTAGTTCCTGCAGTTTTTCTTGTGCGCTTTTGTTTCGCTCGGCCAGAATTCGACGAAAATCAAATTCCACCGGTGCGCTTTGTGACCACACCGAAAGTGCGTCGACGACTTCAGCAGCCGTCGCAAATCGATCCTCGGGCTTCTTGGCCAGCATCTTGGCAACGATGCTTCCTACAGCGCGCGGTATCGACGGAACGATGTCGCAAACGTTTCGCGCCGCTTGAGTCTGGTGCGCCTTAAGAACGTCTGATGTCTTTGCAAAAGGGAATGGAGTATCACCGGTCAGCGAGGCGTAAAGCGTACAACCGAGACTGTAAATGTCGGACCGGGCATCGGCCGTCAGGCTGTCGAGTGCTTGTTCTGGTGCGGTATATGCTGCCGTTCCAACGCATTCATGGCCAAAAATCATGGCCATCGAAAACTCATCCCCTTCCTCGCCATCTTTCAACATCGAAAGTCCAAAGTCCAGAATCTTGACCAACCCCTTGTGGTCAATCAGAAGATTCTGCGGCTTCATGTCACGATGCACGAATCCGGCAAGGTGAACGTGGTGCAACCCGCGAGCCGCCTGTCTGGCGATATCGCAGGCCTGCTCCCACGGTAATCGACTCCGTTCACGAAACCGAAGTAACTCTAAAAGACTCGGTCCTTCGACATATTCCATAATCACATACGGAAGTCCACCTGCAGCCCCGCATCCATATGTCCGCACGATATTTTCGTGGTTGAACCGCTGCCCGGCACGAGCTTCCTGTTCGAATCGAGCGAGCAGTCCGCGATCGTGTTTCAGTTGATCGAGTAACACTTTCAGAGCAAACGTTTTATGAGTCTGTATATTCTCGGCCCGATAGACCCAGCCCATCCCACCCACGCCGAGCAGATCAAGCAGCTTATAGTCATCGAAAAAGAATCCACGAGATCGGCCTTCGAGTAGTCGATCCGCCTGATATCGAGTAATCAAACCTCTCTGGACCAGGTTTTTTGCGGCGACCGCATCGGAAACCACACCCGCTGTTTCAAGTTCGCGCGCGACGGCCTTGATCTGTGCCGCTGGCACTAATCGACTATCGGCAAGTTGGATCCAGAAGGATTCGATCGCCTGTGATGTCGCCATAATGCGGACGCTTTGCCAGGAACCCATCGATCCTCTACACAGCAGTATTCTTGTAGAGTACCCGAGATAGGTCAATCGTCCCAATCTATTGCGCGTACGGCTTCAGTTTTTTCCAGATCCACCAGCCGCTGAACATTGTTGATGCAAAGATCATGAATACCAATGCCTGCATACATATCAGGGTCAGCGAGAGAGGGCGGGCCGTCTTCTGAATTGCTGCGACGGTTAACCCCGCTTCAGCACGTACCAGAGTGTTTTCATCCGACGTGTGGATTCGAATCAACTCCGAAGACATCGATCGAGAGGCGACTGCATGTTTTTTCAAGGCTTTCAATGACGCCAGACGCACCTCGGAACTCGGAGATTTTGAGGCACGACAGAGCTTTTCAATTGAGGACGGACTGAGGGTGGGAAACTTGCCCAATGCATTTGCCGCAAGAATGCCTGTGTCGGCTTCGGGACACTCCAGCAGGTCTGTCCATGTTTTCTCTACCTGGTAAAGTTGCTCTGCGGTTTGATTCCAGCCATACCAAAGCCATCCGCAAGCCTGCATCAACAGTCCCGCAGCGATCCAGGGAATGAGATTCAAAACTCGCTTCGGTGGTACTGCAGCGCGGTCAAGTAAAGGCGAGGTCTTGGCTTTGATCTGCTTCACCGGAACCGTTGCGTTAGCATTGGGGTTACGCAATGAAAACAGCTCGGGCTCAACTCGCTTCGATTTTTGACTGGGCAACAGAATTCCGTTCAGTCGGCTTGCAACATCGCCAGCCGAGGCGGGCCGCGAATCGGGATTCTTGGATAGTAGCTCGTAGATCAATTGATTAAGTTCGAGCGGACAGTTCGGAACCAGTCTCGCCACATGGGGGACTGGATCTTGCAAGTGACGTTGCAGGACTTCGCCAGCAGTCGATCCGATGTAAGGAGTAAAACCGACCATCATCTCGAACAGAACGCACCCCAGCCCATAAAGGTCAACCCGATTGGTGACGGTCTCGCCCCGGATCTGTTCCGGTGCCATGTAGAGAATCGTACCAACCGTTCGACCGGATGCGGTCAATCTTCGCTGTGAAACGATTGATGCCAAACCGAAGTCACTCAGTTTCAGTTGTCCCGATTTCGTCAGCAGAAAATTCCCTGGCTTGACGTCCCGATGGGTTACACCCCGTTCATGAGCATACTGCAGGGCACCACACATCTGGATGGCAAAGTCGACCGCCACTTCCCACGACAACGGACCCCTTTCGAGCAGATAATCTGCCAGAGTTCCGCCGGGAATATACTCCATCGCATAAAAACGCTGTTTACTTTCACAACTGCCACCAAAACAATGCACGATGTTCGGATGCGAAAGTTGCTTCAGGACGTCGAGTTCTCGCTCAAACCGGGCCAGTAGCGTCGAATTTGCTGTGATGTCATTGGGAATCAGTTTGACCGCAACTTGCCGATTGTTCCCGACATACCGCGCACGATAAACGACACCCATCCCACCTTCGCCGATCTTCTCCAGCAATTCGAATGGCCAGATCCAGCTTCGTTCGATTGATGATTCCATTCGGCTTTCCTGTTGCGCGATCATTGCGGATGACCTGTTGGGGAAACGATCGATCTTCTCAGCGCACCTTCGGCCCGACACTGATGACGTGAAGTTACGAAGGAACAGCGAGTTGCATGCCAACTTACTAATCCGACGACGCTTAATTGTGGGGTTGTGTGCCATTGGCGTGCGTCTTCGCTCGCCAATGCTCTTCGATTTTTTACTGGCACTTCGAGTCGAAGACACTCGGGACCGACATTTTTAGTGTTGACGCAGTACTACGGAATAAGAACGTGCTCATATCGAATCACCAAGTACCGAAGCGGGTTCATACCGATTCGAACGTTGAAAAAAACTGAAACGCCGCGATTCTTTCGTTGAAGCCAGACCCTGCGAGAGCATTTTTGGCCGCCATTAGGCTTTTCCGTTCGGACGATTCTTCTGCATATGCCGTCATTTGCGTCATTGAGAACGACTCGATTTTCGGGATTCTTTCCGTTTTTATTGCCCGGAACGTTCTTTCGCTGGGCCAATTTGTGAACGGTTTTTTCGACATCAAAATGGATTGATGCGAGAAAAGAATCACACTTCAGTGAGTGCCCGTGAATAAAATCGGCCCGTTATTCAGGATCAACTGAGTGCGAACAGTTGCGAAATGGTGACGAGCCGGTATGATCCTTGTCCCTCCGAAATCTTTCGAAGAGAAAATTTCGGCGGCTGGGTAGCTCAGTTGGTAGAGCACAGGACTGAAAATCCTGGTGTCGGCGGTTCGATCCCGCCCCCAGCCATTGGTCTTCTTTCAGGAGAAGGATGATGTCGAGGAATAACGTCGAAGAAATGCAGAAGCGCCCCAAAAGCTTAGACTGGCACTCGATTGATGCGGGAATTGAATTGCATCAATTGGGCCGTTGGAAATCAACGGCGGTGACTCTTTTGGCAGCATTAAGGGATTATGACCCTGACCTCGCTACGGAATTGGCCATGAAATACGAGATGCAGGAAGCAATTCGAGAGCTTTCTTCCGGTGTCGATCCGACCAGCGACGCCCCAAGGATGAAAACCCTTTAAAAATTCTAATGTGAGTCTGGCTGATGGCTGTATCTCGTCGCTGGTGTCGGACGTGTGGATCATACCAACGCTCCGAAACTCCGCCGATAAATCACCTTCTGCATTTCTTCGTTTCTCTCTTCACGATCGGCTTTTGGTTGCCCGTTTGGATATTGATTTGCTTCACGTCGAATTGGACTTGTTCGACGTGTGGAAGTCGGACTCGTGCCAAAAAACCGTGGCTATTTTGACGGACTTTTTTCAAATCTGGAAACGCAAGCGATTGTTTGCTATGATGGGGGAATGGACGTGAAATTGCATGATCGATTTAAAAAGAAGTTGCTTGCAGCTCTCGAAATGAATGCGATGTCGCAAGGTGAGCTCGCGAAGCGTCTCGGTTGTTCCCGGCAAATGGTATCTCTGTATTTGTTGGGCGACCGGATGCCGGGCCTCGACGTAGTGGAGCGTTTCTCCGAGGCTCTTGGACTTCCGGACCCTGCAGCTCTAATTGACAATTCCGAGATTTCGCAAACAGTTGTTTGACAGACATACAATTGCTTGCTAACCTTCCCGCCGTCGAACGGACGTGCGGTTGATTGATGAATCAAAATCCCGACCTGTTTCGACAGGCCGGGATTTTTTGTTTTCCCGGCCTTCAGACAACACTCTTGAAGGGAACGGGAATGGACAGTCCTTATGTCATCGGTGGAAATTATTTGCTCCGAACCGTGACGCACATTGTCACGGGGAAAATCGAGAGCGTTGGGCCTCTTGAGATCGTTGTGTCGTCTGCGGCCTGGGTCGCAGACACGGGGCGTTATGCCAATGCCGTGGCGACCGGATCGTTTAGCGAGGTCGAGCCGTATCCCGATGGCAAACTCGTGATCGTCGGAAGAACAACGATTGTCGACGCGTGCGAGATTCCAAATCTTCCACGTGATCAAAAATGAGTCGCGGTGAATAGGGGATCAACTTTGCTTGGTCCCCTATTCCAATTCTTTTGGAGCTTCTGAAATGATTTGTGCCATATCCAGTGGGAGTCGGAGTGGGAGTCGGAGTGGGAGTCGGAGTCGGAGTGGGAGTGGGAGTTGGAGTTGGAGTTGGAGTTGGAGTTGGAGTGGGAGTGGGAGTGGGAGTGGGAGTGGGAGTTGCAGTTGGAGTTGGAGTTGGAGTGGTAGTCGGAGTGGGAGTCGGAGTTGGAGTTGGAGTTGGAGTCGGAGTGAGAGTCGGAGTTTTTAAGGAGCTTCTGAAATGATTTGTGCCATAGCCAGTTGGAGTCGGAGTGAGAGTCGGAGTGGGAGTCGGAGTGGGAGTCGGAGTGGGAGTTGGAGTTGGAGTGGGAGTTGGAGTGGGAGTTGGAGTGGGAGTCGGAGTGGGAGTCGGAGTTTTTAAGGAGCTTCTGACATGATTTGTGCCATAGCCAGTTGGAGTCGGAGTTGGAGTGGGA
>CAILLA010000033.1 GCA_903834925.1 uncultured Schlesneria sp.
GCACCAGCGGATCGGGTGACCGGTTCGGCTCGGTAAACCCCACCGGAAGCAAGACCAAGCAGGGCGTAGATCGTCGAGTTGGTAACAACTCGACGGCGCGAGGCTGTCCGTCTCGTCCACCGTCCGGGTAGGTTGCTAGAGCCGTCGAGTAATCGGCGGCCCAGAGAAATGATCGTCCACGACAAAACCCGGCTTATCGGCTCGCTCCGCGATTTTCTTTTTGTCACAATGTTATTCGAAGTCGGTATCAGATCCAAAGAACCAGGCTTGGAGAGGACAATGAGTTACCCATTCCGGATGCAAACCACGCTTTGGGCGGCTGGCCTTTTAATGGGGGTAGTTCTCACCAGCCTGGCAGAAGACCCCGTAGCTGAATCGACAAAGCATGCGGCGATTCAATCGCTACAGGAATACAACGTCCTGATTGGTGGCTGGCGTGGAGTCGGTCAGCCGAAACGTGGATCACAAACCGGTGCCTGGCAAGAACGTGCCGAATCACTTTGGGAACTGAAATCCAAGAGCCATGGCATCAGATGGAATGTTGATGCCGGGAAGCACTGGAAGTCAGCTCTATTAAGCTATGACGAATCGAAGAAGCTGTATGTGTTGGCGGTCAAATCGTTGGACGATACCTCGCGGACTTATCGCGGCAAGATCGATGAGAAGCGACTGGTTATGGAAACCGACGTCGACGAACAGAAAGAGATTCATCGAGCCACGTTGACGGTACTCAATGACAACCGGGTGACGTTGCTGCTGGAGAAACGGCCTGAGCAGCAATCGTTTTTCACTCGGGTTGCCGAAATCGGGTATCAGCGAGATGGCACGCGACTGGCCGTTGCGGGATCAGCGGGGCCGGAATGTGTGGTGACTGGTGGATTGGGGACGATTACCGTGATGCACAAGGGTAAGACCTATTACGTCTGCTGCACGGGCTGTAGGGAGGCATTCAACGACGACCCAGAAGGAATTCTCGCGGACTATCAGAAGCGGAAAGTGGAGGAGAAGGCGAAGAAGTAAAGCGGCTTAGGGTTTAGTCGGTGGTTTACGAATTACGATCGTATCGGCGGCCAGATCGCCAAGCCGTTGCTGGCAGCTGGTGAATGCTATACAAAGAACTGCCGGAATCCATGTCCATGTGAAAAGCGTATCCACCAGAATCAGAATTTCTCGCAACAAAGAACGCAGGAATCCGCAGGGGCGGAGGGTTGTTCGAACCGTCCGTATTCCGCAAACCCATTTGCCCAGGGTTACACCCCAGAACCCTTGGAACAGGGACGTCACGACAAGGATCACGAGTTGAATGAGTAACGAGCCAAAAATGACCCAGATCAGTTGAAGAAGCATTCCCCCCTGACTGAAGTCAAACATTTTGTCCATGTTTTGCTCCATTTGTTCTTGAGATGACATCCCAAAGGCCATCGCGAAGAGATAAAGGGGGATGACATAAACAAAATAGTCGATAACACGTGCGATGCCCCGCCTTGTGGTCGATGCCAGTTCCACGGTCGTTAAGCCGAATTGATAGGATGTCTCGCGGTAGGTCGCGATCAGCCAACTGAGTCCCATCGCCAGCAACAACAAGGTGGGCCAGTAGACACAAGAGCCGATTAAAACAATGCGTTTCATCGGCTGTTGCAATGGGTGGACCGGTGCTTTCACGACAGCACCGGTGGGATGAATTTCGTTGCCAATGACCTCATGCAGTCGCAAAGTTTGTACCAAGGACAGGCCTCCGACGTAGGTCTTTGTCCCGTCTGTAACGGTCATGAGTTCCGTCATTCCAGGGGTTTGTTGTTCGGCCGTTTTCTTCCAGGATCCATCGACGCGTCGGTAGCCGATCAGTGAACTTGATTGAAAAGGAACCGTGGTTGATGAAGGGGATGTAATCACGACAGGCTGTCCATCAACCAGGCCAGCTTTGAAGAGATCTTTGCCCTTTAGACCGATTCTGACTGTTGCAGGACAGGCAACTTCCCAGTCTTTAAGATCGCTTAAATCAACAGCCGTTTCGACGTTGTCCGGTGCCAGTGCGGAAGGGGTGGCCAGTTCAAGCCCCTTGTGCCAGGCGACGATGGACCCGTCAGCCAGGAATAGATGGAATTGACCGTTGTGTGCAATAACCTTGAGATCATTCAGTTGACTGAGAACTTTTGGCGGGGTATTTGGAGAGGTCAACACCTGCTTGCCATCGACCGTCGCCCAAGGGAGGCTTAGCGGGACCAGCACAGTGCCCAGTTCGTCCCACTCGTTGTTTTGAAGTACCAGAAGTTTGGGAGTACCCGACTTTGTCATGTCGATTACTGCCAACTTGCCGTCATACAGAAACGGCTCACAGGGTCGGTTCAACAATCGTTTCGGTTTGAATTCCGTTCCCTTTTCGCTTTCGATTTTGACGACCGTGTTTGTTGAAACCGCCCAAAGCCGGTCACCCTCCGCCAATAACCCTGTTGTCGGGAATGGAACCTCAATGCCAGATTCCGTTGTTGTCCCTGTTGCGGGATCAAATGACTTCAGGTTTCCTTTGCCTGAAAAGCTTGGTCCAACAGTTAAGGCCGAATACCAGATGCGATCTTTCCACAATGCCGTGTGTCCATACTCGGGAACTGTCGTTGTAATCAGATCGCCAGGATTTATTGAACCATAGATGGCGTAAAACAACCCGAGGGGAATTACGATCTGCGCCAGGAAGATGATTCCGACGAGTGCCAAAATCAACAAGACATACATTGGCTGTTCAGCCACGCTCTTACGCTCGGTCGGATCGGACATCTGCCAGGTCCAGTCTATTTTGGTGAGGCGACGTAATTCTCGTTGGATCGAACTACGATAATCGGTATCGGATGGGTCACGCTACCCGAGAGCAATCGAAACAGGGTGATGGAAGCTTTGCGAAAAGCACACAAATATGGTGAACGCAAGAAACGTCCGGGCGGATCAAATGGGGCCTCCTCCAATGGAGGACGAGGACGCCGGTCTGATGAAATGGTCAAATTGCCATAGGTGAGTACTGTTACATCAGATTATTGGAAAAGCCGTTGAAAATCAGGGTGCCACGGTTTTACCGCCTTCGGTAAGGCCGTGCTCTTCGGCAGCTTATTGCACCATGAAGACACGGCCTTGTCGAAGACTCCAAAACCGTGGCACCCATTTTTAGTGCCAAAAGCATTTCCTCCCTATCAACGCAAACATCTCATCTACGGGACCAGGATCACTTTACTGTGGCCTTTTCAGACGTATTGAGTGGCAAGATCGATGCGGAGCGAAGACGTTCGAGGATGACGGGCATCGACTCACGTGAGACCTGTCCCAGCCAACGGACTTCGCCACCTTGCAGACAGGCGACAGGCATTCCGTCGAGAAAGGCGACTCGGTTGGAAGCCGTACAGGGGACTCGTTCCTGGCGGGTAATGATACCGACAAGATTCAGCGGATCGGCACCGGAGATGACAACAAGTTCTTGCGTTGCCCCTTCATCCCGAAGTCGCCTTAAGTGCTGGACGCTATCGGTCAACGCGAATTGTTCACCAGCCACACCAGCGATAAACCGGCCACCACGGATTTCACCTCGTGCCTCAAGACGCCTCAAGACCTGCAAAAGCTCGTACCACGCGGGGGCACCATCCTCACGGGCAAGTAAATCACGAAAGACGACACCCCAACGGCGAAGCAATTGCCACGCCCAATCTTCGTTTACCCGTTCGCGGATCAACCGAGGATTATCAACGGCTGGGCTAATTGGTTTTGTATCGTTTGAAGGCTGGCTTTTCGCGGTCGCGTCCGACGGAACTTGCCGGTCGCGATTCGAGCCTGAAGATGAGCCGAGACCGGTCGATTGGCTGGCAGAGATACGAATCGACCATCGTCCGATCGCAGCCTTGGTCGTTCGTTTGCGCTCGACCTTTTGTCGGCCAGGCCTTCGCGACGGGCTTGGTTTTTCTCCGACGAGCGATCTCAGGCCCGCAAAGCCATCTGCGGTCAGGAAACCTCTCGCCACCAACTCACCGAGCGCATCGTCGAGATGGTCGTTCAACATTCGAGTGGCTGCGAGGATATCTGCAGCGAACATGGCACCGCGACTTTCCAGAAGCTCGTAGACTTGCCGCGCGGGGCTGCTGAGACCGTCAAAATCGAGTTCCGGTGAACGGGTCCCCAGCCAAACTGCATCTTCCCTCAGGAAAAATGAGATTGGAGCGACTCGGGTCAAACTGGCCATCGGTCGGGATTTATCAGGGTTCCTTGGTGGGGGGAACAAGCGACCCCAACCGACTTCGCCTGTCAGGCAAAGCTCGTCCAACCACTCTGCCTGATAATTCTCGATGCGTAAAGGAAGGATGTCGCGTTCCCAGGCAACCGAGGGAATATCGAGTCCCTGTAGTTGAGCGATCACTTCAAAGAGGCCGTTTGCTCCTCCTCGGCGATGTGACCACGAAACCCCTTGATGACGCGTGAGAAACCTGAGGAAGATATCGACACCTACAGGTTCAATCTGCTTTCGCAGGCCATCCATTGTCAGTCGGTGAATACGTGCCAGTAATCGACGATGGCACCATTCGGTACTCGTCACGCTGGGGAAGTTTCGGGACTCACCTGATTCATCAGGGGCCGCGATCACGAGATTCGTTTCGTCATCGGACGTCGCGTTCGACGATAGTGCAGTGAAGCGGCCACGCAGAACGACCCCTTCGCCTTCGAGCGCCTCAAGTGAGGCGGTCGCCTGACCTGAGGTGATACCAATTCGTTCTTTCACCATTTCGCCCGATATCGGGCCGCAGATTTCCAATAACCCACGAACCAGTGCTACTCGAGCGTCGGTCGACTCCCAGTCCTGTTGCACCTCTGCAGGAACGGTCACGGCAGGATTCCATGTGGCATCGGGAAAGGCTGCAATGACAGCCGGCATTCGTTCCGTAGCGGCCCAGCCAGTTCGCTCGACGTTTTCATCTTTAGTTGACCAACGGACTTCTGTGGCTCGTCCATCGGCAACCAGTTCCTGGAAGAATTCACGCCAAGACAACCCCTCCTTTTCCGAGAGCAGGATTCGGCTGAGGAGCGCGTCGTGCAGTTCATCGGCGTTTCGAACAAGCGGTTGGGCTTCGGCAACGACTTGCGAAATGGCTTCGGGGTCAAGTCGGCCCAGATCCTGGACACTTTCGACGGTGAGCGACCTGCGTGTTGAGACCGCTCGTGCCCGACGCTCGGCGACTTCGCCGCCGTCCAGAAATGCATAGGGGTTGGCGTTGATCAATTCGTAACTGAACGGAGACGGTTCTCGAGTATCTCGGGCGAGCAATTCAATTTCACCCCGCTCAATGCGACCAAGCACGTCTTTCAGTGCGTCCATGTCGTGAGCCTCATACAGGCAATCATCCATGGTCTGTTTGACCAGCGGATGATCGGGCAATTCGATGTCCCCCACAACGTTTTCCTGGCAGCCGGTCAATTTTGGAAACACGGCGGTCAGTAAGTCTTCGCTACGGAAACGCTGCAGTGCGGGAGGGACTTTTTTACCAAGCTTGGCTCGTGAGACCTGAAGTGCCCGCGTCGCGTTCCATCTCCAGCGGTTTTGAAAGATCGGAACAATCAGGACCGCTTGCTCGAACAACTTTTGCACGTTGCGTGGGTTCAGCATGGGAAACATACTTTCCAGGGGAAAGCTGTGTTGAGGCCCCAGTGATAAGACAATGCCGTCGTCGTCGGCATTGGCTTGAAGTTCAAAGTCGAATGAGCGGCAGAACCGCTTTCGCATGGCCAGTCCCCAGGCACGGGTGATCCGGGTTCCAAACGGGGCATGAATGACCAGTTGCATTCCACCGCTTTCGTCGAAGAATCGTTCGAACACGATTCTGCGAAGTGTGGGCAACAAGCCGATTGCCGCTTTCTGAGCCCGAGCGTATTCCACCGCCTGATGGGCCGTTTCCAGATTGACGTTCGCTTCGAGGACCAGCCAATTCTCGGCATCTGTTGGATCGTCAAGTTTCTTTTCGAGATCCTCGCGGAGGCGTGACACTTCTTCGGAAAGTTCGAGTGTCCGCCCAGGGGCTTCACCTCGCCAGAATGGGATCGTTGGCGGAGCACCTCCGGCATCCGTGACGAACAAATCGCCGCCTCGCAGATAGCGAATCCGCCACGACGTATTTCCCAGCAGGAAAATGTCGCCGGACTGGCTTTCGGTGCCAAAATCTTCATCAACCGAGCCAACGACAGTATGATCTTCTTCGGTAACGACTCGAATGGCAAAGACTTCCGGGATCGCGCCAGCATTCGCGATGGCCGCCATTCTTGCACCCGGACGTGCTCGGACACGTCGACCGACCTGATCATGATGCAGGAAGACACGGCTGCGTTCACCGCCAGGTGTCATTCCCTCGCTGAGAACCCTGACGATTCGGTCGAACTCGTAACGAGACAGGTCATGATAGGGTGCCGCGCGACAGATCATCGCAAACAATTCGTCGGTGTTCCATTCCTGACTGGCCACTTCCGCCACGATTTGCTGGGCAAGCACATCCAGCGGTGCGACGGGAATTGGGACGATGTCGAGTCGACCGGCGCGAATCGCTCGCATGATGGCCATGCATTCGAAAAGTTCGTCTCTTGTCAGGGCGAAGAGTCGCCCTTTTGGAATCAGCCCCAGTGCGTGTCCCGAACGACCGATTCGCTGGAGGAAGGTGGCGATATTTCTGGGTGAGCCAATCTGAATGACCAGGTCGACGTATCCGACGTCGATCCCCATTTCGAGAGACGCCGTGGCGACGACCGCTTTCAACTGACCCGATTTCAGCCGCTGTTCTGTGTCGTGCCGATGCTTGTACGCGAGCGAGCCGTGGTGGCTACTGATTGCATCCTCGCCAAGCAGTTCGCTCAATTGATGAGTCAGACGTTCGGCCAGTCGGCGGGTATTGACGAAGATCAAAGTCGCGCGGTGCGAGTTCACCAGGCTGACGATTCGCTCATTAACCTCGGCCCACTGTTCGTGCATGCAGACCGCGCCGAGATCGCTTTTTGGCACTTCGATCGCAAGATCCAATTGCCTCTGGTGTCCGATATCAAGAATCACCGGAAAATTGGTTTCGGGAGCCGGGCTGAGCAAAGGGGTTGGGGATTGAAACAGAGTGAAGTCATCATCAAACGGGAGCAAACCATTTTTTCGGCGCGGTTTCGAGATCTCCGTAATTGGTTCGCGTTTGCCAACATCGCGATCGCCACTGAACCCAACGAGGAACCTGGCGATCTGATCCATCGGCCGCTGTGTCGCCGACAACCCGATCCGCTGCAATTTTCGAGGACAGAGTTCTGCCAGACGTTCCAGAGTAATCGCCAGATGAGAACCTCGCTTGTCTCGAACGAGTGCGTGGATTTCATCGATAATCACCGTTTCGACATGACACAAGGTTTCGCGACTCTTCGGACTCGTGAGCATCAAATAGAGAGATTCGGGGGTTGTCACCAGGATATGAGGCGGACGTCTCAGCATCGTCGCTCGTTGGGAAGCGGGTGTATCTCCTGTGCGCAGCCCGACTCGAATGGGTGGAACGTTTAACCCCATTTCTTCTGCTAGCGCGAGAATCTCGGCTAACGGTTGTTCTAGGTTTCGATGCATGTCATTCGACAACGCCCGAAGTGGAGAGATATAGATGACGCGAATCTGGTTGGTCAGATTTCCTTGCTCCGATTCCTGGAACAAGTGATTGATCGCTGCGAGAAACGCGGTCAGCGTCTTACCACTCCCTGTTGGAGCAGCGATGAGGATATCTCGACCCGCGACAATCTGAGGCCAGCCTTGTTCCTGAGGCTCTGTTGGTCCGGCGAATCGGTTTCGAAACCATTCCTGGATCACAGGATGGAACAGCTTCAAGGAAGTTCTTGTTGATTTCTCAACAGCGTCACAGACGTTCGTCATATTGACAGTGTCCAACCTTAACGGCGTTGCCTGTTTGCCGACTCTTCGAACTAGGCGCGGGCAGAATGACTTCGATAACCTGATGGAAAGAAACTCTGGTATCGCAACAGCGCGATCCTTTCGACCATTCTAGCTTTCTCTAACAATGATCGACCATGCTAAAGAACATTCCTTCGGTGATTTCCCCTGAATTGATGTCAACACTTATGAGAATGGGACACGGCGATGAGATCGTTCTTGCCGATGGAAACTTTCCGGCGGAAAGTTGTGCTCATCGGTTGGTGCGTGCGGATGGTCATGGAGTCGTTGAGTTACTGGATGCGATCATGCGTTTTTTCCCGCTGGATTGGTTCGTCGACCATCCCGCGAGCGTAATGCAACCGGTCAACGAAGCCGCTATCGACCCGCCGATCTGGAATGAATACCGACGAGTCCTCGCCCAACATGAAGGGCGAGAAGTTGAGTTGAGACCGATTGAGCGATTCCGGTTTTATGATTTCGCAAAATCGGCGTATGCGATTGTTGCCACCGGAGAAACGGCAGTTTATGCAAACCTGATCTTAAAAAAGGGAGTCGTCATCGGCCATGAAAACTGAAGCCGTACTTGATGACATTCGTACCCGAATCGAAGCAGGTTATCCACTGTTGTTTCTCAAGACGGCAGAAGAAGACCGTTGGGAGCGTGAGCTCGCTGAACTTGCACTTGAAATTGAACGTGGTCTTGTGACATGGACGATCACTCGAGGGTTGCAGCCGCCGGTCTCTGGTGAAGTTCACGAAGTGCCTTCGGCAGCGAGACTGCTGGTTCAGCTGAATGAATACCCTGAGGATCATCTGTTTCTGGTCAAAGATTTCCATCCCTATCTGGCAGACCCGCTGGTATTGCGGCAGCTTCGCGATTTGCTGCCGGATTTAATCGCACAGCGAAAGACGTTGCTGCTGTTTGGTCCTGTCTTAAAAGTGCCGCTGGAACTTGAAAAAGATTCTGTTCGAATTGAGCTGCCACTCCCCGCGTACGAAGACTTGCGTGACGAATTTGACCAAACGATTGCCGAAATCCGTGGAAGCGATGCGGGATCGCTTGAGCTGAGCGCAGATAACGAAGACCGGTTGATCAAAGCCGTGATGGGGCTGACGGCTCAAGAGGCTCGCAAGGCATGGATGCGCGCGCTTCGTGGTCGCAAAGAACTCAACGACGATGTCTTCACCACATTGATATCTGAAAAGCGAACGCTCGCATCAGGTTCGGATTTATTGGAGTTTTATGATCTTGACGAAAACGTCAACGACATCGGAGGGCTGGATCAACTGAAAGATTGGATGTCGAAACGGGCAGAAGCCTATTCGCCACGTGCAAGAGAACAAGGTATCCCGCTTCCCAAAGGGATGTTGCTGCTGGGGGTTCAGGGTTGCGGAAAAAGTTTGACCGCCAGGGCGACCGCTCGCTTGCTGAGTTTTCCGTTGATGCGACTGGATATCGCGGCATTGCTGGGAGCTCAACGTGGCGAATCCGAAAAGAATATGCGCAGCGTTCTAAGCCTTGTGGAATCGATCGCGCCTGCGGTGTTATGGCTGGACGAAATTGAAAAGGGATTTGCAGGCGTCGAAGGGGACGGTGAAGGGGCAGCGGATGCAACGATGTTGCGTCTGGTCGGTACATTTCTGACGTGGATGGCGGAAATCCAGAAACCGATCTTTGTCGTGGCGACAGCGAACTCTGTCGAAAACCTGCCCCCCGAAATGCTTCGACGAGGCCGGTTCGACGAGCTCTTTTTCGTCGATCTTCCAAATTTTGAAGAGCGTAAACATATCCTTGGTATTCATCTGAAGAAACGTGGTTGGAAGACCGACCAGTTTGACCTTGATGACCTGGCCCGTCGAGCAGACGGATTCAGCGGTGCGGAACTCGAACAGATCGTTGTAACCGCTCTGATCGACGCTTTCGGAAACGGGAGAGTTCTGTCGCAAGAGGAATTGGAGCGAGCGTGGAGGACAACAGTTCCGCTTTCTGTCACGATGGAGGACAAGATCTTTGCGTTGCGAAACTGGGCTCAAGATCGATGTCGACGAGCGACCTCGGACAGTCGCGTCACGGCAATGTTGGAAGCCGAGCAAAGGATCGATACCACTCGCCTTCCAGTTGATGATGACGAGGACGCTCCGTTGCCGCCGTGGGCACAATTGGCCGCTGCCGGTCAGTTGAAGGCGGGAATTGTCGAGTACATCAGGAAAGACGGCGATGTCTTATTTCCGAAGCTTGTGGAAGCAATGCAGCCCTACATGGAAGTCACCGGAGATCAGGGTCTGGCTGTGCGGTCCAATCCGAACACCGTGTTATGGGCGGGAATGAGCCAGCCCCTTTGTGAGCTGATTTGCGAACTGGTTTCTTCGAAGCGAATCTACGTTCACCCGACTGAAATCGACCGCTACAAGGAGATTCAACGGGGAGTTCGACTACCGATTCTGAAGGAACCAACGGACGATAAAATACCCCGAGCCGCGTGGCTTCCATCGTCCTTGCGAACAGCTCCGCACCAGGTCCACAGTGCCCGTTTGTCACGGATCGGTCGGATGAAGCTTGGGGGAAGTTAACGAATCCCATAAAACGAAACAGCCCGGCTCATCAAAACGAGCCGGGCTGAAATTCAATGATCGAATCGAATTAAGAAAGTTGAAAAACTTCTGTATTCAAGACAAACGGAAAAACACGGGTTGGTTGGCGAGGTGAGCCGATTTTGTCCGTATAGCAAATCTGAGCAGCACGGTCGGCAGCGAATTGGAGAGTCGTGAATTCCAGTCCGCAATAGAATTCCGTTCCCACTTCGGCAGCGACGTCGGCAAAGACTTCGCCAGCCGAGGCGGCATGACGTCGGACGCCGTGGATGCTGTTTTCACGAACTTTCACGCCTGCAGCCGAAAGCTTGACCAACCCTTTCAGGAAGCGTCCCACGGTGCAATCGTTGCCGGTCGTTCGCAACAGGCGTTCCCAATCTTCGTGGGATTCCCAATAGTAACCATGGTTGAAGTAATCGAGAGCCAGCAAGTAGTGCCGGTTTTCAGCCCAGTTTGCTGCGGTCAACATCTTCGGAGAGGGTTGTTTTCGCTGATAACTGTGACCGCGGGCATCACGATACGGATGAGGTGTGTCCGTACCCGGGACGTACGTGTATGCGGGAAGTTCCGTTGATGGCAATAGGCGCGGAGCAACCTCAGTCGGGGGAGTAATCATCATTCGACTTTTCGGTTCAGAAGCGTCGGATGTTCGTCCGGTACGCGATTGTTTTGCAGCTGTGGCCATTACACAAAATCCCCCCATCAAAGTGTCCAACAATTATTGCGCGGCGCGGACAACAACCCTTAAAATGGACTGTAATCAGATCTGCCACGAACGACTTCGACACAGAAGTCGCGTTCCAACGCAATGCCAACTCGGATATCTGTGATCGCGAGTGGATATTCCATATTTCAATGAACAGAATAACCATTCATTCACAAATGTGGAGACGAATCTTGGGAATTTCTTGAGAACAGGAAGAAATCCTTGGTATTGCCCCGGCAGACTCGGGCGTGTATCCGTTTGCTACAGCATAATCGCCAAAAACTGTCAAGTTTTTTTCTGTTTCACGTCACTTTGTGCAGTCCGCAACTCTTGTTTAATCCGAGCGACGACACCTCGAAACCCCTGTTGTCGCGTCATCCCGAGAACAGACGCCAGTCCCAGATGAGAGATCATATCATCCGGCAGATCAAGGCATTCGGACGACGATGCACCTTGCAAGCCGCAAACAACAAGCGCGACCAGCCCACGAACTGTCGGCGACTTTGCTGGGACGTCCGCCTCCAACGCGACGTGTCCATCGTCAACATCAACCCACAAATGGACGGGCGTCTGACATTCCTGGATTCGACATTCATCCGGAAATGGTTCCGCGCTTCGACCGGATGAAATTGGGGGAAGTTCATTTGCGAATTCAACGAGCCATTGCAGCTTCTCATCAGGCTCCAATTCATCCAATTCTGTCATTAATTCATGAAGACGCATTAGCGCTCGGTCCTCTCGTTACTATTCCCACGATTTCTGGAGTACATGCAAAGACTCCAGCTTTGCAACGTTGGTTGCGCCGCAGGATTGAAAGCTTTAAATTGCAATGATCACCAGAAAACAAAGATGTTCAAGTCTGTGGTGGTTGAAACTCTCAACTTGATTGATCAAAATGATCTGATGAAACCACAAACCCACCCCGCATATTTTCTTGTTGTCCTTCCCTCATTGTTGGCATTGTCCGACCTCATGTTCGGTCAATTTCCGGCAAGTTTGTTGGCGAATCAAGACGCTGCCAAAACAAAGATCGAAATTCCTGCCACAGATGATGGTCTTCCTGGTAACGGTCCAATTCGACGCGCCGATTGGTTTCGCAATCATTGGGCCAAGCGCCGAGGTGACTGGTCGAAGCGAGACACCGCCGATCAAAAGTCGGTTGTATTTCTTGGCGACTCGATCACTGAGGGCTGGGGAGACGACATTGGTGGCTCTTTTCCAGGCGTTAAAGTCGCGAATCGCGGGATCAGCGGAGATACCACACGAGGGATGCTGATCCGATTGCGTGACGATGTGCTCGCGTTGAATCCGACGGCCGTCGTCATGTTAATGGGAACGAACGATCTTGAAGAAAAAGCATCGCCTGAAACCATCGCAGGAAACGTGAAGCTGATTCTGGCGGAATTCAAAAAGCATAATCCCAAAATGCCGGTCATTCTCTGTCAGGTATTTCCAAGTTCTGCCTCAAAGTCGCGCCCTGCGGATAAGATCAAAGAGATTAACCGGTTGTATGCAGCTGCCGTGAAAGGTGACTCTCAAGTCACATTGATTGAAACGTGGCCTTTATTTGCCAATGAACAGGGTGATGCAAAAGAAGCGGAATTTCCTGATTTGTTACACCCGAATAAAGCGGGTTACACGAAATGGGGAGCGGCCCTGCGACCAATTCTGGCGACTCTTGATTATCTTGAAACGACTGACGATGAATTTCAGTTGGAACCCGGATTTGAAAGCCTTTTCAACGGGAAAGATTTCACGGGCTGGGGATTTCGCGATCAAAAGACAATGGAATCACAAGGAAATTTCGACGGCAAATTAACTACCACTGACGGTCGCTATATTGCCAAGCGTGGTCGCGTCGTTGTCTCTACGCCACCGGAAGGACGCCGAGTTCAGCAGCTTTGGACAACACGCGAATTCGCAAAAGACTTTGTACTGAAGCTTGAATTCCGGGCAACACCAAATGCAGACAGTGGCGTTTTCATTCGAAAGCCTCAACTCCAATGTCGTGATTACCCGCTGGCGGGTCCTTATAAGAACCTCAAACAGTACCGTCCTCAAGACTGGAATGAACTGGTTGTGACGGTCAAAGACAACATTGCCCATTGCACTTGCAACGGTGAAGTCCTTGAGGCATCGCTCGCTTTGCCCCCAAGTGGCCCGATTGGTCTCGAAGGAGACAGCGGCCAGATGGAATACCGACGAATCCGGCTGAAAGAGCTTCCCTGACCAAGTCATCTGACGATCTTGTTCAGCCCCCGATACTTGTCGCGAGATCAGTAACCATGACGTTGGCTGATTTGATCTGGCGTTAGGCGTGTATCAATAACCGTTCTGGGCGTGATAGAAACCAGCGTCGTCAAAGGAAGCTCCTATGAAAATTGCAAGGTTTGGATGCTTTGCTGACGTTTTAATCATCGCATTCGTTTTGTGTTCGGGTCGGGTTTCGTTCGCGAGTGATTCTCTGCAGGTCGGTGTGGCAGTCGAGGAAATTACACCTCCGATTGGATTCCCGATGGCCGGTTATTACCACGAACGACTGGCGGAAGGGACCATCGATCCCCTGAAAGCGAAAGCGATTGTTTTCAGGGGCGGTTCTGTCGAAGCCGCACTGGTGGTGTGCGATTTGATCGGGATTGCGACGGACCTTTCTCAAGCGGTACGTCAGCGTGCTTCGGAAAAAACAGGTATTCCCGTCTCAAATATTGTGATTTCAGCGACGCATTCGCACACAGCGCCTGACTACATGAAAGAATTGTATTTGCATCTCGGCAAAGAAAGCCAAATTCCATTACGAGCAGCATACATTGAAAAACTGATGGCAAGTCTCGTGAACGCGATTTTCAAGGCTCAATCGTCAGCCAAGAGTTCGATTTTGGAATGCGGATCAGCGACACAAAAGCCCGCTGTATCATTCAACCGCCGGTCTGTGATGCGAGACGGCAGTGTTCGGACCTGGATGAGCCACGACAATCCCGACGTCGTGCGTGCCGCAGGACCGATCGACCCAGACATCGAACTGTTAACGATTCGTGACGAGACGGGGCAGGCCACTTGCGTTCTTAGCAATTTCGCCTTGCACCTCGATACCGTTGGTGGAATGAAATGGAGTGCCGACTACCCCTATTTTATCGAACAGTCGCTCAGGAATTCGATTGGCTCAAATGTGGTCTCGATCTTCGCGACCGGTTGCTGCGGCGACATCAATCATGTCGATCCGAAGAGTCGAGAACGGAATAAGGCCGACTTTATCGGCAATTCGATTGGTGGGTCGATATTGCAGCAGCTCCCGACCCAAAAAGCCGTTAAAGAAAAGACGCTTGTCGTGAAATCACGAGTCGTCTCACTCCCCTTGCAGGAAGCATCGAAAGAAGAAGTCGCGTCGTCCGTCATGATACTTCAATCGGCTCAAAAAAAAGAAAAAGTGGAATTCCTTGATCACGTGACTGCGCATAAAAAACTGATGCTCGACCAGTTTCGACATCGTGAACCGTATGCCAACACGGTCGAACACATCACATGGGGATTGAGCCGTTCGCTCGTTGGGGTCGGTGAATCGATCCCCGTCGAAGTGAATGTCATTACGATCGGACATGACGTGGCAATCGTCTGCCTGCCTGGAGAAGTGTTTGTCGAGCTTGGGCTAGCGATCAAACAGGGTTCGCCGTTTTCAACGACGATGGTGGTGGAGCTTTCAAACTGTGTCGAAACCGTTTACATCCCAAACCGAGCCGCGTACGCAGGAGGAAGCTACGAAGTAACCAACTCCGCAGTGAAGCCGGGCAGCGGTGAAATTCTTGTTGAAACGGCTCTAAGCCTTCTTCGTGAGGCAGCTACAGACAGATCAAAAGCAGTTAACTCGAAGCCCAATTGAATTGGTGTTTTTCTTGATCATTTCGCGGTTCATTGCCAAATTTCTCGATTAAACGAAGAATTGAAAGGGTTCTGCCCAAAGATAGCGATTCTTGTCTCAAAATCGAGAAAAGCTTGAGTTATTTCTGACACTGAGTCTCTGACGGGTCCCAGGTTATTTGAGAATCTCGACCGTGCGCTCACGTTTCTCAGTGCCGGAGCGTATCATGTGCGACCTGTCGTAAACCGGTTGCGACTATGTCCCAAATGCACTTTATTGACTTCGGTGTATCGATTGTCTCACCAATTCTGTGATCTGTCGCGCCTGCCGTTTCCCGCGTTCACGGAACCGCGGTTTTGGAGCGTTGTTGTAGATTATTCGGGGGAATCAATATATCACCGATCAACTAAACAGGGACATCGCTTTCGACGTCTTCTGGTGTGGTTGATTATTGGCATAGCATCGCTCGGATCGCAGCTTGTTCTGTATGCAACGGATATCGCTCCACCCCAACTTGGAACGCCCGAAGTTGGTTGGAAGGGCAATTATATCGTCGGGCGATGGACGCCGATCTGGGTTCCCGTAACAGCTCCCGATTCGCGATCGATTTCGATGGAACTAACCGCAGTTGACCCCGATGGCGATCGAGTCAGCTTTCTTTCAAATCCAACGCAAGTCAATCAGGGCGAAAAACTTCTTGAGGGATTGTTCAGAGTTGGTCGCCTGGACGGAGACGTTGATGTCGTTGTTGGTGATACGAGGTTACACGGTATTCCTGGCCGAACAGACTGGCTTAAGGCTCCACTGAAGCCATCGACTCGTTTGATTGTGACGGTGGGCGGACCGCGAGGATTTGATTTTGAATCGGATTCGACAAATCCGGGTCCAGGGATAAAAATCACGGCGATGACCGCCGCTGAACTTCCGACGAATCCGCTTGCTTATGACGGGGTGGCTACGTTAGTGCTTACGGGGCCAATCGAGTTATCAGAAGCCCATTCAATCGCGATTCGTGATTGGGTTGCCTCGGGAGGCCGGCTTGTCATTTCATTAGCAAACGACTCTGCCATCGCACGTCGATCATTGATGGAATGGTCCCCGATTAAGATCGGGGAACAACCCGTTACCGTTCGTGAATTCGGCAGCATTGAAGCGTTTTCCGGGAAGAATATCCGAATACCACAAGCATCTACGCTGTCGATTCCGAGTTTGAAATTCGAGGTGGGAGAGATCCTGGCAGCCAGTCGATCGATTCCGTTCCTCGTACGAGCTCCGTTTGGTATGGGGTCAGTGACCGTCCTCGCACTAGACCTGACCGCAAATCCACTCAGCGAATGGAAGGGCCTCTCATCCTTTTGCTCCCGACTGACAAGTTCCGATAACAGGACCAATGTCTCTGAAAAAGGAGTCAACAAAGGGACTCAGCTTAGCTCGACTGGCATCACCGATCTGGCGACTCAATTGCATGCAGGGCAAGAAAACTTTGAGCAAATTCATCGAGCTTCACCCTGGTTTGTGTTGGGGTGCCTTCTGTCACTTTTAATTGTCATCGGGCCGATCGATTATTTGATCGTTCATCGAGTTCTCAAACGACCTCATTTGACATGGATCACATTTCCTGTGTTTGCAGCAATCGGTACGCTGCTGGCGTCCTCTTTTGCCACTGCGTCAAATCAATCCTCGTATCGCGCGAACCAACTGAATATCGTCAATGTTGACGTTGCCAGGGCTTCGGCCCGCGGTCGGTATTTTGTGAATCTCTACAGCCCCAGAACTTCACAAACATCAATCAGGATTCAGCCGCTGCCGCTGAATCCTGATTCAAACCTGAAGCCAACAGCTCGCGTCATCTGGCAGGGGGTTCCAGAATCGACATTTGGAGGAATGCTGCGTGAAACGGGACTTGAAAATGGAGCCCGTTATCAGCAGCAGCCCGATGGTGAACTGACTCAGGTTCCTCTCATCCAGTGGAGTTCAAAGGAACTGATTGGCGAAGGCGTGCAACAAGTTGAAGGATTGGTTGACAGCAATTTGAAAGCCTCACCAACAGGAAGTTTGTCGGGCACGATCGTGCATCGATTTTCGTCACCGATCGAAGATTGGATGCTCGTGTATCAGAATCGAGTTTATCGCCATTTGAAGACTCGCGATGACTCCAGGTCATTACCATTGCAGCCCAGGCAAGTTTGGCGAGTCGAACAACCCGGCGTGTTTCAGCGAGAACTGCGTCCTTATTTGACGGGAATTCTGACGATGGCGACAGACCGCTTCGGGTCTCGTTCGTCTTCGGACGTTGTTCGCCAAAAGTCTGCTTATGATCCCCTGTCGCGAGATCCGCTTGAGCTGATCCGAATTCTTACGTTTCACGACGAGTTAGGTGGCGAGCGATACACTGGGCTGACGAACCATCTTCTCAATGATGAAGATTGTTCACACCTTCTCAAACTTGGTCGGGCAATCTTGTTTGGAAAATTAAGTCAATCACTCGCATCCGTTCAACAAGATCAACAGCCATTAGAACCAGACCGTGAAACCTCTTTTGTGCGACTGATTATTCCTGTCGCGAAATCTGGTGAATTGCTCAAGGACTTAAAACGAGTCGTTCCTGATTAATGAGTGGCCCTGCTCTGATATTTACATCGTTCTATAGTAATTCTTATTTTGATTTGACTGACGCTCATGATTGAAACTCGCCAACTCACGAAACGCTATGGCCATCTGATCGCGGTCAATGAGATCAATCTCTCGTTGAAAGAAGGCGATGTCTTTGGGTTTATCGGTCCGAATGGATCGGGGAAAACCACGACGATGCGTATGATCGCCACGCTGCTTGCACCCGATTACGGCGAGGCCTACGTTTGTGGAAAATCGATTTATAACGATCCACGGGAAATCCGAAGGCTTGTCGGCTACATGCCCGATTTTTTCGGGGTTTACGACGATATGACCGTCATCGAATACCTCGAGTTTTTTGCTTCCGCCTATCGCATCAACGGCCCGGGGCGTCGCAAGGTCTGTGAAGAGAAGCTCGAACTAGTGGATATGGCGTTCAAACGGGATGCCATGGTCAATCAGTTGTCACGCGGTCAGACCCAACGAATCGGACTGGCAAGGACATTATTGCACGAGCCCCAGGTATTGCTGTTGGATGAGCCGGCGAGTGGACTTGATCCGCGTGCCCGGATTGAAATCCGCAACTTACTGAAAAAACTTGGCGAACTGAAAAAGACGGTTATCGTCTCCAGCCATATTCTTCCGGAACTGGCAGATGTCTGTACACGAGTCGGAATGATCGAAAAAGGAAATTTAATTGTTGATGGCTATGTCGATGAGGTCATGCGAAAGGCACGTCAACAGATCATGTTGCAAATCCGTGTGAAAGAAAACATGGAAAAGGCCGCAGCATTGCTAGAGCAACATGACCTGGTCTCACACGTTGATATCGTGAAGGGGACGATCGATGCGACGCTGAAGGCCGATACATTCGACTACAGCTCACTTCCTACGATGCTGATCAGCGAAGGATTTCAATTGACGCTGTTTCGAGAAGAAGAAGTCAACCTCGAAACCGCGTTCATGTCGCTCACGAAAGGGCTCGTTCAATAATCGATCAAGGATGATGTCATGGCCGATTCTTCAGTTCCACTCTGTTTAAAAAGCGAATGCTCACTGCCCGAAGTGACGCAATTATTGCAGTTCCTCGAAGACCAGGGGACGTTTCAGTTCCCGACGCTCGCCAATGGACTCTTCTCTGCGGCTGCAGGTGATGGTGGCGATTTTGAATTGACCGGATATCGGAACGTCTGGGTTCGTGACAATGTTCATATTGCTCACGCCCATTGGCAGTGGGGCCAGACGGATAAGGCGGTCGAGGCAACAAGATCGCTGATGACTTTCTTCAAAAAGTATCAACATCGCTTCACCGATATTATCGAAGGTCGCGTCGATCCGGCTGATCCGATGAATCGTCCGCATATCCGCTTTGATGGCGACCATCTGAGCGAACTTGACGAGAAATGGTCCCACGCCCAAAACGACGCGATTGGTGCCTTTCTGTGGCTGGCTTCCTTGTTGAATGACGAGTGCCACTGGACCGGTTCCGACCTAAAACTGCTGTCGGACGTGGCGCGTTTCCTCGATGCAATCAAGTATTGGGAGGATGAAGACAGCGGACATTGGGAAGAAGTCCGCAAAATTGCAGCATCCAGCATCGGGGTTGCGACTGCGGGTCTGGAAGTATTCAACGCTCGATTTGGCCAATCCACATCCAATGAAGGGCGAAGAGCCCTCTCGACGATCCTACCGTTTGAATGCGTTCAGTCAGATCCGCTCAAGAATCGACGTTATGACTCGGCACTGTTGTTCTTAATCTATCCGTATCGCATCGTCACTGGCGAAATGGCAGACCGGATCGTTGCCGATGTGACCACGAATCTGATGGGTGAACAAGGCATTCGGCGATACATTGGGGACTCATACTGGTGTGCCGATTACAGAGAAAAACTGGCGGCCGATGTCCGAACTTCTGACTTCAGCGATAATCTTGCTGATCGTGACAAGCTGCTGGAACCAGGCTTGGAAGCCCAATGGTGTCTGTTCGATCCGATTGTTTCGATCCATTTTGGACTGCGGTTCGAGCAAAGTCGTGACCCTCAAGATCGGCATCATCAAATCCTGCATCTGAACCGGTCATTAAGCCAGTTAACACCACCGGGTTCTCGATCCGGGGGCTATCGTTGTCCAGAATCTTACTTCTGCGAACGAGGTCGTTATGTTCCCAACGACATTTGTCCGTTACTCTGGACACAGGCAAATTTGAAGTTGGCGCTGACACATCTGATCCGTGAACTTCGTCAATCTCAGGAATCGTAGCGATGCCCGCCATTTACGATTGGATGCATGTCGTCAGCGAACGTGATCTCGACGACCTGGGACATGCCAACAATATCTCCTATCTCAAATGGATGCAGTCCGCTTCATTGGCACACTCGGCCGCACAAGGATGGCCGATCGAAGCCTATCGTGCACTTGGGCAGGGATGGGTCGTCAGATCTCATTACATCGAATACCTGACCTCTGCCCTGTTGGGTGACGAAATCATCGTGAGAACCTGGGTGGCGAACCTCAAAAAAGTCACGTCACTGCGTCGTTACCATATCATCCGTGTCGCCGATCAGGTGACGCTCGCCAAGTCTTGCAGCGATTGGGCGTTTGTCGATTTTTCGTCAAGCGTTCCGAAGCGAATCCCAATCGAAGTGTCGCAAGCTTTCGAGATTGTGCCGGATGAACAATGACCGTTTTCTCTGGTCTTCAGCGGGGATGAGGAAGAAATGGAAGACGTCAATCCAGCGATCAGTCCAGATTCACCTGCCCCACAACCAGCACCTCGCTCGATCCGATGGCGAATCATACCGGGAACATTTCTGGCAATCATGGCGTGCATTGGATCCGTGGGCGTGCCGGCTCAACTCGTAGAAATCGTTTACTACAACGTCAAGTACGGATGGATTCAGGTTGACCCGAATAATCCATCTCTCAGTCAATTTGCAATTACTCCTGTCCACGTTCTCAGTTGGCAGTGCGCATGCTGGGGAATGGTTTCTGCTGGCGTCGCGGCCCATGCCTGGTTCTATGGCCGTTGGCGACTTGCGTGGATTAGTACCTCGCTGTTTTTCTTGCTGATGTTTATCGCAAGATGGCTAGAGTCGGTTTGACCCTGGTCTTGAAAAGGCGACCGACGACAGTTCCGCTGAAGTCGCGTCGTGTTCTCATTCACGCTTATGAGCTGTATCCTGTTCTGATCCAAGTGAAATCACTATCACCCGTCACCATGACATCACGAGCCAGGAGAGTCAACGATGTACGGCGCTTTCGCACTATTAGAGAGATCCTTAAGAGTTGACTCTCGGGCATTGTCGCCACATCTGGCTCGCTTGGGACTGTTAGGAGCCATCTATTTTTCGCTCTGCTACGCCCTGACGACCTCGTTTATGTTTGGTGCTCCGGGCCTTAGATTCTTCCAGGGAATCGCGTACCTCGATGCGACATTCATGACTTTGCTGGGAATCGGATTTTTTTCGACTTCCATTACCGAGGAAAAGGAAGAAGACACGCTCGGTCTGATGTTGATGGCGGGGATCAGCCCTCTTGGAATACTCGCTGGCAAATCGGGAGGCCGATTATGGCAATCCCTCTTGCTGATTGCAGTCCAATACCCGTTCGTGATGCTGGCCGTAACGATGGGTGGTGTGATGCACTCTCAGGTCTGGTCCGTGACCGTTGCACTCCTTGCCTATATGGTTTTTCTCGCCGGATTTGGCCTGCTTTGTTCCACACTGGCACCGAGAAGCCAGACCGCATCGGTGTGGATGGTCATTGGTCTCTTGATTTACTTCGTCGTGCCAAGCGTCGCCGTGTCATGGTCAATAAGCCATACCACCTGGCTCCTCAACCAGCGCGGAACAACCCCTCAAACAACGTTATTTCGGACACTGATCGAAGGGATCGGCGACATCTGTGTTTTTCTTCAGATGGGGAAGATTCTGACGACGGGCTTTCGCGATACCGCCTGGAGCACCCAAGTTGTTACAAACGTTCTGGCGGGAGTTGCTTGTGTCGCGTTATCATGGTTATTCTTCGGCGTCGCGACGCGCAGCCCCTCAACAGAAGGTGGTTCGCGCGGTCTCGTAACTCGAAATCGTCAGTTGTCGCCATTCTATGCAGGACGAACCTGGATCAATCCGTTCGTATGGAAAGACTTTCATTTCGTTTCCGGCGGAATGGGGATGATTCTTGTTCGAGTGGTCTATTACGGAGGGCTGAGTCTTGTCGCACTAGCCATCGAAAATAAGAACGATCCTTATGCCATGTCATGGTTTGGAACGATCTTCTTCCTGGTCTGGTTCTCGGTGGTCGTTGACGCCGCAAGAGTCCTCTCACGTTCAATGCAAGACGAAGTGCGTGGTCAGACTCTCGCCTCACTGATGATGCTCCCTCGATCAGCGAATGGAATTGTTTACTCGAAATTTGCCGGGGCCATGTTGGGATGGCTACCAGGCCCAATCATTGGACTGATCTTCACGATTGTCAGCCCCACCATGCGAGAAGGCATTGAGCAGATGCTTTACGAGCAGAACGGCGTTAACGGAATTGTGGTTATTACGATGTTGATCCTCTACTTCGCATTGATTCCCCACTATGCAGCATTCTTTGCATTGTACGTCCGCTGGGGAGCCGTCGCGTTGGCAATTGGCATGACCATCGCAACCTACTTCGTGTTAATGATGGGGCTTAGCATCTGCCTGATGTTGGCAAGTGGAACGGGCCCAATCAACTCCGCAGAACTGCTCTTGTTTGTGATCTCGATTGTTCTTTTTTTCATTTGCGCAGCCTGCCATATCGGAGTCATGCTCAGAGTTCAGGCGCTGGGTTCCAAGTGACCGTTTAAGCAATCTTACGGACTGGAACCTGGGATTGAATAAATTGCCGGTATGCAACCAGTTCACGATCCGTCTCATCGGCTTCGGAATACCAGATATGCAACAGAGTGTTTCGGACACGGTCCATCGGCGGAATCGTGCTTCGACCGTGCCAGCTCTTCATACCGAAGTCATTCAGAACTGAAAATGCATAAGCGTGGTTGGGAAGAAACGGCATCGTCTTGGCAATCGAAAAACCACGCGGCTCACGAAGCAGATGCATAGGATTAACGCTACGCGTGTAGAACTCCGTCCCGACTCCTGCCAGTGAATGGTCGCTGGGAAAGGCAAACTGCATCGTCACGATTTTTTCGCGAGTATCCGGATGCGGCGCAATCCGATAACCCTCAGTCTCGCTATATAACTGCCCGCGCGGGAAAGCAGGGACTTTTCTCAGCTCATTGGAATTGATCTTGAAACGGCGGCATAGTCCCTTTGCGAGTTTGAAAAAAATCGCATCTCGGATCTCGGTGCAGCCAATCGCCGCTCGTACCGTCGCCCAAAGCCGGTGATCGCTTGTCGGCAACGACTCGAACGAGCTTTCGCACAAGGTCATTCGTTGTCGGGTGCTTCCACCGTACTCGTTTGTATGATGTTTCTGATTCGCTTTAACAAAGCATTCCTCGGGTGCTGCACTTTAGGCGATCCTCGGTTGGGGGATCGGATTTCAGAAGCAGAGGTTGAAGAGTGATTTCAATTTGCTGAAGAATTGTACTGGATCTGGGTCTGCTGGCAGAGGTTTGAGGAATTCTTCGTGCAGCATTTCC
>CAILLA010000034.1 GCA_903834925.1 uncultured Schlesneria sp.
GATTAAACTCCCGGCGTCATAGCAGCGAAGAAATGCCCAATCAGTACACCCAAACAAAACACAAACGACGGATATTTCTGAGCAACTCGGCGAATGAACCACGACTCCGAATCTTGCAACGACTTATTCACAGCGATCATGTCCCAGATGGCGAGGATGATGCAGCAGGTAATCAGCAATAATCCGCTTGTTGTCATTGATGGCCCCTGATCGGAATGGGACACGTTAATAATGTTTCGTCATTCGATCGATTATCCGAATCATTCAGTGACTCATCGCACGCTGTTTCACAATCGTTTCCCGGTTCGTTGATCAATCGTGCGATCTCATTCTTCCAGAAACAACCACAGCCCGTTGTCTTAATCATGTCCAGCCGATGTAACTTTCTCAGAGCGTCTTCAAGGACATAAATCCGATCCTCAAGTCGATATCGAAGCACTGACAAATGCAATCCAATCGCGACACTCGCCAGAGCGATGCTAATTCCCGCAACAGCCAAATGAGTCAGCACTAGATTCACGGGTTGGATCTCCCCGATCTCCACGCGTCAAACGCCGTCCGCATTTCTTTGATCTCGGACAGCAGTTGCCTGACCGTTTCGTCGTGACGTTGTGTCACCCTGTCGATCAGGTCGTCGTTCTTCTTTTGAAGTCCGGGAATCAAATACATAACCGTGTATCCTCCATACCACACGGCGAATCCAACTGAACTGACCGACGAAAATATCGGCAGCATATCCGTCACGGTTGTTACCGTGGCATCAGCGAGAGTTAGCACTTTGGTGGCCTTTCGAATGAGAATACACGCTCTTCAAGGCACCTCCAAAACCAACGATCAACGCGACTGTTAACAGCATCGCGACAATAGACCTAAACGATGCTCGATTGGCTTCTGCTCGACGATCAGCAATCGCTGAAGCGAATTCATGCTCATCCGCCATTCGAAGACTTCTGACAGTCGGCTGGCTCATTTTCTTACTCTCCTGATTAATAAAGTCTGCGGGAGATCACATTTCGGCGTCATGCCGCTCCCGCAGACAACCATCATGGTTCCGTTGGATTAGGCCGCTGGGGCTGGAGCAGGAGCAGGATCTGGCTCAGGAGTCGGGGCTGGTGCCGGAGCCGGAGGAGCGGTCGTCGCGTCCAACGCAACCTTCGCCGCGTTGATCTCAGCCGTCAGGGAATTCATCGCCGTGATGTCGTTTGGTGCCGTCGTGATCTGCGTTTGCAGTTGGTTTACCTTAGCGACCAATGCTCCGACTTGAGCGTTCACATCCGCCTTGTACGCTTCAAAGGCGGTCTTGAGGTCATCTGCTTCTTGAGACATTTGTTCGATCCTTACATCTAAAAAGTTAATCCGCATTTCATCGGTTTTTCGGCACGCTTCCAAGTGGGTTACCAACTCCGTTACCTGCTGTCTAAATCGATTCCAGTTATTCCAGTTCCACATGGTCAATCGACCTCGTCTTCAAATGGCAGGTCGTCGCCTGCGTAAAACTCCGCTATTAGTTCGTCGACATCCTTCTGCTTTACTCTCCGATTCCAACATTCCTTCGCCGTCAAATCGTTCGTTCCCAACATTGCCGGGCATTTCGTGCAGGTCACCGCTGATGCTTGATGGTCCTGGTGAATTCCCGATTCGTAAAACGTCGCCGGTTCTCCGCAAAATGGACAAGGTTTCAAAGGTTCATCGGTCAATGATCACCGTCCCCTCTGTGCGGCCTTCCGCTGTTGTGAGGTTGCTATTTCATCACCGACACGAGCAATACGATTCCGCCGCACAGACAGAGCACCGACAAAAACACGCTCAATAGAGAGATCTTTTTCGGCCTCTGCTTCTCGATCGCATCGCTCCAATCGAGACCGTCATACGGCCAGTCGTAATTGTCTGGAAGTGGAGTGTCTTCTTGCTCGTGGTAGTTCATCCGATCACCGGGCCTTTCGGCTTGTCAACCATGAAGTCAAGACATTCGATATACGTCTCGCCAAACACTTCCGCGATCGAACCAATAACATCCGAAGTCATTCGCACGTTTTCGGCATCAATCGCCGTTCGCTCGGTCGCGTATGACGTGCCAACAGCATTGTTCATCAGTTGAATCGTCGTCAGGTCATGCATCGCTTCCCCTCAATAATTCGTCGGCAGGAAATCACTACTACCGACCGGATTTCATGTTCATGACTAAATAGTCTGGTTGAACTAACCGCTTGTTCAAACGTGGAACTAGAAGCCGTTGTGTTACCTCACTGATTCGATTGCTTGTGCTGGTGTCGCTGCCGACTGTGCTGGTGATGATGAATCGACCCGTTCTTGCGATGCACGTGATGCACCCGCGTATGCGAATGAGTCGTCACAGAACAGTTCGCTTGGCCTGCGAAAAGTTCGACCGGCAAAGTTCCAAAAGCAATCACTGCGATAACGAGAACGACGAATGCGAAGCGGCTTTTCATTGGTTTTCCTTGGTTTCAAATTGCACAACTGACACATTTACTGACGATTCCCGTTAGCGATTTCGCCCTGCATCTTTTCGAGAATTTCCCACACTGGATCATTCATTATCTTCGACCTCTACGGTAAACACTGGTTTGCGGAGCAGGACAGAAGCCACC
>CAILLA010000035.1 GCA_903834925.1 uncultured Schlesneria sp.
AGGCGGACGGTGTCACTCGCCGACTTCGTAGCGATGGAAATGAAGAACGCATCTTTCGTATTCTGGTTGAAGAGGGGATCAATATTCACGCCGAGGTGATCCCGCGTAGCCGGTTCAAACAAATGGTCGAAGGTTCGTCGCGGACTGCGTTCTCGTGCAATTTTTTTGCGGAGCGGAAAGTCGTTTACTCGGCTGATCCGTCCATCGAAAAGTGGTTCCAACAAGCCATCACCGTTGCAACCAAAGATCAGGAACGGGAACTGCTGGCGTTCTCGACCTGGACGATCCATGCGCATCGACAGGCTCGCAAACGGCTCGAAATTAAGGACGATGTCGAACTGGCCAGTCAAGAAGTGCTGGCGGCCGCGCACAGCGTTGCCTACACCGAGATTATTCGGATCGGCCAGGTGTGGGAGCAGGATGTCATTTACCGGGCGATCGATGCCAATCCTGAACTGTTTCAAACGATTTATATCGATGTCCTGGCCAAACAAAAGAACCGTAAAGTTCTTGCGGCGGCGCTCGATCGAATCGATCACTATCTGGACGAGAATTATCAGGCCCACCTCAAACCGCTGCTGAACTACTTGAAGAAGGAAAATCGAGTGGTATCGCTTTCGGAAATCAGTGACCACTTTGCTTATTCCGAAGTCTATCCCTGGCACCTGGAATCGGCCTGTGAGTGGCTTGAAAGCAAAGGTCGCCTGCAAAAACTCTCTGCTCCTTTCAAGCTGACCAAGCGAAGCCTGGAACATGTCGAAGAACCTGCCTATTGCTTTGACGCGGATCAAGGTTAGTTAGGTGCGGGCAATCGTTATCCGAGTTGAGTGACACTTAATTTTCGTCGAGACGAACCAAAACTTTCGGGATGCGTGAAGACCGATGAGAACGACGATCGAAGTTCAGGGTGCGCGTGAGAATAATCTTCAAGATATCACCCTCGAGATTCCTCGCGACAAACTGATCGTGGTGACAGGTGTCAGCGGATCAGGAAAATCGTCGCTCGCGTTCGATACGATCTATGCCGAAGGACAGCGACGGTTACTGGCGTCGATGTCGACGTTTGCCAAGCGATTCATCGGGCAATTGAAAAAGCCGGATGTCGATTTCGTTAATGGCCTGTCGCCAGTGGTCTCCATCGATCAGAAGACGATCGGCTCAAATCCGCGTTCAACGGTCGGAACGATGACCGACATCTCTGACTACCTGCGAATGCTGTTCGCAACGATGGGGATCCCTCATTGCCCGTTGTGCGAGGAATCGATTCCCGTTCGATCACCGCACCAGATGCTCGAACACCTGCTGTCGCTGCTGCCCGGGACAGAAGTCGAAGTGCGCGCCCCCATCTTCAAAATCTACAACGAGGACTACGCAGCCCTGTTCGAACGGATTCGAGTGAACGGCTATCGTCGGGCGAGAATCGACGGCGAGCCTCGTGACCTGGGTGACAATTTCGAACTCGACGAAGACGAAATCCATTCGGTCGAGGTCGTGATTGATTCGTTCGTGATCGGCCCCGGTATCGATCAGCAAGTCGTCAAGTCGCTCGAACACGGGCTGAAACTGAGTGATGGGATGCTTGGTTTTCAGATTGTGAAACCGGTCAAACTGAGTCCCAGGCTCAAGAAGTTCTATGAGGGCTTCGGCTGTCGCGAGCATCATCTGGTAGCCGGGGAAATGAACCAGGGGCAATTCACGTTCAACGACCCATCGGGTGCTTGCCCGACCTGCGCCGGGATCGGCACAGCGATGCGCGTTCACCCGACACTGCTTGTTCCCGATCCGAAACGATCGCTCAATGAAGGGGCCTTCGTAACGGCCGCCTTTAGTAACAGTCGAGAGAGCTGGGGTGGAAGAACCCTTTATAGCCTTGCCGCTCATTATGGATTCAGCCTGGACACTCCATACGAACAACTGGCGAAGAAGACCAAGGACCTGCTGCTGTATGGGACGAAAGGGGAATTGTTTGAAGTCTTGTTGCCGCCGGGTGCCAAGCAGGGCCAACAGCACGTTGGGAAAAAGATCAAATTCGCCGGCGTCGTAAACCAGCTCGAACACCACTATCGCTGGTATCGCAAACAAGGGACGTCGAATGCCGGCATGGATGAATACCTCAAAAAGGTGATGGTCGAATACGATTGCCCGGAATGCGGCGGGGCGCGACTGAAACGAGCCAGGCGACTCGTGACCGTTGAAGGCCAGGGCCTGTACGAGGTCGGCCAGATGCACCTGGTCGAATTGCTCGCGTTTTTAAATACGATCAAGCCGACCGAAAGGCAACGCGCCGTCGCCGACACGATTCTGAAGGAAGTGAGAATCCGATTAGAACTATTGATCGCGATTGGTCTCGATTATCTGAGCCTCAATCGCCGATCGGCGACACTTTCAGGCGGCGAGTCACAGCGGATTCGTCTCTCGTCGCAGATCGGGTCCGGCTTGATGGGAATGTTGTACGTGCTCGACGAACCGAGCATCGGGCTTCATCCCAAAGACAATGTGAAGATGATCGAAACGTTGAAGCGGCTGCGAGACCTCGGTAACACCGTGATCGTAGTCGAACATGACGCCGACACAATTCGCGCAGCAGATCACATTATCGAGATCGGCCCTGGCCCAGGGGTCCACGGAGGAAAAGTCGTGTCCGCTGGGCCACTGAAGTCGATTCTGAACGACCCGAAATCGTTAACCGGGCAGTATCTCAGTGGCAAAAAGGTAATCGCCAGTCCTTCTCATCGAAGGTCAGGCAATGACCAATTCCTCGTCGTGCGAGGAGCTCGTCAAAACAACCTCAAGAATATCGATGTCGAAATTCCGCTTGAGAAATTCGTTTGCGTCACGGGTGCCTCGGGATCGGGCAAGAGCTCCTTGATCCATGAGGTCGTGCATAAGCAACTGGTATCGTTGCTACAGGACAGCCGTGTCCTCGCGGGCGAACACGATTCACTCTCTGGCTACGAACAGATCAGCGATGTGATCAACATCGATCAATCGCCGATCGGTCGATCAACTCGATCCAATCCTGCGACGTACGTTGGAATCTACGACGCCATCCGAACGCTTTTCGCAGAGACGGAGGAATCGAAGCGGCGCGGGTTCACGGCGTCGACATTCAGCTTCAATGTCAAAGGGGGACGTTGCGAGGAATGCTCAGGCGAGGGTCTGATCACGACTCAGCTTTCGTTCATGCCGGATGTGGAAGTCATGTGTCCCACCTGCAAAGGAGCGCGATACGACAAAGAGACATTGGAAGTGAAGTATGGTGGCAAGAGCATTGCGGACGTCCTGGAGATGCCGATTGAAGAGGGAGTTGAATTCTTTCGGGACCAGCCGACGATCGCTCGAAAGATCAGTACATTGCAAGAACTCGGACTGGGATATCTCAAACTTGGTCATCCGTCGACGATCCTTTCAGGGGGCGAGGCGCAGCGTGTGAAACTGGCCGCCGAACTTGGGAAACTGAAACGGGGTAAACATAACTTATACATTCTCGACGAGCCGACAACCGGACTGCACTTTGCGGACATCGATCGGCTGCTTCAAAGCCTGAACCTGCTGGTCGAAAAAGGTCATTCTGTCATCGTCATCGAACACAATCTCGATGTGATCAAAACGGCCGATTACATCGTCGACCTGGGCCCGGAAGGGGGACATAAGGGGGGCGAATTGATCGCCTGCGGCACGCCCGAGGAAGTGGCCGCTTGCGCAGAATCCCATACGGGTCGATTTCTGGCGGACTACTTATGAATATGACCCGATTGAATTCCCTTGTAGTTTGGCGGATGGCAATATTTCGGGAGGTACAGAGTTCTGCGGGATGATCCCACTTCCTTGTGTCGTGGAAACCAGTGTTTGTTTTGAAGCCGTTAACCGTCAGGGTGATCGTATCGTCGTTCGCGGCAGCGGTTTGAATGTCAATGCGGTTGGCGAGGCAAGCTACGTCGAAGAGTTCCCTGGTATGTAGCGACCGATCAGCAAAAGTGGATGCCGCTCGTTTGCTTGGTCGAACTTTTTCCGACGCTAGCAGCGTCGGAAACATAAGAATTAAGAGAAGACCTTTCGGTCGGCCCCATATGCGAGGTCAGAAGTCCTACGCACAACAAGAAATTGATCGCGGCTCATGACGAATTCATCTGCAACATCGTAGAGGGTATCCTATGAAAACTCGCTTCGTGTCGGTTCTCGCAATCGGAATCGGGATGTCCTTCTGCATCCCGGCAATGGGGCAAACTGCTTCCACCGAAGATGCCTCGGAGGCGATGTCGGTGGCAAGGCGCACGGGTTGGCAACTTGCCACGCTCATCGTCGAAACACTCAAGGCTGGCGATCAACAGAAATACCCTGGCATCGGAGCCTGGCTGATTGATTTCGATAACGCAGCCAAAGGGGTCGATCTGAAACAACCACCAGATCAATGGCCGGTCGTCGACATTGATGCGCTGGTCACGAACAATCCAAATTTCTGGCAAGCTCATTACGAGATTGCTCCGGGTGATCCGGGCCTCAACACACTTCACGCCGGCTTGCTGCTCAGCGTTGGCGAATCGACACGTGCGTCGTACCTGATTGCCGTAGCGTACCAGCGACCAGGAATCCCAAAAGAATTGAAGCAGGGCCTTCAGATTTTGTTAGTAAACACGCAGGCCTATGCGAAGAAGTCGAACGACATCACAATTCGCGGAAACAACCTCCATGATCAAGGCGACTATTCGGGAGCGATGAAAGAATATCAAGCCGCAATTGCTCTATGGCCACAGAATGGCTTTGCTCACTATGAGATGGGCAACACTCTGCGTGAGCAGCAGACGTCCAAGGCCGGAGAGAAGAAACTTCCACCCGACAAGGTGATCGTTAATAGCGGGGTCAAGAATTCTCTCGAGGTTGATGCGGCCTTTGCCAAGGCACGCAAGTATGATCCATTCCAGCTGAAGGCTTATCAAGGAACAGACCAGGAGGTACTTCGCGGACTCATGGCTTTGGCGAAGAAGGGAATGCCTGCATGGCAAAAAATAGCCAGCAATCCCCAAAAAAAGCAGGCCGATAAAGTCCTCGAAGATTTAGCCGACGCTTGCCAGGTAGCGGGCATCCACGATTTGGCTTTGGTAACGCGCCAAATTTTAGTCGCTCGTCGCAAGGACTATGCTCCTGCCGACCATCCCTTTATCAGCAAAAGTCTACGCGCGCTTGCGCCGGGCGAACAATCCGAAGCCGTTCTGAAACGGCTTGCCACCGGCACACTCTCTGTTCGACAGTTGGTTGTCCCAGAACGTGATGAACCCTGAAGCCAGGCACAACAGCGACGTCACTTGGCGAATGTTGTTTTTAACACTGCACTTTAGGCGATCCTCGGTTGGGGGATCGGATTTCAGAAGCAGAGGTTGAAGAGTGATTTCAATTTGCTGAAGAATTGTACTGGATCTGGGTCTGCTGGCAGAGGTTTGAGGAATTCTTCGTGCAGCATTTCCC
>CAILLA010000036.1 GCA_903834925.1 uncultured Schlesneria sp.
GCAGCATGAACGGGATGTAGATCAGAACCGGAATCAATGCCGGTAAGTACATCCACGGATTCGACAAAACGTGCAGATCGAACTCATACGCACGAATCAGAAACTCAATCGCATTCACAATTTCACCCCCAGTATCCAATCCGACTTCACTTTGCATGTTCGGCAAACCAGAATAAGGCCTCGGTAATCTGGTAGCCTCGCACCTGACTCCCAATTCGTGATCGAAGACTTGTGGACCATCGCGATTTCGGCGAGTTCCGCTTGTGTCAGACGAGCCTTCAGTCGAGCCGCTTTCATTCTGCGGCCTATTTCAAATCGTTCTGATGACGATATTCGGCAACGGTTCATTGGCTATTCTGCTCCGTATTTTTTGGTGTCGATGATGGATGCGATTGCTGAATCGCCAACTCGCATTCCAAGGTCAATAGCCCGCACAACGAACATCCGTTCGGCCTCAGCCGGATACCAATGTTTGAATTCGACCGATAGCGTCCTTACGCTGTCCTCTCCGTACCACTTTTCAGAATCACGGCTAAACATGGACTTTCGCTCAGCAATCAACATCGCTTGATCAATCTCTCGAATCAGATTCGGATCACAATCGAGTTCGTACTTGTTTAAAATGCAGTCTTCCATCATCGTCTCAACATGAGCATAATCGGGAAGCATGATTTTCAATGGTTTCACAATATCGCCGATGAACGCTTCCGCTGCATCGTGCATTAAAACGCATTGAGATTCTCGTGTCGTCAAACCGTCTCTTATGGCTTGTATTGCACAGTGATACGAATGCTCTGCGACTGAATAGAACCTCTCGCACTGGCCACCGAATCGGCAGATTTTCGATAATGCTCCTGCGATGTCGAAGAATGTGAATTGATCAGGTTGCGGACTTCGAAGGTCTAAGTATTTCCCTGATCGAAGTCGAATCGTGTTTCCAACGCATCCAAAGTTATCGATTGTCATTTCTGCTGTTCCTCGCTTTCCGGTGGCTCGATCTCCATGAACCATCGGAGTTCGCGAGTCGCAATGAACCCGGAGTGAAAATCCCCATTTCCGCCAATCTCTTTTAGATACTGACCGGTCGACATGTTCGCTCCCTTTTCATCCGACAACATCAACGGAAGAACGTTTGTATCGATTTTTGTATCTGGAATCGTTTTCATGCAACGCGGCTCATTCACCCCGTCGATTCGTCGCCAGTGCATCGTCATTGGGTGTACTCCTTAACACAAACATCGAAAGACTGTCTACTTCGCTGTCATACCACACACCACAGCGAACAAGATCTCGAACCTGATCATCAGTAAGAGCCACTCCGTCAAGCTTGATATCAAACCATATTTGATCATGCTCCGCACTGCACACTATGTCGCTTACACCCGGAAACAACTCGTTCAAAAGAATAAATGCGTTGATATCTGGCCGTGAGTTCCGCTTCGATTCAATACTGTCAAACTTCAGGAATTCCGTATCCATGAACTTCTAAAACTGTCCGTGCAATTCGCATGTGATTTCTTCGCCTTCGTCCATTTTGCCTTTCCCCTCCCTCCCGCGTCATCTCTGCGGGGTTGTTAGTTTCTTACATTTTTCTGACAGGCACTCTCATCACTTCACCTCCACTCTGATAAACTCGCCGCCGATCCGCATGTGACGCATTGTTTCAAGCTCACTCGCCATCGCCGCCGCCTTTCTGTTCTCCAAACTCGTTAAGGCCGTTTTCTTCGTTGTCCCTTCGGATCGCGTCAGCCAACCACAGCAACGCCTGCCGTGTTCTATGATTCTTACCACCTCCGGCGTGTGTTCTAATTCTCACGTCTGGAAATTGACTCGGCTTAGTTCCGTGAGTCTTAATCTCTTCCCAGTCTTGCATTGAGATGTGGCAATCGCCATCGTTTGCGACTAATACCTGCACCCACGTCCCGCCGTCACGGCCATTGTCGTCGCACATAACTCTGTAAATTTGACCTTGTACGAGTCCGTCCGGCCATTGCGGCTTAAATGCCGATGGCTCTTTACTGTCGCTCATCCAGCCCCTTTCTCTGCTGGCGACCCATTCAACTCGTCCAGCTTGTCCGCGATCTGCCGCATGATAATTGGTCCGATACCATTACGATTCATGTCTAATGCGACAAATCCCCAATGACCGCTGTTCCACTTTCTGAGAAATCCAAGAGCCACGCCGGAGTGCGATATTCTCCATTCCATCCCGCATATAAACTCGTGAAACTCAACACTCATTTCGCACCGTCCTTTACCACAACACCTCGATCGACACAGTACGGACGCTTCTCATGTGGTGGCGTGAAGTCAGCGAAGACGGTTGCGGGGAC
>CAILLA010000037.1 GCA_903834925.1 uncultured Schlesneria sp.
GTTCCTCAAGACTTACTGGTTACGACTTTGTTTGCGGAGATAATCGATTGACGATGAAATACGGGGATCGTATTTCAAAGCCTCCGCGAATCGGAGTTCGGCGTCATCCTCTTTATTTGTATACCACGAATGTTCGCCGAGCTTGAAATTCGCAAGAGCCCGTTGTCGTGATGTTTTGGCTTTTTCCAGAGCAATGAGATAATTCTTCAAAGCCACGTCAGCGTTTCCCCGATAGAAATGAATACCACCGAGCGTTACCAGGACGTCCGAGTCTTCCGGGAAGCGTTCTAACAATGCTTCGAGGCGCTTCATCGCGTCGTCGTTGTTTCCGAAATTCGCTTGCAGAATGGCACATCTCAGTTGTGCGTTTCGATCCTGCGGGACGGTGTCTGCGACGAATTTGGCTTGCTCGTATTGAGAGTAGATCCAGCTCTGTTCTTCTTCGCTTTTTGGAAGAGTCGGATTTCCCATCAAGGATTGAGCGTAGATCTTTTCGAGTTCATTCTTGTGCGAGGTTGTCATCGGCGGGTTCAGTAGGTCGCCTGAAAACAGCAAACCCAACACGACAATCGCAGGACTCCACTTGACGAGGTGAGGAACGTTGTGCCAGGTCCATTGCAAGCGTGGTGAAGCGTTCTTCTCCGAAGCAATTCCCAAACTGACGATGTTCGCTCTCTCTCGAACTTTCCAGATAAACCCATCAAAGTAATAGTGCAGAATTGTTGACGTAAACATGATGGCATAAAAGATCCGACTGATCGCTCCATCAAGTACCAGCGGTGCGATCAGGCCCAATGCGCCGTATGCGGTGATCAGCCCAAGGTAAAACAGAACCATCCCGCGGCGGAAGACGTACCTCATAAAATGGCCAAGTTGCGGGTTGACGGCCACGCGGCGGCAATTGAATAACCAGACGATGGCCAGGTATTGAACGTCATGGCAGATATCAAAAATGGCAACGCTCAGTAGTAAATTATCAACATACGTCATCACAAACCACCATAGCCCGATGGTCGTGAAAAGCATGCACAACTTGAGAAAACTCGGCCTCGGTCCTCGATAGCACTGGGTGAGAAAATTCGCACAAAACCCAATCAAGACGATTGTGAAAACGGCAAGCCCACTCCATTGGATCGCTTGCAGCAAACCCGATGAAATCCGAGAGCCTCCCAATGAGTTCCACAGCACGAGATTATTCGCGACCTGTTCTGGTCGTATCAACTGCGGCAGAACGAACCCGAAAAGACAGAGCAACCAGTCCCAATAAGCGGTGACGGTAGAAATCGAACCGACTTTCGCATCATAGATTCGTACGAAACCGTACAACTGCATCAACGCATGCCACGTTGCCCACACCAGGATGATGGCGCGATACAAGTCATAGTGGTAGTAGTAAAGCGGGAAATACGCGAGAAACAGCAGCGGGGGGGCCAGCACGAATCGCCAATAGAATCGCGAAAACAGCTCTCGATCGCCATAGGCGCGCATCATCCCAGGAAGATGATGCCCCAAGGCAAAAAACGCTGTAACGATCACAGAGATTGCTTCCGCCGATACTCCTACGCGAGATGAGTACAACAGGAGTACCGCTGGGGTCGAAATCAGAGGTGTCAGAATTATGAGGAGATAATCAACCCACGGGCTAACGATCCATTGTTGTGAGGGAATGGATGCGACTGGATTCGTTGACGCAGGGCCACTTATCCTGCCCGTAGGCACTGTCGCCATAGCATACCTCAATAACGATTGTGAGCCCTGGCATCAGTCCATATCTCATGTAACGCGCCTTGCTGGATGTCCTCTTTTAAAAAGAACTCACAATTTGACAATCACTGCTTTCTACTTCGTTACCAGGTCGTAATTGACATCCTCGTCTGGTGTTCCTTCTTCAACCTTTAATTCAATCGTATTCTTACTGGGATCTTGATATTTACCCTTGAACAAATCGACTCCAGTGCCATTCTTCTTCGGGTTCGGAACGTGCGTAAAACCCAACAAGTACTTCCCCGGTTCCACGCCATCGCAAGTCAGGTATGTTGACCAGCAATATTTTCCGTCCTCGTCAGTTCGACATTCCTTAATCGGACTAGCGGTATTACCGCCACGATACAGGAAAAGATTGACCCCTGCTGCGGGGTTTCCGTCGATATTGACAACACCCCCAATGGACACAACCTCTTTCAGTTCCCCGCCAGCCATCGATTGCAGCCGCTCTTTGGAAACATCTTTCTTCTTGTCATTCATGCAACCGGAAAACGACACTAGCCCCAACAAACAGGCCGTTACAACGTGTTTCAGTTTCACAATTCCGTTCCCAATTCGAGAGATATTATCTGCTTTTAATAAAGTTCACGCACCAACCCGAATTTTTTCGAATTGGTGCGTGACATCACGAAACAAATACGGAAATCCACAAGCAAGAAGCAGCAGATGAATGATTAATTAGAATTCACCTACAGGATTACCGTCATTGAAGAGCACAAGACGGGCCATCGTTTCGAGATTCACGTTTTGACTGATAAACCGAACAGTTCCGTCAGCCATCGCGAAATGTGCACCACCTACGTGGAAACTGTAATAGTTGCTGTAATTTAAGCAATTAATGGCACATCCACCATCCGACTCGCTGACATTATGAATCGAACCTGGGGATCGACCACGAACATCCGTTCCAGTGGACCATTGCCAGTCTGTCCACGCTGGACCCATCGCTCGCAATGCGCTACCACTTGCACACCCATCACAGAACCTTCCAACGGGTTTGCCCATCGCCCACATTTGGCTGCCTGCCGCCGTATTTTCGCCCATGAGAATTGTATTCGATGTTCCGTCGATAATTTCGGCGATTCTAACTCCAGCAGTGCCCGCTCCTTGAGACGAATTAATATCCAGCACCCCAGCGAAAGGGCCGTAGTTAGTCCCATTGAGCGTTCCATGCATATTGCCTCGGGGCCACTTGCCAACGTAATCCAATGCACCACCGGCATGGTAAACGGTCGGCGAATCACCGTTCCAGTCTTCCTGGTAGTTATAAACCCTGCTTGAGTGCGGGGTCGATGGACAGATGTACCCGGGAATCACTGCGGTGGTCACAGCCAAACTTTGAGGCGTCGAATACGGCGAGCCTGTCACATAATTAAGGACCGATCCCGTCGCTAATGTCTTGTCGGTAAAGCTCATGTTGACCGAAAAATTGATCGTGTTGTAGAGGGGTGCCTGATCGATGAACGGAAGAACAAATTCCGGCCATGCGTGAAAATTGCCATCGTCCCGCGTACTTGGGATCCCTTCACCGAAACCAACTGTTGGACCATCAAGAGCGAGCAATGCTGGAACAAACCGGCCATAGGTACTTTCGTAATTGTGGAACGCCAAACCCATCTGCTTCAAATTGTTTTTGCATTGTGCACGTCGAGCAGCTTCACGAGCTTGCTGCACCGCTGGCAACAGCAATGCAATGAGAACTGCAATGATTGCAATCACAACAAGCAATTCAATCAATGTGAATGCTCGCTGCCTTGATCGATGACTTACGATTGTCCTAACCATCAGAGACGCTCCTTTAAATAAAATCTAAAAACGCAGCCACAGAAAACCGGAAAACAAATTACCAAAGGTTGAAAACAGCCCTACAAATCGGAAAAAGAAGACTGGCGAAAAAGCGAAATTAGCGATTTGAACCGAGTCGCCATTTTGAAATGTGCAGAGAATTCTAACCACGAATGCAAGGAAATCAAAGCAAAAACTGTTAACATTAGGCTAAAAAATGGCTTTTTTTCGATTGCAACAAATTGCTTCAACAATAGAGCATTCTTGTGCGAAGCAGCGTTCGCGTAAATTGCATGAACCCTACTTCCTGGGACTTAAACGAAGCCCTCTGCGCATAAGCAGAAAGGCTGTAGTAAGCCGGTCATCAGCCCTGCCTTTCCAAGCACGAGCGGACGCTTTTTTGCTGCAAATCAATACCGTCACCCGAATACTCAGGTGCGCCGCTGTTTGGGTAAGTTGCTCGCATGGAACTTCCCCAAACATTGCTTCACGTTTCGGAGATTCTTGAAATCAACCGGCTTTGGACAGAATTTTCGACCTTCGGCCGATGTGTTGCGATTGTAAGAGATGTCGTGCGATTCCTCTGAGAAAACAAGCTAAACCTTATCCCCAACTCCGGCAATTGCGGATTCTGACTCTTGCGGTCGGGTAAACGAGATGAAGGCTTCCTCCAGGTCGGTTTGAACTTCTCGAAATTGTGTGACGTTGGCGTCCGACTGGATGAGTTGTTTTAACAAAAGTCCCAGTTCCCGTTCAGGCTTTGCCGTACGAAAGCGAACGATCGCTTCCGTAAGGGCTTCCGTCACTTCGGCGGCAGGCTCAAGGTAATTACGAATAATCTTCGCAGCTCCGGCCACTTCTTCGGACGAGAGGAATTGCACTTCGATCGTTCGCTTCTGGCTGACCTGCCGTCCGATTTCTTCGATAGTGCCGAACGCCCGCAGCTTCCCATGGGTGATGATGGCAACCTGCTGACAAATTCTGGCCAACTCTGGAAGGATATGACTCGTGACCACAAGGGTTTTTCCTTGCCGCGCAAGCTCGATCAACAGGTCTCGCATTTCGATACGCGCTTGTGGATCAAGTCCATTCACAGGCTCGTCAAGAATCAATACTTTCGGGTCATGCAACAATGTACGAGTCAAGCCGACTCGCTGCTGCATGCCATGACTTAAACTCTCAACGTAGCGATCCTTCATGTAGGTTGTTCCCGTCATGTCCATAACTTCTGAAATCCGTTTAGCCCGGATTCCGGCTGGAATGGAAAACGCCGCACCGAAGAAATCGAGATACTCGCGGACCCGCATATTGTCATACGAGCCGAACTTATCGGGCATATAACCGACAAGCCGCTTGATCTGTTCCGAATCGCTGACGCAATCCACACCTGCGATCGTTGCCGAGCCGGAAGTAGGCTTTATCAGCCCTACGAGAATTTTGATCGTTGTTGTCTTTCCTGCACCGTTGGGACCTATCAATCCCAGAATCTGACCAGCTTTTAGAGACAAACTGACACCATCCAACGCAGTAAATGACCCGTAGCGCTTCGTCAAGTTTTCGAGGCAAAGAACCGGTTCGCCGCCAGCGTTTTCGGAAGGTGCACTCATGGTCGTCTACTTAATCCTGTACTGTGCTGATTCAGATTGGTGCGCCAACTTCGATCAATGATCCTATGACATCGAGAACGATAATCGATTCGGAATCCCAACTCGTAAGAATACTCGATTTCGGATCGGGCAGCAAAAACGACAACGATCGACCGTGGCAAGGTTGCAAGGAATCATTCTTGATGAGAAAGTTAGTCTCTTGCGTTACGATGAGAACATCAGGCTTCGAGAGCCGTTTCCGTAAATTTTCGAAATGGAAATTCAGCTCCCCCATTTTTGGGTTTGTCGATGCAATCACCGAATCTCGAACTCATTTCCAAAAACGAATTCCGTTGAAGATACTGAATACAACAACCACCCGCAACTTAACCATGGCGAAACATTCATGTCCTCGAATCAACCAGTAACCACTTCGACCGACAAACTTGAAAACGTTTCGAAGCCTTTGGCTTTACCAGGACGTGTCGGTTCACTTGACCAGTTCCGTGGCTACGCAGTTGCCACGATGTTTATCGTAAATTTCTGCGGAGACTTGAAGGCGATTCCTGACTGGATCAAGCATCACGACACATTTTTCAGTTATGCCGACTCCATCATGCCCGGCTTCCTTTTTGCTGCAGGCTTCTCATACCGGCTGACGATGCTTCGCCGAGTTGCACGCGACGGGGCTGCCGTGGCTTATCGTCACGCGGTGTGGCGCGGATTGGGATTGGTGGCGGTGTCACTGGCGATGTATGGATTCAACGGTGTGATTGCTAAATCATGGAATGAAATCAACCCCAATCAAGTCTGGGACTTCTTCGCGGGATTGCTTAAGGCAAACCTATGGGAAACATTAGCGATCATCGGCGTCAGCCAGATTGTTGTGCTTCCATTTATTTGTGCGAGAACTCCGGTGATCGTGTTGGGAATGCTGGGGCTTCTCACGGGGCACATGTTGTTCAGCTATTCCTTCAATTTCGCATTTATCTTCGGCCAACCAAACTGGCTGGACACTTATTGGGGCGCGGCGAAACAGGGATGCTGGGACGGAGGGGTTTTTGGGACGATGTCCTGGGGCGCGATTATGCTGGCAGGCGCGCTGGCTCACGACATGATCATTGGTCGACAACCTGGGCAATCGGCTCGCCGTTTACTTGCCTGCGGTATTTTGCTGATGGTTGTCGCGTACGGATTGTCTTGCATCTCAACGGTGTACGACGTTCCGCCCGACACCCCTCCTGCACCACGTGATATCGCTGTATCGCCCGTATTTCCGTCGAGTGCTCAATTGAGTGCCAACAAGATTCAGTTAGCCGAAGCCCCCTTCTTTGCCCCGCCGCCAAAAACTCTTGGCGAGTTGCAACGATTACAGGCAGATGGCAAAGCCCCCTCACCGCCGCGTTTGCGGCCATACAACTATTGGATGATGAGCAAGCGAATCGTCACGATGCCGTTTTCCCTGTTCGCTGCCGGCTTCTCAATGGCGATCCTGGCCGCGTTTACAGTGCTCACTGACATGTACGGTGTAACGATCAGCCTGTTTCGCACCTTCGGTACGAACGCATTGGCAGCCTATTTCCTGCATCATGCAATCGAAGTGGCTGTGCATGGCATTGTCCCAAAGGATTCTCCCCTTTGGTGGTGCTTGATCGGACTGGCGCTCTTTTACTTCACGACCTACATTTTTGTCCGTTTCCTCGAGAAGCAAAAAGTGTATATACGGCTGTAATCTCGGCTGCCAACAATGCAGTTCGGTCTGCGCTGACTTCCTGTCCTGGCCGATCTATCATTTGCGGTAGAAGATGTCGCTTGCCAACATCGATAAACCACGGAAGCTTCGTCATTGAATACAGGGGCCCTCGATAACGATGCCTCGTAAAGATGATGGCAAAACAGGAAGCCTATTCCGCTCTGTCGCCGAACCACACGCTGACGTGGTGATCCGCAACGGCTGCGGATATGGTCCGAACTGGCCGAACATCTCCAGGAAGATGAGTGACATCACGAGTGTCGTGGGTTCTGGTACGGCCGTGATCTGGACCAAAACGCCAGTGTCCTCATTCGAGCCACCGGCGGTGATGTAAAGAAATGCCTCACCATGAATGGTACGACAGGGAATTAAAGGCACAATTGTCCCGCGCGTCTCCAGGGGAATAATACACCGAACCGGGACGGGAACCGAAGATACCGTGCGGATAAAAGTCGCTGCCACAAATGAGTTGGTGAGATAGTGTCATCCATACAGCACTTGGAACCCCCGCCAGCCCCATCTTCCATCGGCGAGAGGCGATCATTCGCCAAGCATGACGGTACGGTGTTACTCGTCCCGTCCCGAACGGATGAAATCGAGACCGTTCACGAGACATTCGATTGTAAGTCATCAATGATAATTCTGTTGTTACCGGTCATCTGATCCAGGTAATCCAACGCGGACGGATCGTGTTTCTTGAATAGTAGCTGTAGTTGTCGTGAAAGGAGAGAGAAACCAGACCGACATCCGCCAAATCATTTTTAGTGGAATCCAAACTCTGTCCGGCGAGATGTCAAAACTTTCGAAGCATGATCGCATCCTTCGGCTTAGTCGATCGCAAAAGAACCCAATTTGCACTTTGCTCGACCTTAGAAATGTCTTGAAGTCATCGCCTTAACAATTCATTCATGAAATTGATCGGGTAATTCACCGGGCATCGACATTTGCATCAAGGTCCCCGCAACTCCCCCAGACTACCGAAGTGGAATCTTCTGTTGTCAGGCGATTTTTCCTAATCGAAAAAGTCATCGGAAGCAATATTTTTAAGTAACGCCGTTCGGAAATTCCGCGACTTGGGACGTCGTATTTCCGTCATGCTCAATCGTTAGTCGGTTCGATGATGATCTTAGCGATCATGGCTTTTTTAGCCATTCGCCCGACATGATGTTGGAGGTACTGCAAATATGTTCAAGTCACTTCGGTCATCCACCCAGTCGGACTCTTCATTTGTCGGTGACTCAACTGACGTTGCGGTTGCCCTTCAGCTGGAGCATCAATCCGTCCTTGTGGCTCATGACGGTTTTACCATCGGATCGGGTCGTCATTGTGATCTGAAGTTCACCGAACCTTCGATCCCATTCCTCCACAGCGTGATCCATAAGCAGTGCGGAGCCGTTTGGATCGAAGCGGCTGACGAAGCGGCTTTCTTACAGGTAAACGACCGACCGTGTCGACGAATGGCTCTTCGACACGGTGACCGGCTGAAAATTGGCTCTATTGGTCTCGTCATTGATCTTGGGATTCCACGTACGCAATTCGCCGAAGAATCATCTATCGATGACCATGTTGAAGAAGATCTACAGTCACTCACTGCGGAGGAATTGTGTGATCGAATTGTGACAGAACAAACGATGGTCCAGGAGTTGACGGAAGAAGACTCCGGCTGGGCGGCCCTAATGGATGCAATTAAAGCCGTTCGCGTCGAACCGATGATGAACGAAATGGCGGAAGGGACAACTTTTCCACTGCCTGAGGAACTCGTTGCTTACGATGCACTTTTTGGACAAATTCAGGAACTGCATGAAACGATCATCGATCGTTCGAGGGAACTGAACCAGAAGGAAGCGGAAGTCCTCGCGTCAACGTCGATCATCGAAGAGTCCCAACAGCGAGTCACCCAACGGCTCGACGAAATCCTTGATCAGTTGAATAAATCGGAAGGTCAGACAGAACTCAGAGCCAGTGCTTAGCCCCATCCGCTGGCTACATGCTACAATCAAACTACCACAAGCAGTTGTTATGTCAAACGGATTTCAAAACAACGGTTCGTGCCGGGCGGCAAATAAACATGGTCGTGAGTGTTTGTTTGAAGGGAAACGCTTCATTTCGGAGTGCTTAGGGCGTTTCAATCCGCATGTATTTGTCGCCGTCTGCGGGATTGATCACGACTTGTCGCTCAGATTCAAGCGACAAATCGTTGTTCCCAGTCGTAAGAATAAAGCCCGCTCAGCAATCGCTGGATGAGACCAGCAATCCGTACCGTCTTCGGACAACATGAGTCGCGAAAGGATCGTTGGCTCGTCATGTCGTGGATCGATCAGAATCAATTCTTCCTTGAAGGTAACTGCCAAAAGGCGATCGCGAGTGGCGATCAAAGATCCATAATGTCGAAACGCACGGTCTTTCAAACGCCAGACACTCTTCAAGGCATCTGTCAGCGAAAGACAATGGAGACCGTTGTGGATGCCGATCAGGCGATCTCCACAGATAACAGGTGAATGCGAATCGGGGGATAATATTTTATTCGCTTCGACAGCTTTGAAGCCGGAAGCGCCATCCGTTTGAGCGGCATACAAACGGGCACCGTTGTTTTCAGTGGTAAGTACAAAACCTGATCGGTACACGATGGGAGAAGGGACGTTGAAGTCGCCCGGTTCGCGCGGGGCGACAGTCCAGAGTCGTTCTCCCGTCGCGAAATCCCAACCACCGAATGTCGTTTTGTCGTAACCCAACAATTGGGGCTTGCCATTCCACGTGGCGGTCACAAACGACGCGTGACCCGGTGCCCCACCAGGCGAAGACCAGATGACATCACCTGTCAGCGGATTCAGCGCCACAAGTGAAGCTTCGCTTGTCCCCGGTTGGACAATCAGGCGATTCTCGACCAGGATTGGGGAACTCGACAACCCCCATGTTTGCGCAGGGGTGCTAAACTTGGATGCGAAATTCATTTTCCACACAATGTGGCCGTCATCGAGACGAACGCAGTGAAGGTGACCAAAAGCTCCTGACAGCCAGACGTGCCCCCCTTCGATCAGCGGCGTCGCACGAGGTGAATTGCCATAATCAAGGCGACCGATCGCAGGATACGCCAGTTGCCATCGCCTGGCTCCCGTAACACTGTCCAGGCAGGTCCAAAGATCCTGCTGATCGAGCGCATCGCGTCCGCCGATAATCACACAACCATTCGCGACGGCAAGTCCGCCCAATCCTTCGCTCGGCAGTGTTACTTTCCAGGAGAATTTTGGTTCTTTGGGAAGTTGTTCAGGAAGCCAGCGAACCGTGCCGTCACGAAAAAAGCCGCGAAATTGCGGCCACTCCTCACTTCCTGACAACAAGTCACTTGCGGTCTTCTGAATCGCGGAGGTTTTTTCAGCCTTTTTCTCACGATTTTTTTCGTTGCTCTTTTCGACAAACGGAACAAATCCCTGTTGCGTCTCGAGTGCGATCAGCAATTTGGCTTCGGTTCCCGAATTCAACAGTGCGTTAGTCACGGCGGTTTGAACGACTTTGTCGAGATTCGAATTGACGAACGCCGTGATAAACGGGACGGGATCGGATTCGCCGATGACGCGAACGTCGCCTTTCTTGATTGCGCCGCATCCTTCCAACAATGGTGTGGCATAGCTGGAGACCACTGCTGCGGCTTTTTCGCTTTCCGGCAACGCGAGCAGCACCTTCGCCGCATCGCTGCAGGAGGGCGATGTTTCCACAGGATTCGGAATCGGCAGTCCGAATTTTTTGACCAGCGACATCGGAGCCGCCGACTTTTCATCGCAGTCGGCAGGTCCGAACAGTATTCGATACCCTGCAAGATCCGCCATCGACTTGGCGGGATCAAGTTTGCGAACGATGAAGAGTCCGGTTTGAGTCGTCGACCCATCCCGACCGGTCAACTGTGCGACGGGCCTTAACGCCAGCTTGGATTCTTTCGCATCCGCCAAAACAACGGAGTGCTTGCCGATAATCAGATCGGCTTTCCCCTTTGTTTTGTCTTCGAGCGATTCGGTCAACGACTCAGACCAGTAAACCTTGACCGGCCGTTTGAGTTCCGTTTGAAGAAACTCTCCTAACGTCTCGTACTTCCGCTGGGCATATCCTTTGACACAGTCACAAGCCAGCGGTGCCGACAAGGGGTCCATGACGACTACTGTTAACGTCAATGGAACGTCATCGGCAACCGCGACCGCCGAAAACAACGCAACCACGTTGATCGCGAGGCAGACCCAGTAGTTCATAAAGTCTCCTTTTGTTGAACGATGCAAAAGCAAGGGGTCGGGATCTCGCTATTTCAACTCGACTTTTGGAGAAGTATCGACATTGTCGTTCGTGGCGGTCTTGGCATCCGCGACGTCACGTTGATACGCCCCTTTGGCCAGGATGTTGTCTTCGTATCGCAACTGAATATCCAGCGCGTCATCCGATTCAAATGTAATCTGAAAGTGATAGTTTTCGACCCCATCGGTCATGATCCCCACTTTCAGTTGGTTGCCATCCTGGCGGACCGGCGTCCATTCCATTTGAGAATCGGCGAAATTCGACAGGAATCCGCCAACAGATTTGATCTCGCCGTTCTTGTCAAATGTCAATTGATCGGCTGGGAAATTCGAACGTCTGTTCGCTCCTCCCACGGCAGAATTCAATAGTCCGATCAGACCGGACTTCTTGGGTTTTGTCGCTACGGCTACCGACCAGGAACCGACAAGCTTGGCACCGAGCCCCTCGCGAGCGGCCTTTTCCAGCAATTCGTCTTCGGTAGGAGCAGTGACTTCGGATTTCGGGACAAGGACACAAACCTGGCCCTTATCCTCGTGTTGCATGTAGTACCGGTTTCGCGTCGCGTCGAAAGCGATCGCAACATGTTTGCAACCCCCTCCAATTTTTGCGCGACCAACGTAACTCAGGAACTCTCCGTCGGCAGAAAATCGTTTAATGTCTCCGATGCTTGATTCAGCGGTCAGAACTTCGCCATTGCTGCAGCAACGGACATTCATCGGATTGCAGCAACTGCCGAATCCATCGTTCGCCTTGCGATCCCGCTTGCCGAAGCTCTTGGTCATCTCACCGTCGCGATCATAAATGCCGACTCGGAACTTGCCATTTTCGGCAATCAACAAGCTGTCGGCAGACGCTTGAATGTCCAGTTGACCGCAACACCCCCCCAGATCCGATACGACTTTTTCACCATTTGTGAAGTCGTGACTCGTTCGCCAGACGTCGTAGCCATGACCTTTCAACTTCCGCACGGAAACAAAAACATCTTTGTCGGAAACGGCAACACCAGTCACCGTCAGCCTGTCACGAACGGTCGAATCGGCATCATCCACTCCCGACCTCCGTTCGTACATTGCGATCTGGTCACGATACTGTTTCGCCATGGTTTTCTGAGCATTGATCTGAGCTTTGACGGCTGGGGTTCGATCGGCCTCCGGGGTTTCCTCAAGTGTACTAAGTCGTTCTTCGGCCTGCTTGGCCAAATCTTCAAATCGCTCGGTATATTCCTTTGCTTGGGCTTTGGCGGCCTCGAGAGCCTTCGTTTTGAATTCGTCATAGTTGCCGACATTCGGAGTTCGACTTTTCTTGATCGTCTCACCGGTCAATGTCATTCGAGCCAACCAGCCTTCGCCCGCAACGACAAATTCCTTGCCACCGGGAACGATATTGATTCCTGTCGGTTTGAAGTCCACCGGGAATTCCGCCAACAGTTCCCCGTCAGCCGAGTATTTTTGGACCAATGACGGCGAGACAATTTGCTTTGCGACGCTTTGCTCGGGATTATCCGTGTCGGGAGCATATTCGACGGAAGTCCCGCCAACACAAAGAAGCAGATCACCTGTTGGCGTCAAACAGTATGTATGAAGAGCAATCTTTCCATCGTTGTGTTTCGGCGTGATCACAATCGATTGTTTATGAGTTCCTTCGGGGCGAGAACCGGCCAGAACAGGTTTTCCGTCCTTGCAGTTTTCAAGTTTTGTGTCCGGCTTAGGATCATTACCCCTGGTCTGTGGAGTGAGAACAAACAAGACCAAACCGATCGCCAGACCCTTGAGAATTCTCATGACCGTACTCCCTTTCCAGTGACATGAACTGCGTGAAATACTCAGAGACGCCATGTCCTTTGCAACAACAAACATGATTGCGACCTGTTTGTTGCAAAGCACGCCAAAACAACGGCGAGGATCTATGGTAACAAGTTCCAGAAAAAATCAATGGCAGAATTCAGATAAGCCGGAACCCGCGAGTACAAAGTCTTCCGTGGTTCGGGAAGTGAAGAAAAGAAAGTACGCGGGTGTGCTTGAGAGTGGTTTTCTGCGTCGTTTGGCTTAATGAGCGATCCGCTCGATCTCTTTCTTGCCACGGCAGTAAGCACCGAAGGCTAAGAATGAAGCGGCCATTAGTAGATAGCCGACGGCGACGTTCCATGAACGATAGGTTGTCGCTGCTTCCGATGACGGGGCGGCGAAGGCGAAAAGGAAGTCGACGACATTTCCGTTGATCTGGTAGGCGTGAGTCAAGCCGATTGCCGCACAGACAGCACCGATTATTGACCATGCCCCTGCGGCGAAGAATTTGCGGTCGATCAGGAAGGCTGAAATCGCTGCCAGGATCATGCAGGTGAAAATGTAGCCCTGCTGCAGTGAGATCATTCCGTGCAGTACAAAGTCGTTAACGTTGGCTCTTGGGTCCGAAACGAGAAGATCTTGCAGCGTCTTTCCACCGGATTTAAAGAATGCGCCTTGTGTCACTGTAAAACCCCAGGCGGCGATGGCGGGGAACAGGCCGACGGCGACAGCGGGGGCGTGTTCTTTGGAAACGACCGAAAACGCCTGCGCGGTGATGATGATTCCGATCCAGAGGACAATGGCGATCCCGGATTCCATCGGGATCAGGCTTTCGATCAGACTGACAGCCCCCGTGAGACAGATCGCTGTGATCACCAGGCCGTTTAGAGTTGAATAACCGGCTCGTGCCCCCAGAGCTTTCCAGCCGGGGTGACCGATATAGATGGTTGTGGGAAAGCAACTGCCGAAGAGGGCGGCGCAGATCGTGCTGACTCCGTTTGCCGCCAGCGATGATCGAGTTCCGTATTTATCCCCGGCGGCTTCCGCAGATTCGATGTTTTGCAGACTGCCAATCAGGTTAAACAATCCCATCGGGACAATCACCGACAAAAAGCCAACCCACTGGGACGGATCTTTCAGTAGTTCGAAGACTCGTCCGCCGACGAAGTGTGGGTAGTAGAACTTCAATTGCTGGCACGCATTACGCACCGCTTCGATATTCATGGTTGATTCGGTCAAGTACGGAGCGGCGGCGGGAATGAGTCCCGCGATGGCCGACATCAGCCAGGCAATTCCTGTCCCCAGCAGGACCGCAACCAGTCCTCCTGGAAGGTGCCACGGGAAGGGAGCTTGCGCGAAATAAGTGATCAGAACGATCGCCAGGGGCAACATGGCGATCAGGGGTTTTTGGAAGATTTGCAGCGCGAAGCTCATCGAGATGAAGCCGATCGCGATCCCTGCCAGTGTCGATAGCAAGGCGGCACGAGGAGTGCGGTAGCGAATGGCGTCGGCGACAAACGCTCCGAAAAACTCGATCAGACCACTGCCGATACAGGCGACCAAACCCATTTCCCAAGCGAGCCGGGCGGCCGCCTCGTTCGTTTGACCCTCTCCCAACGCTTTACTGTAAACGGGATTCATGACGAAAAAGACGTACACGAGCAGCGATGGTGTGTTGATGCCATAGGGGAGTGCTGTGACGTCGTCTCGCCCCTCTTTCAATGCCAGTTGGCGAGCTTGCCAGGCATAAAAAATGTTTCCAATCAGGATGCTGACTGCGGCGCCGGGCAAAATATGCTGGAACAGCAGGTACGTTCCATCCCCCGTCATCCCGCACAGCCCTTTGCAAAGAGCCAGGATCAACAACAGTTGAATCAGATTATCGACAAACAGACCAAAGAATCCGTCCAGGTCACGGCGAACAAATTGACGATATGCAGAAGACAATTCCTGGTTCCATTTATTTGAAAATCGGAAATGGGATCAATGTTTTTGTGGGTGTTAGTATTTCGAACGTTTACGAATAGCACGAGCAAACCCATGACGGAATTCCCATGATACTCGACGGATTCGCCGTTACAAAGCACGAAGGACGTCAGCGACGGTCAGTCGTCGCCAGGCATGAACTGCGTCTTGCCTTCGGATGTGATCCATCCGCAATAACGTCCATCGCTGTTGCGTGCCGAGGTAAATTGGCAAAACCTGTCTCCGTTTCGTTCCCGCAACCAAACACAGATGAACTTAAACGAAACTTCACCAACCCTGCGGTAGTGGTTTACGAAGGAATGAGAGCACTCATTTCAGAGTTCTTTTCGCCTGACGACAGGCGCCGCATTCAGGTCCAACCGTCGACTGCGCAAATCTTCTTTGAATGACTTCGTTTTCTTCGTGACGTTCCGTTCAAAAATCGTCTCTTCTTTTCCGCTCGAATCAAGTCCGCAGTTGTTGCCGAGTTGCGACTTCAGTTCGCACTCGACAAACGGGCGCAGGCCGGTTGCCTGCAGGTCTCACCTCATTGACGACACGTTCGCGGTTGGAAACGCGCAGGATGAATTCACTGAAGAACGTATTCTCAAATCTCAAATCTCAAATCTCAAATCTCAAATCTCGCGTGTCGAGTTTCAGTTCATCCTGATGCGTCCTAGACGACTGTTTCGTGGCCCGTTCTTGTGAACGGCTTTAGCGTTGCTGCGCACCTTCGCCGTTCGCCTGTTCCGCCCTCTTTGCCGCTTCGCGGTTGAGCCGTTCTTCGAATTCGGCTCGCCATTGACGATTCTGTTCGTCAAATACTTTTCGACGTTGATTGGATTCATATCGTCGGCGCGATTCGTCAGTCAGCCGTCGCTGGCCTTCGATGTCGGAATTTTGAAGGCTGTCCGTCCAACCCCGGATCTGACGCGAAATCGATTCGAACGAAGCTTGGTACCTGGCGATTTGTTCGTGCAGGCCACCGAATTTCTGCATCTTCTTCATGACTTGCAACATGCTCCGCACTTCACCTGCGGAACCGCGGGCGTAGTACAAGAACGTGATTAACTCATTGGTTGTCCCTCGCTCAAAACCTTCTGCGATATTGTTGGAGATTGACAAAGTGGCTCGCTGCAACTGGTTCGCGAGGTCCCCTTTTCCTCGAAATCCAGAATGCATGGTCCATTCAAACATTTGAGCAGCCATTTCTGCGGCCAGTTGCCAAACAGGTAGATCCTCAAACCGTTCGTACTTCATACTCCGCCTCGTGAATCCAAACACGAAATCGTAAGCCCAACTCGTTCCCCGTCACTGAAGGGAGGATTTTTGTGCTGCAAAGTTTGAACGAGATTCTCGTGTTTCTTGTCTCAAATCTCAAATCTCAGATTTCAAATCTCAGATTTCAGATTTCAGATCTGAGATCTGAGATTACTCCGACTGTCGGATCAGTTTGCTGGGTTAGATCTTGCACGCATCAGGACCGGAATCTGATCTTGCTTTTCAGTGGCAACTCTCGTCGAGATAAATGTGATAGAACTCTCGGGCGATGCTTTTGGCGTTTTTCGCCATCAGAACATCTCATTCTGGACAAATTCAAACGGGTCAGCACTCGTTGATCGTGACACCGAACAACAATGAATCGGTCACTGCGTCATCGCACCCCGTTTCGTAATAAAGGTGCGACATCCCATGGCCCGCTGGTGCAAAGGCCCGTTAACCACCGGGACGGGCTCGGTGGGGTTTCGTTTGGCACAACGGGAAATTCATCGACGGTCATTCGTCGTATAGACGTACCTGCGATTTGCCTTCGGACGTGATCCAGCCGCGATAAAGTCCTTCGCTGTTGCGTGCCGTGGTGAATTGGCCAGACTTATCAAGGACGATGGCCGCTCCTTCGGCGTTCACACCTTTGAGTTGCCGGTTGATGACGTCTTCAACCGCCTCTTTCGCCGTGACCTTTTTGTATTTAATCTGCGAGACGATCTCGTGCGAAACGGCAAAGCGAATGAAGAATTCACCGTGACCGGTACACGAGATGGCGGCGGATTCATTTTCGGCATAGGTGCCCGCACCAATGATGGGTGAATCACCAACTCGACCAAACATCTTGTTCGTCATTCCGCCCGTGGATGTTCCGGCAGCCAGGTTTCCATTCTTGTCGATCGCAACCGCTCCAACGGTTCCAAAGTGGGGTTTTCGAAGTGACGGAATTTCGGATGTGGAATCGTCTCCGCAGTTCCCTTTTTTCTTTGCTTCTTCAGCGGCTTCCTGCTTCCAGATCTCGTTGATCGCGTCCCATTGGTACTTGGTCCAGAAATAGCTCGGATCGACAATTTCGAGTCCTTGCTTCGTCGCAAAGACTTCGGCTCCGCGTCCGATCAGCATGACGTGCTTGGATTTTTCCATCACTGCCCTGGCCGCAGTGATCGGGTTTTTGATGATCGTGACACTGGCGACCGAACCCGCCTTTTTTGTTTTGCCATCCATGATGGAGGCGTCGAGTTCATTACGACCTTCATGAGTGAAAACGGCACCTTTACCCGCATTCAGAACCGCATCATCTTCCATGACGCGGATCGCGGCTTCGATGGCATCAAGACTCGAACCACCCTCATCCAGTTTCTGCTTTCCTGCTTTGAGAGCAGCATTGAGTGCAGCTCGAACTTTGACTTCGAGCTCCGGCGTCATGTCTTTCTTGTCTTCACCGATTCCGCCATGGATTCCCAGGACGACATGCGGCGTGACTTCGTCCCCCGCCCCAGAACATTGATTCGCAGCCAACATCGTCATTCCCATCAACAGACACCATCGAACCATTAAGGCACCTCGTGCGAAGAGTGTTCCTCGATCTGCGTACTTGTTTCACCGGTATTGACCGGTGAAACAGAGTATATCAACGACGTTGTTCGCATGCATTCCGTACGGCGGGAATGCTGATAAAGGCGAAGAGCACTGGCGAGTGAAAACGCACGTCAGTGGCACACAATGCCGGAGTTGACATAAATCGCAAAAATGGACTAAAAGCTCCACAATACGGCCGCCGCAAAAATATGGGACGGAACTTCGAGCGTCAAAATGGTCAATAGCACTTCGAAACGTTGGTATTGACCCCGTTTGAGCGATGGCTAAGCTTCGGACGATTTGTATCGGCAGAATTCGCAGGGCGTGATTGTTCTCGCCACAAAAATACCGTTATTCGTCGCAGTTCCAAGGAGGGAGCATGATGAAGCGTTGGTTCTCAAGCGCCGTGATTGGAGTTTATCTCACCGCTCTGTCGGCCGGGCTCATCTCACAAACGATGAATTTCGGCTCGACATCGCATCCTGCAATGTACTTTTTTGTCTGGGACATGTTCTGCGGCTGGTCTTCGCACGAAATTCGTTACCACGTGATTGGCGAAGGGGAAAGCGGGACCTATTACGAGTTGGCCCCTGGCCCCTGGAAGCAATTCATGCCGTACGGTGACATTCCTCGGGCTCACTACGATGTTCTGGGCAATGCTCACCGCAAAATGGCACTGGTTGCGCTGGCGAAAACGGAACATGAGCCGATTCACCGGGTTGTCATTCTCGAAGAGGTCTGGCCAAAGAAATACAACATGTCTGATCGCTCGTGGGCGAACAGGTTCGATGAACCAAAAGATAAAATTAGTTATTTCTGGCAGCGTTCAGAGATGACAGAAGATGGTCGTGTCACCGCCGCCCTACCCGACTATCTCTCATATCTGCAAACGAAAACGGTAGCCGACAATCCAAGACTGATTAACGATCTGCATCGAGGCCGTGATCATTACGTTCTCAGTCCGCAACAACGATTTTCGTCAGAAGATATCAACAATGATTAGTATCGGAACTGCTTGGATTTGCAAACTTCCGTCATTCGGGGCTTAAACAGGGAGGTTGAGAAATGTCAGATCTTGAGAATGCGACCCGCCGGATACAAAAGTTCTTTTTTGATTTGGAAGTTCCCTACGGCCTGGCACTGTGCCGTATTTGCCTGCCGCTCGTATTAATGGGGATGGTTCTGCCTCGCTGGTCGGTCTGTCGCGAGCTTTATTCGGCGGACGGAGCAACAGGTCAATTGTCCGTCGGCTTTGGCTATATCGACATGCTTCCAGAGTTTTCTGGCACCGTTGTCGCCGCACTTTATGCTGTCATGATCTTTGCGATGGCCACTCTCTGTATTGGTTTTTGCAGTCGAATTTCGGCGTTGATCGTGTGCGTGCTCATGACTTACTTCAGCATGCTGGATTGTGTCAGCACCATGACCAAATATACGGCGATTATCACGCATTTGACTTTCATTCTGTCGCTATCCCAATGCGGTTCGATCTGGTCCGTCGACGCCTGGATGGCCAATCGCAAGCGGAATCTTGATCCGACTCAACCTCGATTTGCCTACCCCAAGTCTGCGGCATGGCCTCGTCGATTGATGCAGTTCTTCATCGCCGCGGTCTATTTTGGAGCGGGAATCACAAAGATCCATACCCCCAGCTTCTTTACGGGTGATCAACTTCAGTATTGGATGCTGACAAATTTGAATTACCAGCATCGATTGGGCGAATTGCTGAGCGGTTATCCGATTCTGCTGGTGGCCTTCGGTTACATTGTCGTCGTCTGGGAACTGGCCTTTGTCTTCTGTGCATGGAAAAGTTCCTGGCGATTCGTGATTTTGCCCGTGGGAGTTTTGTTTCACTTTATGACGACGCTGACCCTGGGTTTGTTAATGTTCCCAATGGTCTGCTACTGCACCTATCTTTCATTTGTCGACGAAGAAGATATCCAGAATACCAGTGCCTGGGTACGGCGGCAGATTCGCCACTTCAGCGCTTTGAAGTTGGCCTACTCAAAGCTGGTGGAACTCCGAAACTACATGGGAGATCGACCTGAATGGAGATCGCCAGCACGGGTCGCATTTGTGGTTGCACTCCCCGTCGTTGCCATGGCAGGAATCCAGATCGAGTATCAGTTTGATAATTATGGCGAGCGTCGGCCGGAAGGTCGGCATCAGCTTGTTGCCATTGAGCCTGAACGGGCCCGGATGATGCTTGCTCCCGTTCAGCCTGAACGAGATATCGACAAGTTTTTCGCTGTCGACATGGGGACCTTTCTTGCCAGTGATATCGTTGCAAATCGTCGAACGTCATTCCGACAGGGTGAACGGGTCATTGCTCAATGCAGCCTGACTCCTCCTCATGAAGATATGGTTGTCGAATGTAAGATTCGAGATTCCGAAAATCGGATCGTCGAGAAGAAAGTGGAAATTGCCACACGCGAAATGCTTCGGGTCAATCTCCGCTTTAACATTACCGACGACATGCGTCCTGGCGAGTACTTCATGAACATCGAGACCGCTGGCCGCCACGTCCTGAAAAAGAAGTTCACAGTCCTTCCAAAGTACGGCACAGTTGCTTCACGTTGATTGACTTGATTTCTTGTTGAGAACCTCAGCATAGACATCCCGAATCTGCTTTGTCATCGTCTGGTGGCGGAACTGGTCTGTAAATCGCAAACGACCAGTTTTGCCCAGACGATTTCTCATTTGTGGATCGCTCGCCAATTCGCAGAGGGCTGCGGACAATTCAGAAATCGCACGAGCCGGCACGAGAAAGCCAGTCTCGCCAGTAATGATCACCTCTTTAGCTCCATCAACGTCATAACTGACCACAGGCTTTCCGGCGACCAAACCTTGTGGAAGGACACGAGCAAGACCTTCCCAGACGCTTGTGTGGACCACGATATCCATGGCATGAATGAGTTCGGCAACCTTTCCCGGCGGGACAAGCCCCGCGAAAATAAAATGATCCCGCAGGCCAAGCGATTTCAGTTCCTCTTCAAATCCCGGTCTCAAGATGCCGTCGCCGACGAAAAGAAAGCGAACGTTCGGGCACCGCTCGATGACCTCCTTTGCAGCCCGGACAATATACTCGTGCCCTTTGAGCGGAAACAGGCGAGCCACCTTTCCAATCACGACATGCTCGGGCTTCAAACCGAGTTCTGCACGAACCAGTTCTGGCGGTCGAACAGGTGACAAAAATGGTTCGACATCGAAGCCGCTATAGACCGTGACAAACTTGTCACGAGTTGCCACCTTGGCGGCAACATACTGGTCGGTCATCGAATCGCAGACGGAAATGAACTTGTCGGTCCGCTTGCCGGCCCAGCGTTCGAGGTTCTTGTATAAACTGTGCGCTATCGGGCTCTGCCCATAATGAAATGCAGAACCATGTATGGTATGCACACACGGAATTTTCAACTTCGCAGCGGCCGCACGACCGATGATCCCCGCCTTGGATGAATGCGTATGCAGCAAATCTGGCTTCATCTCGCGCAGCATTCGAATCAACTGACGATACGTTTGCCAGTCATGCCACGGGTGGATAGCCCGTTGTGACGATCCAATCAGTTGCAAATCCAAACCGCCATCGCGAGCGCGCTGTTCGAGCGATCCTTCAGGCCCAACGCCAGGCCCGGTGATCAATGTGACTCGGTCGCCAAATAGATGGTGTTGATCCTCGACTGTCAGCAGAGTGTTCTCTTGAGCACCGCCGATGATCAACCGGGTAATGTAGTGAACGATATGCATAGATTGCGACAACTAAAATCCGCGTGCCACTGCTTGACCGTCTTCGGCCAAGCAGTGCTCTTCTTTTTCTTAACGAATCACAAAGACACTGCGTCTCCGAAGACTCCAATGAGGCTTCGCCTCAGACCAAGTAGCCGTCTCACTCCGCCGAGACGATAGCCGAATTGCATTAAAACTCGACTGGCACCTCAATGTTCCGATGCATCATAAGGTAATTGGCAATTCGGCTTTATTCTCGGCGGAGCGAGAAGGCTACTTCTGAGATTCGCTCGCAATCGCGCGAGCGAGCTTCTCAATATCTTGCTGGCTGACGTTGGAGTCGTGGTTTGTCAGCCATTCGACTTCCGACCTCGCCTGCTGCCAGCGTTGCGATTGATAACTGAGGATGCCACGATACATGTGATCCGGACCGGAATCGGGCGAAAGAATCAAAATCGCCTCGGTGTATCTCAGCAACCGTTCAACCTCGTGTGCGTCAGTCGCTGACCGAAACAAATTGCGTAATATCCGTTCCAGCGTTGCCCGAGGTGTGATCGAATCGAGGAACGAATCTTTCCAGGGTGAATCGCTCAAATCTTCGAATTTCGCTCGTGCATCTTCAGCGGTAAGTCGACGACCGCGATCGAATACGTCGACCAGTTGCTGAAATCCGACTTTCGGTTCATGTCGAGACAGAAAATGTCTTGGCATGCCAACGCCAACCACGTTCAGGCCGAGGCGCTTGGCAATTTCGATATACAAAACGGAGAGAGTAATCGGCAAACCCTCGCGGTCATCCAGCACCTCGTTGAGATAACTGTTTGAGCGATTGTCGTAGTCAGTCCGACTGCCGTGAAACCCCTGCTCTTCAAACAGATACCGATTAAGGGCCGTCAGTCGATCGTCTTCACTCGCATCGTCGGCGACAATAGACTTGATTTGTTTGACGTGTCGATCGACTTCCTGAATGTAACCTTCGATCTCCAGTTCAGGATTATCTAGTTTGGCAATTAAGAGTGCCCCCCGAAGTAAATCGACGTTGTCGCCCTTAATCACCGCTTGAAACTCGGCAAGAGTTTTTGCTGCCTGAATTTCACCCGCAATCTGTCGGACACGAGCGGCTCGTAAATCCAGCGCCTTGGCTTCTTGCTCAAGGAGATCGACGACTCGAGCATCTTCCGTTGCCAACGTTTGAACCACTGCGGAACTTGCAGCCTCAGCAACATTGATCCCCTCGATCGCCTTGGAGACACGTGAAATCAGTTCCTCTGATGCCCGTTGCTCGTCGAGCTTCTCACCGACTCGAAAACCCTTGAATTCCGCCTCCGTCTGACGGAATTTGCACAAGCCAACTTTGCCTGACTTGAAATTCGAGTCGTTGGTTTCAAAGGTCAGTTCTCCGTTCAAGTAACAGAGGATCCTGTTCGATTCGATCCGGACTTTGAGCGAATTCCAACCTTCTTTTTTCAGCGCCGGAGAACGAGTTTCTCGTAGAACGGCCCATGAAAAAACGTCCGGGCCATCGAATCGACTCAGCCTGACACTGCCATTGCTGGGGTAAAAGCCATAATGCTTGTCGCCTCCATCAGCGTGAAACACCAATCCAGCAGCTCCGTCACCCGGAGTGAATTTCACCTGGACAGCAACTTCAAACGGAATGGCGGGCATTTCGGAGGTTGAGAGACACAAAGCTCGTCCACCGAAACCACCACCGGGTCCATCCACGGAAATCTGTCCCGCTCGTTGACGCCATCGACCGCCAGGAAGTACCGACCATTCTTCAGGGTCCATCGCTCCAATCGTCAGCCAGCGGCTCATCGGAATCGGATTCGGCTTTTCGAGCAGTGGCTTGAGCGAATTCACGCACATTGCAAAGCCAAGATTTTCCGTTTTCAGAGATTTCAGCGTCAGCAGTCCATGCACACGGCCTTGAAGGTCGAGCAGAGGACCACCGCTGTTTCCGCGTTCGATTGGTAACGCGATCTGCAACATCGAACGCCCTTCGATGTCACGTCGTGCCGATAAAACACCGCTCACGACGCTCCGCTCAAGCCCCATGGGATTACCAATGGCCACCACAGGCTGGCCTTCCTGCAGTTCATCCGAATTCCCCAACGGCAGGGCTGGCAGGTCCCGAGCATCTATTTTCAAGACGGCAAGATCCTGTGAACGTTCGGTCGCATGAACGGTGGTGACATCAAACTTTCGGCCATCGTGTAGTTCAACACGAATCGGTCGCGCTTCCCCGATGACATGCAAGTTGGTTGCAATTAAACCATCTTCAGAGACGATGAATCCGGCCCCCAAACCCTGTCGTTGCCCATCGCGGCCAATGAACGTCACTACGACGACGGATTTCTTGGCAATTGCAGCCAACTCCTGAACCGTCTTAGTTTCCGGCACTTTGGCTGCGACGCCCGGATCGTCCGTTTTCACGTCTGACGGATTCGCCACCGGTTTGACAGCAGAATCCTCTGCCCAAATCGAATCGCAAGCGAATACAAGGATCACCAACAGCACAGCGGATCGAACGAGACCAACCATCGGAAAATCCTTTTTTGCCTGAAGCAAAATAATTAAGCGGCAAATCGACGTTTCGATTCTACGCGTCGTTACGAGAGGCGTCCAACGAATGTCGTTTTTGCTTTGGTGATATTGCCGGGAAGTGACTTCCCGCCGCGGCGGTCTACATTCTTCGAAAACCTCAAAAAAGAGTTGATCAAGTTGGCAAAGTTGACTGACTTCCGTGTTTTATAGGCTTTTTGAAGAGTTGAAGTTGGTCAAGTTGACCAAGTTCCTATTTCCATAGGCTTTTGCCAAGGTTTCTAAAAAGCGAAGTTGGCAAAGTTGGCAAACTTCGAATCCCATCACCCCTCCCAGGCGAGCCGGGAAGCGTAAGCTCCCGGACTCTTTCTTTTTCTACTCTCTACTCACTCAAAACTACTCTCTCGGCGCTTCGCCGCCCGCTTCTGCAAAATCAACAAGACGACATACAACTACACGATGCGATAAATATAGTCAATCGAAAAACAGAAATACCTTCTTAACGTTTGGAATGTGGTCTGCGAAGTAGTTTTGGGGCCAACCGGCGAGTAAAACATTGACTCGGTTTTTTTTTGCAGGTGTGACAGAGAATGGTTTTGCCTCATTTGAAAAACCGAAACGACATCTCCATAGTGGCAATCATACATTTGTGATGTTCGCATGTCTTGGTAGTGTGTTGTGCGAGGACTTGCTGATCGCACACGCCAAAATTCGTAGTAAAAACGTCTTCCGACCTGGCAGATAAAAAATCCCATGCGATCGACACCCCAGATCCAACGGCAATGGCACATTCTGATCGCGCTGATGTCACGTCGGATGGGGATGACGATCAAGGGACTGGCTGAGGAAGTGAGCGTCGACGACCGGACGATCCGTCGCGACTTAAATGTACTGCGAAAGGCGAATTTCCCGCTGGAAGAACGAATCACAGCGCATGGCTGCAAGCATTGGAAAATCATCGACGGAGGTGCCAATGTCCCGATCCACTTCAACTGGTCCGAAGCGGTCGCACTGTATCTGGGCCGACGATTACTCGACCCGCTGGCCGGAACCAACTTCTGGACGTCGGCGCAATCCGCGTTCAGCAAGATTCGAGCAATGCTGGGTGAAGCGGCGTTAGCTCAACTGAGTAAAGTCGAAAAAACGTTTCTGCAAACAATGCCGGGCGTCAGCGATTACAGTTCAAAATCCGAACTGATCGACCTGTTGATGCTGGCGATCGAAGACCACAAGATCGCCTGGGTCGCCTACCAGAGCGAACGAGCCACCGAGCCGGTCTCGCTGGAAATGTATCCCTACGGCATCGCGTACCACAAAGGAAGCCTGTATCTGGTGGCATTCTCGTGTGAGCACAACATGATACGCCACTTCAAAGTCGACCGGATCACGGTCGTTGACGTCCAGACCCTTCAATTCAGTCCCGACCCGGACTTCAGTTTAGAAAAACACTTCGCCAATTCATTCGGCATTTACCAGAGCGACGAGTCGTCCAGTGCACCCAGGAAGATCCGCATCCGTTTTAGTTCGGAAGTCGCTCGATACGTGCAGGAAAAGACCTGGCACCCGTCCCAGAAGTTGACCAACGAAAAGGACGGCAGCGTCGTGCTGGAAGTCAGCTTGAACGACACCCACGAAATCAAAGCCTGGACTCTAAGCTTCGGCCCGAAAGCAACAGTCCTGGAACCAAAATCCCTGCGAGACGAAATCGTCAGTGACGTAGTGGAGATATTGAAGAGATACAAAGCGAAGCAAAGGGCGAAAGAATGACATCGGAATTTAATGCCCGTTGGACTGACGATCGAATGGTGCCGCAGCCGCTGCGCGACCATCTCAAAAAGGTTTCCGAGTCCGGAAGGATCTGCGCGAACAACTTCAAAACGCGTGCTGACGTTAACGATTGCTTTTTGAAATTGCAAAAATCCCCGTTTCGGACACCGACTGCCCTTACGTTTAGATTGGCGTCGTATTTAACGAAAGGTCGCCTGCGAATCTCTTCGAATGCGCCAACGCGAAAAAATGGGGTGAATCGCGCGGGATGCACCCCGGTTAGCAAAGCTGACACCCAAAAGGTTGTTTCAATCCGCCCCGGAGACTCTACGAAGCCCCGGAGATTTGACAATCGTAGTCAAACCGAATATAAAACGCCAACCTGTTGGGAGTACGATTACGCGATCGGATTTGCATCCGCGATTTTTGACAAAGGGATCCGACGCCGACCGATTTGCCCACCTTCATGCAGCGCCACAGACATCCGAGTCAGTTCACCATCGACGGTCATCAAGATTTCCCCTTCGCAAGGAGGTAAATCAACGGATTCCAGTGGAATTGCGAAATCGTGGGCAACCTGCGCAAGGGGGACGCACAAGCCGGCTGCCCGGAGTTCGAGCGTCACAAATGCGGAATGGCTATTCACGGATTTGATCATTGTGAATCCTCAATCTGACTTAGTCGCGAGGGGAGACGAATATTGCCGCCGTCACGGTTGCAAATTCATCCCGGACCGAAGGTTTGGTTTCGGCCTGCATGGTAGCGTGTTTGCCTGCACTCGTTCTACGTCAATTCGAAATGCACTGAAAGTCCATGAACGCTCCGAATCATATCGTGTTGAACGCGATGTCTATCTTCGATTACGCGACCGAGGGATCGAGCAAATCCAGGGACACCATGTTCCGCAACTGATTGATTTCGACGACGACTTATGGGCGATCGAAATGTCGGTTGTTGTCCGACCGTTCGTGCTGGATTTCGGCGGCGCGTACCTCGACCGCGCACCGGACTATGACGAAGAGATCCTCGAAGAATGGCGGCGTGAGAAACGAGAACAGTTCGAGGAGAACTGGCCAAAAGCGGCCTCAATTCTTGCGGAACTACGTCGTTACGGCATCCATGTCGCCGACGTGAACCCTGGCAATATCGGATTTGTAGAAAGGGCGGGTTCGGGATGAACAACAACACTCGTTTGTAGCGACGACGAATTTGGCAAGGCAATCGTGTTGTACTGCAATTTGCAATAACGTCATCATCATTTGAATTGAGGTCCAAATGAAGTCATATGAAATCGCGTGCGAAGTCTCGGGAGCGACCGCGATGTGGACGCGCCCCGACACGGGCGACACTCCGGTCAGTTATCCGGCGCCAACGCTGGGAGCGGTCAAAGGTCTATTCGAGTCGATCGTTTGGCTCAAATCCGCCGAAGTTGTGCCGAAACGTGTTGAGATTTGTTCCCCGCTTGTCTTCCACACTTACACGACCAATTACGGTGGGCCGTTGAGAAAGAGCAAAAGCATGCAGAAAGGGAGCGGTTACCAACTCTTGGCAACGGTCCTAATTAACGTCTGCTACAGGCTCTACGGCGTTGTTGAAGCCGACACCACGATGAATCGGAGGCTTTCGGAAGAGGCAAAACGTCAACATTCGATTGCACGAAATGGAGCACACGCTTACCAAGAAATGTTTGAGCGACGATTGCGCAACGGGCAATGCCATTCGATTCCGTTTTTAGGATGGAAGGAATTCGTACCCGATTATGTAGGGGCGTTTCGTGAAGACACACAGATTTGTACCGACGTCAGCACCGTGATTCCCAGTATGTTGTGGCAAGTGTTCCCGACGGGGAAATTTGGCGGTTGGCAGCCAACGTTTCGACAGAACGTGAAGATCGAAAAGGGGGTTCTAAACTTTGCTCAATGAACTACACGATCTCGCTCAATGCCTTAAGGCCGTTGAAGTGACGATGGACTCTTGGCACACACACTTCAAGACGTGTCCGAAATCGACCGCAACATTCTGCCTTCTTCTCAATTCAATGGGCCAAGTTGTAGACCTTGAGCCGATCGTGGACCGCGAACGACTCGGCTCGCTTCGGAAGTGGGAAGTCGCAGCGGGCGTTTCATTCCCAGCATTCAATGTGTTACCGCTGTACGAGCCCACGTGCGATGTTGCAAAGCAGGCGGCCGTCGAATTGCGGAAGGCTGTGACATCGAAGACGCCGCCGAAGACGGATGAGACCTATCAACGACTCCAGAGAATCATCGGATCGTCAGCGTCTTTATGGGTAAAGAAGGAACCAACGCGAATCACGAAATGCGTGGCAACACTGGCCGAGGAAATCGTCAGAACGTTGGGCGATCCGCCTGATGAATTCGTTTCGATCTTGGAATTGATCGGACGTACAAGAAAACTGACCGCCGAGGGTCTCCACGCGCAACTGGCGTCACTATTGGCTAAAAAGATTGCCGAAATGCCAAGTTTGGCTGAAGATTGGTTTGACGCACTCTTCTTTCACAGTGGAAAGGAACCAAAGAAATGGTCGTTGATCGCCGAACTCTCGGACCGTTCCGCATTTGCGTACCCGGCGAATCATGATCGCGTCCAAATGTGGATGAATACCCGATTTCAGGCGCACGATGCACCGTCGGCACAAACATCCGAGGAAAGCGTGAACAACCAGCCAGACGCGTTTGCCAACCCGGCGATTCGTCTTCTCGATAGCTTTCCTTCGGTGCGGTTGCCCGTTTTAGGAAATGTCATTTTGAGGTCCATGTCGAGCGAATCGCCGTGCCAACGGCGGTATGGTTTCGCCGATTCGCAATCGTGTCGTGTCGGACAATCGACGCGGCAAGAGATGAAAACAGCACTCGAATGGATCGGTCATCCCGATCGGCGCGAGCGAACGTGGTGCGATGTGTCGTCATTGAATGGAGTCAGCGGATCCCTTTTCGCTTACCCGTCCGAGAAGCCCGAGACTGCCCCGGAACTTGCTGGCCTGATTGTGGGTCCAGATGAAGGGCTCGATCCTGACGGGGCGAGATTTGAAGCGCTCGCCGCACGCGTGACAACGAGTCTGACGCGGTTGTCGCATGAACATCCAGATTCCGAAGTTCGCGTCTTTGTGTTGTCGAAGCCTGATGGGTTTCGCACTAAGGTCGTGATCAGCGGGCGGTATTCGGTCAACCGGCTGTTGGAAGGCACTAACGAATGGAAAGTATTCTGTCTTAACTTGCCGTCACTTTTGATTCGCAAGTTCGGACCGAATAAAGGAGACAAACCTTTTTGGGCCGAGCCATATATTCCTTACCCAGCGGAAGTCGTCAGCAGTCTGAACACGGCTTGGGAACGCGCAGGAACCCACGCGGAACAAGTACCGGGTTTCGCGATCGGCGACGGTTTGGGATTGTTACTCGAAGACGGCGTCGTGTTGAAATCTATCGCGACACGAGCGATTCGCACTTTCATTGCGAATTCGTTGAGTCTTGCATTGGCCCTCGGTCAGTCGCATCGGCAGGGATTGGTTCATCCAATGAGCAAGAAATACGCGAAGCAAGCGCTTTTGTTGCCCAGCATCTTTGGTTTACTTCTGGCCAAACTTGGCCGGATGAAAGGAGACTACATGAAAGGTCCACCGTATCTTGTCGGTCGTTTACTGAGTTTGGCTGACCAACTTCACGTTGAGTACTGCCTTGATGAGAGAAAAGGGCAGATACCAAGTCAACTTTTCGGCAGTGCCCTGATGCCCACCGCCCTCGAACAACCGGAGAAAGCGATGGCGTTGCTGTGTCAACGAATCCCACCTTATAAGAACTGGGCGACTCGATTGCAGGAAGGTGAACGAGTCGGTCTCACCAAGTTTCTACTCAGCGAGATGGGACGACTATGCAATCAGCTGAAAGAATGCGGGATCCCAAAAACGTCCGACGACACGGACAAAGCGGAGATGCTTCTCGGATATTTGGCCGCAAACGTAAAGTCAAAAGAACCCACCGATTCAACAGAATCCACACTTGAAGGAGCTTCCACATGAGCGCACATGACCTGGAACCGATAATTCGAGCGACCGGCCTGCTGGTGATCGAAGTCATCAACTCAAATCCCAACGGCGACCCGGACCGTGAGAGCGATCCGCGACAGCGGCCAGATGGTAAGGGTGAGATCTCACCCGTTTCATTCAAGCGTAAAGTTCGTGATTTGATCGAGAATCAAGACGGTGACGTTTGGAAGGAGACAAGCAAGGACATGAACCTTGATCCGAAACGTTTCGTGATTCTTGAGTCACGCGGCCGCGATCGAAAGGCGATCGACAAGGAGTTGAAGGACGGCGGAAACGTGTTTAAAGACAAATATTGGGATGGTCGCGTTTTCGGAAATACTTTTCTTGAAGAAGGAGGGGCCGACACAATCAGAACTGGTGTCGTTCAGTTCGGGCTTGGACTATCCGTCGCTCCCATCGACATCAGTCGCCACACCAATACAAGCAAGTCCGGCGTTCAAGAAGGAAAGGATCGTGGAATGGCTCCTATGGGATATCGATTTGTACCTCATGGTGTTTACTGCATGCCCTTCTTCGTAAATCCAAGTGCGGCTCATAAGTCGGGGTGTACGAAGCAAGATATCGAGTTATTGCTCAAAATGATTCCATATGCCTACCCGCACACACGCTCGCATGCGCGCCCAATGGTCGAGGTTCGTCACGCTTGGTACATCGAGCACAAGAACGTCTTGGGCTCGTGCTCGGACTTCGCGCTGCTCGCGGCACTAACACCAAAGAAGCAGCACGATGCTGGTAAACCATCGAATTCATGGAATGAATATGACGTCCCGAGCGGGTTGCCTGAGAAACTGAAAGCGAAGGTTGGCTTGGTGCGTGACCTCGTGGATTTATCATGACCTATTTGGCTCACAGCGCGAGGCCGGCGCGCGGCATCCCGGAGCAGGAATACCGGGACCATATCGAAAACGTCGTTGCCGGTGCGGTGTGCAACGCTGACCGTGCCGCTGTCTTCTCGGCGAAGTACGGCGACTTGTTGCGACAAGCCGTCAGACTGGCAGCGGAGTTCCATGACCTAGGAAAGCTCGACGACGGCAACCAGGAAGTGTTGCGAAACAATCATGGCAAGATGTTGAACCACGTTGACGCTGGCGTAGCGCATTTACTGCACGACGCGCGCGGCGATTCCAAGCTTCTCGCAGCGATCGTGGCCTTCGCACATCACATCGGCCTTCCCGCATGGGCCGATGAATCGACTCGTGGCAAAGGATTGATACTTCGCGATGCAGAACCGACATCAATTGGTGTCACGCTACGAGAGATTACGAATCAACGATTATGCGAGTATCTCCGACGTCACGCCAACGCTGGTTCCAAGCTTCAACCGGCGGAACCCATTAATCCAAGGCTGTTTCTGAACCCTCTGCTTTGGAGAATTGCTTTGTCGTGTCTCGTCGATGCGGATCATTCCGACACCGCTCGGCACTATCGCGATCCAGTTGTGAATCAGCTACCGCCGTTATTGGCTCCAGAGCACCGATTGAAGTCGCTCGACGAATACGTGGCCGAACTCGGTCGCGGCCATGAAGACGAACGAACCCAGTTACGGGCGACGGTCTATCACCAATGTCATGAGGCGGACTGTTCAGAGGGTTTTTTCGCGTGCGACAGTCCGGTCGGTTCAGGGAAAACGACCGCGATAATGGGCCATCTCTTGAAAGCGTCGGCGGCAAAGAATCTACGGAGAATTTTCGTGGTATTGCCATTTACGAACATCATCGATCAGTCGGTCGGCGTATACCGAAAGGCGTTGGTTCAAATTGGTGAAGTGGCCGAAAACATCGTTGTCGCGCATCATCACAGGGCTGAGTTCGATGATCCCAACGCGCGCCAGTACTCATTCCTGTGGCACGCCCCCGTTGTGGTGACTACAGCGGTGCAGTTCTTCGAGACGCTGGCGGCGTGCAGCCCGGCATCGGTGCGTAAGCTCCATCAAATTGCCGGGTCAGCGATCTTCATTGACGAAGCTCACACGGCCCTGCCAGCTCATCTTTGGCCGCAAGCATGGAAGTGGTTGCGAGAACTTGAGCGAGATTGGAGTTGTCATATCGTACTCGGTTCGGGATCGATGCATCGCTTCTGGGAACTGCCAGACTTTGTCGATCCGCCGATCATGCTTCCGCCGCTTGTGCCAGATTCGGTGCGTGAGACGTCAGCGGATCATGAACGGCGTCGTGTGAAATATCGCAGCCACGCGGAACCGCTCGATTTTGAGATGCTTGCGAAGTTCGTTAAGAAAACCGATGGCCCGCGGCTGTTGATCGTCAACACCGTACAGTCCGCAGCCGCGATTGCGCGGAGTCTGGCGATAGAGTTCGGCGGCGAGCACGTCGAACATCTTTCGACCGCACTCACGCCGCGTGACCGACAGGCAACTTTGGAACTGGTCAAGCTACGACTTCAGCAACCAAACCATCGCGACTGGACACTTGTGGCCACCTCATGCGTCGAGGCTGGCGTTGATTTTTCGTTTCGCACGGGCATTCGCGAGCGGTGCAGCTTGACCAGTTTATTGCAAACCTCTGGTCGCGTGAATCGCTCCAAAGAGTACGAGGAAGCTGACGTTTGGGACATTCAACTCCGACACGACCACCTGCTTAGGGCTCATCCAGCGTTTGAAGCATCCGCGCGGGTCTTGGGTGAGTTGTTCGTCGAGAACAAAGTAAGCCCCGACGCCTGCACGGAGGCACTGCGACGAGAGATCAGGCAAGAAGGAATGCCGAGAAAGAAGAATGATATCGACGTTGCCGAACGAAACGCAAACTTTCCGAAAGTCGAGGAGCTCTTCCGCGTGATCGACAGCGACACCGTAACAGCCATCGTGGACGGGCCATTGGTCCTGCGTTTGGAGGCGTACGAGAAGGTCACTCGCGCTGAGTTGCAATCGGCTTCCGTCCAAATCTGGCACAACAAAGAACAAGAATTTGGGCTTGAACGTCTGGAAAGAGTTCTCGGATACGAGGATCTGAGGAAATGGGTACTGCCGTATGACAAATTTTTGGGCTATATGGCAGGTGTCTTGCCGCTGATAGACGGCGGTCGCAACGGTTTTATCATTTAACGGATGACCACATGTCTCCCAATGCATCTTCACCAGTTGACGACGATTACCAACCCATCAGCGCATTAAACGACTTGCTGTATTGCGAGCGGCGGTGTGCTTTGCATCGGATTGAGAACGTTTGGGTCGATAATGTCCATACGGTCTCGGGGACGTTCTCGCATGAACGGGCGGATCGGCCTGTGGATTGGAAATGTGAAACCGGACGTGAGGTGCATGGGATCTGGCTGAAATCGGATCGACTGAAACTGGTCGGCAAGGCGGATGTTGTCGAATTTCATCCTCGGGCCGATGGCCCGGATCAGCCGTTTCCTGTCGAATACAAACGTGGCAAACGACGGAAATGGGATAATGATGATGTCCAGCTTTGTGCTCAGGCAATTTGCCTCGAAGAGATGCTCGGTATTCCGATCCCGCGTGGCGCAATCTTTCACATCAAAACCAAACGTCGACGTGACGTCGAATTCACTCCGACGCTTCGGAACAAAACGGAAATGGCCGCGCGGCGATTACACGAATTAATCGATGCGGGAGTGACGCCACCTCCGATCCTCAAACCGCAATGCGATGGGTGTTCTCTTTTGGAAGTCTGCCTCCCCAAAGTTTTCGTCAAAACAAACACGGTCGCCGATTACGTCCATTCGTTATGGAAGGTCTCGCCCGAGACCGATCCAGATTTCGATGAGGGAATTGAATAAACGGGTTTCAACCCCGATGTTTTCGTATTAGTCGCGAATGCGACGCAGGCATAAAGCCCGGGGTTTCAACCCCGGGAAAACGGCATTAACAAACCAAAAAAGCCCTGAAAGGGCGGAGGAGATCTTTCATTACGAATCCATTTCGCGAAACGGGCACGTTTTCAACGAACCAGTTTCACCTGCGCCCTTAACAGGGCTTCGGAATTCGGGTGGGGGGGCGTGACCTGACCTGTCCTGGGGCTGAAGCCACCAGGCTATACACCTGCGTCGCTTCGCGACTTTGAAAACCGTGATCGCTTCGCGACTTTGAAAACCAGGATCGCTTCGCGACCATAATCGCGACGGTCGTTTGGCGATGACGACTTCGTTTTCGTATTAGTCGCGAATGCGACGCAGGCATGCAGCCCGGGGTTTCAACCCCGGGAAAACGACATCCACAAACCCAAAAAGCCCCTGCGGGGCGGAGGAGTCCTTTGACATGGGCGGTACGATGACCAACCTGGTGTACCATATGGTTTTCAGCACCAAACACCGCGACCCGCTGATTCAACCCGTATTCCAAAAGAGGCTGTATTCCTATCTCGGCGGCATCATCCGTGAGGAAGGGGCCGTTCTAATGGAAGCGGGAGGGATGCCCGACCACATTCATCTTTTAACTCGACTTAAACCGGTTCATTCCGTCGCCGGGTTTTTGAAGATCGTTAAATCCAAATCATCGAAATGGGTCAACGACGAAAAACTGTCACCGACCAGGTTTCACTGGCAGGCCGGGTACGGTGCGTTCACGGTGAGCGCATCACAAATTCCAACGGTCGCAAAATACATCCAGAACCAGGAACAGCACCATCGGCGCAAAACGTTTCAGGATGAGTTTCTTAACCTGCTGAAACGACACGAAATTGAATACGACGAAAAATACCTCTGGGATTAAACGTGAAACGATGTCGACTCATTCGAATACTCTCTATGTGCAAACGCCTGGGGCCTACCTTGGTAAGCAGGGTGAAACCGTCACCGTTAAAGTCGAGGATCAGGTGAAGCTCGTCGTCCCGATGCATCATCTGGAAGGGATTGTCTGCTTCGGCCGGGTGAGCATGTCAACCGCGCTGATGGCGGAAGCCGCCGACCGCGACCTGACCATTTCGTTCTTTACCGAACATGGACGGTTTCAGTCACGAGTCGTCTCGGCGGTCTCGGGAAACGTGCTTCTTCGTCGAGAGCAATATCGGCGAGCCGACCAGCCGGAGAACTGCCTGCGGATTGCGCGATCGATTGTTGCGGCCAAGATTCAAAACTCACGTGTTAACCTGTTGCGCGGTGGCCGTGAAAGCGATGTTTCGTCGGAATCCGAATCGCTGAAGAGTGCAGCGACTCATCTGGCGAATTCGCTCGATAGATTATCGCGGGCCGAGTCGCTTGATAGCGTTCGTGGTTGTGAAGGGGATGCGGCACGAGCGTATTTCGAATCGTTCAATGGCCTGATTCGCCAGAATCGTGACGAATTTTCGATGGATCAACGGACGAGAAGACCACCGCTCGACCCGTTGAACGCGATGTTGTCATTTATTTATTCAGTTCTGACACACGACATGGCCGGGGCATTGGAGTCGGTCGGCCTGGACCCTGCGGTCGGATTCCTGCACGTGGACCGGCCGGGTCGGTTATCATTGGCGCTGGACCTGCTCGAAGAATTTCGCGCACTGCTGGCGGATCGACTCGTGTTGTCACTCATCAATCTGCGACAGGTCCGCGCGAAGGGTTTCGAGACCCAACCGGGCGGAGCGGTCCAGATGGACGCGGCAACACGCAAGACACTGTTGACGGCGCTGACTCAACGAAAACGAGACGAAGTGACTCATCCGGTTCTTGGTGAAAAAGTCAGCATCGGCCTGTTACCACATATCCAGGCTCGGTTGCTCGCTCGCCATATTCGGGGCGATCTTGAGGATTATCCGGCACTGGTGTTGAAATGATCTGGCCGCGAGACAACGAACGTATTTCGTAAGGGGGGGAAACTCGCCAACGTGGTGTTAGTCGCGAAGCGACGCAGGCATAAAGGCCGGGGTTTTAACCCCGGGGAAACGGCATCAACAGAACCAAAAAAGAGCCCCTGCGGGGCGGAGGAGGTATTTTACGCAAGGGTTTCAACAATCGAGGCATGATTTCAA
>CAILLA010000038.1 GCA_903834925.1 uncultured Schlesneria sp.
GGCCGTCACTTGTGCCACTGCATCGGACTTCTTCGGGTCTGAAACTTGACTCATTGAGTCAAGTTTCAGGATTTCTTCCAAAGTAGCCATCACCGCTCCGCGTGATGAGCATGCGTCGGAAACGATTCAAACGTTGCCGAGACCTCGGGACAGATATTCCGTTCGAATTTCTGATTTGAGACCATCGGGATTGGAGTTTGGTAGGTTCTCGAACAATGCTCATCACGCGGAGCGATGATGGCTACTTTGGTCTGAGGTAGAACCTCCCGGGCTTCTTTCCCTTGCGTCTCTGCGCCTTTGCGTCATTGCGTTAAAATCCAATTGAATTCGCTTATTCTTGTGGGAAACTCGTTCTCGAAACCCAAAAAGCGCAACTTCAAAGGCTCCAGCTTGGGAACGAGAAACTGCGAAAACCTTACTTGTTGTCAATGACACCCGATTCAATGACTTTCACGCTGCGTTGGCGGATTGACACTTCAGCAAACAGGACTTCGGGCCTGCCGTTATTCCAGTCCCACTCGATTCGATATCGCTGTCGCTGACGTTCTTTGTCGCGGTCTGTCAACGGAAACGCCTTTACGTTACGGGTTTTAAACGTCCCTTCGGTCGGAAGATCAAGGCCGATCGAAAGCATTCCTTCGGCACCCTCTGCGTCACCAGCACTGACTCGTCTCGCAAGTTCGTTGGCCACCTGATCGTTGCTCGACATCCAGTGAAGGTGATCAAGCTGAGCCAGTCGCTCGAGACCGTTTGAGGTGACTTGAGTTTCATCCAGCGTCACTGACCGAAGATGCGGAAGATGAATCAGCTCTTCGATTCCGGCGTCAGTGATTTTGCATTCGGCCAGTTTGAGAAATTCCAGTTGTTTTAAATCTTTGAGGAACTTCAGTCCGGTATCCGTAATGGGGCAACGTGCCAGATCCAGATGACGCAGATTGGGGAGTTTCGCCAAGAGTGCCAGCGATTCGTCAGTCAGTTGAGTCTGACCCAATCGCAATGTATGTAGTGACGTGATTTCGCTCAGGATGACGGCGCTGGAATTGGTGATGTCTGTCTTCCAGAGATTCAAATTTACGAGACGACGGAGTGGCTTTAGTTCGGCAACGTCTGCATCGGTCGCTTTCGTATAGGCCAGTGACAGAGATTCCAGATAGGGCAAGGTTCCGATCGCGGCCATATCGTCGGGGTGAAACGAGTATTCGCGAAATGTCAGGGCGACGAATTCACCCGCGTCGTTCATGCGATGACGAAGTCCACCAAATGGATGTCGCCGCTCGTTCTTGAGGCGATTGAAAAGTTGCGACACGGCTTTCTGACTGGGGGTGCGATGGTCGTTGACTCGAACTCCCTCGGGAAATGGCAATTCAAACGTTTCCGCAGGCAATTCCTGATTCACGTGCCAATCGCGATTCTTCCCGTCATAGCTCCAACTCAATTTTTCGGGTGTCAGTTCGGGGGTCACGTCGACACTCTCGTATTTGACGTTCATCGGGAGCCAGATTCCCGTGGCGATTTCTTGATAATTGTGGCATTCAATTCGAGAGTATTCCTGCCAGGGCTGGTCGTCTTTGAATCGAACGAGGATCGCTCGTCGGACGACGACGTTTCGTTCCGGGTCAATCCAAAAACGATAACAGCGCTTTTGCTCGTCACCGATGGCCGTTGTTTCGACGACGACTACGGGGCGTTTATCCCACTCAACCCGTTCAACAATACGGGCTCCTCGACTGCGAATAATGTCCGCGACCTTTTTGCTTTGGAATTGGGTCGTAAATTCTCGCGGGTCGATCCCATGCCAACTGAGATTATCCCCCATTGTGGCACTGGATGGATGACCCTCGTACCATTCAAGTCGTCGGGCTTCGCCGTTCTGAAAGACACCCTGCCAGCGACCTTTGTACAGCCGGACCGATTTTCCATCTGGTTCGATGTTAACCTGCTGGCCTTCGGTGTCGTTGAGGACTCGGCCCCAGCGACCAATGATTGCCTTGGTTGCAAGGATCATCGACACCGGTTCTTCGACGGGGAGAAACGACAATTGTTTTTTGATGTAGTCCGTGGTGACGGACATCGTCTTGATCGATTGCGCCGTCTTCTCGATCCCGTGTACAATTCGTTCGAGTTCCTGTTCGTCGTTATTGCTGGCGGGCGACATTGGCTCTGACTGTTCCGTCGTGAAGGCTAATCCGCACAGTGGAAGTGCAACCCCGACAAGTGTCACGGCAACAATCCCCACGATCATCGGAAATGGACGTGGGGATAGATTGCGTCGAGGATCAACAATCCGGGCAACGCGATGTTGTAGATTGTCACGCGGTCCGAAGACCTCTGCTGAAAGACTCATTCCCGATCGCACTGTGCAAAGTTCGGCGAGTTGTACCAAGGTTTCGGCATAGTCGATCCGGTCACGCTTTCTCAAAACCTGGTTGTCGCACGCGTCTTCCCGTGTCACCGACAGATCGCGAAGCATGGCATGGACCGTCAGAATCGGCCAGTACATGATTCGAACAAAGGTTTCCAGAATCAGGACCAGGTTGTCGTACCGCTGGATGTGAGCAAACTCATGAACCAGCACGTCCTGCAATTGGTCCGAGTCTAAGCGTGATCGAAGTCCACAGGGTAAAACGATTTTGGGATTCCAGATCCCCACAGCCATCGGCACAGAGACGTTCGCTTCCGCGACGATGGGGGTTACGCGTCCGTTTCCCGCAAATACTCCGTCAGGTAATTGTGATGGGTCGATGATCGAAATCTGACGTTGGAGACACGCGACGGCAACGGCACAGCGAACGAACTGGAGCAGATAGAAAGCGGTTCCCAGTCCCCATATTCCGGCAATGACCCGGACCCAGATCGGAATGGTTGCGGTCTCACTTGGGGAATTGTTTAAAAGCAAACCCACAGGTTCGCTCGTGCGTAACGTGGTGAATGTTTCTGGTTCGTTGGGCCTGATTTCACTGGGTGAATTAGCGATCAGTAACGGGTTTGCCGATCGACTCAGGGAGATGTCATCGGAATCGCCGTGAGATGTGTGGCTGGTAGGGGTCGAATCTGCGAGCGACTCCGATATCCATGGGAGTTCAATCAACGTGACGCCGGCGAGTGACATTCCTGCAGTAACGACCGGAAGTAACAACAACCAGAACAGTCCGGCGAGCAGCACGGAATGACGGGTTGCAGTGTTGTGCCGCAGCAGAAGCCGTCCGAAAACCACGGCTAAGGTAGAGACCATGCCTGTCGCCAGGACGATCCCCAACAGATTGCCCAGGAAACCGAGATACGATACCGATGAAGCAGCAAGCATGTCACATACTCCTCGAATTGGGATGAATCAGGACGCTTTGTCATTCTTGCCGCTCGACCGAAGAGCTTTAGCTTCAGCCAACAATGCTTTAACGCGATTGAGTTCCGACGTTGTCAGTCCTCGATAGTCCAACAGGGCGCTGACAAGGATTTCCGGTGATCCGCCACAGAATTTCTCAAGGACCGATCCCACTTGCTGAGCAATCGAATTCTTCCGGGGGCACGTCGCACGATAGTAAAACGTCCGCCCGTCAGCTCGATGAGTCAGCCAACCCTTCTGTTCCATTCGTTCCAACAGAGTGCGAACCGTATTGCGAGCAACATCCCGTCTCTGAAGCAGCACGGTTCGTACGTCGGCTGCGGTCATTTCAGATCCATGTTCCCAGAAGATCTCGATGATCTCGGACTGGGCACCGGATAATTCTGTGAGCGGATCCACGTGGAGACTCCGAAAAGATGACATGACTACACAGTGTCGTCATATGATGGCGACGCTGTGTAGTCATGTCAATTGTCAATTCGAAGTTTTTCTCCCTCGTTCCCGAGCTCCCGCTTGGGAACGCCGCTCTTGGAAGCTCTGCTTCCCGATCGTACGTACGGCAAGTGATGCAGTTCAACCGACTGTCAAGGTCATTGTGAGTTGCATGATCGCTAGACAATTCGCGAAGCGGAGCTTCGAAAAGCTTCGTTCCCAAGCCGGAGCCTTTGAAGTTGCGCTCTTTGTTTTCGGAGGAAGAAACTGGTATTGCCAAAATGCGAGCCCTTTCCGATGACCAGTTCATTGGAATCTCACCAGCCAAAGGAAGGGCTCGCGATGGTTATTTTCCAGGAAACGGTCCAATCGCTCAAGCGATTCATTGGAAAAAGCTCGCTTGGCGAATATGCGCGACTAATGGTGTTGCGGATGGTTTTAACATTCATCATGCATCGAGGGCGGATGACATGCTCCGCTGCAGCAGGGAGTATCGCCTGCGAAACCGTTCATCGAGGTCAGTTGACCCGTTTTCTGGCCCGCGCCCGTTGGCAGAAAGAGGATTTCAATTCATCACTTCGGAAGGAATTGCTGGATCTGGAAGTCGGCCAAGGTACGTTCATCCTCGCCTTTGATGTCACGATCACGAGCCAGTCTGGGGAAAAAACAGAGAACACGTACTATACGGGGAAGCGCGAGCGGAAGAAAAAAGGAAGACGCTACAAAAAGTTCGCACACAAGAAGTGCCACAGCTTCACGACGGGGCTATTAATCACGCCATCGGGAATTCGCATTCCGTTTCAGAAACCCCATTACACCAAAGAGTACTGCATACATCGAAACATCCCGTACCGCACGACGGCGGAGAAGGCGGCGGAACTGATCCGCGAGCTGCCGGTGCCTGCCAGTGCCAAAGTGGTCGTGCTGGGCGATACCGCATACGATGCAAAGGTTGTCCGCGATGCTTGTGATGAACGAGGATATACCTGGATTGTTCCGGCCAACCCGGAACGTGTTTATGAAGGACCGAAGGGTAATCGACCCAAGTTGCGTTCTCGTACAAAGGATTGGAATCGTCTGCCGCTGAAAACCGTCAGGCTTCAGATGGCCACGGGCCCGTATGCCGTCTACCGGCGACTGTCCAAGTGGCGTATCGGGTCGAAACAGAAACCTCGCGTTTATTACGCGTATCAGGAAAAACTCGACGTACGCAGCATCGGTCGCGTGCAGCTTGTTTTTTCGACAATGAACTCAGATTCAAAAAAAGCGACACCCGACGAGATCAAAATCCTGATGACGAATGACGTCAACCTACGCCTCCGCGATGTGATTGAACTCTACTCACTTCGCTGGCAAATCGAATTATTCTTCAAAGAACTGAAATCGACGCTGGGATTCGCTCAGTACAGCTTTCAGAAATTCACCGCAGTCGAGGCATGGGCCGAAATCGCTCTCACGACGGTTCTGTTTTTAGAGTGGGAGCGTGCCAAACATCTCCGAGACAGACGGCTCAGCAAGAAGGAACGGGATTGGTGGGCCTCACAACGGACCCACGGACTGTGCTGCGCCTTCCAGCAACAGTGTGAGGAACAAGAACTCAAATACATGTCTGACCGACTTAAAACTCCGGGAGGAATTGAAAAGCTGAAACGATTGATCGCAGCGGCAACACCCAAGGAATATAGAATGAAAGGTTGATTCACGCCCAAAGAGCGCAACTTCAAAGGCCGGAGCTTGGGAACGAGGTGATGGGCGAGTTAGTGGATCGCGGGCGGTTCGTTCATCGCATTGGCTTCGTGAATATCATTCGCCGGAGCCTCGCGCTCATCCTCAGTCACGAAATACGGCTTTGACTCATCTCCTACGGCCGCGTCCGACTGTTGAGACGACGATGGCGGGTCCCGCCAGTTATGGATTTCGGATTCACGGCTGAATAGCCAGTCGAGCGACATTGTCGTCAGGACAAAGTCTTTATTGGCGGAGCCGGACCCCGCGTCCGTTGTCATATAGTAACTGGCTCCCACATTCAGACGAACGCGCGACGTGAACCAATAGGACAGGCCGATTTCGGGGACGATCGCCGCCAGTCCCTTGGTGTCACCCGGCAGACGGTCCCCTTTTTGGACGAAGTTTCCTTGTTTGTCGATGTAAGTCGAATCGGCCGTCGTGCTGGTGTCGGCGACGCCTGCCATTCCAGCGACCCCAACGTACGGTGAGAATCGCGTCGGCGAATGCAGGCGGACTCCGACGATTCCGCCGGTCAGGTATGTCGGAAGTCCGTTAGCGAGCATTCCCTCGGCACCGATCCGTACGGTGCTCCACGACGTCGGCAGCCATGTTACCCCAACTTCGCCCACTGCGGCGGCTCGTTGCCTGGTTGCAATTCCCGCACCGGTATAAAGGCCAGATCGTCCCTCTTGAAACCTGGCATCGATGATTTCCTCACCTTGCCGCAAAAGCTTATTTAGGGGTCTTTTGCTGTATGGGCCGCTGAAACGGTCGGCGTATCGAGCATCATCCATGGCCCACTTGGTGGAAAAGATGGGGCCGCTGGAAGCGCACCCCGAACTGAGCGACAGCATGATCCATGTCAGCGTCGTGCAAAAAGAACGACCTGTCAAACGGCCGATTCCCACGAGAAAAACTCGTTCCAGGTACCGATGAGTTCATTGCAAAATCCGTTTTAGGAAAACAGGCGTATATCTGCAAGATGAGTCTATTGGCGTACGCCTCGACTTCCCTCGTCCCCTCATCTCCTCGCTCCTAAGTTCCTGCTTGGGAACGAGATTCTTGGAAGCTCCGCTTCCTGATCGGGCGGACGGCTGCTAATGCAATTCAGCCGAAATGAAAACGAATTACGAATTGTATGGGCGCTGGACGAAACGCGAAGCGGAGCTTCGAAGACTGCGTTCCCAAGCTGGACTTGGGAACGAGGGGAAGTGTGGCTTGCTAAAAAATTAGCAGCCTGTTGTTGACAAGAGGCTCAGGGTGCTAGTAAATTAGCATCCATGAAACGGAATGACCCACCTTCGTTAAGTCGTCGCGAACAGCAGATCATGGATATCGTGTATGCCTCGGGCGACGTTTCGGCGGCCGCTGTTTTAGAAGGCCTTCCCGATCCTCCCAGCTATTCGGCTGTGCGGGCACTGCTGGCGATTCTCGTTGACAAGGGGCATCTAAAGCATCGCCTGGAAAAAGGGCGTTATATTTACAGCCCGACTCGTCGGCGCGGACCCGCAGGGCGATCAGCTCTTCGCCGAGTATTGGATACATTTTTTGAAGGCTCGCTCGAAAAGGGCGTTGCTTCCTTGTTGCAAGGTTCCGAAACCCGGCTTTCGGAAGAAGAACTTAAGCGTTTGAGCGAACTGATCGAACAGGCACGAATGGAAGGTCGCTGACATGTCATCAATTGAGACGTTGATTTCGCCGTCGAGCCTGATTGATCTCTCGCTGAAAAGCGTTCTTCTCATGTCGCTGGTCTGCATCGTTGTTGTGTTGCCGCGGAAGGCGTCCGCAGCATGGCGGCACCTTGTCTGGTTTTTGGGTGTAGCCAGCTTGCTTCTCTTGCCCGTACTTTCGGCCTTTTTGCCAACATGGAGGGTCACCGGATTGCCGCAATGGGGACCGGTGCAAACTCGATCGGCCACGACACTGGTTGATTCAAACATCACGAGGCAATCGAATGCATCGAATGATCCCAATTCATCAATGGTGCCGGTCGTTCAGGTGGATCTCAACATCGCCGAGAACGATCCTGTTCCAGAGAAAGTTCTTCCTCATAAAGAAGCATCGCAGGTTCAAAAACAACCTCGCGCATGGATGGCGATTGGGTTCGTGATCGTATGGTTGGCGGGAATTTTGGTATCACTTGTTCCTCTGGTCATTGGCTTGTGCCAGCTTACGATTCTTCGTCGTCAGTCAAGCGTCATCGACGATCATCGCTGGACGAATTTGCTCGCTGAGTTACAGCATCAATATCGCATGCACAGGCGAGTGCAGCTTCGTCAGTGTGATGGTCATCGATCGCCAATGACCTGGGGTGCATTTACCCCCGTGCTCCTCATTCCGTCGGATGCCAATCGATGGACTGACGAACGACAGCGGATGGTGTTGCTGCATGAATTGGCTCACATCCGTCGCTGTGACTGGCTGACGCAAGTCGTAGCTCATGTTTCTTGCTCGATCTATTGGTTTAACCCGCTTGTCTGGTTCGCCGCACGAAAAATGCAGATTGAGAGAGAACGTGCCTGTGACGATCTCGTTTTATCCTCAGGGGCGAGTGCAAGTGACTATGCGCAGGAGCTGGTCTGGCTGGCGTCGAGTCTTTCTCATGTTCGCTTATCGAATTTGGCAGCGGTGCCGATGGCACGCCGAAACTCGTTAGAAGATCGAATTCGACAAATACTCGATTGTCGACGATGTCGATCAGCGCTCACCACGTGGGTCGTGTCCCTTGCTGTTGTTCTTGCCGCAGCCGCGATTACCCCGTTGGCGATGCTGCGGGCAGCGACTCCCAAGACTACGGAGTCATCAATTGAACAAGACGAGTCCGTCGACAATCCAAAAGCAGCGGATGAGGCTCCGATCGAAAAAACAGATCAGCGAGATCCGACACCAGAAGAAATTGAAGCCAGGAAAGCTGGTATCCGAATCAGTGTGCTGAATGAAAAAGGGGACAAAGGAATTCCCGAGTTTCGGGTGATTGCCGGAGTGAGTTCGGGGTCCGTCAGTGCGGAATTTGAAAAGCGGACCAGCAAGGTAGTCGTCAATTGGCAGCCGCATACCTGCCGCGTGGGCAAAAACGGCGATTACGTGTGGCCTTTGGCGAATGCTTATGACGAGATGGCACTTCGTGTTGAGGCCGACGGATACCAACCGCAAGTCTTTCCAAACATCAAGAAAGCTGCTGGTCCGCAACATGTTGTCTTCATGTTGAGGGAAGATCAAGGAATCGCGGGACGCGTACTGACGCCTGCAGGCAAGCCTGCCGAGGGAGCCACGGTTGCCATGGCGATACCGCATCAGGAGATCGTCTGGGAAGGACGGAAACTGCGCGGTGAGGATGACCCGATTCCCGAACATCCGGCCGACCGATGGCGACGACCACGTTTCATCAAAACGGATCAAGACGGGGCGTTTCGTCTACCGACCGAGTTTGATCCGGCGGCGATACTGATCGTCCATTTCTCGGGTGTCAAAGAAATTTCCTACGAGGCTTGGCAAAAGTCGCCCGAAGTGACACTCGATCGATGGGGAGCGATTGCGGGACAGGTCTTGTGGCAGAACCAGCCGGGAGCGGAGGAAGAAATCAGTTGTTCGATTCACCGTGACGAGTATGGCTATCCCGGTATGATCTCGAGCTATTTTCAAACTCGAACAGATCAATTGGGACGGTTTGCGATTCGAGGTGTTCTGCCAGGTCGAGTGCAGTTATCACGACCGTTCAAGGTCACGGGATCACCTCAAATCAGCCAGGTGATTTTGGAGGGAATGTTCCAGCATGTCACCGTTTCGGCAGGAGATATTACCACGGTCGTACTGTGTGGCCAGGGGCGTAACGTTTCGGGCCGATTCGTTGGTCTGGATTCCTGGGAAGGTGCGACTTATCACTTCCATCCGACGGCACCGCACATTGGTTTTGGTGGCGATGATGCGATGTGGAAAGCTTTCCGAGAGTTCCAGGAAAGCGCAATTGGCCCCGTCTTTTTTCGAGACAAGCAGCCGATCAACAAAGACGGAACATTCACGATCGAGAAGATGCTGCCAGGTCGCTATCAACTGTTCGTCACGGCCCCGGGTTTCAAGAATTATGTTGTTTTGACGAAATTGGAAATTGAGCCAGAAGTTCTCAATGAGAAACCCGCTGCGCTTGATCTGGGTGACATCGCTGCGGTCAATAAACTGGTCAAGGATGATCCTGTGCAAGAGCCGCCACTTGACGATCGTCCGAATGATAAGCCCAATGAGAAATCCATTGAGAAGCCTGCGGTGAAGAAAGCGGAACCGCAATCCAACAATGTGGTAACCATTCGCGGCAAAGTCGTGGACGATGTCACGGGCGAACCGATCGAACGCGTCATCATTCAAGGGGGCAAGTTCGAACCGGCAGATCCGAAGAATGTCACGTGGGGTTTCAGCGAAGGACGCTCCAACAGTCGTGACGGTTTGTTTTCGACCAGCATTCGTTGGAGCGAGGGTTGGACTGCTCGTATCATCGCAGATGGTTACGAACCCCAACCTGTGGTAGCTTCGGCTCCAGCTGCTGACAAGAAGGAATTCGAGGTCACGATTCGCCTCAAGCGTGGTTCCGTCGTTCGCGGCGTCGTCATCGATGACGCAGGAAATCCGGTCAAGAAAGCCTCTGTTTTCGCAATCGGTCCAACGGGATTAAATCTTGCCGGAGGTAATGCGATTTCAACCAATGGCGGAAACGATGTCGAAGCACAACCTGTACGAACCGACGAGAAAGGGCGTTTTGAAATCTCGGTCGGTGAAGCCAAATCATTGGCGGTTTCACATACCACAATTGACGCCTGGCCTGCCGCCATTCCTGCGAGTGGTGATCTTACAATCCGACTCCCCAAGGCGGCGCAAGTCGAAGTGGAACTGGCGATCGACGGTGCCGAGAAAGACAGCACCATCTTCTACCAATTGTTGACGAGTGGCCGGCCGGAATTCCATCGGTTGCAGTCGGAACGTGAGTTAAAGATGACGAACCCGGGCAAGCTGACGCTGCCGGCATTGCCTCCGGGCCGGTATCAACTCAGTCGCAATGTGATGAACAGACTCGGCCAAATGGGATTCGGCAAAATGCTGGAACGTCAGTTCTTCGAGCTGAAAGCGGGAGAGATGAAGTCCATCAAATTCGTACGTGAAACGGGGGCCCGAGTCCGCGGCAAGGTCACGTGGCCTGCTGAGGCAAAACTCATGGGAACGGTCGTTTCTGTTCGTGGCCTGGTCGACCAGAAAAGTCCGTTCGATGAACATGCCTGGCCCGTCGTGTATGCCTCGCATGTGGTCGGAAAAGATGGTAGTTTCCAGACGGAACGAATCTCGCCTGGAAAATATCTGCTCGTGGCCAAAGCCTATACGGTACTGACACCCGAACAACAGGTTCGCTCGGGGTTCGTCGGCCCATCGCATGGCGCTGAAATGAAAATCGATGTCACCGCTGATGGTGAGTTAACGGTGAATGAGCTGGTTTTAAAACCGATTAAGGCCAATATCAACGACCTTGAATAGTCCCTGCTGGAATTCCTGGTTCCCAAGCTCCCGCTTGGGAACGAGCCTCTTGGAAGCTCTGCTTCCCGATTGGGAGTGCGGCTAGTGTTGCGATTCACCCGAAATTCAAAGCAATCACGGGATGCAAGTCGCTAAACGAATCGCGAAGCGGAGCTTCGAAGACGTGCGTTCCCAAGCTGGAGCTTGGGAACGAGAAATTGTCTAGGCGACCAATTCAGGCATTGGTCTGGCATGGTCTTCCACAAGGTATTGCGGGCGGCCGTTCAGGTCGGTAATTGTTGACTGGCCGGCGTCGATGCCAAGATGATGGAACAGCGTGGCGTAGACTTCGCCGAATGTGACGGGGCGAGAGACTGCTTCCCCGGCGATGCGATCGGTCGCACCGATCACCTGCCCGTGCTTCATTGAACCTCCAGCCATTAATGCGCAATTGACTTGAGGCCAATGGTCACGGCCTACGATCGAACTGATCTTGGGTGTTCGACCGAATTCGCCCCAGATGACGACGGCACAGTCTTCAGCGAGACCACGGACGTGCAGGTCTTCGACGAGTGCGCTGACGCATTGGTCGAAGACCGGAAAATCTTCTGCTTCGCGCAGGAAGATCGAGTTGTTAGCACGTCCCTCGGCGTTCGTGCCGCCGTGCCAGTCCCACTTGCTGTAGTTCAACGTGACAACCCGGACCCCGGCTTCGATCATGCGACGGGCGAGCAACAGGCTTTGTGGTACGCGTGGAGCACCGTTGCCGTCCATCATAATCTTCGGGTCGCCGGTCCCGTAACGAGCCACCGTGCGAGGATCTTCTTTGGAAAGGTCCAGGGCTTCGGCCAGCTTTGATGAGGTGAGCAGACCCATCGCCTGTTCCGTGAATGCATCCAGACCGGTCATCATCGACGTCTGATCGGCCTCGCGTCGGAAGAGGTCGAAGCTCTTGAGTAGTGATCTGCGGTCAGACAGCCGGTCCAGGGTCACTCCGTTGAGGACCATATCTGCTTTCGTATCACCCAGCGGACGGAATGGCGCGTGGGCCGTACCAAGAAATCCGGGACCCGGTTCGTTGTAGGGACCGTGAGTACAGTTGTAGCACAGGCTGACATAAGGTGGTGATTCTCGACGTACAGGCCCCTGCACTTTCGACACCATTGTACCGAACTGCGGCCAACCGCCTGAAGGTTTCGGCTTCTTTGGATCGTGGCCATTGAAGACCTGAATTGCGTCATGATCATGCTGATTGCCGACCAGTGACCGTATGACCGTTAACTTGTCTGCCATCGTTGACAGGCGAGGAAACGCTTCACAGATTTCGAAGCCAGGAACATTCGTGGCGATCGGTCGCCATGGGCCGGCGATTTCCTTCGGAGCTTCAGGTTTCAGATCGAACATGTCCTGATGCGGTGGGCCACCAACCAGATAAATCATAATGACCGATTTCGGCGACTTCCGGCCTGAAATCGATTCAGCTCGCAATAGATCCGGCAACGTCCATCCACCGAGCGTCCCCATTGCGGCGAGCGTACCGATCCTCAGGATATCCCGGCGCGAAACGTAGTCGCAGAAATCTTGGGAAGAAGTTGGACGTCCTGGAATCGTCAGCATGCTCAATTCTCCTGCCGACGGCGATGTTCCACGAATTGCTTCATCGTCGCCGTCTGACTTTTTGTATCAACAAATCTGGATGGATTCCATTCTAAAGCCGGAAAGATTATCCAACCCTGAGGAAACGGACCCTGTCGAAAACGCCAAGACCGTGGTACCCCGAGTTTCAGCCAATATTCCACTAATGCCGTGCAATACCTTTACCGTACTCTGTTTTTGTCGTTTCCGCCAAAAAACCATGATATTTGTCGAGTTTCAGTTTTTCTATTTGCGTAACATGGGTAGTATGGGTAGTTTTAGTGGCTGTTTTTCAATCTTGTTTCGAATTAGCTGAGGCCTGTGTATGCGCAACCTGACTGTTGGAATGACGTCATTCGCTGTTTGTTTGATGATGGTTGGAGGAATTGAGTACGTTCATGGACAGAACAATGTACCACCTGAACCCGATGCCGTTGCTGCCGAAGGGGCAGGTGTTTCCTGGAGTGATCTCGATGTCAACGAGTTGTCGAAAGACCTGAGCGAGAAGATCGCTTCAGAAGAAGATGATGAAGCCAAGGAACTTCGCGAGCTTGTTGATTCTTCTGTTCCGCCAAAAGTCGTCAAGAATTTTCCCAAGTCGCCATTTGTCTCCGTTGTATTTCCGCTTCGTGACGGGGTTGCTGACAGCGCCGAGCTGAAAGAAAAACTCAGGGATTATGTCCAGAAGCATTTGGAGAATAACGTCCTGACCGAAGAAGCGATCACGCAGCAAAAGGGTGACGAATGGAAATTCAAACCACAGGCATTGCTGGTTCAAACAAAGAAACCAATTCAAACGATTCCCGTGGCCCCAAAGGTAACTCAGGGCGAACCACCGATCGAACCCGTTCGAACGATTGAAACACGGGCTTACAATCCTCCGATGCCTGAACCGGCCCATTCGGGGATGGCAGAAGATCCTTTTCAGGAGCCAGAGGGTTTGTTGACTCCTGCTTCAGAACTGTTGCAGCAACTGGGGTACTCGGGATGTTGCTGTGGCTCGAATTGTTTCCCTTTCACACCAGAAATGTCATACGAAGTTGCCATCAAAGCGTATCAACACGGCTTGTTTCAGGACGCGAAGGCATTGGCCCAGCACGCACTGAAGAGCGAAAACCGTCCGGAATACGTCTACCTCGAAGCGCTTTCCGAACTTGGATTGGGTGAATGCCATTCCGCACTGGAAGCAGCAAAAAAGCTTAAGAAAATGCGTGAAACCGGTTCATTGAAATATCTGAAAGAACGCTTGTCCGGGCCTCGTGCGTCCAAGTTGCAAGCGCTGCTGAAAGCAATGCCCGACCGTTTGCCTTACCCGCCAGCGCCGGCACCAGCCCCGTATGCTCCGTCGTCCTATGCCCCGGCACCGGTTCCGAATGCACCGACCCCGACACCACCCCCACCAAGCATTTGATGTGTTCCAGGTGGGGTCGTTAGTTACGTCTTCGAATCCAATCGTCGGCTCTACGAGCCGACGATTGGTGTATGTACGGCGATGATTTGCTCGGGTGTGTAGGTAAACGGTCCAGCAAATTCAGAACTCGACCTTCCCTTGTCATTCCTATTGGACGTTGTTAATCGGCACAGACGAAGTTGGTGTCGATTTTGATGTTTCACCCCAAAACGTAATATAAAAACCCTGGTGTTTGAGAGATCGCTGTTGCCTTCCAAGTGAGTTTTTCGCGTTCAAAAAATCCTTTAAACAGGGGAAATCAATTGCTGAACGATAAGCATCCAGACAGCGCTGTGTCGAGCGTCGGCGATATCGAAATGATCCATCCCTTTTGAAACGTCGCAGACGGTAAACGCTCCTTTGGCGATACGATTCAGACCATCTAAGTACTCCGAGTGATAGAAATCTGTTTTGATCAGATGAACGTCGTGACTAATGGAATCTGGTAGTTGGTAGGCGCGGATATTCTCGAACAAAAACGGCTCCATGTATCGCCAGCGATCGTCAGCCGAGATCCTCTGATCGGCAGACTGACGAGCCTTGATCATCATCCGGTTCAGTTTTCCAACAGTCTTTTTGTGAAGTCCTACAGCTAATTCCTGGACGAGGCGTAACCGAATCCGTTTTTTGTAGTCTCGGACTTTCCGAGCCGCTCTCTTGACGATGGATTCATCTCGATCAAGCGGAATCGATGGTTCCAGCAAGATGAGCTTAATCTCGTGCTTTCCCAATTGCGCCAGCTGCTTTGCAACTTCAATCGCTAACAGGCCACCGTAGGAATGACCGCAAAGTAAAATTTTTCCGGATGGGATTTCGTTTAACAATTCCTGAGCATGGATTGCGGCTTGAGTTGGAAGGTCCAGGTGTTGCGGTGGCCAGACATGCAAACCGTCCAGCTTTAGCCACCAGACGGGAATTTCCGGTGGAAGCATTTCGAGAGGAACTCGTAATTTCGCTCCGACGATCACGAGGTGAGTGTCACGATTGCCGGGGCGAATCGATTCCAGGAATTGGCTGCAATTGGATACTTCCGAAGTCCGCGTCGGGTCTGACAGCGATTCGGCCAATTCTGCCACGGTCGCGTGGCGAAAAAGATCTGTGACCTTGATCGTGATTCCTGACGATGATTTGACTGCGTCGACGACCCGGACGGCCAGCAGTGAATGTCCCCCCAACTCGAAGAAATTGTCGTGAATGCTAATCTGACCGATTCCCAGGACGCTGCTCCAGACGCTGGCAAGCATCTCTTCCATTGCCGTTCGGGAGGGCACGAAAGTGTTCTGGCGGTCGTGCGCTGAGATGTCCGGTCGCGGCAAGGCCGGTTTGTCGACTTTGCCATTGAGGGTCAGTGGCAGATTTTCGAGAATAACCCACGACGACGGAATCATGTAGTCGGGAAGTTTATCGCGCAAATATTGTCGAAGCTCGTTAACGAAATTCTTGGATTGATTCTCTTGAGGCACGAGATAAGCGACGAGCCGCTTGTCCCCCGGTCGGTCTTCGCGTAGCACGACGATCGCGTGCCTGATTGCGGAGTGAAGTAAAAGGACAGTTTCGATTTCTCCGGTTTCGATTCTGAAGCCGCGGAGTTTGATCTGTTGATCCCGTCGTCCAAGAAACTCCATTGTGCCATCATCTCGCCAGCGGACCAGGTCACCGGTGCGGTACATCCAGGCATTGGGCTGGTCGCTAAACGGGTCCTGCAAAAACTTTTCCGAAGTTAATTCAGGCTGGTTCAGATAACCCCGTGCCAGGCCATCGCCGCCGAGGTAAAGTTCGCCCGTGACGCCGATGGGGACGAGCTCACGATTTGCATCCAGGACGTAAGCAGTCGTGTTGGAAATCGGCCGACCGATCGGGATTGATTGCCAATTTTCGGGAATGATTGCAGGTAAACGATAACAGCATGCGAACGTGGTGCTTTCGGTGGGGCCGTAGCCATTGATAATTTGCGTCTGATTGCCGAGTGCCTGATGGGCCAGTCGAATGTGAGGCACTGATAGGGCTTCTCCTCCGACGAGAAGTTGTTCAATCCCTTTCAGTACGTCGACATGTCCGTCCACCAACGTATTGAACAGCGAGGTGGTCAGCCATAACGTGCGAACGTTGTTCTGACGCAAGATCCTGTGTAATTCATCTGGATCGGGGAATTGTGCAGGAGCCAGTACACAACGTCCTCCGTGCAGCAACGGTCCCCAGATCTCGAATGTCGAGGCATCAAACGAGAGAACGGCCAGTTGCAAAACTGACTGCGATTCATCGAGCTGAACATAGTTTGCTCCGCAAACGAGTCTTACGATCCCGCGATGGACGACTTCCACCCCTTTCGGAGTCCCCGTCGATCCCGACGTGTAAATCACATAGGCCGAGCTTTCGGACGACTGCTGCAAATTTAGGTTTCCGTCTGGCTCATTGCTGTACGCGGCGTGCTCAGCGTCCAGCATGATCAATTGCAGCTTGGCATTTTGCCATCGACTTTCCAGATGCCTTTGCGTAAGAATCAATGTGATTCCGGTGTCGGCCACCATAAAGTTGAGACGTTCCACCGGATATAGCGGATCGAGAGGAACATAGGCGCCGCCAACCTTAAGGATCGCCAAAAGGCCAACGACCATTTCGATCGATCGGTCAACACAAATCCCCACACGTGTTTCCGGTGTGACTCCGAGCTTCTGCAGGTAGTGAGCGAGTTGATTGGCACGCGCATTCAGTTCGTCGTAAGTGACCGACTGATCTTCAAACTCGACAGCGACAGCCTTCGGCGTCCATTGTGCCTGCTGTTCGAAGAGTTGATGCACGCATTTTTCGCGCGGATATTCACGTTGGGTCTGGTTCCATTCCACAAGAATTCGATGTCGTTCGACTTGCCCCATTAAGTTAAGTTGGCCAATCGGCGTGTCAGCATCCTCGACGATTGACCGCAACAACTCGGTGAAATGATCAGCCATACGGGCCACGGTCTCGGAGCTGAACAGATCAGTAGCATATTCCAGCCGACAGACCCATTCTTTCCCGTTCGCTTGAATATCGAGAGTCAAATCATTCTTACTGGTTCCGGTATGGATTTCGAGAGGTACTCCAGTCGAAGGTCCAAGCTTCAAATCACCAAGAGTTTCTTCGAGCAGGACAAACATCACCTGATAAACAGGGTGTCGACCGAGTTCGCGTTCTTTGACCGCCAATTCAACCATTTGTTCGAAAGGTAGATCGGCATGCGAAAACGCATTCCAGATCGTTTGATGCACCTGCCGCAGAACCTGTCGGAAACTGGAATCCGGTTTGAGCCTTGAACGGATTGGCAACATGTTCAGGAAATAACCGATCAATGATTGCAATTCGGGACGTTCTCGGTCGGCAAACGGTGTTCCGACGATGAGATCGGTTTGTCCCGTATACCGATAAAGCCAGACTTGAAAACCGGCCAGCAACACCGTGAATAGAGTCATCTCTTCTTCACGAGCCAATTGCCGAAGTTCCGTGACGATGCGTTGATCAAGGAGGAACTTGTGAATGGCTCCCTGACCAGTGGGCTGCGATGGTCGAATTCGATCAAAGGGGAGTTCGAGAGCCGGTGGTAAGTCGGCGAGTTGCTTTTTCCAGTAGGCAACGTGTCGCTCCCGATCTTCGCCAGTCAGCTTCTGATGTTGCCAATTGGCGAAATCCGCATACTGCACGGGTAAGGCGTGCAGATTGGCTCGCTGGAGATCTCCCTCGCTGGAATAAAGTGCGGCAAGTTCCTGAATGAACAACCGGAGTGACCATTCATCCACAATGCTGTGATGAAACGTGAAGACAATTGCCTGATCGTCGTCTGCCAGATCAATCCACAGCGCCCGCCATAACGGGATCTCACCAAGATCGAACGGTCGACGGACTTCTTCAAAAAGTTTTTCTTTCAGGATCGATTCTTTTTCGCCGTTCGATTCACCACCAAGGCTGAGTTCTCGCCATGGCAATTGAAGATCTTCGGGGGCTGCGGTCTGTTGCACGAGCATTTCCTCGCGTTGAATGAACGCCAGACGCAACGATTCGTGCCGATGAGTGATCCCCTGCAGTGCGCGACGCAATCTCGATCGATCCACAATACCTGAGATACGAAAAGCCAGGGGCTCATTGTATGTCGCCAAGTCGGGCAGAAGAGATTGGACGAGCCACAATCCCTGTTGGCCGGATGAAACCCTTAATGGGTTCTGCTGATTGGCGGGCTGAATTGGACGACTGGGCATCAAACCGTTAGTTGCACGTTCCAGCTGGCATGACAGTTTTTCAATCGTCGGAAATTCAAAAATCCATCGCGATGAGACTGTTTGGCCGAACCGGTCAATAAGACGGGATGCGATGACAATCGCTTTCAACGAGTGACCGCCTAAGTCAAAAAAACTGTCATTCAGGCCTACACGCTCGACACCTAAAACCGACTGCCAGATTTCGGCGATCACACGCTCTCGACCCGTTCTCGGTGCGACGTAGTCTTTCTCCTGGATTAACTCGACGCCGCCGACTTCGTCGAAAGGCGACATCATCAGGGTTTTTCGATCGAGCTTTCCATTCGTGGTCAACGGCAAAGCGGGCAGCACAACAGTCTGCGACGGTATCATGTAGTCTGGCAATTTGATGGCCAGCTGAGATTTTAACAACGCTGCAGTCAACATTTTCCCGTTGGCCGGTACAATGAAAGCGACCAATATGAAGTCGTCATTTTCTGCTTCTGTTCGACTTGACCCCTTGCGCGTCACAACGGCACCTTCCGAGACATCGGGAATGGCGAGCAACGCTGTTTCGATTTCACCAAGTTCGACTCGATATCCACGTATCTTCACCTGGTGATCGGATCGTCCCAGATATTCGAGTTGGCCGTCCGGCCTCCAGCGTGCCAGGTCGCCCGTGCGATACATCCGACCGCCAAATTCGGTCGTGAATGGATTCGTGATGAATCGTTCGGCGGTCAGATCGGGCCGCCTCCAGTAGCCTCGCGCGACTCCGGCACCACCAATCCATAAATCCCCGGACGTCCCTAACGGCACCGGGTCGAGTCGCTCATCCAACACATAAACCTGTGTGTTGGCGATCGGACGTCCGATCGTTGCCGGTTGGTGCGGTTCACGTCTTGCCCACGTTGAATATGTCGTTGTTTCGGAGGGGCCGTAGAGATCGTTCACAGACCGAACTGTTTTTTGGTCAAATAGCGCATCGACCAGCGTTGGCGACAGCGGTTCTCCTGCGAGATTGACCGTGATGACAGAAGCAGGCAGCGCCTGGGCCTTCAGCAGTGCGGAAGCCACAGAAGGAACCGTATTTAATAACTTCACTTGGTCCCGTGATTCGCAGGAGAACAAGTCCAATGCCTGATCGACCAGGATCACCGTTCCTCCCCAGCACAGCGGCCCGAACAGTTCAAACACCGAGAGGTCAAAACAGATCGACGTCGCCCCCAGGACTCCTGAGAGTTCCTCGTCGCTGAATGTCTCCCGGACCCAATGCAAAAACGAAACGGTGTTCCGGTGCTCGATCGCAACGCCTTTCGGCTGACCCGTGGAGCCGGATGTATAGATGAGATACGCCAATCGTGATGGTGAGGAACCATCGGCCAGATTCGTGCCGTCCAGATTCGCGCGATCATCCTCCATAAAAAGGAGCGGAGTATTCTGACCAAGTGACTTTCGTCTCGAAATGATTTCGCGGCGCGTCACGAGGACGCGGATCTGGGAATCTTCGGCGATGAACTGTAAACGATCGACCGGGTAATTCGGGTCGAGTGGTACATAGGCTCCATCGGCCTTAAGAATTGCGAACAGTGCCACGAGCATTTCGAAAGAACGGTCCAGGCAGATGCCTACGAGAACGTCTGGGCCGACGCCTGACGCTTTCAGCTCACGGGCCAATTGGTTGGCTTGAGCATTGAGATTGGCATAAGTCAGTGATTTTCCCGCGAATCGAACTGCCGGTGCATTCGGGGTCCGCTGGACCTGTTCTTCGAAGAGTTGATGGATGTACTTGTCAAGCGGGTAATCGCGATGGGTATGATTCCACTCAACCAGAATTCGATGTCGTTCCGACGGGCTAAGAGACACGACATCAGCGAAACGTTCGGAAAAGTCAGCTGATTCGGTATCGATTCCAGACATGACCGAGTTGATTTCCTTGAGTACGATTTGCGTGAATTCAGGAAAACCTTGCGTGTCGATCCATGGCTTTTCCGAAATCAAAATTCGTGATCACTCATTAAGTCTAAACCGCAGGTAAGTTTGATTGCTCAGCGATCAACTGTTGAACAATACTCATCCAAACGGCACTGTGTCGAGCGTCGGCAATATCGAGATGATCCAGGCTATCTGAAGCGTCGTAGACAGAGAACGCTCCCTTGATGATTTGATTCAGCGCCTCTAAGTCTTCCGGTCCATAAAATTCGGTTTTGATCAGATGAACGTCGTGTTCAATCGAATCTGGTAGTTGATAGGCACGGACATGCTCAAACAAGAACGGCTCCATGTACCGCCAACGGTCGTCAGGCGAAATCTTCTGATCGACAGACTGCCGAGCCCTGATCATCATCCTATTCAGTTTTCCAACGGTCCTTTTGTGAAGCC
>CAILLA010000039.1 GCA_903834925.1 uncultured Schlesneria sp.
AAGTATTGTCAGGGGTTGTAATTCATTTTTCGGCGTGGCCAGTTGGCCATCTCAATGAGGAGTCTCAACCGTGGAAAGCATCGAATCGAACAGCGGCGTATCTCGCCGCGATCTTCTCAAAGCAACCGGCACTGTTGCCGCAGCATCGGCGCTCGCTGGTGTTATGATCCCTAAGCACGTTTATGCAGGCGAAACCAATACGATTCAGGTCGCTCTGATCGGAGCCGGCGGACGTGGTACTGGAGCTGCCGAAAACGCTCTGTCGACGAAGCTCGGTCCAGTCAAGTTGACCGCAATGGCTGACGTCTTCCCCGAAAAACTGAAGGGAAGCTTTGATTCGCTGAAGGGCAAATTCAAAGAGATGGTCGATGTCCCCGAAGAACGCAAGTTCATTGGATTCGACGCCTACAAGCCCGCCATGGATTCTCTCAAGAAGGGCGACGTCGTCATCCTGACAACCCCTGTCGCGTTTCGCTGGGTCCATTTCAAGTACGCCATCGATCGTGGCCTCAACGTCTTCATGGAAAAGCCAACCACCGTCGATGGACCCAGCACAAGAAAAATGCTGGCACTGTACGAAGAGTCTGTCAAGAAGAACTTGAAGGTCGGCGTCGGCCTCATGTGCCGGCATTGTGAAGGACGCGGCGAGCTGTTCAAGCGGATCAAGGATGGTGAACTCGGCGAATTGAACATGCTGCGAGCTTACCGAGTTACTGGTCCGACCGGATCGGCTTTCGTCGGCAAGAACCAAGGCAAGCTCAGCGAGTTGATGTACCAGATCCAGAACTTCCATGGATTCCTGTGGGCGAGCGGTGGTGGATTCAGCGACTTCCTGATCCACAACATCGACGAATGCTGCTGGATGAAAGACGCTTGGCCTGTCGAAGCCAAAGGATATGGCGGACGTCATTTCCGAGGCGATTACATTGATCAGAACTTCGACACGTACTCGGTCGAGTACACCTTTGCGGACGGTGCCAAACTGTTCCTCGAAGGTCGTGGTATGATCAACTGTGCCAACGAATTCGCCAGCTATTGCCACGGCAGCAAGGGTTCCGCCGTGATTTCGCAAGCCGGTCACGCTCCTTCGAAGGCTCGAATCTTCAAAGGACAAAAGATGACAGAAGACCAGGTCGTCTGGCGTTGCAAAGATCCCGAACCAAATCCCTATCAGTTGGAATGGGATCACATCATGCACGCGATCCGTCAGGACACGCCGTACAACGAAGCCAAGCGAGGAGCGGAAGCGAGCCTTGTTACTTCGATGGGTCGCATGGCCTGCCATACCGGCCGCGTAATCACTTACGACGAAATCCTGAACTCGGAACACGAGTTCGCACCAAACGTCGACAAGCTGACCCTTGACGGCCCTGCTCCATTGCTGGCCAATGCAGAAGGTAAATACCCAATTCCTGCACCAGGAATCAAAACAACCCGCGAATATTAATCGTTGGTTCGACGCTTAGACTTTCAGCCGGCTCGTTGGAAAGTGTTTTCCAACGAGCCGGTTTGTCATTACCGAAGATACCCGCCAAAAGGCGCAGCGTTTGATTAGCACGGGGAACAGCGCGAAAGCATTTGAGCGGACACCAAACGATCAGCCTATTCTAAACCCGACGTTCGACGCTCATCAACCTGCAGTGCTGGCTGACGGCACTTTGCCCCCAATCACCGCGCGAACGATCATCCGATTCTAAGCCCGTCATCCGACGCGCATCAACCGGCTGCGCCGGTCTTGAGGATCTCGGTTACGACTCGGCCGCTTACGTCGGTCAATCGAAAATCTCGACCGTTATAACGATAGGTCAACTCTTCGTGTCTCAGGCCCATCTGATTAAGAATCGTGGCATGCAGGTCATTGACGCTGACTCGATCAATTAATGCCTTATGGCCGATCTCGTCGGTTTCGCCGAAAATTGTGCCACCTTTTACTCCGCCCCCGGCGAACCAAGTGGTGAAGGCGTGGGGGTTATGATCCCGGCCTGTTCCCCCTTTTTGGACCAGCGGCAGCCGGCCAAACTCACCGCCCCAGATCACGAGTGTTTCGTCGAGCATTCCTCTTTCGGCCAAATCGGTCAGTAGAGCCGCGATCGGCTGATCGGTTTCGGCAGCGAAACCCGTATGATTTCCAGCAATATTGGCGTGGCCGTCCCAGCTTCGTTCGTTCTCCATGCCGCCTGAATAGATCTGCACAAACCGAACACCTCGTTCAACCAGCCGGCGAGCGGTCAGGCACTGTTTCGAAAAATGAGCGCATTTCGGATTGTCCAGACCGTACAGTTTTTGGGTCGACTCCGATTCTCTCGTCAGATCCAATGCTTCGGGAGCCGCCATTTGCATCCGATATGCCAGTTCAAACGATTCAATCCGAGCAGCAAGTTCGGTCTCAGCCGAATGCCTATCAAGGTGTTGTCGATTGAGGCTTCCCAAGAGATCCAGTTGAGACCGCTGTTGAGAGTCGGTCATCTCGTTCGCCCGTTTCAAGTTTTCAATGGGATCACCCTGCGGCTTCAATGCTGTTCCCTGGAAAACACTTGGCAAGAACCCTGCACCCCAGTTCTGAGCATGCCCCTTGGGGATGCCTCGTCCGAGTGTGTCATACATCACCACGAACGCAGGGAGGTTTTGACTTTCGCTGCCAAGCCCGTAAGTCACCCACGACCCGACACAAGGGAACCCCTGGCGAGCAAATCCCGTATTGATTTTGAATAAGGCGGGAGAATGATTGTTTGAATCCGTCCAACAGGAATAAACAAATGCCATTCGGTCGACATGGCGAGACAGCTGTGGGAAGATTTCACTGACCCACGCCCCGCATTCGCCATGTTGAGCGAACTTGAACGGCGACTTCATTAGCGGCCCACCCTGGCCGGCAAAGAAGCCTGTTGTCTGGTCAAACCCCGCCAATTCCTTTCCATCCCGCTTTTCAAGCTCGGGCTTATAGTCCCACGTATCGACTTGCGATGGCCCGCCATTCATGAACAGCCAAATCACGGACTTGGCCTTCCCAGCAAAATGCCCTGGCCTGGACGCAAGTGGATTGATCCCTAGACCCGTCGCCGCATTCGCGAGCCGTCCGTCCTGAGCCAACAGTCCGGCCAGTGCCAATGAACCAAACCCATTCCCAGCCCGCTGTAGAAACTGACGCCGGGACGAAAACACTGGGGCCGGGTTGGCAAAAAATGGAGTGGTGATCATATTCGGCCTTACGGAATCGACGGTTGAAAGAGATTGCCTGTTCGACACTGTTGATCATACCGGGAACGGCATTACTTTCGTAACATTAATCAAAAGAGACCAAGAAATCCTTTGTGTTGAGCCTGGGCGATGATGAAATTTTACTATCGTTGGAAATTCACAGTTCTGCTGATCGTTATTCTTCTGCTGAACATCACTCGAGTGTTGACCGTCGATGACTACGAGGATCAGTTCATCGTAGATTTCCTGGGCGCAGCGTTACTTGCCACTGCCACGATCTCGTTATGTGTTAACAAGCATTCACGCGTCGTCGCGCTGTTATTGGGAATTCCAGCGGTCGTTTTGTCTCTCGCTCGAAATCTGGTTTCCGATCATTGGCAACATGCGGTTCTGATTGGCGGACGAGTTGCAACACTGCTGTTTCTCGCATTTATTATTGGCATGATTTTGCAAACCTTACTGACACAGGAAAAGGCCACCGTTGATCATATTTCCGGTGCCTTCTGTGGATACGTTTTGATCGGCGTCCTGTTTGCCGAAGCATTTTGCTTACTGGAGGTCGTCGTCCCCAATTCCTATCGCTGGGAAGGTATCACGCGCAGTGATGGGGACGATTCGTTTCAACTCTGGCTGATGCTCGAATATTTCAGCTTTACAACACTGACAACGCTAGGTTTCGGAGACGTGGTTCCGATGACGCCGGCAGCACGATTTCTCGCGATCTGGGAGGTGATTTCCGGTCAGTTTTATCTCGCCGTTCTCGTTGCTGGCCTGGTCAATCTTCGAGGAGCACAAGAGCCGACAAACTCCGAAGAATGATAAAAAAGTCCTTGCGAATGTTGGTTCGCAGGGACTTTTAATTCTTATTCGTAAGATTCGTGGTCAAGAAATCTTCTGTCTTGCCACAAGTTTTTAACGCTATTTCGAAGAATCTTGATCAGTGGTGGCCACGTCTTGTGATTCGGGCTTTGGCAGAAGGATCAGCACCCATTTTTCTGTTTTTCCGTTTTTGTGAATCAGGGCTGGTGCTTCGCCACTGGTGAGATTGCTGAGTCCCGCCTCAATGAAGAAATTCTTATTGTTGCCCACTGTCCAAGCGGCTCGCTGGGTTTCTTTGTCGACGGAACCATGAATGGGCAGCGCGTGATCTGAGACAAGATCAGTGTAGTTCCCTTGAATAATTCCTTCTTTGTTAATCGCCAGTTGCACGGCCAGTTGTGCGTGTTGCTCTTCGTTTCTGACCAGTGCGTAAACTCCGAGTGGAATCCAGTGGTCATGAGGCGATGTCTTCGAGTTCTGACCAATCATCGCCAGATCGGCCGCTTGCTGGCTGAAAGCACCTGCGGTCCCGACGTTCTGGCCATCAACGATCACGTCCCCGTTCAGAAGAGTGACGTTGTCTCCGTACCCGTACGAGACGGGATTGTTGCCATAACTACAATGAGCTGCGATACCGGCCATGTTCGTCGCATTCCACGCTGCACCAGCTGGCCAGTTTGTGGCAGTCCATGCTTCGGGATGATCGTTATGCCACTGCTGGTTATAGAGGTTCGGGTGATCGTAAGAATCTCGGACTGCTGAGTACCCGGCGGCGGCCCCGACGGCACCGGAACCGGCAGGTTGATTGTGATTGGCAGCTGCGGCTCCGATGGCAGCTCCTTGAGCGCCAGTAACGGCGGGCTGATTTCGATTGGCGGCTGCAGCCCCCAACGCGGCACCGGTGGCACCCGATACTTGTGGATTATTTCGGTTTGCGGCAGCAGCACCGACTGCGGCTCCTTCAGCGCCGGAAGCAGCAGGCTTATTCCGATTGGCAGCCGCAGCCCCGGCAGCGACACCCTCTGCACCAGTTGCCGCAGGCTTATTCCGATTTGCGGCAGCAGCACCGGCGGCAGCCCCCTCGGCACCGGACGCCGCTGGCTTGTTCTTATTCGCTGCCGCAGCACCCGCTGCAGCCCCTTCCGCTCCCGATGCACCGGACTTGTTCTTATTGGCCGCTGCGGCTCCGGCGGCAGCCCCTTCAGCACCCGAAGGTTGAGATGATTTATGTTTCTGTTCTGCTTCGGCATGCTGGGCCTGGTTAGGCGTAGACTTCTTACCAGGACCTTCTGACCATTCTCCGCCAGGAGGTTTGTTGCCACCCTTATTTTCATTCGCCGATTTTTCGCCTCCCTTATGAGGTTCGGCTCCCTTGCCTTGTTTTTCGCCGGGTTTTTCCTGCTTTTCTTTCTCGCCGCCCTTACCGCGCTGCTGGCCAAATGCCAGCGGGACCGTAAGACACAACGCAATTGCCACCACCATGCTGACGAGCTGCCGTTTCATGATCGTTCATTTCGGAAAAGAGAATATCCGGCGTCACGAAAAATGTGACCCGACAAAGAGTAGACGGCAATTGTCGGTAAACTACAAGTGATTTCATTCGGGAAATCAAGTTCCCATCTCAAGATGAGCTTCCGATGAATTGCTTCATCGTTCAGCCACATAGGCCATATTGAATCAGTTCTGCGTCGATCGACGGACTCCGCTTTCACACTCACCAAGGTCGCTTCAATTGGATTGTTTCCTAAGCTTTTCAGACTCATGGAATGTTTGGCGCCGTTCAATCGAAGTTAGTCGATGACGTACCGAGATGTCGTTGGTGTGTTCATAAGCTCAAAACGATTTGGTTTTTGATTTGCATGAGATTTTTTCTTTTAAATCTTGCAAACCGGAAGTGTATCGATTGTTCACTCTTCGTGACTTTTACTTTTTTGCGTGCGTACGCAATTCGGTCACGATCGGTATGCGACTTTTCATTCGCAAACGAGAATCTTATTGAGGGGAGTGTCGGTATGAAATTGTTTTTGAAGGGTCTTTTTTTGAACGTCGTTTTATTCGCCGGATTTTCTACGGTATCGGGATCAACGATTGAGGGGCCGATCTACGATTCAATCAGTAACGTAAATCTATACGTAGTTTCCAGCGGATCATGGAACCAAGCGGAATCTCAGGCCGTGGCGCTTGGCGGCCATCTCGTGACCATTCATAGTGCTGCTGAGAATCAATTCATCGTCAACAACGTGTTAGTTAACTTCGCCGGAAGTGGCGGTCCAAATCTTTCTGACGTTCCACTTTGGATTGGGTTATACGATCCGACGGGTGCCGGAAGCAATGACGGTAGCAGTTCTGGTCATGCCGCAAATTTTGTGTGGGCTGATGGTTCAACGTCAACATACAGAAATTGGAATTCCGGCGAACCGAATAATGCCGGTGGCACCGAGTACTATGCAAACATCAACTGGCATTACTCCGTCAGTAGTTCCGAAACCGTTGGGACATGGAACGATACGCCACTGGGTGGAAGTTCCGGTTATGGCGGCAATTCAAATGGCACCTATTACGGAATTGCTGCGGTCCCCGTGCCCGAGCCGTCCTCTTTCGCACTTCTCGGGCTCGGCATCGCCGGGTTCGCGTTGCAAGCTTATCGTCGACGGAATGCGACCGTGTGAACTTTCGTCAGGTGATCTGATGGCGTGATTTTTTGCTAAAAAAAGGCCGGCTTCAGGAAACTGATGCCGGCCTTTTTTTGTTTTGTAAACATACGCAACGGCATCACCATTGAACACGGCATGCCCAGCAGTCATTTTGGAAAAAATTGACGTTTGTACGTAACGGAATTTTAAAGATATCACCTTGAACCGAAGTCCTTGTTTTCCCGACTTGGTCTTTCAGTCCCTGAAACGTCCGTGGTAGAACGTGGCTTCGATTGGGGTACGAGTTCGATGCTCCTTCTCATCAATGTGTAATTTTCTCAAACTGGATCTGGAATGGAACTGAGCGGTCGTGTTGTTCTCGTGACCGGTGGTGCGAACGGAATTGGTCGCGCTTTGTGCCAGCGAATTGCACGGGAACAACCTCGTGGAATCGTGATCGCGGATCGCGATCTGGCAAACGCCGAATTGGTTGCTCGGGAAATCGGTGCCACAGCGGTTGTCTGTGACGTCAGTTGTGAGGCGGATATCCAATCGGTGGTCCAGCAGACCCGCGACTTATTCGAGCGAATCGATGTTGTCATCTCGAACGCGGGTGTGACGATCAAAGGGGGATTCGAAGCGCCGGACGAAGACTGGAATCGACTGTGGCAGATCAACGTGATGGCTCATGTTTATCTTTCACGGGCGACGGTTCCTGCGCTGATTGAACAGGGGGGCGGGACGTTTGTGATCACGGCTTCCGCAGCGGGATTGTTGACCGAAATTGGTTCGGCCGCTTATTCCGTGACCAAGCATGGTGCGGTTGCCTTTGCTGAATGGCTTTCCGTCCATTATCGCAATCGTGGCCTCAACGTCGCTTGCCTTTGCCCGGCCGGCGTCGCCACCGACTTTCTGGACATGGAAGACCCGATCCACCAGTTCCTGCACTTCATGTCGGTCACGCCGGAACATGTTGCGGAGTGCGTGATTGAGGTACTCAGGAACGAAACGTTTCTGGTCTTGCCGCAGCCCGACGTCAAGGAATTCTTTCAATTCAAGACGCAGAACTACGATCAATGGCTTCACAACTTCGCACACGTTCATACGCGAATTCAAAAACGGTTGGCACGACGGGCTGTGCCTGACGCAAAGTCGTCAGAAACTCTCTGAGTGCATGTCTGCCTGCGAGAGCCAGCCTTCGGGACTCCAGCCTCGGGCCTGGTTATAGGCAGAAATCAAGTCGTTCAGACGTTCGAGTGAGAGATGACCTCGCAAATCATCGGCGGCCGATTTCTGCAACATTCGGCTGGGCAACGTATCTTCCGCAGGGGTCCATCCGGCGAGGATATTGAATCGCTTTTTGGCAGTGACAATCCGGCGTGCCGTTTCACGAAGTTCACTTGCGGTGACATCCCAGCCGGTTACGAATCGTAAAATCTCGGCAGATTCAGCGAAGAAATTAGTGAAAACTCCTCGCAGGAATTTACATAAGATCAGTGAGTCCATCAGGGCCGCTTTGTCTTCGGTTTCCACCGCGAGTGGTGCCGATTCGGGGCCGACGTGTTTTCGATCGACCGCCTCGGAAAAATCAACTTCGTAGGCACCCGACCGGTTATGGTCGGCACCGCGAGTTCCAACAGCAAAGCCAAGTGCCATCATTTGCAATCCACGCGGATCATAACCGGGAAGTTCCAAACCCTTTACCTGTGGAGCGAAGGCGATCGAGTCATGGCCGATACGATGTGCCATTCGGCGACTCCCTTCAGCGAGAAGAGGACCAATCCCATTGCCGCTGATGACCGAATCCAAAGCCTTGAGTAATGACTGTCCGTTGCCGAACTGTAGCCAGGGTTCGTCGAGAAGTTTGCGTTGGACACATTCCATGGCGAACGCGATCGTTCCACCAGCGCTGATTGTATCAAGTCCCCATTCATCGCATCGCCGCGACGCTTCGAGGACGATCTCGGGATCGTCAATACCGCACAGCGGTCCGAATGCAAACAGGTTTTCATATTCTAAACGAACTGAACCTCGGCCATTTTTCATGCTGTAAAGATGTTCGCAGCCAATCGTGCAGGCGACACAAGAGGCTCGTGCTCGGTCACGAGCGACACTCAGTTCCTCCGGAGAAATTGCAATCGCTCCGGCGAAACTTCCCTCTTGAAAATTACGAGTCGGCAGCACATTTAATCGATTGAAAGTCAGCAAATTCGAGGCCGTACCCAATTCACGATATTTCGCTGTCGCCGGTCCGAACGATTTTTCGGACAACTGCTTGGCTAATCCCACCAGCGCTGCTGGATCAGACCATTGCGGCCGGTGCGAGCCGCGTACGGCGATCGCCTTGATATTTTTTGAACCAAGTATCGCGCCGCTACCGCCGCGTCCTGCGTGTCTGCCGTCGTGTGAGATTGTTGCGTAGAGGACCTGCATTTCACCCGCCTGACCAATGGTGGCGGTCTGAAAATCTGCACCCAGGCGATTTCGCAAATGTTCCTGCGTGGCCTGGTTCGAAAGGCCCCAGCAGTCACCGGCGGGTTCCAGTCGAACGTGATCGTCATCAATGACCAGGATCGACGGCTGCTGTGCTTGACCGACGATCACGATGGCATCGTGTCCCGCTTTTTTACCGGCCAATGCAAAGCCACTGCTGGCGAGTGAGTCATTAATTCGGTTTGTTAAAGGGCTTTTACTGACCACGGCAAACTTCGCAGAAGTCGTGAGCGGGCTACCGACCAACGGACTGAAGACGAATGCGATCGGTGCCATTGGCGACAGTGGATCAGCTTCGGCGGCCCGTTCATGCAGCAGAATGGCGACGCCCAGTCCGCTGCCACCAAGATACTGACGAAGGATTTGGGGTTCGAGGGGAGTCCTTGTTGATGTTCCATCAGACACATCGATTCGCAGATAACAGCCGTGATAACCGGGAACTTCGCGTCGCATGTGAATTTCTAACGTTTGAACGAATGTCAGGCTGGACGCATTACCGTTTAGCGTCCGCCATCCAATGAGTGGCGATCGCTTCCGACGCTAACAGCGTCGGCCACGTGACGCTTAGCCCCCGGCATCCAATGAGAGTATCAGAACCGAGTCACCTTCGCGCAGCAATGTGTCGGGTTCTGTCACGAACCGATTGCCGGACAGATTGGCTGTAAAACCCGGTTTCAAGTGACGACCATCAATACAACTGGTCGCGAGTTCGGGGAACCGGGCCGCTAAATCGCTGAGGACGTCACCGAGATCGTGACCAATTGCCACAGTTTGAGCGACGCCAGCACGGGCACGCGGGATTCCGAACAGTTCGACTTTCACGGACACCGGCATACGCCACCCCCAAAGGGTCGTTCTGATGTTTTGCCGATTTTCTGGGATGTTAACCGAGGTGCTTCAGATCTCCAATATGGATTGTATAAGCCGAAGCGTTAATGTTCCGGACGTTACAAACAAATTGGCACCGCTGTCATCAAGACTTAACGTTCAGATTGTGTGCCACTGCATCGGAGTCTTCGGAGACGCAGTGTCTTCCTCCTTATCAGCCAATTAAAGAGCACTGGATGACCGAAGACGGTCATCCAGTGGCATCCGAATCTTTAGGGCTTTGACAACGCACTGACACTCATCTCAACAAACACCGATCGTTAGCTGCCCCAAAACCTCTTTTTTGTGGCATTGTCTGCCGAAGTTGCACGGTTCTCAATGAATTCGACCATTGACGGAGAAAATTCCCGAATGAGACGTATTGACCCAATTCCGCAAGATGAACTATCAATCGCGCCCTGTCACAGCCTCGATTGACTTTGATTGTTGTTTTAGCCCTTCAAAACGGACTTCCAGCCCATATGGCTGGAGTCAACCAAACCGCGAATTGTCCAGTAAACGGCCGGGTCGCATTTCGCCCACGGCTCATCCAGTTGTCGGAACGAGTTCGACGCGCCTCGAAAATGCCAGACCCGGAGGAGGAAGTTATCTTGGGTAGGATCATCGGACTGATCGGTTGCACTATGTTGGTTATCGCAGGATTGCGATTGACCAACCTTCAGCACGTTGAGACCACCACACTTAAGGGTGGCGAGGATCGCGGGGGTCGTCAGGCAAAACTGACGCCTCGTGAACACTACAAGCGAGGTAAAGAGCTTTACCTTCGAGGTAAGTACTTCGATGCACTTCCTCATCTGGAGGAAGCATCACTGGCGACCACCGGGCTATCCGCCTCGGAACGTCGTCAGACCGAAGACTGCCTCAATCGGGCTCGTCTCAAGGTCCAGGGTGTCGCCGATCAGAACGACCCCTCCGACAATAAGTCGGTTGTCCGGGCTCAATCGGATTCCTGGGAAACCGATTCGCCAAAGGTCAAGGATGCGACGAACGACGACGCACGGGACCGAGTCGAACAACTGATGATCCAGGCGAACGCCGCTTACAAGTTCGGCGATAAGGCGGAAGCGGCGAAGCTGGCAACGCTCGCTAATAAGCTGGCAAAGTCTGCTAAGCTCAAATTTGCCAAGGATCAGATGTCACCAGGCGAGTTCCTCGCCAAATTGACACCTGTCAAACTGGATGTTTCTCCCAAATCGAATTCCGCTGCTGACAGTGCAACCGATTGGGCTAATAGCGATCCCGCACCGTCGTCAGGCGTCAAACAAGCGGCATCGAAGGGTGCAAGTCGTTCTGACATTCGACAGACGGCCTCACGTAATGACACCGATGACTTCGCCGATTCCATCGCCAGTGAAGAAAGTTCACCACGTCAAGAATCTGGCAGCAGTAACCGTCGGGTGAGTACAACGAAAGAACTTGCGGTCAAGTTGATAGCTCAGGCTCGCGAAGACATCAAGGCTGGCCGACTTGAAGACGCCAAACGACGAGCGTTAGAGGCGGATCAGCTCGACGCAGCCTACGAAATTATCGAAGACCGACCAGAATTGCTGCTGGCAGACATTGATCGTCGTCAAAACACGACGACCATCGCTCGCAACTCGGGATCAAAATCCTCGAACACGACCGCCGGAAAAGCGAAGCGTGGCAAGGATTCGGATGGTGGCCAGGAACAAGCTTCTGACAATGCCGATTCCGCCCAAAAGCAACAGGCATTGAAGTTGATCGAACAGGCACGCAAGGCAATGGAAGCTGGCGATCTCGAAACCGCTCAAGCGAAGGCAGAACAGGCCGAGCGACTCAACGTCGTTTACAAATTGTTTGAGGACATGCCGGACGTCGTGCTGAACGAAGTTGCAGCCCGTCGTGCTTCTCAAAATCTTGCACGCAAAGACAGCAAGGTCGTTCCTGTCCGATCAACAGAGGATGCGCCACAAGCCAAAGCTCTGTTATCCAAGGCAAGAGCTGCATTGAAAGAAGGCCGCGTTGACGAGGCGAAGGAACTCGCAATGAAGGCCAACGAATTGAAAGTCGCATTTAGTTTGTTTGAAGACACGCCGGAAATCGTGCTCGCGGATATCGAGCGAGCTGGCAATGGTGCAGGTCGCCGAACGATGGATAAGTCGCTGTCGGCAGAAAAGGAAGTTGATGGTCTGGCCAAGCAGACCGAAGCGATCAAGTTGCTTCGAGATGCTCGCAAGTTGATGAAAGAAGGGCGATTTGAAGAAGCTCGAGCGAAAGCCCTGGAAGTCGATGCGATGGAAGTTGCACTTCCGGTGACGGCCGACAGCCCTGAACTTCTTTTGACCGACCTGAACAAGACGATTTCTGCTCAGAACATCGCTTCAAAAGGCAAGAGACAACCATCCGGAAGCGTCAACACCGCCAATGTCGTCGAACGTCCAATGGACGACGAGAGTCGACTCGCCGCACGAAGCGGTCACCGAGGTAATCTGGTCGGTGCGAGTGGAACAGAAGAAGTTGTTGATAACGAAGAGACCCCTGAAATCGCTCAGGCAGGACTTTCCGCAAGTGACCTTTACACAAAGGGAATGGCGGAACTGAAAAAGGGTAAACGAGATCTGGCTTACCAGGCGTTCAAGGCAGCCTTCGATTCCGGTGAGCGACTTGATCCCGTCCGCAATCAACGACTCAATGATTACCTGCGTGACCTGGCTCCACGAGCCAATCGAAGTGGCGTCCAAATGGCCAGTGATCAGGCGGAACGACTTTCCGATCCGACGCCAATGGATGCTGCTCAGCAGGAACAACTCGTCAAATTCGAGCGAGTTCGGGCCGAGGTTTTGAATTCGGTCTTCAAGGCCGAGCGATTGAAAGAATCCGATCCTGAAAAGGCTCTGGAACTGATCGATCAAACGATGGCAAAGGTTGAAAACGCCGAGCTTTCGACGGAAGCGGCTGCTCCACTGATGAAGCAACTCAACCGCACGAGAAGCGTTTTGCGGACCGAGATCGAACAGAAGGCACCCAACATTGCCTTGAACGCTGAAAACAAACGCGTGAAGGACCAGATCGAAAAGGAAATCAAGGCCGCTGTTCGAATCGACCAGGATATGGTCAAGCTCGTCGAAGAGTACAATGAACTCTACAAGCAACAACGATATGCAGAAGCCGTTGTTGTCGCCAAGAAGGCGAAAGAGTTGAATCCGAAAGATCCGACCGTCGTGGTGATGGTGATCAAGGGACAACTCGCTCTCCAGAACAAGTTCAACGAAGACCTGAAGAACGATAAAGAAGAGACTCGGCTGAGAGTCGGTAACGACACTGAGCGAAGTCTTGTGCATGACTTGAGCGATGATCATCCAATGTCGTTCGACAAGAAGATGTGGGAGAACGTCAGCAAACGCAAAGGCAAGTACGGCGCGGATAATCGCAAGAAGAGCGACGAAGAAATCCAGATCGAAAAGAGCTTGCAACGAAAGATTTCGCTGCACGAAGACAATGTGCCGCTTGTTGATGTCATCCGCAAAATCAAGGCGGTCGCCGATATCAACATCGTATTCGACGAAGCAGGTCTCGAAGAAGAAGGGGTCAGTTCCAACACGGCGATCTCAATCGATGTTGATAGCATCACGGTCAAGAGTGCTCTGAACCTGATTCTGCAACGCTTCCAGTTGGCCTATATGGTTGATAACGAAGTCTTGAAGATCACAAACCATGTGCGTCAACGTGGCGAAATGGTCAACGCAATCTATAACGTTGCGGATCTGGTTGTCACGATTCCGAACTTTGGTACGGATTCTTCGGGCGCTTCACCGCGAATCGGTAGTGTTCCTGGACCAGGCCAGGGTTTCGGTAGTCAGGCCTTCCTGAATAATGGCATCGGCGGACAAGCCTTCGCACAGGTCGGACCGAATTCAAACGGCTTTAACATTCCGGGCGAACAGGAATCCCGTTTGAACGGTGCCCGACGTAGCACGGACTTCACCGAACTCACGAATCTGATTACGTCGACAATTGCTCCAGATACCTGGGAACAGGCTGGGGGACAAGCGAGGGTACAATCGTTTGAAACGACATTGAGTCTGGTTATCCGCCAGACGCAAAAGACCCACGAAGAAATCGCAGATTTGCTTGCTCAACTTCGCCGTCTGCAAGACCTGCAAGTCACGATCGAAGTCCGGTTCATCACCGTGGCGGACCGATTCTTCGAACGAATTGGAGTTGACTTCAACTTCGATATCAAGCCAACCGTTGGATACCCCAAGGTTGACAATGGTCTTCTGCCAATCCTTCCATTCGGCTCAGTACTCGTTCCACAAGCAGGCCAGAACTCAATTAGCCAGTCGGGTAGTCAGAACGGTGGTGGCCAGAACGGTGGTGGTCAGAACGGTGGTGGTCAGAACGGTGGTGGCCAGAACGGTGGCGGTCAGAACGGCGGTCAGCAGGGTCAACAGGGTCAACAGGGGCAAAACACAACGTCAAACTCGTTATTCCAACCGCCACCAACTCAGAGTTTGATTAATAATCCGGCAAGTAACACAATCGTGGGATTGAAGTCTCCGACCAGCTTTACGCCAGACCTCACGATTCCGTTCCAACAGGGGTCATTCGACGTCGGGGTTCCAACATTCGGTGGTTACAATCCGACTGCCGGTGTTCAGACAGGTATCGCGATCCTGAGTGACCTTGAAGCGTTCTTCTTCATCTCAGCCGCTCAAGGGGATTCACGATCGAACTTGCTGTTCGCTCCGAAAGTCACCACGTTCAACGGGATCCCGGCGACCGTGAGCGACAACCGAACTCGTCCGTTCGTAACCAGTCTCGTTCCGACCGTCGGCTTTGCAGCGGTGGGTTACACGCCGATCATCACGAACGTTCCTGAAGGTATTACGCTGACCGCAACGCCGGTTGTGTCGGCAGATCGTCGATTCGTCCGGTTGACACTGATTCCAATCTTCCGAAGTATCACCGACGTCTTCTCGTTCACCGCAGTGGGTGGCTCGGGTGCTGGCGGTCAGCAGGGTGGTGGTCAACAAGGTGGCCAGGGTGGCTTCGGCGGTGGTGGTGGTCAAGGTGGCGGTGGCTTCGGTGGCGGTGGTGGTGGTCAAGGCGGCGGTGGCCAGTTCGGTATCGGCGGTGGACTGGGAAGCATGCAACTGATGCAGACTCTGTTTACACAAGGCGGTGGTGGTTTTGGTGGCGGCGGCGGCGGCGGCTTTGGCGGCGGCCAGGGTGGCCAAGGCGGTCAGCAGGGTGGCCAGCAAGGGCAACAGGGCGGCGGCGGTGGCGGAGCGGCGATTACCGTCCAGCAACCTGTTGTGGAGACAATCACCGTCCAGACAACAGTCAGCGTCCCTGACGGCGGCAGTGTGCTGTTGGGTGGTGTTAAACGACTTAAGGAAGGCCGCACGATGGCGGGCGTGCCAATCTTGAACAAGATTCCTTACGTCAGCCGATTGTTCCGAAACAGCGGTGTTGGCCGTGAAACAGAAAGCCTGATGATGATGGTGACGCCACGAATCATCATCCAGGAAGAAGAGGAAGAATTGCTCGGTATCCCACGGAACTAGCTTCCGTGGTACTGAAAACGCAGGTCATCCGATAGTGAACAGGATGATCTGCAAACGAGCACTACGAACAAAAAGGTACCCCCCCGAGGCTCTGTCGCAAGTCCTCGGCCGCCGCGATCCTACCGGGCTGGATCGCGGCGGTTTTTTTCTTTGAGGTTCGCTTTGTTCCGGTCTTTCATTATCCTGACAGGAAGTTTCCGAAAACTATCATCGTGTTTTCATTGCACATCAAATCAGCGAGTCAGACATGCCGTCCCAATCAGCGTCACCCCGCCTGACCTCCCTGGATCAGTTTCGCGGTTACACGATGTTCGGGATGTTGCTCGTAAATTTTCTGGGTAGTTATTCGATCTGCCCTCGGATCCTGAGGCATACAAACGACTATTGCAGTTATGCCGACACGATCATGCCCCAGTTCCTGTTCGCTGCCGGGTTCGCGATGCGACTTAGTCTGGGTAAACGGCTTGACTCGGGCGGCAAGATGCCGTGGGGACGAGCGGTCCGACGGATCTTAGGTTTGGCTCTGATTGCAATTGTCTGGTACACGATTTGTGATTTTACGAGCATCGTCGGCAAGTTCCAAAAGAGACCGGCTCTCGAAGTCTTGGGTGACTTATTCAAACGAGATTATTTCCAGACTCTTCTGCATATTGCCGCGACGTCGCTATGGATTCTTCCCGTCGTGAAGGCTTCTTGGCGAATCCGCATCGTCTATGCAATTGTATCGGGACTATTGCATTGCGGCATTTCATGGTGGTTCAATTTCGAATGGGTCCATCAAAATCCTAGTGGCATTGATGGTGGTCCGTTCGGATTTCTTACCTGGTCAATCCCTGCACTCTGCGGAACTTTAGCATGTGATGCGGTGAAGGAGTCAGGCACGCAGGCGGCATATCGAATTGCCTTGAGCGGAACAGTCGTGATGCTGGTTGGTTGGCTGATGTCGATGGGCACCGTCCTTTACAACGTAAGACCTGATGACCCAGTCGCTGCCAGAGATTCGGTAAGCCCCGCCAACGCAAAACTCGCACGTGACCCGGTGATACCAACGCTTGATCGATTGCGTGGTTGGGATGGAACGATTGTTGAGCCGCCCTTTGTCCCTCCACCCGATTCAAACCATCGCAAGTGGAATTACTGGATGATGAGCCAGAGAACGGCGAACCTTTCCTATCCGACATTTGCCGCAGGGGTTTCGCTCGTCATCTACGCTTTTTGTCTTTGGATCTGCGATGGTAGAGGGTTGAACTTGGGACTCTTCAGAACGCTCGGGACAAACTCACTCGCGGCATATCTTCTTCACTCCGTCGCAGGCTGGATTATTTCACCCTACTTTCCCGCAAAATCGAGTTCTGTCGGATGGGCGATGCTCGGTTTCGGATGCTTCACACTATTTGTTTATGGATTCTGCCGTCTGCTGGAACGACGCAGTTGGTACATTCGAGTTTGACTTCGCTGGTCAATTAAAAAGAGCATCACCATGCCAATTTCCAATTTGCAAAAATGCGTCACTATTCATTTGTTGCTGATTGTGACCGGATGGGTCGAGCCTAAGTCCTGGGCTGCCGAGTTTGACCACGAAAAACTCGATCAATTACGCCCTGCCATGCAAAAGTATATCGACAATAATACCGTTGCCGGAGTTGTGGCGGCGGTCGGTTCCCGAGAAGGAATCGTCGTCTCAGAAGCGATTGGCAGACTCAATCGTGAGCAAAAACTTGCGATGCCAATCGATGCCACCTTTCGTATCGCATCGATGACCAAGCCAATCACCGCGATTGCGATCATGATGCTGGCCGATGAGGGTCGGTTGTCTGTTGATGACCCGGTCGAAAAGTATTTGCCCGAATTCAAGGGCCAACTTTTGTTCGAATCGAAAGAAGGCGACAAGATCGTGCTGAAAAAACCGGCTCGCGCGATCCAAATTCGGGACTTGCTCACACACACCTCAGGGCTTCCGGGCGGGTTTCCGATTGGGATCTCGGACCTTTATTTTCGTCGGAATTTGACGCTCGGTGAAGCGGTGGCGATCAGCTCGCAGCGGCCGCTGGAATTTGAGCCTGGCACGAAATGGTCCTATTGTAATGCGGGAATCGATACTCTTGGTCGAATTGTCGAAGTCGTGTCTGAAATGTCTTTTGAGCAATTTCTCGAAAAGCGATTGTTCCTTCCCTTAGGAATGTTCGATACGACGTTCTATCCCAACTACGAACAACTTCAACGGCTGGCGGCACTTTATGAAAGCAAAGATGGCGAGCTGAAACCGACGGGATTCCAGTTACTTGGTCCGACAAAAAATGCCAGGCATCCAATTCCCGCCGGTGGACTTTATTCGACGGTCCATGACTTAGGACATCTCTATCGAATGATGTTAGCGCGAGGTGCCATCGGCGAACTGAGATTACTGTCGGAAAAGAGCGTCGATGAAATGACCAGAATCCAAATTGGCGATCTTTCAGGGGGTTTTACGCCCGGTGTTTCGATGGGATTTGGCTGGCAAGTTACACGTAAGCCGGAAGGGGTTCACTCAATGATGTCGGCTGGTTCGTTCGGTCACGGAGGGGCATTTGGAACACAAGGCTGGATTGACCCGGTTCAAGACTTCTTCGTTATTCTGTTAATTCAACGAACGGGAATGCCAAATGCCGATGCATCAGACATCCGACGCGACCTGCAACAAGTCGCAGTTGATGCGTTAAAGAAATAATCGGAAACAGGAATTGGAAAAGGAACCTGCCGACATTGTCTAACCGCCAATAATCAAAGCCTGATAGGCACCGTCGCCCGGCTCGCCCGGTATGAATTGCTCTTCTTCGACGAGTCTGGCATCGGGAAAATACTTCAAAACCTGTCGAACGATCTGTTCGTTTTCCGCAGCTTCAATACTACAGGTTGAATAAACCAATCTTCCGCCAGCTGCCAATCGCTCCAGTGCTCTGCCGAGAAGATTGGCTTGAACATTTTTCAGCTCTTCAATCCCGTCTGGCGTGATTCGCCAACGGGCCTCGGGCCGCTTACCCAGGACGCCCGTGTTCGAACAGGGGACATCCACCAGAATTGCATCGAAAGGACCAGCGGGGAGACGAAACCCTGGTTCATCGACCAGTTGTGTCCGAATGATGTCGACACCTAGTCGGTCAGCATTTTCGTCGACGATTTCAAGTCGATCGGAACGAATGTCGGTCGCAACAATCTCTCCATGGTTTTGCATGATTGCCGCAAGATGACAGGTCTTACCCCCTGGAGCAGCACAGACATCCCAGACCCGCTGGCCCGGCTGGGGCGATAGTCGCCTGGCGGCACAACTGGCAGAGTAATCCTGTACGACAAACCAACCCTCTTTGTAACCTGCTAATTGATCGACTCGTGAAACATCTTCCACGACGATGGAATCCGTATCAGACAATGGATTTGCGACAACCCCTGTGGATTGAAACGCATTAAGCACTTGATCAAACGAAGAGCGGATGGAATTCGCTCGTATCATCAGGGGTGGTGTCGCATTGAACCAACCGCAAATTCGGATCAGTTCTGTTGGCGCAAACCGTTTCGTCCATCGTTCCATCAGCCACAGCGGCATGCTGTAGGCACTGGCAACGTATGCGGGAAGATCCGAAGACGGCTCAAAAAAAACGGGCTTGGTGAGTTTTCGATGGCGATTATTTCCAACTGGGACGGCCGATGCAGACGGTTCGCTGATGAATTCCTCAGTCGCCATCCGCGTGGCCCCGCGTAACACGCCGTTCACAAAGCCGCTCCAGCGCATCCGTCCAGCCCGCTTGCAAAGCTCGACGGTCTCATGGACTGCCGCATGCGCAGGGATTCCGTCGAGAATCATGATCTGGTAGATCCCCAGCCGAAGGATCGTCCACAAGGCAACTTCGACCTGGTCAGAGGGTCTTGCAACTAGCGTTCGTAAAATGGCATCGAGCGTTGCCTGGCGTCGGACGACACCGCAGGCGAGTTCGGTCGCGAGCGCACGTTCGACAGAGGGAAGTCCCGATTCCCGAAACACGCGATCAAGAAGATCGCTGACCCACATGCCGCTAACGCGGTGCTCTTCCAGTACGCGTAACGCGGCTTCACGAGCGGTTCGGATTGAAAGCGAAAGTGGTTCGTCGGATATCGGCGGTTGCGAATTGTGCATAGTTTCTCCTGTTAAGCCGCGAGAGCATGACAGCGTCGACGCAAAAAGTCCAAGATTCCGACAGAAAGCCTGTCAGTGTCCCATTCGTTCGTTGTTTCTGATATACTATGGCCTTCGGTGACAAGAATGTCGCTATGACGGATTGCGACGGCGCACAAAGCGAAAGGAAACCTATGGCAAAGCAATGGTTAAAGCGATTAACCGTAGAGCAGGCGGAAGCAGACAATTCGGGTGAAACCGGCAGCAATGTCGTTCCTTTCGGTGTAAAAAACTCAGAATGGGTCCGATTAGTTTCAAAAATTCGTGATGGCGACCAGTTGTACGCCTATCGAGAATCGCCTCCACGACATAGCCGGGCGTTCAAAAACGCAATCCCCTCCGAAGGTGTTGCTCTCGTTCGCGATGGCGATGTCGTGGCACAAGTCGCCACTCGAGGTCGTTAGGTATGCCGTTGAGCTGAAATGGCCACGCTTCTCATTAGAAATGGCACCGTTTACGACCCGGCTCATGCCATTTCCGGTGCCTGTCGAGATATTTGGGTCGTAGACGGGACGATCGACGCTGCTCCTGTCGATTCCACCGTTCGAGCGGATCGAGTGATTGATGCTTCCGGGCTTGTCGTCATGCCCGGCGGCATCGACATGCACTGTCACATTGCGGGTCCAAAGGTCAACGCGGCGAGAAAAATGCTCCCTGAAGACAGGCGGCATGCAAAACCGATGCTGCGGACCGAAATCACCCGTTCGGGAACGATCGGCAGCGTACCAAGCACATTCACGACGGGATACCTCTACGCCGGAATGGGCTATACAACGGCATTCGATGCCGCGATCCCACCATTGACGGCTCGGCATGCCCATGAAGAGTTTCATGATACGCCGATGATTGACAAAGGATTTCTCGTCCTGGCGGGAAACAATCATTTTGTCATGCAACGGATCAAAGAAGATGAACCGAAGCTCGTTCAGGCCTATCTTGGATGGCTGATGCATGCGACCAAAGGGTACGGTATCAAGATCGTCAATCCGGGCGGCGTCGAGAACTGGAAGTGCCGAGCGAATGGAAACGTGAAGACTCTTGACGACATTGTCCACGGATTCGATATCACGCCGCGAGATATCTTGCGATCCGTGGCAACTGCGGTCGATGAACTTGGTCTTCCCCATCCCGTTCATATCCACGGCAATAATCTTGGTCTTCCCGGAAATTCTTGGACAACACTGGAAACGATGAAGGCATTGGAAGGTCACCGGGGCCATTTAACTCATATTCAGTTTCACAGCTACGGGGGAGACCCCGATGATCAGTCAACGTTTCGGTCAGACGTTCCTCGACTCGCTGATTACATTAACCAGCATTCGAATCTGACGATCGACGTCGGTCAGGTGATGTTTGGACCAACAATTTCCATGACCGGGGACGGGCCGCTTGGTTATTACCTGCATCGGGTGATGGGTGGCAAGTGGTTTAGCGGGGATATCGAACAGGAGGCCGGCTGTGGTATTGTCCCCATCACTTATAAAGAAAAAAGCTTTGTCCACGCTTTGCAGTGGGCGGTTGGGCTTGAGTGGTATTTATTAATCGAAGACCCGTGGAAAGTTGCCATGAGCACCGATCATCCCAATGGTGCTTCGTTCCTGGCTTATCCTCAGATCATCGCACTGTTAATGGACCGATCACGACGTGAGGAAGCCATTGCACGGCTGCCTGCCCGAGTCCGTGAGACCACAGTTCTTAGCCAACTGACACGCGAATACACTCTGGACGAAATCGCGATTATTACGCGAGCCGCACCTGCCAGAATGCTTGGTCTCACCCGTAAAGGTCACCTTGGCTCCGGTGCCGATGCGGATATCACGATTTATACCCCGGATCAAGACATCGAACGGATGTTCGAATTGCCTCGCTTTGTCATCAAGGCCGGGAAAATCCTGATTGAACAAGGCGAAATTCGCCGGACGATCGAAGGGGTCACTCTGCAAACCGCTCCAGATTACGATGACGCGGTGATCCCTTCAATCCGCAAATGGTTTGAAGCAAGTTACACGGTCCAATATCGAAATTACATCGTTGAAGATCACGAGGTCGGGCCGACGGTGGTGGAACCGTCGACCTTCAACCAAAAGTAACGGGTATCAATACGGCATCCAAGACTTCAAAACTCAATTTGATACTTCTCGGTCATCGATCGACGAACCGACACAAGACCGTCTTCGATCTGCTTCCATTCCGAAAACCGTACTTGTTTCGACCTTTGATTTTCCTCGGCGTCAACCGCACCGTCTCTCAATCCAATCACCGACTGTTGCCAATCACCTCCGAAAGGACCAAAACCGCCGCCGAAGTTTTGTGCTCCAGCAGACTGTTGCTGCTGTCGGGTTCCCGCCTGGATTTTGCTCATTCGATGCGTTTGCGCCTGATACCGAAGGGAACCGCTAACGTTCGCCCCAAAGTTGAGCAACGCCGGATCGACGTTCAGCATTGGCAGGTCGTCAATCTTTCGCGCGTATCGTTCGAAATGTAATGCATGATTGTCTCGTTCCTTTTTCAGCGTCGTCCGCAAATCATTGAGCAGCACCTGCACGGATTTGCAATAACTCAGCGACGTTCTTGCCATGCGATCATTCGCCGTCGATGCACTTTGAGAATTGGAAGAACTCGCCGAAATCGCTTGAGTAATCGACGGAGGTTCGAGTATCGAGAGCATTTCGCGGGCTTCACCCTGTGAAACACCGCCGGTGCCAGTGACCCGACTGCCGTTGATGGTCCATTTCCACCCTTGGATATCTTCGGACGCAGCACCCACGCGATTCATCACTGCGGCCACCAATTTCTCAAGGACTGGCTTTAGCACGGTGGCGTCTTTGCCAAATTCGAGTATCGCCGTCCCTTTCCGTTCGGTATCAACGGCAATAGCGATGGTGATCCCCTTGACGGTTTCGAGGACCTCCGCCGCACTCTTTGAAGCAGAGTCGGAACTGAACCAACCGGTTGATTTCAATTCCTGTCTGATTTCCTCTGCGGAAAAGTTGTCTTGCAAATCGATTGCCAGAAGGAACTGAGCAGAATTCTCTTTAGAATTCATAGCTGATCGCAAATAGGGCGAAAGTCGGTTTCCTCCCAACGTCGGGCCATTCTTTAACCACCGGGACATGATCTGGCGGCTGGAAGATTCACTGACCAGCCAACTTCCATCACCCGCATCAACCACGTAGCCGTCGTTCCCGAATTGCGTGCTTGGTTTTCCTGCAAAGGTGCTGATAGGCATCCAAGCCGACAATTTTTCTAAGGTCAATTGAGCATCAGGGACAACCACCGAATATTTTCGAAGTGATTTCAAATTGTCAGAAAGTTCCAGTTCGGCTCCGACCAGGATTTGTTTCGTGCCCGGCGGAATGAAGGATTCCTGTTGGATAAAGGACTCTGTTGCCTTCTTGATCCAGCCCTCTTTTCGGGCGAGAGGGGTCTGATAAACCTCTGCCACATTGATCCGAGCAACTGCGTTAACTTCCGCTGGCAGCCATGCCAGTGGATCTGCAGCGACCCCTTCAACAGTCAGCCATCCGAGAAGAGCGACTGACATCAATAACCGGAAAACTCGCATCATTGTTCCTCGATGAACAAGGTGGGGCAATCAGCAGAAATCATTGATCTGAACGGCACAAAAGCATGACAGTTCCGCAATTGTTATGCAATCAAAACGAATTGGGGGTTGTGTTCGGTCGGGAGAGATACGCAAAATGGGAAGTATGTTCGTGACGTACCGGTAAGTGAATTCTGTTTGAGTAGAAAGTCTTGTTATGATGCGAAAGTTTGTTAATTTTACGAGTACTCTCGTTGTGGTACTCAGCATCGTTGCTGCCACACAGGTTGCCAATGCCCAGTTTTTTGCAGGCTCTTCCTGCTGTGGTCAATCTGGTTACTCTAGTTACACGCCATCAAGCAGTTATGGCTACGGGTATGCTCCATCGAGTGGTTGTTACGGAGGCGGATCAATCGTTAGTTCTTCGGGGTGTTCGGGAGCGTATGGCAGTTACGGCAGACCCGTTAACTACGATACTTATGGGATCCCAGCTTGTAACACGGGTTGCTACGGGACAAGTAGCTATTCCAGCACAGGTTGCGGCCTATTTGGACATCGACTTTTCGCCCGAAGCAGTTATTCAAGCTATGCGATGGGATACCCCAGTTGTGCCCCTTATTCCGGCTGTTCCACCTATGGTGGTTATGCCGTGAGCAGCGGTTGTGGTTACGGATGTGCCAGCGGAGGACTTCTTGGCTGCCGACACCGCGCTCGTTGCGGAACTCCTCGAACCTCGTCCTGCTGCCTGTTATCAAACAACTATAGCTATATTGGGACTACAGCGGCTTGCTGCACTCCGATGCCAAACATTTCCAGCTGCATGTCATGTGGGGGTTACACGGCTCAACCGGAATACTCGACGTCAGCACCTGTTGTCTTGAGTCCCACTCCTTCCCCAACAACCGTCACAAAACCAACACCTGAAGCTGAAAAGGCAGCACCGAATCCAGCACCACCTGAAGAACCAAAGTCAGACACAACGGCCCCTGCACCGACGCCTGGTACATAAGCCGCCAGTCGATTTTCTCTGGGAAAATGAAAGTGATCGAGTGGAAAATACCCGCTCGATCACTTTAGGGTTTGATGTTGAGACCAGCTATGATCGAAGACGCATTTCACAGACCGCATTGATTTGTCCCGTCGAAGACAACACAACTTTGGTTCGCTGAAACAGGTTTTAAAAGAGCTGGCAGGAGTACAAATCCTGCCAGCTCTTTCTTATATTCCAATCAATCGCGTTTCTATTTGCTTTGGCCTTCCGACAATTTCTGCAGCACTTCATCGACATTAAAACTGGCTGCTTTCTGTCGCTGAGGGAATTCCTTAAATGTCATCAGGAACTTTCCAACACCTTCCTGGACCGGAACCAGAAGGAAGGCATGATCCATCAACCAGTCGTAATACGTGTTGGAGGTAATGTCCGCCCGTTCGTACGGGTCTGAACGAAGATTAAAGATTTTTGGGACACGTAACGCCGTAAAGGGCTCTGCCCAGACTCTTAGCGTTCCCGTTGCTCGTTGTTCCATAAAGACAAACTTCCAATTGTCATACCTCAAGCCTGTCAATTGCTGGTCGTCATTGCAATAAATGAACGACTCTCGCGGGCTTTTGTCAGCTTTACCAGTGAGGTAAGGAACTAGATTGTATCCATCAAGATGGACTTTAAAGGTTGTTTCGCCAATTTTATGACCGGTCAGCAATTTCTGAGTGATATCATCACTTCCTGCGATCGCCAAAATTGTTGGTAACCAATCATGATGGCCCACAATCTGGTTGGAAACGCTTCCTGACTTGATCTTGCCGGGCCAGCGGACCATGCAAGGAACACGATAAGCACCTTCCCAGTTCGAGTTTTTTTCATTCCGAAACGGGGTCATCGCGCTGTCTGGCCAGCTATTCAAGTGCGGCCCGTTATCTGTGCTGTACATCACAAACGTGTTGTCCGCAACACCGGCATCGTCCAGTCCCTTCAGGACGGTACCGACGTTTTTGTCATGATCGATCATGGCGTCGGCATATTCGCTCAGCCAACGACCTGACTGTCCCTTGCTCTCTGCCTTCACATGAGTGCGGAAATGCATATGAGTGAAGTTTACCCAGACGAAGAACGGCTTGTCTGCCTTGGCCTGACGTTTAATGAAGTCAACAGACCGGTCTGCGACATCGTCGTCGATCGTCTCCATTCTCTTCTTTGTCAGCGGACCCGTATCTTTGATGATCTGCTTGCCGACCTTACCGAATCGTGGTTCGTCAGTCGGGTCATCCTTGTCCGACGCCTTGCAGTCTAATACGCCACGCGGGCCATATCGTGCCCGGAACGCGGGATCTTTCGGGTAGTCAGGAAGTTCAGGCTCTTCTTCGGCGTTCAGGTGGTAAAGATTTCCATAGAATTCGTCGAAACCATGAACCGTTGGCAGGAATTCATTGCGATCACCAAGATGGTTCTTGCCGAACTGACCGCTGACGTAACCAAGCGGCTTCAGAAGCTCTGCAATCGTCGGGTCTTCTTTGCGCAGGCCGAGGGTCGCTCCTGGCAGACCGACTTTTGTAAGGCCCGTCCTCAGACCGTGCTGCCCCGTAATAAATGACGCACGCCCGGCAGTGCAACTTTGCTCAGCATAATAGTCGGTAAAGATCATCCCTTCTTTAGCGACACGATCGATGTTGGGAGTCCGATATCCCATCAGACCCATGGTATAGGCGCTGATGTTCGACTGACCAATATCATCACCCCAGATGATGCAGATATTTGGCTTCTTGCCCGATTGAGCCAGTGATGCCGCAACCAGTTGATTATGGCTAAGAATTGCTAGTTGATCAGCACGGCTTAACCCTTCCGAACAACAGGCAGGAGCTGCGTTAGCAGAAGTCGGAGCGGGGAGCTCGACACCATGAGTTTTGGCAACTTCTGGCTTTGGCGCTGCACTGGACGAAGAGGCGGCTTTGGCGGGCAGATGAAAATCCGCTGTTGCAGCGCCGTAACCGACAAGGGCACCAATTGCCATCGTCAGGATTGATGATGACAGTAACCGTTTCGACATGAAACTCTCCTAACAGGGGACCAAAAAACCGACGCGGAATCGGGCTAGTGCGTTGTCAACGCTAAAGATTCGGGTGCCACTGGATGACCGTCTTCGGTCACCCAGTGCTCTTTGATTGCCTCGATAATAGGGAAGACACTGCGTCGGAGAAGACTCCGATGCAGTGGCACACAACCCGAACTTTAAGTCTTGACAACGCACTAGCTGCATTTCGTGTTTATCTTTTTTCAATCGGATAAAACGCATCGAAAACCGACATGGGAAATGCCCGTGTCTGGAGTCCCACCGTGCCGGGCACTGGGACGGTATCGTGAACAATAATCGTCGTTACATAAGAATGAACCGCCCCGTTGACTTCGCTGAGTCGTATACGGGCGAAGTGGATCGCTACTTGCAGACGGGCCCGACGGGTTGACGGTGACCTCGCCCGGACCGAGCCGTTTATAGATGTCGCGGTCATACCAGTCGGAACACCATTCCCAGACATTTCCAGCCATATCGTATAGGCCATATCCATTTGGCGGATAGGACTTGACGGGTGCAGTCCGCACAAAGCCATCCTGGGCCGTATTCCGATAAGGGAAATTGCCAGTCCAGAGATTGGCTTGAGGCTTCGTCAGGCTTGGTGGTTCTTCACCCCAGGAAAAATCCTTTCGGTCCAAACCGCCACGAGCGGCGAATTCCCATTCCGCTTCCGTGGGAAGTCGCTTTCCCGCCCATTTCGCATACGCAACGGCATCGTCCCACGAGACGTGGACCACGGGATGTTGCTCTTTTCCCTTCAGGTCGCTTCCAGGTCCCTCGGGATGTCGCCAACTGGCTCCGGGCGTCCACACCCACCACTGACTGAAGTCATTTAAAGGAACAGGGCGATCGGTCGGAGTGAATACCAAGGAACCGGGGACGAGACTTTCCGGCGGAGGTGGTGGGGTCCCCGGCGGAGACTGTGACATGATTTCTTCAAGAGTCGGAGCACGCTCGGCCGTCGTCACAAACTTCGTCGCTTCGACGAACCGACGAAATTCGGCGTTTGTGACTTCTGTCACATCAATAAAAAAGCCATCGATACGGACTTGATGAGCTGGTTTTTCATCGGGCCATGCGTCTTTCGAATCCGTGCCCATCCAGAATTCTCCGCCTGGCACCCAAACCATTCCCTCTGGAGCAGGCCTTGGAGCTGACTTCGGTTCTTGTGGCTTGGTTGGCGAAGATTTTTCCGAACGCTTTTCCTGAACTTTTTCGATCGAAGCGCTCGAATGTTCTGTCGAACTCGGTAAGGCAACTTTGCGATCGCGGTTAAAACGTGTCACAAAAAATGAGAAACCAAACGCGGCAAGCAGTATCAACGTCAACTGTAACTGAGGCCACCAACGATTTTCTGTGCCAGAACTCTTGATCATAGGATTCGAACCAGTGCATCTTAAGGATGTTTGGTTCGCACGTTACCACCTCCCCACCTCGTTTTCCAGCAACAAGAATGATTGGAAGATCCTCATCGGAATTCTTCATGACCGATCCTTGTTCCACAGGAATTCGACAAAAATTTCAATTCTCAAAAGAATTTGAGAAAGATTTCAAGCATGGCGGCAACTATTCTTTCACCATGAATGATCGGATTCGAGCATCGAGCCAGGGAGGAGGCGAGCCAGGATGGTCCGCCCGGTTGATGCTTCATGCTCGCTGGTTGCGAGCAGTGATCGTTGCCAGATCGGGAGATGTCGCTGCCATCGACGAGATTTTTCAAGAAGTAGCACTGGCAGTGACAAAGCAAAAGGAGGATCTTCCCGAAGATCGGGTCGCTCCCTGGTTGTATCGTATCGCTGTACGACAGGCATTGCTGCACCGCCGACGACTGGGGCGGCGGAAACGAATCCAACGTGATTACAGTTTGCGACGATCATCCGAATCCGAGTCCTCGCTGGACCCGCTCGTTTGGTTGCTCAGTGATGAACGTCAACAACTGGTTCGACGAGCGATTCAACGTCTGCATGCGAAAGACGCTGAACTTTTGATGCTCAAATATTCCGAAAGCTGGAGTTACCACGAATTGGCCAGGCACCTGGGGGTTAGCCACAGCGCGGTGGAAACGCGACTTCATCGGGCGCGACAGCGATTGCGTGCAGAGCTGGTCGCGTTGGAAGTTGTTGAGGTACAATCATGAACGAATTTGAAATGATATCAACGATTCAGTTGGACCGTCTGGTCGATGGTGAGTTATCTGAATCCGAACGGCGCGAGATCCTTGCCTCACTTGAGCGTGAAGTCTGTAGTGAAACGTGCGGTTGGCGACGCCTTGCGCTGGCATTTGTTGAAGCCCAATCGCTTCATCAAGATTTGCGACGATTGGCAGTTGATGTCCCGGCACGTTTCAACGTCTCTCGGCAGGTCGAGGATTCTGCCTCTGGCCCCAGTTCAGAAGCAATCAAGCCGACAGGGATCAACGATCGATTGCTTTTCGCAAATCTGTCCGGAAACAACAAGAAACGAAATTTGGCAGTTGCTGCCTGGCAATTGGCGACATTGGCGACCTGTTGTCTGATTGCATTTAACTTTGGGCGCGAATCGGGCATTCGGCCTGGAGATATCGCAATCACCCAACCGCAGGTTGAACCAATGTCACACTCTCACATCGAATCGCCGACGCAGCAGACAAATGATGAAACGCTGGTAGCAGCGAATGCAACTTCGCCTGTGGAATCCCATGAGTCGTTAAGGTTGGTTCTAGAAGATTTCGAGGGCGCGCCAACTCAGTCGGTCGATATTCCGGTGGTCAGCGACTCGAACATCGACCCCGTCGCGTTCTTTGATGCACCGCCGTCGGTACCATTGGTTGTTCGACAAGCCCTGCTTCGACAAGGGCGGGTCGTCCACGAACAGCGTCAACTGCTAGAGATCGAACTGTCCGATGGTCGTCGAGGGGTGCTACCCGTCAGTGATGTTACTGTGGTCGACGCTGGAACCGATGTGTTTCAATAGGCGTTTCTTTTTGGAAAGGATCAATCCGATGAATTGTCGAAAAACATGGATGGGAATTGCAGCGGCCGTCTGCTGTTGGAGCGGGTCGGTGTGTAATGCACAGATCGACGTGCCGAATTTAACAGCCAACTTTAGTGTTTTAGAATTAGGCGTTGAATCTACTGCGACTGACGAAGTTTTGGTAGCTGCAGTCAACGTGGAGCAACCGAAGTATTGGATTGGCCTGTTGTGCATCGAGTTGAGTGACGCATTACGAGCACAGTTAAATCTCGAAGCGAACGTCGGTTTGCTGGTTGATGCCGTCACAGATGACAGCCCCGCCAAAAAACAGGGACTGGAACGAAATGATATTTTATTGAGTGCGCGACTTGCCGCAGAGCCGCCGGAAAAATTGAGCCGGAAGTTTTCGCAGGTGGAGGACCTCGTCAAAATTATCCAGGAGGCTGAATCGAAACCACTGCAGTTTGAAGTTCTCCGCCGGGGAGTGCGGAAGACGATCGAGGTGACTCCGGTCGAACGCTCCACGCAGGGACAGCTTCCGCTTGGAAGGATTTTGAGTGATGACACGGGGCGAGAGATTCATGTATTGACTCCAAACACGAACGATTTCCGGATGTTTATTGCGGGGCCGATGTTTGAATCGGCGCGGAAATCGCCTCCCCTGCCTGATGGGGTCTCGATGGAATTCCATCAAGTCGTTGGTGAGAGTGAGAAAATCACCGTGAAGAAAGGTGATCAAAAGTGGGAAACGACTGTTGAAGAAGTGGCGAAACTTCCAGAAGAAATACGGGCTGTCGTCCTGCAACAATTGTTGGCCCGGCGATCCGGCACCGTTCCTCCGATCTCCGTTTTTCCTCCGACGTTCACAGGACATCCTGTGCCACCTATCGCTCCTGCAGTACCGGGGGCTCATGCGCAGCCACCAGCGTTGACAAACGGTTCCCTACGTGTTGTGACCGTGAACGAAGTGGCGGGGCATGGCGAAGCGGCAAAGCCCGTGTCTGTTGCACGAGTCGTATTTTCGTCAACGACAAACCTGCCCGAAAATGTCACGGTGTCGATCGTTCGCAAGGGGACAGAACCGGCACAGATCACAGTGAAGAAGGACGACAAGTCTTGGGAGGTGACGGATAAGGAATTGAACAAGCTTCCCGAAGATGTGCGAAAGCTTGTGGAACCGATGATCACCAATCAAATGAAATCCGCACGCGTTGAATATTCGCCACATACTTTTACGCAAAAGAAATCTGGGGCCTCCAATGATGCCAACGCCAGTGGAACAGTCGTCATCAGCACCGATTCGAACGTGGTCGGTCCCAAGGTTGCCGAAACTCAACGTTTACGCACGTTCGTAAGTCAACAAAATCCGCTTGACCGAGACCCGGAACTAGTCACCAGGTTGCTTACGCGTCAGGCGGCCCTCGAAAAGCAGGTCCAGGAACTTAATGACAAGCTGAAGTCACTAAACGAACTGAAGTTACTCAACGAAAAAATCGAAAAACTTCAACAATCGCTGGATAAAGTCTTGCCGAAATAATCGAGCGGAAACTTTGAGCTGCGAAAAATCAGACTGATACAATGCGCGATGTTGATATTCAAAGCAGAGGATGAAAGAAGAGAATTCGCGGGATGCGTTCCTTTGGAACAAGGGCGTACTTTTTGTTGCGAGCGGAGACCTTGACCTTGGATGAGATTCGACCGACTTCGAGATCAACTCCGCTATCGCAATGTCGAAGTTAAGCGGAATCTCCGAAGGGTCAGAAGTGCGATGACCAGAAGCACGACGGGAATCCAGAAGGGTGGTCCAAACACGGCGGTTGCCTGAATCATCAAAAATGCAAAAATTGACTGCACTGCCCAATAAATACATCGATGTTTTGGCCACGAAAGGTCTTGCCACCATAAAAAGGTATCAGTCAGCCATAGTAACAAAAACGCCTCGTTGACGTACAAGCCGAAACCAGCGTTCCATCCGGTCATTTCGGCTGTTCTTTTCGCGGTCGCTTCGAAGGCGGCGGCGTGGCGCCAATTGTGGATAAAGTGAAATGCGGCGATAACGTGTAACAGAAAAACGACGCAGCCGACGGACCAAAAGATGCGAGCTCTCTTTTGTGAATCTGTCCACTCCTTGGAGCTTGTATCACACAAGAGTCTTGCGATGTAACACGCGACGGCGATTCGGGCTGTCCATCGAACGAGTAATTCTCCGCCCATGTTCGTACGCCTGATATCGCTGTCTGAAACGGTTCCTTCTTCAACATTTCCGGGTCCGGCTTGTGCCGGTCTTCCAGGGATTTCCGCATGTTGCTCAATGGCTTTCAAGCGTTACACGAACAAGGCTTTTTCCTTGAATGGCGACGTAGTAGCCTGCGGTTACGTGAGGCCAACTGTCAATTTGTCCGTCGGCCCACGTGATTTCCAGCTGCTCAAATTCGGCCAGATCATTTAATCCCAAATGAATCTCTTCCGCCGAAGTCGACAAAAAACTGCCCCCTCCAGCAAGGTCACGCTTCAGGATCGGTGTGACTCCGATCGCCGTAATACGCGTTCCGATGCCACTGCGGGGTGACCGATCTCGGCCAACCGGTTTGATGATGACGCTGGTGCCGGATGCGGGTGTTTCGTTGAGCAGGATCACTGAAGGGTCGAGTTGCTGAGCAAGGACGACATCAAGATCACCGTCTCGATCCAGATCGCCGACCGCCAGCCCTCGTCCGACCCAGGTCGATTTGAAGTAGGGGCCTGCATCAGCCGCAATATCGGTGAAACGACCATTGCGATCGTTGCGAAACAGATGAGGATGCATCCGGTAAGGTTCATCCTTCGACCAGGGACGATCTTCAATATGGCCTGTCGAAACGAACAGGTCGAGCCAGCCATCGTGGTCGATATCAAGGAATTCATTTCCCCACGCCAACGTATTGCGACTCGGTGGCCCCAGGCGGGAAGGGGATGACATGTCGACAAAGCCAACCCCGTTTAAGTTGCGGAAGAGCGTATTCGGTTCCAGATAGAAATTCGTAATGTGTAAGTCGAGCCAGCCATCTCGATCATAATCACCATGCCCGATTCCCATCGCGGCGGTCGCTTTCCCGTCACCGTTAAGAGCAACACCATATTCAATGCCGCGTTCTTCGAACTGTGGAAGCACAAGATCGGTACCGGAAATCGTCTTTTGTTCGCGTTTGCGCGTCTCATTGACATAGAGAAAACAGGGCGTTGTGTCGTTGGCAACGAAAACATCAATCATTCCGTCACCCGTGAAATCCGTCGCAAGCACACCTTGTGCTCGACCATCACGGCCGTTGATTCCCGCCTCTGAAGTAACATCAATGAACCCTCCCTGCCCGTCGTTGACGAACAAGAAATCGTCTTGTGGCGTGAACAGAATCGGCGAGCAGGATTTGGTTCCTGTTGGGCTGAGCGGTTCTTTACAGATCAAGGGTGGATCATCAGGAGCATCCGCATAAGTCCCGACAAACAGATCGATGTAGCCGTCGCCGTTAAAGTCAGACCACGCAGAACTGGTGCTCCACTTATTCACGGACGAGTGCGACAAAGCGGTGATCTCGACAAATGTACCGTCGCCATTATTTTGCCAAAGTGATGACGGGCCATAGGCGGTCAAATACAAATCGGGAAATCCATCTTCATTGAAGTCCGCCACGGCGCAACCCGTGTAATAACCGTGTGCGACGACACCGGCGTTGATCGTGACGCGTTCAACGTGACCGGTATTTCGAAAAAGCTCGTTCGAATACTCGGTCGTTTTTTCTCGCAATGGAAGACGGCATCCCTGTGTGAGAAAGAGATCGAGTCGACCATCGCGATCAAAATCGATCAGCGCAGCACCTCCACCGAGCAATTCCTGAATCAAGTTATCGCCCCGCATGTCGTCAAATCGAGTGAACTTCAGTCCCCATTCAACGGTGGCGTCACGAAAGTGAAATTTGGTTCCCGAGTCGATCGGTTTGACGACCTTCCTCGGCTCCGGCTGCTGAACGGTCTTTTCGGATGATTTAACGGGCTCGTTTTTCTTTGGTTGAGTGACCGGTGCGGTGTTGGGTGCTGCAGGTTGGCAACCGATGAAAACGAGCAACGTGCATAATACGGTGTTGCGGCAACTCAAACGTCTGGTGACGACGCAAGAATGCCTTCGAAGACGCAGTGTTATTTGATTGCAACGGTGTTCGAAATGATCATCGATCATCGAAGGTTCCAATATATTGTTTTATGGGAGGTCGAGGCTGGCCTGATGAAACGACCCGAAGATCAGTTGTTTACGTTGCCGGGGATGATACGATTTTGTTGAAACGGAAAGCCGCAAAAATTGGTGGCACTGGTGACTGCTTTGATCCGCCAGTGTCTTCTCTTTCATCGCTGGAAAGCAAGAGTATTGGCGAGCAAAAACGCATGCCAGTGGCACAAAGACAAGCCGACGCTGGAGGCGTCGCCCACGACAAAAGCACAGGCGAGTGAAGACACGCGCCAGTGGCACCCCGCGTCAGTGTTTATCCGTGGCGGATAGTCGCGATTGAAAAAGCTCACATGCTGCTTGAACTTTCGGGTTATCCGGTGCCAGCTTACTGACGAATTTCGCGAGCAATAACCCCTCGTTGTCAAAGCCGAATTCCTCGCAAAGCTCGATCACCGACAAATATGATTCCGGGTCATCGGCACGTCGAAAAATCTTTCCGAGATTATTCTGGATTCGTCCAATTCCGGCGGTCATTTTCAGGATCTGTTTTCGCCTGGCCTCGTCTTTGATTGCAGAAATTGCGGAAAGCAGCCCAGACCAACCCTCAGTGCTCGTTCGGTCTTGTTTCAACAATAGCTCAAATGCGGCGATCCCTTGTTCGAGTTGTCCGTTTTGAACGGCGTACCTTCCGCGCAGTGCGAGAAGCAGCCAGGGATCGTCGTCAGCTTGCGGTGGCAAAGATTCCAAGCGTCGGGACAATTCATCGGGGTCACCAGTGTCGTTCAAGCAGGCAATGAGTGCAGACATCGCCCACAAGTCATCGGGATGCTGTTGAACAACGGCTTCCAGGATCTCTCGCGCTTCGCCCAGCTTTCCTTGTCCTATCCGATATCGCCCCAACGCGACGTTGATTTTCGCATCATTCGGATCGGCGGCATGAAATTCTTCGAGCCATCTCGTAGCGTCAGGTCCGTTCCATCGCAGGTGGCTGGGGAAACAAAACGCTATGGTTTCAAAGTCATCGGCCTCGTCACGTGCGATGACTCCCGTCAAAAGTCGTTGCCGTTCCTCAAATCGAAGTTCGACTTCGAGGATGTGACGCAGTCGTTGACGCGCATCGACCAGAAATCGAGGTTCGATTTGAGGAGAAGCCTCGTCAGCGGCGATCAATTCTCTGAACTGTTGTTCTGCCTCAGCGGCCCGATGGAGGGTTAAAAGAGTTCGCCCTTGCTGGTATCTTGCCATACGACCGTATTGAGGGTGCGAGGTGGGGATCTCAGCAAAACACAGTACGGCATCGGCCAGACGATCCCGAGTCAGGTACCACTCGGCCAGCCACGACAAATGGTCGAGTCGGTTACCTTTTCGATTATACCTTAACTCAAACATTTCACGGGCGTGTTCAATGTCGCGGGATGTCACAACGTCCGGAAATTGAACGTTTTCAGAAGGCTGATCCCAGGACGACCTGATCGTCACGACTCCCAGCACCAAAAGGCTCAAGATCAAGGCCGATAGCCAGATATGGCGCGGCTGCGAAAATATTTTCCGCTTGGTTGCCAAGTTTTCAATCCTTTTTTGGCGCGGCTTTCGACACTGGAGGCATCGGAAATGGGGATTAATGATAAGTCGCGAAATTTCGAATTGGCGAGGAATTCATCTTCGATTAATATTCAATCGAAAATTCTCCTCTTTTAAGAATCCATGAATAAATTTGCTTGACATTCATCCGATATCATAGGAGTATTGGTGGCTATTCGCCAATCTAAGGTCCGTAGCTTTGCTTGACATGGCCGTGCATCTGTTTTTTGGTGAATATTTCTCTCGTTAAATCTGATTTTCATGAGTTTGGAGAACCGTAATCTAGTTTGAGGTACGGTGCGTTGTTCGCGCCGGCTGCATTCTCATCCCATTGGAATTTCGCGGAATTGTATTTCCGCAATTGTTGTGAGTGTTTTTGTTTCTATTTTTGGAGATCAAGTATGAGTCAAACGAAGCTTTATCGTGCTAAAGCGCGGGCATTTACGCTGATTGAATTGCTGGTCGTGATTGCGATCATCGCGGTTCTGATTGCGTTGCTGCTGCCAGCAGTTCAACAGGCTCGTGAAGCCGCACGCAGAACGTCCTGCAAGAACGCCTTCAAACAGGTCGGTCTGGCGTTACACAACTACCACGACAACTTCAAGATTTTTCCACCCGGTATGATCTGGCGCGACAACACCAACGTTTACACAAACAACTTCAATGATGGAAACAACGCTCAACAAACCAATGCATTGAACATGGGTCCCAGCTGGCTCGTAATGATGCTACCTTACATCGATCAGGCTCCGCTGTATAACAATTTCAACGCGAATCTTTCCGTCTGCGATCCGTCGAACCAGATAGTCGTCGGCGCTAACCTCCCCATCTTCTGGTGCGCTAGCGACTTCTACTCAAGTTCCCAAAATCAAGCAACGTTTGGTGGACGAAATTGGGCACGGGGAAATTACGGTGCGAGCTCGGGAACGAACGCGAGTGCAACAACTTTCTGGAGGTCGGTCGACCCATCGCAAAGAGGATTGTTCGGTCCCAATAGCACTTCATCAATCGCTGCGGTCCAGGACGGAACATCAAATACAGTCGCTTCATGGGAAATTCGATCAGGAATGTCCCAGTGGGATCCACGCGGTACATGGGCGAACGGACGCACCGGCGGCGGGATGCTTATCGCCTGTGTCCAAGGTAACCCAAGTAGTTCGATCACAGGCGATTGTTACGGGATCAACGAAGGGAACCACTCAAACGGCGATGACGTCTGGTCGGTCAACAACTATCAGACCAACGCCACAATTGCCGCCGGTATGGGTGGTTTTTCAGGTGGTGATGGACAGTCTGGGCCAAAGAGCCTTCACACAGGTGGGGTCCATGCTCTGATGACTGACGGAGCCGTTCGATTCGTCAATCAAAGTATTGACCGCAGCATCCATATTGGAATGACCACAATTGGTGGGTCTGAAAACTTTGGCGATTTCTAATCGAACCTGAAATTGAGCAAATTTTCTCCCTCAGTTTGCAACGTCCCGCCGCGAACGGGCGAAACTTTCTGAAATCGGCGGCACCTGCGACTAGGTGCCGCCTTTTGTTCGTTACACTACATCTCGGAGCTTCTTGTGATGATCTCGCTTGGAAAAACGATTCTCGTTCTCTCGGTTTGCGCAATGTTCATTGGCTGTGGTCGTTCAGAGCCACCTCGAGTCTTTAAAGAGTCGGCTGCCGAAAAGGCAAAACTGGAAGCTGATCATGCAGAAGTCGTTAAGACGGGGAAATATCCAGGTACCGGAACGGGTACGCAATCGACGGGGAAACCAACGCCCCGCGCCGCACACTGACTATGCTACATGCTAAGGCGCAATTGACAGCGCGGTCGTTACCGATAAACGGTGACGACCGCGTTTTTTTTCCGGCGGGTTCGCGGGTGACTTAGTCCGCAACGTCGAGAAAATTCTTAAAGAATTGGCCATTCGAGGCGAGTTCCTATAGAATCGACACCGTTCATGAGCGTTTCAAAAACGTCGAAACTCGGGTGTATCGATCGAAATACACAGAGTGAATTCCTTCCGATTATGAGTTTTTGCTGCACCCATTTCACGTTAACGCATTTCAAACAACGGGTTTTGATTTAAGAGGCCTTGGCAAGAATGGAATCATCGCGGATGACTTCAGATCCTCCTCCACAGCAACGAGGTTTCGATAACGGCGAGACGCCGCGTAAAAAGCGAGGCGTCCCGGAAGGACTTTGGATTCAATGCGAATCGTGCAAAAGCACGGTCTATCGAAAACAAGTCGAACAGAATTTGTACCTTTGTCCCGACTGCGGCCACCATTTTATCGTTCCCGGTCGCGTTCGGATTCAACAACTGCTGGATGAAGACAGTTTTGAAGAATGGTTCGACAACCTGACTTCAAAAGATCCACTGGGGTTCGTGGATTCGAAGCCCTACAAAGATCGACTGGTCGCAGAACAAAAGAAAACGGGATTGAAAGACGCCTGTATTGCGGGTCGAGGATACATGCGAGGTCGGCCTCTTGTTTTCGCTTTGACCGATTCTTCGTTTATCATGGGTAGCATGGGGTCCGTTGTTGGTGAGATGTTGACTCGCTCGGTTGAAGAAGCAACAAGACTGAAATTACCTCTCGTCATTGTCAGTGGGTCAGGTGGAGGTGCTCGTATGCATGAAGGGATTCTTTCCTTGATGCAGATGGGAAAGGTCAGCGCCGCGCTCGGACGATACCAATCTTCTGGTGGATTGTTCATCTCGGTTCTGACAAATCCCACGATGGGTGGGGTTGCCGCGAGTTTCGCTTCGCTCGGCGATATTACATTGGCCGAGCCCAAAGCGCTCGTCGGATTCGCTGGACCTCGTGTCGTCCGCGCCACGTGCAAGATCGCCCTCCCCGCTGGTTTTCAAACCAGCGAGTTTCTTCTCGAACATGGATTTGTTGATCGGATCGTCGCTCGTCCAGAATTGCGAACGGAAATCTCTCGATTGATCGACTATTGCGGCGTGTGACAAACAACCTGAAGATCAAAGCAGTGGCGAAGCCCAAGTGGCGTTGGGTTTGAATTGGAGCAGGCAATTCGATGCTGAAATTTCTGAAATCGCTGTTCAAGCGAAAGCCGAAGATTAACAAGGTCGACATCGAATCGCGGTTTCAGTTGGTCAGTCGAGTCGGCCAGGGAAGCATGTCCAAAGTCTGGCGAGCCGTCGATCGGCGGCTCGAAAAAACAGTTGCGCTCAAGGTTCTTGATTTTGAGAAAACGAAGCGTCTTGAATCTCGTTTCGCCCACATGAAATCAAAAAAGCCATCTGAGGGCGAGATTGCCATCAAGTTAAAGCACCCGCACATTGTCGAGACTTACGAGTATGGGATCACAACGAAGGACGAACAATTCCTGGTCATGGAATTTGTCGAGGGGATGTCGCTTTCGTATTTGATTGATGTGCAAAACGATGTCATGAAAAAAAACCGGCTTCGGATCATCGTCGAGCTAGGCGAGGCCATCGAGTATTTCCACCGACAGAACTGGATCCATCGAGATATCTGCCCGCGGAATGTGATTGTTGACCAAAAGCTTTCGACCAAACTCATCGATTTTGGGCTTGTTGTGCCGAATATTGCCGAATATCAGGCACCGGGAAATCGAACCGGGACGGCGACGTATATGGCCCCGGAACTAATCAAACGGCAAAAAACGGATCAGCGAATCGACATCTTTGCGTACGCTGTGACGTGTTTCGAGATGTATACGAAAGAGCTTCCCTGGCCTGGCGGCGAGACGCTTGAGGCTGTTGTGCAACACATCAACCTTCCACCCAAGGAACTGCGTAAACTCGTCCCCGATATCGATCCAATTGTTGCCAAAACAATCATGCGCGGATTGGCCTTACAGCCTCAAGACCGTTGGCTAACCATGGGCCAGATGTTGCAACCGCTGCGCGAATCACTTCACAAGTCGAAATGAACGTGGAACAAAACCGGCCCGGTCGTTTGACATCTTTTATCTCCCTGATATTCTGCATCTGACCCAGACGGGAAAGTCGGAGAATTTTCTCCAGTCTGACATTGACTCCTCAGAGCCGTTCTATTGAGAGAACGTGAACTGAGGGGTGGGAAGCCGAAGGTCGGATCTCCCATGTTCAGGCACCCGTGCCAGTTTTGAAGGAGTTTTCTATGAGTCGCGCACTTGGATTTGTCGCCGCAGCAGTCGTCCTGCTCACCTCGTTCTCGTCGGCTGAAGCCCGAAGCTGCTGCAAGCCAGCTCGCCCAGTTTGCTGCAAGCCAGCACGAGTTCACCATCACCATGCACGTTGCTGTGCAACACCAGCTCCTTGCAGCAGCTGTGCTGCTCCAGCTCCAAGCTGCTCAGCACCAGCTCCTTGCAGCACCTGCAACGCTCCAGTTGCAACCGGTTGCAGCTCATGTGGAACGACTGTCGTTTCCACCGGTACGGTTGTTTCGGGTTGCCCAGGCGGCTGCAATGCCTCACCTGCACCTGTTGTCACCTCGGCAGCTCCAACCTATGCTGCTCCAGTCCAGAACGCTCCAGCACCACCAGCTGAAGCTCCAAAGCCAGCCGAAGCTGTCGAAGCCAAGTAATTGGTCTTCTGGTGTTTGGTTTGAATTTGAAAGGGTTCGTACTGCTTTTCAGTGCGGACCCTTTTTGTTTTCCGATGACCGGGCATATAAACGTTGGACAAACGGAGCTTTGCCAATCAACAAAGTTTCCGCATCACAGTAGTGTCGAAAGGTGACTGATGCTCGAATTCGTTCAAACGGCGGAAGAAGCGGCACGGCGCGCAGGACACATTCTGCGTGCCTGGTCGTCAAAATTTACGGTTCGAGAAAAAAGTCGATCAAATCTCGTCACTGAGGCAGATGAAGCTTCACAGGCAGCGATTTTTGATTTCATTCACGGTCGATATCCAAGCCATGGATTTTGTGGTGAAGAAGGCCTGTCATACAATGAAACCGATTCCCCCTATCGCTGGGTGATTGACCCGCTTGACGGAACAACGAACTACGTCCACTCATTTCCGTACTACTGTGTCTCGATCGGATTGGAATGTCGCGGCGAGATGATTGTTGGTGCCGTTTTTGATCCGGTTCACGACGAGATGTTTTTGGCAGTACGCGGTCAAGGGGCCAGTTTAAATCGACGTCCATTGAAATGTTCAGGGGTCAACGAGCTGTCACAATCGCTCGTAATTGCCAGCCTTCCGGTGGCAACGAGCGCACACGAAAAAGCGGTGAGTCGGTTTCTGAAAGTTCTTCCCGTTGCTCAATCAGTCCAACGAACGGGCTCTGCCGCATTAAATCTGGCAAACGTGGCGGCTGGACGAGTGGAAGGTTTCTGGTCCACCAGCCTCAAACCCTGGGACATGGCAGCGGGAATCTTGCTTGTGGAAGAAGCAGGTGGCCGAATTTCGAAAATTGACGGATCACCATTTCGACTTGAAGAACCTGACTTGCTGGCAACAAACGGCTCTGACATTCACGAGCAATTGCTTCCGCTACTCGTTTGACAAGAACTGGAGATCTTGCGTTCAAACAAGAACTAAAGGATCCCTTCACCCCATTCTTCTTCCTCCACTTTGACTGTTTCGTCACTCGTCACCACAGTGTCTGGATTGAAATTTATCGGAGTTGTCGAGGGCTCAAGAACCAGCGTTTCGACGATCAGTTCGGTTTCTTGAGAAATCGCGGATTTTATGATCGTCGCTTCTGGGCGTGCGGGAGCTGGCGCGTTCGGCTCAATACCGAAGTCGATTGGATGGCGTTCCACGTCACTGGGTCGCTGTAAAGGTCGGGGAACCATCGTTCGTTCGCCAGAGATTTGCATCCACGCCCCTTCTTTGCAACCACAAAGCAAAGTTGTGACCTCGCCCGACAACTTGCGTTCGCATCCGCAAGCGGGACAGTGCCACGTTCGACGAACGTCTCCCGACAATTTATATCCAGGTCCTCGCATCCATACGCCTTTCCAGAATGTTTCATGAAATAAAGACGTAGTTCACTCGGCCAGTCACCAAATTGCAACCAATTTCAAAAAATCATGATCGGTGGACTCGTTTCTGTCAGTTCCGAGCACTCGTCGGAACGAAACGATTCGCGTTATCTCCTTTGCAGCGAAATTTTTCATATCGTGACGTAGACGCTACCCGTTGTTCGAACCTCGACTTAGAATCATGTGTCTACATCGCTGAATAACTTTCCTCGTGTGGGTTTGGAATGACTGATCGACGAATTCTCGTTACGTCCGCTTTGCCGTATGCCAATGGTCACATTCACCTGGGGCATATGGTAGAATACATCCAGACCGATATCTGGGTCCGGTTTCAGAAGTTACGCGGACATCGCTGCATTTATATCTGTGCCGATGACACGCACGGCACCGCAATCATGATTCGTGCCCGTCAAGAAGGGCGAAGCGAAGAATCGTTGATCGCAGATATGCGAGAATCGCATCTGCGAGATTTCACAGGCTTCGAAATTTCCTTCGACAACTACGGCAGTACGAACAGCGAGCAGACGCGCAAAATCTGCCACGCGGTCTGGGCTGCGTTGCGCAAATCCGGGCTGATTGTTGAGCATGATGTCACCCAGCTTTACGATCCCGTCGAAAAAACATTTCTCGCTGATCGCTTCGTCAAGGGAACCTGTCCAAATCCTGAATGTCACGCACCCGATCAGTACGGAGACAATTGTGAAAAATGCGGCTCGACTTACAGCCCCGCAGATCTGATTAACCCGGTCAGTACTCTTTCGGGGGCAACACCCGAGTTGCGGACAGCCAAGCATCTGTTCGTTGAGATTGAAAAACTGCATGGCTGGCTGACCGAATGGACTCAGTCGGGCGGACATCTTCAGACCGAGATAGCCAATTATCTGAAAGGCCACTTTCTTGTCGATCCGCTACGGAACTGGGACGTCTCACGACCTGCTCCGTATTTCGGGTTTGAAATTCCGGATAGCCCCGGAAATTATTGGTACGTCTGGTTTGACGCTCCGATTGGCTACATTGGTTCAACAGCGGAATGGTGTGAACGAAACGGGGAAAATCTCGACGACTGGTGGAAGAGTTCCAATACAGAGATTCATCATTTCATCGGCAAGGACATCACTTATTTTCACACGCTCTTCTGGCCAGCCATGTTGAAAACGGCGGGGCTGAGCCTGCCAGAAAAAGTTCACATTCACGGATTTCTGAACGTGAATGGCGAAAAGATGTCAAAGACGAGAGGGACTTTCATCCAGGCTTCGACATACCTCGGTCATCACCTCGATCCGTCATACTTGCGATACTACTATGCATCGAAGCTCGGCAACCGCGTCGACGATCTCGACCTGAACCTGGAAGAATTCGTTAACAAAATCAATTCTGATCTGGTTGGCAAAGTCGTGAACCTCGCCAGCCGTACTGCACGTTTCGTCGAAGAAGCCGGTTTGTCGAAAGTCTATCCGGATGATGGCGGCCTGTTTGCCGAAGCTGCGGCTCAGTCAGATGCAATCGCGGCCGCATATGAAGCTTGCGACTTTAACGGCGCAATGCGAAACATCATGAGCCTTGCCGATAAGGCAAATCAATATGTCGAGCAGACCGCTCCCTGGACTCTTCGCAAAGTCGCCAGTAAGGCGGCCGAACTGCAAGACGTTTGTACGGTGACGTTGAATCTGTTTCGACAGATCATTATCTACCTTTCGCCAGTACTGCCAAAACTCGCAAAACAAGTCGGCGAGTTATTTCAAAAGCCGATCTCTGATTGGAATGAATCCCAAACGCCGCTCGTGGGAACGCGCGTTTCCAAGTTCGAACACCTCATGAAGCGAGTTGAACTCGCACAGGTCCAAGCCATGATTGAAGCCGGTCAACAATCCGCCCCCGAAACCACCGCTCCCACGACGGACGCTGCGGCAGCGGCACCAGCGACTCCGTGGAACGATGGGCCGGAACCACTCGCCCATGAACCGCTGGTCGCAGAACATTGTTCAATCGACGATTTCACCAAGATCGATCTTCGAGTCGCCCGAGTTCTTGCGGCGAATGCCGTGGTCGGCGCTGACAAACTGCTGCAATTGACGCTCAGCATGGGAGGTGAAGGAACGCGGAACGTATTTGCCGGTATCAAGAGTGCTTACAAGCCGGAAGACCTCGTCGGTCGGCTCGTTATTTTCTGCGCCAATCTTGCTCCGCGCAAGATGAAGTTTGGATTGAGCGAAGGGATGGTGCTTGCCGCCGGGGCCGGCGGACAAGAGATTTACTTGCTCAATCCCGACAGCGGTGCCAAACCGGGTCAACGAGTCCACTGATGGCGTGAAATGTCCAATCAACGTAAGAAGCCTGAATTGTTCCGTTGTCCCTGGGCCATTGGCGATCAGTATGTCGAGTACCACGATCATGAATGGGGCGTTCCCATTCATGATGATCGCCTGTTATTCGAGTTTCTGATTCTTGAAGGCGCACAGGCCGGCCTGAGCTGGATCACGATTCTCAAAAAACGCGAGAACTATCGAGAAGCATTCGATGGCTTCGATCCGAACGTCGTAGCCCGTTATGACGAAGCGAAACGAGTGGGCCTGATGGCGAATGCCGGCATTGTTCGCAACCGACTCAAAATCCAATCCGCGGTCGATAACGCGATTGCATTTTTGAAAGTCCAGCAAGAGTTCGGCAGCTTCGATCAATTCATCTGGGGATTTGTCGACGGTAGACAACGTCACAACACCTGGCAAACAATCGGTGATGTACCCGCTCGAACGGCTGAATCAGACGCGATGAGCAAGGAATTGAAACGACGCGGTTTCCGATTCGTCGGTTCGACAATTTGCTATTCATTTATGCAGGCAATCGGTATGGTCAACGACCACCTCGCGACTTGCTTTCGGCATTGTGAACTTCAGGTGGATTAGTCGCATTGTTGAAAGGTTTGTGCTCCGGTCGCACTCGCCAAAGTCTCACATGTCTGTAGAATGTCGTTGAGATTCGACAACGCCCCATTATGCGGGAAAACAAGGAACCATGCCATGTCCGTCAGCACCGACGAAATCCTCACTGCGGCCATTCAGCTTCCGGAGTCCGACCGCCTGACGATCGTCAGTCGACTGCTTGAAACGATGGGAGATGAAGAACATCTGCCAAGCATCGACGATAACGATTTCATTGAGGAAATGCGTCGGCGCCGAGACGATTCCTCGGGTGCCATTCCCTGGTCGCAGTTGCGCGACGAGGATTGATGGCGATGGAATCCGTTCGCTTTCATCGGTTAGCCGCTGAGGAGTATCGGTCAGCGCGGGACTGGTATCGGCAACGAGATATTTCGGTGGCCGGTCGGTTTTGCGCCGCCGTCGATTCTGCCGTGGATCGAATCATAGAGGACGCTGATTCTCATCCTGTGCTAATTGACGAAATTCGTTGGGTTCGCGTTCGGAAATTTCCCTATATTCTCGTCTTCGTCAGTGATCGCTCCGACAGTTTGTTGGTTATCGCGCTCGCTCACGCAAAACGTCGTCCTGGCTATTGGAAACGACGGCGGTGAACCACCTGAAGCACGCTTTCGACATTGTGAACTTCAGATGAATCCGTCGCGCCGCTGACTCGTAATCCGTCGATGTCACCTGTAAACTGCGAATCCATTCACAAAATCAGACGGGCTGAAATCAGCGTAAATTCAGATCTTCGCCTGACGTGATGTTCCCCTTCAATCAACTTTTCTTTGTACTCAATTAAGGAGAAAATCCCGTGTTCTCAAACTGGTTGTCAAAATCTTTCATGACGATGGCGATGGGTGCCATCCTGGGATACGGAGCCGCGAATAATCCGTTTCAAAAGCCACAGGCACAGCCTGTCGTCGCTGAAGGCTCAACTTCTCAAGCGATTAAGACGGTTGAAATCGCCCCGCTGAAATCCGAACGCCCAAGCTGCTGCGTTGGAGATCTGAGCAAAGCCGATCAAGTGGCACTCGTGAGCCATAACCAGCTTGTCGCCGCTTCGCTGGCTCAAGCTGGCAAAAAGCCGAATATCGTTGTCATCTGGGGTGACGATATCGGTGTCCACAACATCAGCGCTTATAACCATGGTATCATGGGATATCGCACTCCAAACATCGATCGTATTGCGAAAGAAGGGGCGCTATTTACCGATTCGTACGCTCAACAGAGCTGTACCGCAGGACGAGCCTCATTTATTCTCGGACAGCATCCGTTCCGTACGGGATTGCTGACAATCGGAATGCCCGGCAGTCCACATGGTATTCCTGACTGGACTCCGACAACCGCCGACCTGCTTAAGGAACAAGGTTACGCGACTGGCCAGTTTGGTAAGAATCATCTCGGCGATCAGGATAAGCACCTGCCAACGCTGCACGGTTTCGATGAATTCTTCGGAAACCTGTACCATCTGAATGCCGAAGAAGAGCCAGAAACGTATTACTATCCAAAAGACCCCGAATTCCGCAAGAAGTTCGGTCCACGCGGTGTGCTGCATTGTAAGGCTGACGGCAAAGGCGGACAGACGATCAAGGATACCGGTCCGCTGACCGTGAAGCGAATGGAAACCATCGACGAAGAAGTTCATGCCAACGCGATGGATTTCGTTGATCGAAATGTCAAGGAAAAGAAGCCTTTCTTCCTGTGGTACAACAGCACCCGCATGCACGTCTGGACGCATCTCAAGAAAGCGTCCGAAGGAAAAACCGGCATCGGACTTTATCCCGATGGCATGGTCGAACACGACGGCTTCGTCGGTGAAGTCCTGAAGAAACTTGACGACCTCGGTATCGCTGATAACACCATCGTGGTTTACGGTACCGATAACGGAGCGGAAACCGCATCATGGCCTGACGGTGGTATCACGCCGTTCCACGGTGAAAAAGGAACAACCTGGGAAGGTGGCCTTCGCGTGCCGATGATCGTTCGCTGGCCTGGCGTGATCAAGCCAGGAACCGTCGTCAACGAAATCTTCTCACAGGAAGACTGGATGCCGACCTTCCTGGCCGCTGCGGGAGAACCGAATATCGTTGAAAAACTGGCGCAAGGTTACAAGGCCAACGGTAAGACATTCAAAATTCACGCTGACGGTTACAATTTCCTTCCTTATTTCAAAGGCGAAACGAAGAAAGGTCCTCGCGAAGAGATTCTGTACTTCGGACAGGGTGGTGAGTTGAACGCAGTCCGCTGGAGAGACTGGAAAGTTAACTTCGCTGTTGTCGACGGAAATATTGCGACAGGAACACGCAAGGTGACTGGTTGGCCATTGATCGTGAACCTGAAGGCTGACCCGTACGAAAAGATGCCGCTCGAATCCAGCATGTACATGAGATGGTACGGCGACAACATCTGGTTATTCGTTCCCGTTCAGGCTCAGGTCAAGAATTTCCTCATGACAATTCCTCAGTTCCCCTTCCAGCAAGGGAGCACTCTGAATGCCGCTGGGATTAACTATCAATCTCTGAAGGCCGCAGAAGCGCTGAAGCGTTTGAATGAAATCGAAACGCTCGGTGCTCCGGGTAATTGACGTGTGATTGTTCGCGTGACTGACCGAGTGCCTGGCCCGGTTCGTCACGCGACACGGGGATGTCCCATATCGGGTTTCGTTTTGAGACGCCCCCGAAGTGAATGCGACGTTTGTCGCTCACGCGAAATCAGCAACACGCAACGAGGAGTGCCTCTGATAAAGACGGCACTCCTCGTTTTTTTCAACCTTCTCATCCGGAGCCAACCCATGAAAACGCTCTCGATTACAATCGTCGGACTACTGTTCGCGGTGAGCGCGTTCGCCGCTGATCCACTGCCGACATGGAATGAAGGTACGGCCAAACGGTCGGTTATCAATTTCGTCGAAAAAGTGACTAAGGAAGGCTCGCCGGACTTCGTGCCTGCGGCAGAGCGTATCGCGACCTTTGACAATGACGGAACGCTCTGGTGCGAGAAGCCGCTTCCAGTGCAGCTGTTCTTCGCCCTCGACCGAGTCAAGGCGCTCGCACATCAACATCCGGAGTGGGAGGACAAGGAACCGTTCGCTTCTTTGCTCAAGCGTGATCTGAAAGCCGCCGCCACCGGTGGCGAACACGCGATCATGGAACTCCTCATGGCCACACACACGGGCATGACCACGGCGGAGTTCGAACAGATCGTGAAGGACTGGATCACGACCGCGAAGCATCCAACGACCGGCAAACGCTTCAGCGAAATGACCTACCAGCCGATGCTTGAAGTGCTGGCCTATCTGCGTGCGAACGGCTTCAAGAACTACATCGTGTCGGGTGGCGGCATTGAGTTCATGCGCCCGTGGGCAGAAGCGGCGTACGGCATCCCACCCGAACAGGTCATCGGCAGTAGCGTGAAGACGAAGTTCGAGCTGCGCAACGGCCAGCCGGTCATCGTGCGTTTGCCGGAGTTGAATTTCATCGACGACAAGGGAGGCAAGCCCGTCGGCATCAATCAGCATATCGGCCGCCGACCGATCGCGGCGTTTGGCAACTCGGATGGCGATCTCCAGATGATGCAGTATGTCGGTGCCGGTAGCGGCAAACGATTCTGCCTCTACGTTCACCATGACGATCCCCAGCGTGAATTCGCCTACGACCGCGCGGACCATCTCGCCAAACTCGACAAAGGTCTCGACGAATCCGCCATCAAGGGCTGGACCGTCGCCAGCATGAAGAATGACTGGAAGACTGTTTTCTCTGCCGCGCAGTCGGAGATCACCGCGATCGACATCTTGCTGAAGCCGGATGAGACGATGCTTAAGCATTCCGCACTCAACAACGCTCGCCTGCTGACAGTCTTCCCGAAAGGCTTCCCCCTGGATGCGGAACACATGCCGCATATCACGATGCTGCAGTGTTTCGTCCGCACGGCAGATCTCGACAAAGTCTATGCCGCCGAGGAAAAAGTTCTCGCCGCCGCCAATGTGAACGCGATGAAGCTCGAGGCGTTCAAGTTCTACTATGCTCCGGGCGGCCCACTGGGTGTCGCAGGCATTTGCGCGAAGCCAACGCCGGACATCGTCAAGTTGCAGGCAGAAATCATAGCTGCCGCGAAGCCGTTCATGGTCAATGCCGGCCCGATCGGTGCTTTCGCTGCCCCGCACAACGATCCCGCCACGGACGAGGCCCTCATCAACTATGTTTCGACATTCGTGCCGAAAATGTCGGGCGAAAACTTCAATCCGCACGTCAGCACCGGCGTCGCTCCGAAAGAATACCTCGATATGATGCTCGCCGAGCCATTTGAGAAGTTCATCTCCTCTCCAGCAGGTGCGGCGGTTTATCAACTGGGGCCTTACGGCACTGCCGCAAGGAAACTCAAAGAATGGGATTTGAAGCGTTGAGGCACCATGACCAGAATCGTCTTAATACCTTGAAAAATTCGTTCGCTTCGAAAGCAGGAGTTTTCGGGCGTAATCGCCATCATCCTGCCGCTTGGTTCGGTGAATGAGTTGGATGGTTCGGAACCTGTTCCCATTACGCCTGATCGTGTTAAGCCGTTTTGAGGCGTCACCGACACCGACATCGCCGAAAGGAAACCTATATGAGCAGACGCTTTTTCAGCCGCACCGTTCAGCCTTTTTTTCTGTTCACAGGCGCAGGAACAGCGTTGGTTGGGCTTTATGCCGTCTTGCCCTCTTGGGCCATGCCCAATGTGGCCAGATTGCCATACATGCAAGAGTACACGATTATCATCCAGCATTAGGGAATCATGGTAGGGCTGATGGGCGTTGCCACGATGCTTGCGGCGCTGGTTCCACAATGGCGGGTTCCGATCGTGCTCTACAGCGCCCTGGAAAAATCGTTCATGGTCTGGCTCGTACTTTCGAACGTCCAGAACTCTTTCGCAAATGGATTCTGGATTCCCTTCGTGCTTGATTCCACGGTTGTAATTTACACGATCGGTTATTTCGCGGTCTGTGGATTTCGTCCGTCATCGACAGACTGATGCCATCAGAAGAACAGCATAAGAGGCTACTATAGTGTCAGGTTCGCCCGAATCCCGTACACGAACGAATCCTCAGCGATTCGGTTCATTCCGGGTTGGATAAACTGAATGTCCGGTGTGATATTCATCCACGGATTGATCTGGATGTTATAATACAGTTCCAGGCCGGACCCATCGGTCGGACCGAATACTGCCCGGGGGATGGGGCCGAATTGATTGCTTGCACCGACATAGTACCAGCCAACACCGAACTTGTCCCCTTTCCCTTGTCGCACGGGACTATCACCACCGATACCGGCACTCAAAAAGTAGCGGACCGGAGTCGGATTGCCATCGCTGATTGATGCTCGTCCGAATAACCCCCAGCCTTTGTTCTTAGTATTTGCGAACTGGACCAGGTATTGGTCGCAGCCATAGTAAAGCGTGTAGGAATTATTGAGGGTCGGCGATCCAGGCGTCGTTGGCTCAGGATAAACACCTGGCGGAGGCTCGTTAAAAGCCAGGTTGTCCAGTGGTTTGTGCTTCCAAATTCCACCGATGTGGTGTTCGCCCTTCATATCGAAGAAATTCGTATTCAAGCTGATCTCGGAGCCCATGATAATCCCTTTCGAGAAAACATTGTTCACCGGCAGGCCTTGTTGCGTATAGTCTGAGGGGTCCCAGATGTATCCTTTAATCAAACCCCACTTTTGGGGTGAAACGAATCCTGCGGTATATGAACTGTAGGGCAGTCCTAACAGAAACGAGGGGTTCGCGATCAGGGCCTGATTGATAAACTGGTTTGTTCCATCGCCTCCGGCAAATATGTCCTGGTCGGCCGCACCAAGGACGTCCTTCTTACCCGCAAAGACCACCAGGTTTTGAGAAAGTGGCTGCGTAAAAAGGAAGTTGGTGAGGTAAGGAATACCGGGGTTGTCTGGATTACTGGGTGGAAGTGCAGCCGGGAAGATTGTCGGGGCAAACGCTCCACTGTTCGCGCTGACGTTGGCGTATTGTCCGTACCAGTTCTCAGCACGGACCAGCAAAGTCCCTTTGGGCATTCCCCCGAATTTTTCGAGGTCCAAAAGCATGTCGTATTCGCCGCGACCGGTATATTTAAACGTGTTCCCCAGAGCGAGTGGAGGTGGTGGCGGAGTGTTAATCCCGCCGTCGATGCCGAAGGCAAATTGTGTGGAACGTCCTGCGAACGTGATCCCGGATTTCTGCAAACTTGACCTGAGTCCACCCCAGTCGCCCGTCAGTGTTGAGCGACTCCAGAAATCATCGTCAGAGTTCGCGATTGCTCCTGCGGTCCCCTCACCGGGGGAAAAGCCATAGCCCATCGCGTCATTGATCGTATTAGGAGTTTCGATCTGTTGCATCATGGGTTGCGCAAGAACGTACCCAGAAGGCGCACACAGTATGGCCACCAGCAGGCAATACATAAGAACTGATCTGATGTTAGTTCGCATTCGTCACTCACCGATCCGTGGAATGAGTATTAATGTGAAAAGATCTTCCACTCAAAAGAGATCAATCGACCTGTATGGCAAAAAAGTTTGTATGAAACCCAGAGAGAAGACATCGCCTCCGGGGCTCAAAATCTAATTCTTTGTTTATCTGATACGACCCACACAAGCTATTATCGCCAGGGACACCGGCAAGATGCAGATTCGGCAGGAACTGCGTTTTGAATTGGACATTGGATTCAACATTCAGAAACGCCGACGTTTCAGAAGTCGATCTTTGCCCGCACCCCAGCCACAAATGATGTGTCTGCACGTTGTTTGTAGGGATCAATCACCTGCACGTCAGGTGTGATATGGAACCACTGCGAAACGGCGATGTTATAAAACAGCTCGATACCCTCTTCGTTTTTCAGAGGCAATAAATCCGGAGCCGCGTTCTTGAGTACGTTGCTGACGGCCAGGTAGTAATAGCCGATTCCAAATGTGTCTTGCACCCGACCTTGAATTGGACTGGAACCGCTGATCCCCAGCGTCGCAAAAAAGCGGTCTGGGTTAGGGTTGCCATCGGATAATCCTAAGTCGCCAAACACACCCCAGACCTTTTTCGAGTCGTTCGGTGACACCCAAATTGCCTGGTCAAAATTGTAGGTCAGCGACCATGAACCCGTTGACTTAGGAAACAAATACCCTGGTCCGAGGATGGGGTCGTTATAAGGCGTTGGCTGAAGTTCCGAATATCTTCCCGTGCTGTAGGACCCGGCCACACCCTGGTGGCCCGGTCGGTCGAAGAACCGCGTTGGAATATTGAGTGCGGCTAAAATCGTCGCGCCGTTGCTGAATAGCGTGTCCAAACCGCTGACAGTCGGCGTATTGTTCGTGTCGATCACTGACACAGAAAAGATATGTTGATGATTCTGGTAATAAACGAATCCTGCCCCGTACGTAGAATAAGGGACCGTGCGACCATACACGGGGTTAAACATCATTGAGGTATTTAAGAACCCGTTCAGTCCAGTCGCCTCCGTGAGCGGCTGAACAAACGTGTCGAACATGTTCAGTCGACCGCCGTAGACAAGCAAGTCTTCAGACAGATACTGTGACAATTTGAAGGCTGTTAATGCAGTAACAGTCCCCGTTGGTTGTGGAAACACCATCATCAGGTTCACCGGCAACAACGCACCAGTGAGAAGGTCAGCGGTTTGTCCGTAACGGGTTTCACCATGAAGTGAAACCGAAAACCCGCGCCACAGTCCTGCCTTCTCGCCATCGAGATTAAGGAAATAGTCGTTACGTCCGCCGTAACGAAATCCCTGCTGAAGCCCACCCGAGGCAACGCCTTGATAATACTGGGTCGTACTCGCGTCGAAGTTCACCCCGTTTTCGATCAGTTCTGATCGAGTGCCCAACCAGTCTCCTGTGAGCTTCGTTCGGTCAAAGCAACGCGGATCTGCCTGGCCTGAAGGCGACTGAATCGGGAGCGACTGCGCCGGTAAGGGTGTCAGGGTCGGTACGATCGCGTCCGGAGATCCAATGTAATTGACGCGCAGGAAATCCGGTGATCCGAGTGTTGCGGATTCCGATGGAGCCTGCTGGATCGACTCTCCATCGGGGACTTGAGCGGTCGCCACGAGAGCGAAGCAGGCGACAATTGCTGCAAGGCTCAGCGATATTGCGATCTGCGATATTCGAATCCGCGATCGCATAGCGAAACGTCCCCTTATTGAAATCCCCGGCACCATTCTTATGCAAAGTCGTGAAGAGAGTTTTTCATCACGACCGCACACCAACGCAACCCCACCCCCTCTACGGGGGTGGTTACAGGGCTTTTGCACCAGGATCATCTGCTGAGACCAGGACTGATTTCAGCCACTAGGGCAAAGGCCCGTTAACCACCCCCGCAGAGGGGGTGGGGTTTCGTTTAGATTGGGTACGTGGTCTATTTCCTTCACGATCGATCAGAAATCGATCTTCGCTCGTACGCCCGCCACAAATGCGTTGTCGACACGCTGCCGGAACGGGTCGAGTACCTGAAGATCAGGTGTCACATGGAACCACGGCGTGACTGCGTAGTTGTAGAACAGCTCAACCCCCTGCTCATTCTTCAACGGCAGCAATACTGGGTGGAGATCCTTCAAAGCGTTGGACACGTCAAGATAGTAATAGCCGGCTCCAAAAGTGTCTTGCGTTCGTCGTTGGAAAGGACTCGTTCCGCTCAGGCCGATGTTATAGAACGATCGAATGGGATTCGGATTTCCATCCGAAACTCCGATGTTTCCGAACACCCCCCAAACCTTTTTCGGATCGGTGGGTGATACGTAAAGCGCCTGATCAAAATTGTAGTTGAGAGACCATGAGCTCGATTGAGTTGTCGTCTTGAGTCCTAATCCGGTGATAGGGTCTAAATACGGAGTCGGCTGAAGATCGGTGTAAGCTCCGTTACTGTAAGACCCAATCAGTCCCTGGTGGCCTGGAAGATTCAAAAATTTCGTAGGAATGTTTAACTGTCCAAGCAATGTGATGCCGTTGGCAAATAACGAGTCCTTGATTCCAATCGTGGTCGGGACGTTATTGGTATCAAGAATGGCAACCGAAAGAATCGGCTCAAAGTTCTGTAAGACGGCGAATCCCGCTCCGTAGGTCGAGTAAGGTGCAGTGCGGGCCAGAATTGGAGGGAACATGAACGACGCATTCATAAATCCCGTGTTCTGAGTTGCACCTGTCAATGGTTGACTGAAGCTGTCGAGCAAGTTCAGTCGTCCACCGAAGACCAGAAAGTTTTCCGATAGAAACTGGGTTACTTTGACGGCGGTCAAGCCTTCGACGGTCCCACCTGGTTGGGGAAGCAGCATCATCAGGTTGGCAGGCATTAACGCGCCTGTTTGCTGATTAATTGAATTCCCGTAGCGACTTTCCTCGTGCAAGGTAACAAACAAGCCCTTCCACAAGCCCGCCTTCTCTCCGTCAACATTCAGGTACAGGTCATTGCGTCCACCGTACTGGAAGTTTTGATTAACTCCACCCGACGCGACACCCTGGTAATACTGTGTATTGCTGAAGTCGATCGTATACCCGGCGTCCCTCAGATCATTACGTGTACCACCCCAACCGCCGGTCAATTTCGTTCGCGTCGATAGCGGACCGCCGAAAGGAGGTGCGGCTGGCGGCGCTGACGCCGCAGGCGCTGTAATCGGTACCATCTGCAAAGGCGTTAATGTCGGTACAATCGGCTGACTTCCCGCATTCGGTTGGGAGTCAAACAGGATTGGCGTCTGATTCGTCACCGAAGTTGGTGCCGGCGCGTCATCGTACGGCACCTGAGCAGACGCATTGATTGACAGACTTGTTGCGGCAATTCCAGCGAGTAGAACACGAACCGCACAACGCGAAAACCGAAAACCTAACGGCATCTTGACGCCTCCCTGCTTTGTTGCCGATTTCGAGCGCATCGACACTTCACAACGCGAAATCGACCCTCAATGTTCGCGTATAACGCCATTTCGTATCGGGTCGGATCATGTCCCGACGTGAGAATGAGCGAGGGCACGAAGGGCTTACAGCCTCGGGATGTCTCCGGTCGATTTGATTATGCCGAATATACTGGTCGTTTGCAGGTCGCCATCGGTCAAACAAAGAAATTGGAGAGGCAAGAAATTTGCCAAGGATAACACTTATGGGGACGGGTCGGAGAAGAATCACGTAATGTTCTTTTTGTCTTTAACAGCGTCAATCAATGTGATCCGTGGTTAAAAATCCAGAATGGCCCGCTTTTTTGTTTCCTGAATTCTGGATGATTCATTTGTGGATGAGCGAACCTGGGTTGAAAAGGCTTTCGAGTCTTTTTCAATTGGTCGCGGTGCTGGGTAAGATGCTTGCGCGTGGGCGAAATGTGTCGTGTTAGATATCGATGTCCAGGCGATGTTTTGCTGCACGGGCTGAAGCCCATGCTACGATTTTGGTTCGCAGTTTTTTCCTTCCAAAAATTAACGTACTTGAAACACTATGCAGGTTGTTGTTGGAGTCGTTTGAATGATTCGAATTCTTCTTGCGCTTTCGATTGTGGCTGGGACCGTTCACTTTCCCGGTCGGCTGCCGATGGTTTTTGCCGTTGAGGGTCATACCGTTTATTCCGTGGGGGTCGCACAAATCGACATTACCCCGGATTACCCTGTCAGGCTCTCGGGGTTTGGATTTCGGCGAACTGAGTCCGAAGGAGTGACCCAGCCGATCTGGGCGAAGGCTCTGGCGATTTCTTTGGATAAGACCAGTCCGCCGGTGGTCTTGATTACTGCCGACAATCTGGGAATCCCAGCATCAATGTTTGATGAGGTTGCCAAACGATTGGCGAATCAAACGGGTCTGGAACGTTCACGGCTGGCAATCAACTCGTCACATACACATACCGCGCCGATGTTGCGCGGCGTGGCACCGACTTTGTTCAGCGGACCAATTCCTGATGAACACTGGCAACGAATCGATCAATATACCTCTGACCTGACGGACAAACTGACCTCCGTGGCAATCGCGGCATTGAACGATCGGGCACCGGCTCGACTGAGCTGGGGAATCGGGTCGGTGAAGTTCGCGATCAACCGGCGAACGAAGGGTGGCCCGGTTGATCATGACCTCCCTGTGTTGGTCGTTAAACGGATCGATGGTGTGATCCGAGCGATCTGTGTGAACTACGCTTGTCATTGCGTAACCCTGTCGAATAACAAGATCAGTGGAGACTGGGCTGGATACGCTCAGGACCTGATTCAACGCGATTGTCCGTCCGCCATCGCGATGGTCTCGATCGGTTGTGGTGCCGACCAAAACCCTTCGTCAGGTGTTACCGGAGACAAGTCGGATATCGCTTTGCAACAAGGAGCCGCAATTGCTGCCGAAGTGAAACGAATACTTGGCGGATTCCTCTCACCGGTTCAGGGGGATATTTCGTCGAGCCTGAAACAGATCAAGCTTGATTTCGCCGAACCTCCGACAAAAACGGAATGGGAAGAAACGGCAAAACGGAACGATGCAAAAGGCTATCACGCTCGCGTACAGCTTGAACGACTGGCTCGCGGCGAATCTCTCCAGGCGAACGTCAATTACCCGATCGCCACTTGGACGTTTGGCAATTCGCTGGCGATGGTTTTTCTGCCGGGCGAGGTTGTTGTTGATTATTCGCGACGTTTGAAACGCGAACTCGATGGAGGGCGACTTTGGATCAATGCCTATGCCAATGATTCCCCCTGCTATATCCCTTCGGAACGAGTCCTCAAGGAGGGGGGCTACGAGGCACTCGATGCTATGTACTACTACGATCGACCTGGTGCCTTGAAAGCTGGTCTCGAAGACCAGATTATTGGTGCAGTGCATGAGTCGCTCGATGCGAAGTTCGCGGCCCCGTTCGATTCCAACAAAACTTCGGGAACGTTGCCGAAGTCGCCTCAACAGTCACTCGCCTTGCTGCAGACGACGCCCAATTTAAGAGTCGATCTGGTTTGTGCGGAACCGTTGATTGCTGATCCCGTCGCCATCGATTTTGGTCGAGATGGCAGCTTGTGGGTGGCTGAGATGCATGATTATCCTGATGGAATGCCGCAGGGTGATTCTGTCCCCAGCGAACAACACAAACCTGATGCGTTTGTTCCAGGTGGACGAATTCGTCTCGTGCGAGATTCTGATGGAGACGGTCAATTTGATCGATCGACGATCTTTCTCGATAACATCCCATTGCCAACCGGAGTCACCGTCTGGAAAAACGGCGTTCTTGTCTGTGCGGCACCGGATATCTTGTTTGCCGAAGACACAGACGGAGACGACAAAGCGGATGTTGTGAAAAAACTGTTTTCCGGTTTCGGCACGATGAATAATCAGGCTCGACTGAACAGCCTTTGTGATGGCATGGATGGTTGGGTCTACGGATCTTGTGGACTGTTTGGTGGGATGATCACCAGCTTTCAAGGGACCGCATTCCAACTCGGTGATCGCGACTTTCGTATCAAGCCTGACACTGGTGAGATTGAAGCGGCGACGGGTCGAACTCAACAGGGGCGTGTTCGTGACAGCTATGGAAACTGGTTCGGTTGCGACAACATGAACCTCGCTTATCATTATCCGCTCGCCGAACATTATTTGAGACGAAACCCGCATGTCACAGCACCTGCGAGTCGAGTCAATCTGGCTCGAACGACCGACGCCGCTCGACTTTATCCGGCGAAGACCGACGCTCAGCGATTTGCACTCAGTGGACCTGCCGGCACGGTCACCGCCGCATGCGGAATCGGGGTCTATCGCGATTCAGCGCTCGGACCTGAATACCAGGATAATCTTTTCGTCTGCGAACCGGTGAATTTGCTGGTTCACCGCATGACACTGAAGCCACAAGGAAGCTCATTCATTGCAGTGCGTCCATCGAATGAAACCGAGACTGAGTTTCTTCGTTCGACCGACGGTTGGTTCCGACCAGTTCAAGCGGTGACCGGGCCTGACGGTAATCTATGGGTCGTCGACATGTACCGCTTCATTATCGAAGACCCTCGCTGGATACCGGAAGACGAACTGGCGCCACTCGACATCCGCGCGGGAAGCAAGCTCGGTCGGATTTATCGCGTCACCAACGCTTCTGACAAACGGCCGCCCGCGACCCGGATGGCAGTGATGAGTCGCGGCGACGGACCAGTAAATCATGTTGATCCGAAATACTCCGTTTATCAGGACCTTGAAGTTCAGCGTTTGGAATCGATGGCCAAATCTGCAGCCAGTTCCATTCCAAAATCAACGCTTGATAAATGGCGCAAGGCATACATCGAAGCCGAGCGAGTGATCAGCTATCGAAAACTGGCTGCGACCGGTATGTTGGATACGAACGACATTCGTCACGCGATGATCGACCGAGATCCGAGAATTCGTTCATTCGCGATTAGACTGGCCGAGCGATCTTCAGCCAGAATTCTGCTTCTTGACACGATCCTTTTTTTGGCGACGGACGAAGACCAGAGTGTCCGACTTCAGGTCGCATGTTCTCTTGGCGAATTGGACGATCCACGGATCGGTTCGACGCTCGCAAAAATGGCACTAAAAGATGCGAGTGACCCCTACGTCGTGGCGGCCGTTTTCAGCAGCGTGAACGGCAAGAATCTGCAAACATTTACAAAAACGTTGTTCGAAGATCTGGCCGGTCAAGAGCCGCCGCCGTCACTGATGGCTCCCTTCCTGGCCACGGCCGTTGGGTATTCGGACGACAAAGCGATCAAACGGGCCTTAGTCGCAGTTGCGGCTCAGGATGGACAATTGCCCAAACCGTGGCAGCTTGACGCAATTTCAAATCTTGTTGAATCGCTCGCCAAAACGCAGACGCCGCGGCCGACAGAAACTGCAATTCAAACGGTGATCGCGCGAACACAGGATCAGGCACGAGAAATTGCGGTCGGAGAAACGCTAGACGAAGCAGTTCGACTTGCGGCGATCAAACTGTTGGCACGAGATGAATCGCGTCGGCAGGACGACATCAAAGTACTCGAACAATTGCTTTCCCCCGCGCATCCACCGAATGTCCAACTGGCAGCAGTTGATGCGTTCGAGCGGATTTCCCGTGACGACGTTCCTGGCATACTCTCTGCTCGATATCGCGAACTGTCGCCGACGGTTCAGCCTCGTGCAGTCGACGTCATATTGAGTCGAGATGCGTGGTATCCGCTGTTGTTTGCCGAAATCGCACGCGGCGCGATTCCCCCTACTTCAATCACTGCGGCTCAGCGACAGGAACTGGTCGCACATCCCAACAAACAAATCCGCGACCGTGCGGCGGAGTTGCTTGCCACCACATACAACGCTGACCGCCACGCGGTGCTTCAGCAATACAGGGTGGCTCTCGATTTAAAGGGTGACGCCGAACGCGGGAAGGCGTTGTTCGCAAAGAGTTGTTCTCAATGCCACAGATTGGGAGATGTCGGATATGCTGTCGGGCCGAACCTGAGCATGGTTGTAAACAAGACGCCTTCGTTCTTGTTGCAAGAGATGTTGGACCCGAATCGTAATGTCGACACGCGGTACATTTCCTATGTTGCGGCCACGAAAGCAGGGCTGATTCGAACCGGAATCTTATCCAGCGAATCCTCGAACAGCGTGACTCTGCTGGCAGCCGAAGCAAAACAATTCCCTCTGCTTCGGACTGACATTGACGAACTACGCGCAACCGGAAAATCGCTGATGCCGGAAGGGATGGAAAAGGATCTGTCACATCAAGCGGTTGCCGACGTGATTGCATTTTTGAAATCGTTACCCGCAACATCAAAAAGTTGCGACGGGAACAGCCCCGCCGTTGTGAAGCCGGTGGAGGGACGAGTTGTACTGCCTGCATCTGCAGCAGCGATTTTCGGTGACCAGATCACCTTCGAACGACCATTCGGAAACATTGGCTACTGGCACGGATTGCAGGATCACGTTGCCTGGACCGTCGAGCTGCCACAAGCTGCCGAATTTGATATCTACCTGGAGGGTGCATGCGATACTGCGTCGGCGGGAAATCGATATCGACTTGAGATTGGTGAACAGTCATTGACCGGACGAATTGATTCGACTGGCGGCTGGGATAAATACCGTGCGTCAAAGATCGGGACCATTTCGTTAAAGGTGGGAACGCATCGTGTTGTTGTTCGTCCCGATAGCGAAGTCATTCGAGGGGCGTTAGTCGACTTGCGGGGTTTGCACTTAGTCCCTGCTGGAGAAGCATTCGCTCTGATGAAATCGAAGGCTCCTGCATCGGAGTTAAGTATCGACGAAATTGCAGCTCAAATTCTGGATGACAAGCTTTCTGAAGACCAGCGACAAGCCATCATCGCAAAACATCCTGAAGATCCTGCGGCGCTCGTTGAGAAGATGACGCGTGGCATGCCGAATGACCTGAAAGAAGAATATCGTCGAATCCCATGGATCTGGCGAGTCGCCATCGCTTGTGGAAAGCGCAACGATGCCAAACAGATCACAGCGCTGTTAGACACGTCGCTTCCTCAGTTGGACCAGCCACTACGTGACTGGCAAGCGGTTGTGATCGGTGGAGGAATCATCAACGGCATCGGTCTGAAGGGGAGCTGGCCAAAGTCCCGGATGGGAGAAATTCTGAGTGATCAAGTCGATCTGGTAAAACGTTGGAAACATTTGTTGTTACTCGCGTCAAAAATGGCCGACGATGAAGCAGTGGCAACGGGAACTCGCTATGACGCATTGCGAATCATCGCACTCGATGATTGGACTCTTCGCCGGGACCAGCTGACGAAGTATCTTGCAAAAGGTATTCACGACGAGTTGCAAATGGGTGCGATTAGCGGCCTGAGTGATGTTGATTCGAAAGATGTACCTCAGCTACTGATTAACAATCTGGGTCACTTTAACGACGAGAATCGTGGCCTGGCGGTGAATGCGTTGCTACGAACAAATGAACGTACCGAACGATTGCTGGATGCGGTCGCCGATAGCAAGATCTCGCCCAAACTCATTAATGCCGCTCAACGTAAACTACTTTTTGAATCGGTGGACCAGTCATCAGGGAACGGTCGAAAAGGATTCTGGCAGAATGACACATTTTTCGATTCGCGAAATGGAAATCGAGCAGCAACTTCCGCAGACCTTTGGTGTGATTCGAGAAGGGATCGAACGACAGCTGCATACCGGTTGCCAGCTCTATATCTCCGTTCAAGGGAAAGTCGTCGCTGACTTTGGGATTGGCCAGGCATCTCCGGCGCATCCAATGACGTCTGAAACGCTGAATCTTTGGCTGTCATCCGGTAAGCCTTTGACGGCTGTGGCAATTTTACAGCAATGGGAACGAGGCCTCCTGCAACTGGACGATCCGATCTCAACGTTTATTCCAGAATTCAGTACGGGAGGAAAAGAACGAATCACGATCCGGCATTTGTTGACGCATACCGGTGGTTTTCGGAACGTCGAGACGGGATGGCCGCAGGTGACGTGGGACGAGACGATTAGCCGAATCTGTGCTGCGCCGATCGAGACAGATTGGGTTGTCGGAAGGACGGCCGGGTATCACACCACAACAAGCTGGTTCATCCTCGGAGAAATCCTCGCTCGACTGACGGGCCGGCCTTTCGCTGACGCTATGCGATTTGAACTCTTCGAACCAATGGGTCTCATCGACACATGGTCGGCATTGACGCCCGGTCAACATGCGAACTTTTCAACACGGCTCGGCTGGATGTACGCTCGCGAACAGGGTGGATTGCAATTACTCGACTGGCACGAGTTGCCTCGTTGCCATTTAGCCTCACCCGGTTCGAATACTCGTGGACCCATTCGTGAACTCGGTCGCTTTTATGAGATGCTTTTGAAAGAAGGAGAAACCTCACGAGGGCGAATTTTGACTCCCCAGACCGTCGCGGCGATGACGGCACGGCATCGTGTCGGAGTCTATGACTTGACGCTGGCTCACATCGTCGATTTTGGTCTTGGGGTGATCATCGATTCCAATCACTATGGTGTGGAAACGGTCCCGTATGGATATGGAAAATATTGCTCACCGAGAACATTCGGGCATGGTGGAGCCCAGTCGTCGCAGGGATGGTGTGACCCCGAATCAGGACTTGTTGTCGCCAGCTTCTTCAACGGCCGTCCTGGGGAGGGCCAGCACGGTCGCAGATCGCGGAAATTGAATGAAGCAATTTGCGTCGATCTGGGCTTTGCATAAGTCAGAAGTCATTTGGAACAATACCACTTTCCATATTTTCGAAAAAAAGTGATTTTTTTATTGAATTGAGATCGGTGGCTAGAGGTCTCAGACGCTGATAAAATCAATCGAATTTGTTTTTACAAAATCGATTGTCCTTACAAAAAAGTGTATTAAGCGGAAACAACGAAGTTCTCGCTTAATCACGCTCGAGTCCTATCATTTAACGTGTTCCGATTTGATTCATTTTCCCACATTCAAATTTTGAATTGAATGGAAGCGTCCGGATCGCTTAGCGTTATCCTTTGCTTCACAGAAAACTCACAGAATCATTTGCGTAACATTCACAGAGAATGAATAACTTAGGCGTATTCGCATGAACGTGACTTGGATGTTGAGTCACGTGATCTGCCGTAACTTTGGTGAACCCACCGAAGAGAAGAATGCTTTTAACAAGCCCTTATTGACAGAACAAATCGAGACGGACATCCATGCCGATACTTGCAGCCGAAGTTGATGTATTTCCGGAAGACTTGCTTTGCCGTGACGATTTTGGGAACGATGGCGAGTCTCAGTGGTGGGCAGTCTATACCAAATCTCGACAAGAAAAAGAGTTAATGCGAGCGTTAGTCGCAATGGAAATTCCGTTCTATTGCCCTGTTTTGCCTCATCGATTTCGATCACCGTCCGGGCGACTTCGAACGTCGCATCTTCCACTCTTCCCAAGTTATCTTTTCATGTACTCGAATGGGTACGACCGGCATCGGGCACTGAAAACAAATCTCATTTCGAAAACCATCGAAGTCAGTAACGGCCTGCAACTGGCTCGTGATCTGCGTCAAATTCAGCGGTTAACGCAAGCGGGACTAACGCTTTCGATCGAAGTGAATTTCCAGCCTGGGAGTAAAGTTCGGATCAAGTCTGGTCCGCTTTCCGGAGTGGAAGGGATCGTCGTAAAAAAACAGGGGGCGGAATTTCTTTTTGTCGCTGTTAATTTTTTACAGCAAGGAGCTTTGATCAGACTCGAAGGCGATCACGTTGTTCCCGTTATTTGAATTGGTTGCGACGAGTGAAACAACGCTTTCCGAAAACTGGAATCAATCGATCATTCGAAGACGATCATCGGTTTTTCTTTCATTCCACGAGATTGCGGTTGAAGCACATTGTCGGCAAACTCGACGATCACTGCGACCGAGGGTATGATCGAAAATGGAATTCGCCAGATTCGGCATCTTGCGAGTAGCCAACAAACTTCATTTTTACCTAGCGACAGTCGAGGCGTCGAAATCAAAGTCATCGTTACTGGGGGAGCGGGTTTTATTGGAAGCCACATCGTGGATGCGCTGCTGGCTCGTGGGCATTCTCCGTTTGTCATCGACAACTTTTCATCGGGATCGCGACAGAATCTTCCACCAGACGTCCCCATTTTCGATGTCGATATTCGCGACAGTGGAAAATTGTCGCAAGTTTTTGACGAGGTCAAACCAGACGCGGTCTCGCATCAGGCGGCGCAAGTTTCGGTCAGTCGCTCAATGCGCGAACCGATTCTGGATGCTGAAGTCAATATCATCGGTTTACTGAACGTCTTCGACCAATCTGCTCGGGTCGGCGTGCAGCGAATTGTCTTTGCGTCGTCGGGCGGCGTTTTGTACGGAGAAGTCTCAACTCCCGCGACCGAAGATTTTCCCAAACGGCCGATCTCTCCGTACGGAATCAGCAAATGGGTCGGCGAGCAGTATCTCGAATTCTATACAAGAGAACGCGGACTGCAGGGAGTGGCCCTTCGTTATTCGAATGTCTATGGTCCGCGGCAAAATCCGCACGGTGAAGCAGGTGTCGTCGCAATTTTCTGTACGTCCATGCTTGCGGGTGAGGTTGTCACAATCAACGGAGACGGGCGCTATATTCGAGATTACGTCTACGGCCCTGACGTCGCAAAAGCCAATGTCATGGCTTTGGAAACTCCACTAAATCAGAGGTTTAATGCGATCAACATCGGAACGGGGATCGGAATCGACGTTAACGAGGTCGCAGAAAAGATTTCCAGGCTGGTACAGCTTGAGTTGCGGAAACAGGGGTGTTCACTTCAAATTCCCGGTTGCCAACACGGAGTCCCCCGCCTGGGTGACTTACGCTCGAATCTGATTTCGCCGGTACAGGCGAATCACTTGCTTGGTTGGACTCCCGCAATGTCGTTTGACGAAGGATTGCGAGAAACAGTAAGCCAATTCGGATTGAAATCCGCATAGGACAGATGATGCTTGACGCGAATTTATCCCATGTGATTAACGAAGCTGGACAGCAACATCTCTTGCAGTTTTGGGACGAACTGACGGCGATGGAAAAGAAAAAATTTGCTGGACAACTCGCCGCTGTCGACTGGGACTTACTGACTGCTTTTAAGCGGGAAGCTCTGAAAAGTGAGAGCAATTTGGACGATTTTCGCCGAGTGACACCACCGGCACACGTCGTGAGAATTCCCAAGGATGACGCCAGTCGTCAGGTGTTAAAACAGGCACGCCAATTAGGTGAAACGACCATTTCTGCAGGCAAAATGGGCGTGGTTTTGCTGGCTGGTGGGCAGGGAACAAGACTCGGCTTTGAGCGTTCCAAAGGGTTGTTTCCGATCGCTCCCGTCACCGGAAAGTCATTACTCGAGATTCTGGCGTCACAAGTCGTTGCAGCTTCAAAACGATTCGGCCATTCCATTCCGTACTTCGTCATGACGAGTGAAGGGACTCACGAGGAAATCGAAGCCTTCTATCAAGAGAACTCTTACTTCGGACTCGACCCGAAAAACGTCTTCCTTTTTGAACAGGGATATGCGCCGTCGCTGGATTTACAAACTGGTCAGCTGCTTCTGGCGGACAAAGGATTGCTAAGCATGAATCCTGACGGCCATGGCGGGTTGTTTTCAGCTCTCTGGAAGGCTGGGCTGTTCGAAAAAATGAAACGCCTCGGTGTCGAATATTTGTTTTCGCACCAGGTCGATAACCCACTGGCCAAGGTTTGCGATCCCGAATTCATTGGTCTGCACATGATGCACAAAGCAGAGGTGTCGACCAAAGTCGTTGCCAAAACTGTTCCCGAAGAAAAGGTCGGTGTCGCAGTCAACCTTGATGGGAGAACCCGTATCATCGAATACAGCGACCTGCCTCGTGAATTGGCGAACGAGCGAGATGTAGACGGCGGTTTGCGATACTGGGCAGGAAGCACAGCAATTCACATTTTCAATCTCGCGTTTTTGGAACGCGTTGCGACCTCCGATAACATTCTTCCGTGGCATCGTGCCGTGAAAAAGATTCCACACATTGATAAGAGCGGGAATCGTGTCCAGCCGGAATCAGAAAACGGCGTGAAATTCGAACGATTCATCTTCGATACACTTCCTCTTGCCGATGTTGCGCTGATCGTTGAGACTGACCGAGATGAAGAATTTGCTCCTCTAAAAAACAAATCTGGCGATTTGTCCCCAGAGTATGTGCGGCGTCAGATGGTGTCTCGATCGGTCAATTGGCTAAAACAACATGGCATTTCGGCCCCCGATGGGGTTAACATCGAAATCAGCCCCCATCTTGCATTGTGCAGCGACGATTTAAAGGATGCGGTTGGCGCTATTTCGGAAACCGTATTTGATCGCCCCAGCTACCTTGGTCCAAATGAAGCTCCTCTGCAAGGCAATTCGTGGAAAGGTAATCAAATTCAAACTCAAACAACTGTTACTGACCCACTGGTGTTTGATACATACCTGCGCCCGCAGGTATGGGGGGGACGCGGACTGATACAACATCTTGGTCGGAATCTTCCGCAGGAATGTCCGTACGGCGAGTCATGGGATCTGAGTCCACTGGCATCCAATGTCAGTCGAGTCACTGAAGGGCCGCTTGCGGGACGCGATCTCAACGATCTTTGGACAAATTGTCGCAAGGAATTGACTGGTGGCGACGGACCTGACGTATTTCCATTATTGATAAAATGGCTCGAGTGCCTGACCTTGTTGTCGGTTCAGGTTCACCCCGACGACAAAATGGCTCAACGTGTCCTGAATGAACCCTACGGTAAATCCGAGGCGTGGGTCGTTGTCTGGGCCGAACCGACTGCTCAGGTTTACGCGGGTATCAAACAAGGGGTCTCACGGGATGAGTTCGTGGCTCACCTCAAAGCCGGTACGCTGACCGAATGCCTGCATTCGTTCACGCCGAAGGCAGGTGATTGCATTTCGATTCCCGCAGGGACAATTCACGCGGCCGGTGGTGGTTTGATTATCGCTGAAGTTCAGCAGTCCAGTGACGCCACTTTCCGATTGTTTGACTGGAATCGATTAGGGCTGGATGGAAAACCACGCACCTTACAAATCGATCTCTCGCTCGAAGCCATCAATTGGAATCAAGGGCCGGTCGATCCGGTGACTCCAGTCGAATTCGTCGTGTATTCCGAAGGAGTGCGAGCTGAACGACTTGTCGAGGGAAATGGATTTATCATGGAACGGTTCACTGTTCAAAAATCCTTTCAGAATCCCTATCCCGGCGAATTCACGATTTGGATGGTTCTTGACGGAACTGCCGAATTGTCGAATCTGGAGACCGGATATTGCCGCCCGTTTCACAAAGGTGCGACGGCCGTCATCCCGGCAAGTGTCCATCAAGCCGCCTGGAAAACTGACCCAGTCGGTCTAACATTAATGTGTGTTCGGCTCCCAAAAGCCTCGAATTGAATAACGTATTGTCTTTCACGCGATCAAATGGAATCGTCTTCGCAATAATTTTTCAGGAATGCCGCTATGAAATTAGTCATGATTGGGACCGGATATGTTGGCCTGGTGACTGGTACCTGCTTTGCCGACAGCGGTAATGACGTCACGTGTGTCGACTTGGACGCCGAAAAAATTCGTCGTCTGAATATCGGCGAGATCCCCATTTATGAACCCGGCTTGGTTGAACTGGTCATCCGGAACTCCACCGCCGGTCGCCTGAAATTCACGACATCTGCAGCAGATGTCGTTCCCAAAGCCAAATGCGTCTTTCTTGCGGTGGGGACTCCGCAGCGCGATGACGGCTCTGCCGACTTGAGTACCTTTTTTAAGGCTCTCGAATCCATTGCACCTCACTTAGCGAAAGACGCCGTAGTCGTCATCAAGAGCACGGTCCCTGTGGGAACAAACGCCGAGGTGGCACGCCGTCTTAAAGCGCTAACCGGACGTGATGTCGATGTTGCGTCGAACCCCGAGTTCTTGAAAGAGGGTTGCGCAATCGACGATTTTACAAAACCTGATCGGGTCGTTGTTGGTGTCTCTCGGCCCGAAGTCGCAACGGTGTTGCACGAACTCTATAAGCCATTTCTCAGGACAGAACATCCATTTCTCGTCATGAATCTGGAAAGCTCGGAAATGACGAAATACGTCGCGAACTGTCTGCTCGCCACGAAGATCAGCTTTATCAACGAAATGGCAAATATTTGCGAAAAGGTTGGTGCCGATATCAATCATGTCCGAAAGGGGATTGGGCATGATCAGAGGATTGGGTTTGCGTTTTTGTTTCCCGGCGTCGGATATGGCGGTTCGTGCTTTCCAAAGGATGTGCGAGCTCTGATCAACGTCGCAGACGTCAACGGAATCGCTCCCCGAATTCTTCAATCCGTTGATGATGTTAACGAGGCACAGAAGGAAGTGATCTTCCAGAAGCTCACCAATCATTTCCACGGCAATCTTGCAGGGAAAACGATTGCTATCTGGGGGTTGGCGTTTAAGCCTCGCACAGACGATATCCGTGAAGCCCCGGCCCTGGTGCTCGTCGACCGACTGCTTGCTGCAGGTGCGAAAGTCCGTGCCCACGATCCCGTCGCAATGGACAATGTTCGTAAACTTTACGGCGATAAAATCGTCTATTCCCCGACCCCCTATGACACTCTGGAAGGGGCGGACGCATTGGCGATTGTCACAGAATGGAACGAGTTTCGAAATCCAGACTTTGACACGATCCATGAAAAACTTCACTCGCCCGTAATTTTCGACGGCAGAAACCTCTTCAACCCCGAAAAGATGCGGGAACTCGGTTTTCAGTATTCGGGGATTGGGTTGGAATCTCGACCAAATTCCTAGGTTCATTCCATATCTTTTACATCCCCCCCATTACGTACATGGATAGGCTTTAGTAATGCGCTCGATTCTTGTTACCGGCGGAGCTGGTTTTCTCGGTAGTCATCTTTGCGAGCGTCTGCTCGAAAGGGGCGATAATGTCATCTGTCTCGACAATTTCTTTACCGGGCGAAAACAGAATATCCTTCATTTGATGGGGAATCCTCGCTTCGAGTTAATGCGACACGATATTGTCCAGCCGTTCGTACTTGAGGTCGATCAGATTTATAATCTGGCCTGCCCCGCTTCGCCCGTGGCCTATCAGTATAATCCGATTAAGACAATCAAGACGTCGACGGTTGGCGTCGTCAACGTGCTGGGTCTGGCAAAACGCTGCAAGGCGCGGGTTCTGCACTGTTCGACATCTGAGGTCTACGGCGATCCGATTGTTCATCCGCAGCGTGAAGACTATTGGGGCCACGTCAATCCGATTGGGCCTCGTAGTTGTTACGACGAAGGCAAGCGAGTAGCCGAGTCGCTGTGCATCAATTACCACTTCCAGCACAATATGGAAATCCGAATCATTCGGATCTTTAACACCTACGGCCCCCGTATGGACCCCAACGATGGCCGCGTCATTTCCAACTTCATCAATCAGACCTTACAAGACGAACCGATCACGATTTATGGTGACGGAACGCAAACTCGTTCGTTCTGTTATTGCGAAGATCTCATTCGCGGAATGATGCTCATGATGGACCAGGACGAAGAGACCGGGCCGATCAACCTGGGGAATCCGGGTGAATACACGATGTTGGAGCTTGCTCAAGAAGTGATCAAGCAGGTACCGGGGACGAAATCGACAATCACCCACGTCCCTCTGCCGAAAGACGACCCCAAGCAACGGTGCCCGGACATTACAAAAGCCAAAACGATCTTGGGTTGGTCGCCGACAATTAATCTCAGTACGGGGTTGGCGAAGACCGTGGAATATTATCGAAGTGAGCTTTCGAGAAGTCGTCAGTTGGCAGACAAAAACTGAGTGAGCAGTCATCGTGCAAACGAATCATGAACTGCCTGTTGATTGCACCTGTTCTCGAGTGAGAGACCTATGGCGAAGATCAGAATTGGCCAAATCGGGACCGCACACGGACATGCTGCCGGGAAGCTGAGCACCTACCGCAAATCGTCAGATTATGACGTTGTGGGTATCGTCGAACCGGATCTCAAACTGAGGCAACAAGCCGAGTCACAGTCCGAGTTTCGCGATCTTCCCTGGATGACTGTCGAACAACTATTGAACGTCCCTGATCTTCAGGCGGTTGCGATTGAAACGGAACCTCGCTTTCTGTTGTCGCACGCGGAAAACTGTATTGATGCCGGAAAGCACGTGCATCTCGACAAGCCGGCCGGCGAATCTCTGATTCAGTTCCGCCGAATTCTCGATGCGGCCTCGCGTCGGCATCTTTGCGTTCAAATGGGCTACATGTATCGCTACAACCCGGCCATCGTGTTGATGAAAGATCTCGTGCGAAAGGGGATTCTCGGTGAACCCTTCGAAATGCATTGCGTCATGAGCAAGGTTGTTGATAGCGCAAGCCGATTAAAACACGCCGAATATGCCGGTGGGATGATGTTCGAACTGGGATGTCATCTGATCGATGTTGTCGTCGATGTCCTCGGGACTCCCGAAAGAGTCGATCCATACTATCGGCATGTTGGGTCAGATCGAGATACTCTTCGAGATAACATGCTGGCGGTGTTTGGTTACCCAAAGGCGATCGCGACGGTCAAGTCCTCGGCACAAGAAGTTGACGGCGGTTCACGGCGGCATATTGTGATTTGTGGAACGGAGGGAACCGTCCATATCCAGCCGCTGGATTCCCCGAAAACGGTCCGAATGACACTGTCCAAGGAGCGAGGTAAATATCTGAAGGGCCAACAAGAAGTCGCCATGTCGCCGTTCGAGCGATATGTCGGTGATGCCGCTGATTTTGCGAAGGTCATCCGAGCGGAGAAGATGTTCGACTGGTCGCCGATGCATGATCTTGCCGTTCAAGAGACCGTACTTCGCGCCAGTGGATGCCCCATCGATCAATGATAACGTACGACGTCAAACGGGATCTTTGCTGATCAATTCCGGACGCAATCACGACGATGAATTAGATGTTTTTAAAAGGCCGAAAATGAGTCTCTTTCGACGTGAAGAAATCCTGGCTCGACTGCGAGCGAAAGTTGCGGCAGGTCAACCGATTCTCGGTGGCGGTGCAGGAACGGGCCTTTCTGCGAAACTGGAAGAGGCAGGCGGAATCGACCTGATCGTGATCTATAACTCAGGCCGTTTCCGTATGGGCGGTCGAGGTTCTCTCGCCGGAATGATGCCGTACGGTGATGCGAACGCGATCGTGATGGAAATGTCTTGCGAAGTTCTTCCGGTCGTCAAGAACACACCCGTCCTCGCTGGCGTCTGTGGTACAGACCCCTTTCGATTGATGCCCTATTTTCTTAAGGAAGTCCAATCCGCAGGTTTTTCCGGTGTTCAAAATTTTCCAACCGTAGGATTGTTTGACGGAACGTTTCGCATCGGGTTGGAAGAGACCGGAATGGGCTATGGCCTGGAAGTCGACATGATTCGGATGGCTGGAAATCTCGGGCTTTTGACCACCCCATACTGTTTCAACACGGATGAAGCGGAAGCAATGGCCAGTGCAGGAGCCGATATTCTGATCCCGCACATGGGGTTGACGACAAAAGGGATGATCGGCGCTTCAACGGCGGTCTCACTGGAAGAATCAGCTAAACGCTGCCAGGCGATGCACGATGCGGCAAAGCGAATCAAGCCCGACATACTCGTCCTCTGTCATGGTGGCCCGATCGCTGATCCCGAAGACGCTCAATATATCCTCGACCACACCGAAGGGATCGTCGGTTTTTACGGAGCAAGTTCGATGGAGCGACTACCCGTCGAGCCAGCGATCACAAATCGCATCCGCGAATTTGCCGGGATTCAATTCAAAAAAAAGCCGTAATCGCCCCTGTTTTTTCAAAGTCTTTGCGCCACGATTGGCCAGGTCTCTACGCAGTTGCGCTCAATCGGTTGAGGGATACCCTCGAAATAGAAGATGAAAGCAAAAAAGGCTTAAAGCGAATTGCTTTAAGCCGTTACGTCGAATATGCCCAGGACAGGAATCGAACCTGCATGAGATTACTCGCACTAGGTCCTAAACCTGTCTTAAATGCGTTGGCGAAGGGTTGGAGTTGAGTCAATTTTGCGTGGCAACTGGTTACCGCACTTAACGTTACAACGTCGTTGCCATACGTGAACAATGTTACTCAAATTGAGATAGAATTGCCAGTTCTGCCCCCAATTTGCCCCCAGCTTGTCGCGTCAGATTTCGCAGGATTTGAGGCGTCGCAATGGCTAACGTCGTTAACAATGTCCACGAGTTGCCTTTATGAAGTGGTAATGCGTTCCATTTTTCAGATGAAATCGGCAGAAATTGGGCGCAATCAATCTATGGTATTGGATGACCTTTGCCGCTGCATGATTTGGGAAAGTTGGCCGCGAGTAATATACCCTTTACCGCGCATGGACTGAACCGAGACATGGAGTAATGTCGACGCATTTCCGATCGCCTGGGCGTTTTTCTTCAAATGCTCCAGCGCCAACGCCCGACCTTCAGCAATGACGGCATCTACGTCTGCCCACTTACCCCAACCGTTATTTCGACTGACCGACTTTTCTAGCAACTCCATGTCCTCGTCAGCCCACACGGCGGCTAAGCCGAACCACTGAATTTGATCTTCGTCCCACTCACTCCAGTTCTCGTCCGGCGTTTTACCGAGCAAGTTTTCGGTTTCCTTGCCAGCAGCGAAGACCGCAATTACGCGGACCGCTAGTGAGCGGCGTTCGAGCTGCGGGATGGCTGAGTCGAATTTCTCCCGGAGCCCCTCGATTTGTATGTCGATTCCACCCCGACGGTTAATTCCAGGTGTGGCGAAGTCCACGAATATCCTTGTGAAGTTGTCGAACCCGAGACACAGCGCGACTATGCCATGCCCGATCTCATGCTCGCATACCTGCTTTTTGTCAACCACGGCAAATTCCCTTTAACGGGCGCGATCTTGAATTTTACTCACGCGCATCCACTCGTTAATTGTAGGTCGAGGATTCGACGCAGTATAAAGTGGTTTCTTTGAGGTATCCACCGAGAAGGACCTGAAGTTGAAATAAGGAAATCAGTTTGCATTCTAGCTGGTTACCGAACCTAAAGCGTCTTCAAACGAAATCGACGAAAGCAGCCCCGGCGATAACCTTATCGCCGGGGCTGCATGATTCATGCAGTTTTCGTGGGATTCGGTTCATTCTGTTACGCCGAGGTCATCAATGAAAGGTCGCAGGGATGGATCGGAGAAACGCGCTTCGTTACGCAATGCTTGAATAAATGCCTCGTCCAAAGGAACTGCGTAATCAGATTGAATCGCGCGGATTATGATTGCCGCGTCACCAACCAAACCAACGATAAATTTACCTACTTCTTGCCACCAGGGTTCGTAAACTTTTTTGGCGAATTCCTTCACCAACTGTTTCCGTACGATTGCCTCTGCAGTCAGAAATTCCTGATACGAAAGATGCCCGAGCGAATACATAGCACGACTTTCCTGAATAACGACGCTGTTGCACACCCGTAGTTCGTCAAGGACTTCCAAAGCATCTAAGTCTCGATAACGCAAAGCCCCAACACGCTTCCAAATATCTTCGAATTGCGCCAACGAGAACTGGCGCAAATGCTTATCGTGCAAAGAAAACGCCACCTCCGTGAGTAGAACACGTTTGTCAGTCGCTGGAAACGGCAATTGAAAAGGGAACCACTTCGGCAGCCGAAAAGGGAACCAGTCGGCAATCGAAAAGGGAGCCACCTGATGCAAAATACTCTGCTGGTTGGTTGACTGAAGATTTATTTCTTCAGTCAACTCGCCAGGAGG
>CAILLA010000040.1 GCA_903834925.1 uncultured Schlesneria sp.
CGCCACCCGTGAACATGTTTTGGATGGTTCAGCAAACCGCCAAAAAATCGAAAGGCTTGCTCGATCGACTCGACCTTTCAAAACCGTCGATCGCAAATGAGATCAATCAACCGTCGATCGAGGAAACCACGCCGGCAACGGTCGCCGGCGAGACATCCGACGGCGAACACGCCGGCCGACCTGCTCACTACTATGTTACGGCCGTTGGTACCAGAAATCTGAACGGCATTCCGCACAGTGAATTCAAGCTGTCCGAGGCATGGGAACATCTCGTTCTTCCCGATCGAGACAAGGCTTCTGATTCAACGCTGATCCACTACATTCACGTACTCAACGCGTGGAAGCGTTTGACGAACGATCCGCCGGTTTCCGAAATCACCAGGCGAACCGTCGTCGACTTTCGAGAGAAGCTTCAACAGACTCCGTTCCTGAGAGGAAAACGATTGCAGGTCCGATCGGTTGCGACGGTCAACAGAATCATTCGTGAACTTCACGTGATGGTCTCACCGTTGTTCCCTGCTGATCGCTACTATCCCGGCGGTCTCGGTCTCACTCCGATCTTTGCGTTCCCGAAGGCGCTTCCACAAAAAAAGGTTTCGCCCTTCGTCTTCAACGAGAATCAACTTTCTCGGTTGTACCTTCAGGCCGATGCTTGCGAGCGAACGATTGGTTGTCGAGAAACGGGAGTGAACAACCCAAGGCTCTGGCGAGCTGGTCTTGTGCTCGCTCTGAATTGTGCTGCCCGGACTTTCGATCTATTCAACCTTCGTTGGCAGGATGTGATCTTGGGTGAATCGGGCCGCTTCCGGTTTGGCTCAATTCAGTTCGAGGCCCGCAAGACTGGAAAGCTTCAACGCATCCCGCTGAACCAATGCGCGGCACAACACCTGGCTGATCTTTCACGGCGACCTGCTGACGATTCCGACCGAGTCTTCCCAGGCTTCAACAAAACGAAAACGTTCTACGTGGCATGGCGAAAAATCTGCCGATCTGCCGAAGTCGATGCTGTGTTCGAAGACATGCGCAAAACGTCAGTTACCTGGCACAACAATCTTGTGTGGAACGCGGGCTTCTGGCTCTCTGGCCACCTGCAGCCAGGCGTGATGGGTAACTATGACAATCCAAGCGAACGAGTCTTTGAGGCGGTCTATCGTCTCGAAAATCCGATCGCATTCACTGACGGAGCAAGCAAGCTTCGCACGTTGGAACGGTTCCGACCCGTCAGTTATCGAAAGTGATTTCGGGCGAAATCACGTCTTGTCTCTCGCCCCGTCGAACGTCGACCGGGTTTTGTTTCCGTCCTTTGTCTGGTGTAGGAAGGTGTGTGTTTCATGTCGATCGAGAAAGAGTTTGTCGTTGCCGTTGGACGTCGTTGGTTGAACCGTCAGTTCGTCGATCGTTCCCATGACGAGTACTTTGCGTGGACAGTCGACGACGCCACGCGGTATTCGCATCGTGTCGCCGAAGATCTCGCTGACGAGTACCGCGAAGCGTTTCCGAACGTGAAGGTCTCTGTCTGCCATGTGGACTCACCTTTCACGGCATTCGTTCCAGAGCGTTCATGGTTTGAACGGTTAGACGATTCCGGCGGTCTCGCATCTGGCGACGAAGATTGAAGAACCGATATCGATCGGACGTTCCGATCGTAAGGCATCGCAAACACGAAAGGACGGAAACCAAATGACGGCGGAAAAGTCTAAGGCGATCGCTGCTAAGGCCAAAGCATTACAAACGATCGTAGAAACGCTCGAAGAGCTAAGGGAAGATGGTGACGTCGAAAACGGCGATGAGGCCGTTGAATGGGTTTTGAAGCAATTGAACGAACCGCCTTCATAGGCAGGTCAACACACTTGAGCGAACGGTTCAGAACTGTTCGAATACCGTCATCGGGTGTAAGCAAGGGTTCGAAACCTTGCTTGCTGAAATCAACTCTTGATGCAGCAGGTCCTACCTGTTTCCCTGCTGCATCAAGAGTGGCCCGTCTTAGAAACAGGAACCTCTTGCATGGCAGCCAGCGCTAACGCCGATGCTAAACGTTGGGTATTACGATTACGTTCCGTCTACGAGTCCGTCTTTGCCGTGTTCAATTACACGTCGGGAAATGTGAAGGCATTTCGAAACCCTGGACACGGCAGCCGGATTCCCGAAAAGGGGTTTGAAGAATCAGTTGTTGCGCTGATGCTAGACGATGCGTGTTGGTGTGATCCTTTGATGTCTCGACTGATCGTTGGCTCTCTCAGCGATCCATACCCGCTCAACGAATTTTGTTTCAGCGTTCCGACGATGGGTGAACCGGAAGTAATTAACATTCGTCGAGTCACGGCCTACCAAGTCGCGGTTGATGCAGCCGTGGAATTGATTACCTGGCTGCCTCGTGACTGTGTTGGGCCGCTTCTTTCGTGTCGCGAACATCTTTGCAGATGTGCAATGTTTAACGACCATTCCGAAATTTCGAGGGAAGTGAAAGCCCGTTTCCAAGTGATGGTTGAAGTTGTCCGAGGACGGTTAGACAACATTGCAGACTTCCTTAATTCGTCAATCGTCTGGAATGTCGATCGAGCTGACGAACTGATGCTAAGAGTGGAGACCGAATACATTCGAACCGAGCAAGCAATTCTTTCGTCTCGCGCTCCGGTGCCACCATTCCAAGAAACCAACCTCAATTTTTGGCAGCCATCCTTGGACACTTGGACGGTGGACGAGTTCAAAATGATGGATTCGAAACCGTGGGAAACGCATGCCAAAGACTTCGAACGACAACCATTCAATCCGATGTCACTTCTGAAACGCACGGTACGCGATGCAAGCCGAGAAGATACCAGCGAACTTATAATGACAGCGTTAAAAGCCGTGATTCCATCACTCACAAAAGAGCAATTGCAATCATTGCAATCCGAGCTGGCGGAACATCGAGTTGCCGCTGAAACAAAACGATCTCATGAACAGGAAGAGCAGGATCGGAAAATAATCACTGTGCTTTCAAGCAAGGGGCACGAAGTGGAAATCGAAGAGGTTCCCGACCCCGATTTGAGTGATGCAAATATTGTTGAAGTTCCGTTGTTTGCATCGCAGATTCTCAACCAACAGGACGCATGGCGAGGCTTCATCATGATCGTTGCACGCGAAGCTTTTCCTGATTTGCGTGCGGATCTTTGCAGGTCGATCGAGGACCTCCGCCGTTTGCAACGATCCCCGAAGTCAGCCGAGTTGACGCCGCTGTGGTCTCCAGCAGAGTCAGAAGCGAACGCTCGCATTCGGCGCGAGTTCGGAATTGATTTTCCTTACGACCCCACAAACTGGCGGGACGCTGTGAACCTGAGACTTCATCTCGGCATAACGGCGGCGGAAAGATTCGACGATGACTTGGCAGACCGGATTGGCAGAACGCTGAAGATAGAAATGAGCCATCGACGCGCGGGGGCCAACGCGACGGAATTTAACAGTGCGATGATCATCGCGCCGACAGGCAAAGAAGCTGAGTTCGATCCAAATGAGGATTTCACCGTCGTCAAGTGGCGTGATAAGAACTTCACATTCACGAAAAATCAGGCCGCATGCGTCAAGGAGCTGTGGAAGAACCACTCCGTTCGAAGATTTTCAACTTCGAACGAACTGCTCAACGCGGCGGACAATAACGCGGTGAAGGTTTCGGCCATTTTTATGATCAACAAAAAAGGGACCAAGCAAAAGGAATCGCATCCGGCTTGGGATACGATGATTAAATTCAAGGGGGCAAGATACTGGCTGGCTCTCAGAGAACCCGAAAATCATCCCGAAAATCATCCCAAAAGTATGCCCATGATTTAGCACATCCTCACTATGCTTTCCGCCGATGCTGGCCAACGCGGCTGGCATGATTCTTCACCAGAAGGGCGAGGCATTGTGAGCGAACTTCTATCACTTCCGCGCGCAGCAAGGCGGCTTGGAGTCAAAAGCCAATGGTTGAGACTCGAAGCTGAAAATCGTCGCGTTCCATGCGTCGAGGCGGGAAAAACTTTTCTCTTTGACGAGCAAGCTCTCACGGAAGCAATCCGAGACAGGGCCGCGAAAGCCCCCTTCGAAAACGCTCGGAACGAGGAATCCGAGAAGTCCACATAACCAGATTCCGTTCGAACTGAACGTGAGCTGATGAAATGAAAAAGAGCGTCGACCCGTGGCAGGAATTCGACGCTCATTCAAAGGAATCCACAATCATGGTAAGCGCCGTTATCGCCCAAGACAATCCCCTTCATCGCGAAGCCGCCCGCGACGATGCCAGGCGATCGAAGGAAGCGACACTCGCAACTCTCGAAGAACGTCGCCACTGGTGGATTCTTCAAGGCCGGGTCATCCTCGTTACCGTCGCTCTCGAACGAGGCCAGGCGTCGAGTGATGACATCCATGAACGTTTGACGTTGCCCGATGAGATCGACCCAACATGCTTGGGTAGTGTCCCAACGATGTTAGCCAGGGCCGGAATCATCAAGCGTATCGGCTACATTCCAACATCAAGAAAAACGGCGAAGAGTCGCCCGTTGTCGCTGTGGGAAATCGCCGATCGAGAAGCCGCTCAACGCTACTTGGCTCAACACTCAGCGCAACAATCCGTAGGCGTTGCCAGTATCGAACAGATCGAACTGACCGAGCCGGTGCAGGTCGCCAAAGACGTCAATCAAATTGCGATCGACCGCCCGGCTCTCATAAGTCGGCCAACGGTTCAAGGTTCCCTATTCGATGAGGAGACGTGTTGAGATGGCCAAGAAAAAACGATCGGCACAAGCTCCCGCACTCATTGGACGCGTCCAAGCCGCAGATCTCTGCGGAGTCTCGCTGCGAGTGTTCAACGACATGGCCGCCAAAGGACTACTCCCGAAGCCCATCATGAGAGGCGGTCAACTTCTCTGGCGACCATCCGACTTGAAAGCATGGGCCGAAACTTCGTCAACAGGCATGAAGCCATAGACAGCGAAACGGAATTCGAGTGAGGCCGCAACAATGAGTCGATCGAACCAACTCGATTTTATTAACGATTTTGAAGCAGCCGATCGGGAGCGAGCGGTTGCCGAGCGACAACGGGAAGTGACACATGCGATTATTGATCAGAGCGCCGCCGACTGTACTGTAAAGTCCTTGCTGCACATGCTGGCCGACTTCCCAAGAAGAACAAAAGATGAGCGAGGAAACTGGCTGATCACAGCCAGCATCGCCAAGATGGAATCAAGGCTTGGTCGATCGAGAAACACGGTGCGTGCCTATATCAGGTCCGCATGTCAAACCGGGTTTCTTGAGATTCTTGATCCGACCATCCTTCACGATGAGCGAACCTACATAATCCACTGGCGGTCTATTTTGTACCGCGAATTGAACGAGACGGGACCGAACAAGCGGAGCCAGGATTGTCCAACTGAAGACGATGAAAAGGATTCGATTCCATCATCGAACAAGCGGGACCGGGATTGCTCAACTGAAGACGGTACGACGCGTTCAACTCCGAGGCCCGAAGGGGGGCAATCCCTCGCAGAGAGGTGGTCAAATTCCCGACCTGAGGTGGTCAAATTGACCACCTCAGGGGGTCAATTGAACGGGTCAAAAAACCCTCAGACTCCTGAAGAAACTCCTGAAGACGTTTTTAAAGTTAATACAACTAGAAAACGTCTTAATGAGTCTTTCGGATCGCATCAGGGCGCCGAGCGCGCGCAGATGTCTCAACGGGTTCCAAAGGCATGGCCGAAGTGGGAGCTGGCGATCACGGGAAAGAGTCTTTCGAATGCCGAGCAAGTTCACCAGCTTTATGAAGTGGCGTGCAAGCTTGGCATTCTTCTTCCGAGTGAGATGAATCGACTGAATTTCTTCAGCCAGGCAGCAATGAACGAACGCAATCGGCTGCGAGGGAAGTTTGACACTCCGAACGGCGTGTTCGCGTCCAACGTTTACAAGGGGCGATGGTGGCACACAAACCAAGACATCGACCGAGGCAAGGCCATGATGCGCGAGGCCGACAAGTATGTTCGGCGTTCCGACGTGGGTGATGAGCGCGAACGGCAAAAGAAACTCGCCTTGGAATTGGTTGCACAAGGCAAGTGAATTTTCGGCAACCAAAGGTAGCTTTTCATTCGGGTTGATTTCGCCCGAAATCAAAACAACGCAGAGGCCAGGGTATGAGCGATAATCCGCAGAACGTCGACGGGCCGGTGATGTTGATGGATACTCGATCGACCGCAGCAGCACTGAGTGTCAGCGAGCGAACATTGTTCGAATGGACCGAGCCAAGAGGCACTCTGAAATGTGTTCGGTTCCCAAATCGAACGATGTACCGCCCGGCGGATGTGAATGCGTGGCTCGATGAAAGACAGGCCAACCCGTTACCGCCGAAAGTCGGGAAGCCTATCGTCAAGAAACCGAAGCGCGGCGGAAAGAGGACGGCATCGACCAGCAAGTGAGTATTGACCAGGCCGGTGACAATTTCGGCCAAGTGGGAATTCGATCATGTTTGATGCTAGGATGATTTCGCCTTTGACCGGCGGCGGCATGACGGGAACTGAGAAGCCCATCGGCTGCCGTTCGGTCTCTTCTCAGAAAGGGTTCTAAAAATGGCGAGCGTCTCAGTCGATTCCAAGGGCAATCGGATCGTTCAATTCTTCGGTCTCGACCGAAAGCGAAAAACAATTCGGCTTCCGAAAACTGCGACCGAAAAGGACGCCCAGGTCTATGCCCGGAAGATCGAAGTCATCATCTGCCAAAAGATTCTTCGCCAACCCCTGAAGGATGAGGACGCGCGATGGGTGGCGACTCTTTGGGATGGTCCAGAGTTATCAATCGCCGAAAAATTTGTTAAGGCGGGATTGATCGACGACAGGCCGGACAAACGAACGAAGAGTCTCACCACTGTTGGTACGTTTGCAGATGACTTCCTTGCGAGGCATGGCCAGGACGTGAAGCCAGGTACGCTCGTGATGTACGGAATGCCGGTTCGGAATTTGAAAAACTTCTTCGGCGTGGACAAGGCGATCGCTGACATCAACGCTGGTGACGCAGACGACTTCCGCCGGTATTTGAAAAAGACCGAGAAGCTTGCATCCGCGACGATCAACCGACGATGTCAATTTGCAAGAACCTTTTTCAAGGATGCCGTTCGACGTCGGCTGATCGCTTCCAACCCGTTCGAGGGAGTTGGGACCGGGTCGACCGCGAATCCGAAACGCCAAGTGTTCGTCGATCGAGAATCGATTCAGAAGGTCATCGACGTTTGCCCGTCGTCAGACTGGCGGCTTCTGATCGCATTGTCGCGATACGGCGGCTTGCGGGTTCCATCCGAGCCACTGCTCTTGCGATGGCAGGACGTCGACACGGTCGACTGGAAGCGTATGACGGTCCATTCGCCAAAGACCGAACATCATGAAGGGCACGGCACGCGAATCGTGCCGATCTTCCCTGAACTACGACCGTATCTTGAGGACGCGTGGGAGCTGGCGAAAGACGGCGCTGAATCGGAGTGGGTCCTTACTTCGTTTCAGCGTCTCCGGGTGAAGGCGATGGCAGCCAGGGACTGGCGAACGGCCAACCTGAGTAGGATGTTCGTGAAGTTCATCAACCGAGCTGGTCTGAAGGTCTGGCCAAGAGTCTTTCACAACCTGCGAAGTTCTCGCCAGACCGAGTTAACCGACATCTTCCCAAGCCACGTTGTGACCGCCTGGCTTGGCAATAGCGAGAAGGTTGCGGACGCCCACTACAACCAGATTTTGGATTCTCACTTCGAAAAAGCGATCCAAACGCCACCAAAAGCGCTGCAGATTCCGATGCAGCAACCCCCTGAAATGGTCAGAAATGGCCAGAACTCAGAATATCACGAATTGGCTGAAACCCCTGAAAACAAGGCAAAACCCATGAAATCAGCCGGTTCGCGAAAACGTGAAATGAGCGATACTGGATTCGAACCAGTGACTTCCACCGTGTGAAGATGGCACTCTAGCCGCTGAGTTAATCGCCCTTTTGGGGAGCCTGCCTGAATTCGCTTTTTGAATACTTTGGGTGGACTTTTCGCCACGGCTCCCCTTGAAGTCTGTATTTTGTACCCTTTGTGGATGACATCGGCAAGGATGTCTTCTGGACACGGGGTCACTGATTGGGTTTTCGTCGACGTGGTTGCCGAATTTTCTGGCTCTGCTGGCGTGGGCTTCGTTCGCAACCCGATTGGACGACGAAGTAGATACACTCGAACATGGGTCATGCGGCTTGTTGAAAACCGAAAACGATGAGAAGAAAGATTGGAACACTGATCAGCACTAATCTTCGCTAATCAGAAAATTCAAAATTCTTTTAACTTCGCTGGCTGTTTTTCGTAGTACGCACGTTCAATTCCTTTGCAGGGCGCGAAGAATCTAATGAAGAAAAGAATCCGGGGACTTACGTCGCCCGGCTCGCCTCGGTCAACGCGCGAATGATTTCCCTATTCTGAACCCGTCGTTCGACGCGCATGAACCGGCCGTGCCGGTCTTGCGTTTGAGATCCGGTCTCGTTGGCGGAATTCAATTCAATTGTGTGGCGGTTGCGTGTGCATGCTGGATATCGGGTAACACGAGATCCGAGGTACCGCGGCAGATTTGGCGGGCGTGGTCGCGATGGGCTTCGATGCAACCTCCTCCAAAGATATCCATTGGTTCCTGAATTTGAGCCATTTCTTGCATCACTTGTTCCGTCGCTACGGGATCGGCCAGAGTTGATTCAACAAGACGATCGACACGATCCTCGTCGATTTGCAGGTCGCCGTCGGAATCTCGATACGTGGAATTTCTCCAGTGATAAATCGTCACACATTTTGAGGTTAAATTGTAAATTCGATCGGGTCGCCAAAAATCGGCGAATAAACCCGAGCCCAGATAAAACGTAAAGCTTCCCTCGTACCCTGTAATTTCCGACGAAATCTTGTCAGGGTTCCTGAACCATGTTCGATCGCCCGGAACAAAAAACTTCGGTGGTAATGGATTGCTGCACGATCCAATTCGTCGCAAAAAGACTCGTTCAAACTCGGTTGCTTTGATGGCTCGTGTTTCGGCCTGCCGGTGTAGGTTTTGATACAATTCCGAGTTACTCATTCGAGCCTCGTTGGCAAGGGCCAGTAAAATCACATATTCCGTGGCGCGCCAGCAGGAAAAAGTGTACCGTTTCCCCGATTCTTCCGGCTGAGTTGCGTGCTGCAAGGCTGAGATGAGAGATTTCCCTGGCAACAAAATGAAACCGCGATCCTCGTCGTAGGTCCAGAACTCCTTCGGACGTTCTGCCTCGCCAGTCGCAAAAGACAAAGAAGTTTTCCGGGCGGCTTCGACGATGTTTTTCCTGATTCGAACCGCCGACATCAGCTCGCTAAAGCTGGGAAATTGGAATGGAACCGGGCAAAGCAGCATGGCCAGAACGATTTCCCGTTCCAGATCACTTGAATTGCTGTACGTATCCAAGTTGAGCTTCTGACATAATTGAGCCGTATCCCCGACGGGTGCCCATTTCTTCGAACTGACGTCACGCAATTGGAACCCGAGAAATCCCGGAGAAGTGGTTCGCTCGTCAATTGTCTTCACATATTGGGAGATTCCAAGGTCTTTCAGATACCTTGAAAAATTCTGTTTTGCCGTCTCAAACTCGCCGACCGCCGCACCGCGAATTTGAATTCCACCCTCATTTGAAATGAGTCCATTAACGGCACGCTGCATCGTTGAGCCCTCTTAGAATTCCATCCAGTTCAAACGCAACAGTAGAAGTTTATGTTTTTTTCGATTCTTTTCCAATCGAGGATTTTGCCGCTCGAACGGAATGCGAGAGATTTTCGAAATTGCACTCGGATAATCGAAATGGAGTAACCAGTCGTCGTAAACACGAAAAGTCGTAAAAGGTGAACTAAAATCAGCGGCATGCTTTTGACAATCGATTAGTGGCGGGCTTGATTTAAGCCGTAAGCCGTTTCAGTTTTCCCGACAATCGGGCGCTCGGGGCTTCCACGTAGACATAAAGTACATGTGCGGCGCACAGGCTGGCGAATAGCGATGCTACAAGAAGCGTGCCGGCTTGAATTGCTGTGGGAGTCTTCGAGTACCATTTCCAGCCTGCCGATGTCAGCAGGTGGCAAACGGGGAAGTGAATCAGGTAAAGACTGTATGAGATCCGTCCAAGGTACTGCAGCCATGGCCAGTTTAACCACTGATGAAGCCGGTTTCTGCGGCCTGCGATGAAAATCGCGAGCGAAGTCGCCAGAGCCACTGCATTTTCATTCCTCCATTCGACGTCGAAGACCAATTCGACGGCCGCAATAACGGCGATCGCCGCGTAGCAGGAGACTGGCAATGTCCGGTCGAGCGTCCACCAGGTGACCATGCCAAGGAAAAACATCCAGGCAAAGTGGATCACCCACGGCGATGTACTTTCTAACTGTCGCCAATAAAACAGCGACACGAATGCAACGGGTGCGAACACGACGAGAATCCCTGCGACCGATGGGCGGGGTTCGTTCGGTATTGGACGCGGAAACAGACATTGCGCCAGTCCCCATCCGAGAATTGCGACGATGTAAAACTGCATTTCGATGCAGATCGTCCACATTCCGGCTCCCAATGCTTCAAATCCAATTGCATCCTGCAGAAAGGCCAGATGGGCTGATACCCGGAATATTGAAAGTTCACCATCGAACGGTGATGAAAGACCCCAGTAACCTCGGCCGAAAAGATCGACCAGAATGACAACACCAATCGCCACCCAGTACGGGGGAACTAATCGCACAAGTCGTCTGCCGATGAAGGAGATCAACTCACGTGGCGTGACCCAGGTGTTTCTCATCGTATAAGCAATCACGAAACCACTGATCACAAGCAGAATCTGCACGCTGACGCGAATCCTGTAAAACGCCGCGTCGACAATCCAATGTGCTGATTCGAGTGCGGGCCAGGGTTCAGGCTCATACCACCAGATGTGGAAAATGACAATTCCCAATGCCGCCAGCCCGCGAAGTCCATCGACAAAGACGAAACGGTTTTGTGACGGTGCCTCGATTGGGTTGGATCCTTTCGATGTTTCCGTCGTGGAACTTGTTGTTGATAACTTTTCGTTGTCTGAATCGTTGCTTTCATCGCGTGCCGCAAAGATTTTCCACGGGAGCGCAAGGCTGGTCTGATGTAAACACGTGACAATGGAATGTTTGCGATGCACGGGACGCTGTGCCTTTGAGATAATGTGTGCCACGGTTTTACCGTCTTCGGTAAGGCCGTGCTCTCCGGAGACGATATCAAACCATGAAGACACATCGATGTCCGTCGATGCCTCGGCTCGGCGGGAGCCTCGCCCTCCTGTTGGAATGCACACGATGAAAAAAAGAAAGCCCGAATAAAATTCGGGCTTTCGATATTCATACGACGGATCGGCTATTCACTTCGCTTCAGAGAATAAGCGACCGACTTGGCTCCCTTTTTGTTCGGAATCGTGTAACTGCCACTTGGTTGAAAATACTTGGAAATTGCTTCAAAAGGTGGAAGTTTTGAAACATCGACCCCGTCCATGACATTGTCTGACTTTCGGAGCAGGTTGTAGTACGTCTTGAACTGTGCTTCACTTCGCTGGAACGAAACCATTGATGTCTTCGACGGGAAGTACTTGGCAATCTTCTTGTATTCGGCCGAATCGATCAGAGCCGCGCGACCTCCGTTTTGGCCTCTCATCATCCCTTCCAGCAGCGGGGTATCATTGGTGATGACCAGTTGTCCTTCTGTCACCGTAAACGAAACCGACTGATCGGAATTTGGCGTAATCATTTCATAGATGGTTTCACCATTGAACTCGCGCGTCTCCAGATTGGAACCACCAGATTTGGCTGCAGCGGAAAGTGTCTTTTTCATCTTCGCAGCGTCCTTCAGGCCGAAAGCAGCCATCACCTGAGGTGTTGGCGGAGCATCATCATTGTCTTTCGTCTCGGATTGAAGAATATGGATCTTGCCGTCGAGGTGGTCGATAATATCCTTCTTCGCATGGATCATTGGACCTTGTTCAGCAAGTTGATCCAGGAAACGACCTGTTGCACCGCGTCCCTGGAACGAATCAACCAGAGTTTCGATCGAGGTGTAGGCTCCGCCAATGTTCCAGTTGGCAGCAGAGTACGAACCAATATCGGCAGGAACCCATTTTGGTGGAGCGAGCTGAGTCTCGGGGAACAGGAATATTCCCATCAGACCTTTTGGGTTCTCAGCATAAATAAACGAATTGGAAACCCCTTCAAATTCGCCCTCGTCGAAATCCATGGTTCCGCCCCAACCCTTCCAACCGTCGACACCGAACATTGGAAGGAACGCGGCAGCCAGACCGGCTTGAGGAATCGAAGCTTGCGCCATGGTAATTCCGGAATTAATCAACCCGATCGGGTTGACATACCACTTTACAATTGGCTCTCCACTTTTCGGCTCGCACTGGGACTGGATGTATTTGAACTGTTCATTTTGAGCCAGCGAATCGTCGCTATCACCTTCCCAGCGTTCGAGGACCTCCTTAAGCGCTTCGATCTCTGAGCTGAATACCAGGAATGATTCGTCAGTGAAGTACGTGATTGTCTTGAATGGGTTGTCGGGTTCAGGGTTCTTCAATGTGTAAGTGTGAACGGTGACCTCTTCAATTTCTTCCTTGGTATGCTCGGCCTGTTCCTTCTCCAGACCTTCGTGCATTTTCTTCAGCAGCTTGTCGATTGTCGCTTGATTTTTTCCGAACTCAAGCATGAACACGAACGAAAGTTTCCGTGGGGGTTTTTCCAGCAAGGCAACCGTCAATTCACCTTGCGGCAACTCCAGCAGATCCGAAATTGAAACACCAGTTTCGTTTTCCATGTTCTTTGAGGCTTCATCGATTTTCTTTTCGATGTCGTCCAGGAACGGCTTCAGCTGAGGATCGTGAAGCATCTGGCCAACAGAAGTCTTATCCCACTTCTTTCGAAATTCGGGCACATCCGCGATCGTAAAAAACGCGAGCGTGTCTTTGGGCAACAACTTCTCACCAGGGGCGTTGTCATCGGCCCGAACAAGTGTTGATGTCGTGACAAATTGGGCAAGGCACAGTAGCAATACAGACGAGCGGAGCCACAATCGATTCATGAATGAGTCCAATCCCTTTCAAGGTCAAGTAATAGAGCGATCGCGCACTGTCTGTTGACGCCGCTCGCCCAAATTTGCAATCGTAATCCTGCTTCAGAACAAGTTGGCGAGCATCTTCGCAACTTATGGCCGTTCCAACAACGGCGCCGCGTTGATTTTGTGTAGAAATGCGGTTTGAAAAAGGAAGCTTCCGCTCGCGAGTACCCTTCGAAATTGAGCGACGTTTCAACGAGCGAACGGATTTTCACATCAGTCGGATCACGGTTTTTTCGCTGGTTCGCCAATCGTCTTGCGTCGTGGCGGATCGAGATACCGGAATCCCGTATTGGGATTGTTCCGGTCAAACGCGAAAGCCTCGTGATTGTCCAGAAATAATTTGACATAGGGAGCAGGAATCGCGAAGCCCAGTCCTTCAGCAAAAAGCAGCTTCATATTCGTGACACCGATTACCTCGCCTCGTGCATTGAAAAGTGGTCCACCACTATTTCCAGGATTAATTTCGGCTGTCGTTTGAATATAGACCTGACCACGAAAATTGCGATTCTTGGTCCCGATGATTCCCTGCGAAACAGATCGTTCCAGCCCGAGCGGATTTCCAATCGCAAAAACCTCTTCCCCTTCCTGCAGGTCTTCTTCCGCAGCAAGGAACGTTGGCTTAAAAACGAGATCTTTCTGAACAGGGATCTGCAACAAGGCTAAATCAAAAAACGGGTTTAAGGCGACGATTCGAACGTCGTCGATTCTGCGGCGGTTGAACGAGCCATCTTCGCCACGATGAAAAATCGTCGTTGCGATTCGTGTTTCTCGTTCAATTACGTGGTAGTTCGTCACGCAAAAGCCATTTTCATTGACGATGAATCCCGATCCCAGTCCGCCCGGGGTTTGAACCAGAACCACACCTTCGCCAAATTTTTCCGTTAATTCTTTGATGCTCCGGCGAGGTAGCTGAGCCGTCCGATAGAGTTGGTGTTTCTGCGTCGAGTCAGGCACATTAGTGGCATCTTTTGCTGCCGACCGTGACTTGATCTGGTTCAGCGGAACTTTGATGACATCGATACCGATATCGACATACAGCGTATCCGCCTGTTGTTTCAGCACATCTCCTTCCAGCTTATGTCCCGTTTTCAGTTCAATCACATCTGCAACGGTTGGCGTGGTCGAGAATGTTCCAAAAGCGAGTATTCCCGCGAGAAACAGAAAACGGCAAGCGGACTTCATAGGTATCCTTCGTCTGAAGTGATGTGCATTGTTTTCGTAATGACAGAACCCGGATGGTGGTGGAAATACGATTCATTGTCGAGTGAGAGCCCCGCCGCCGCATCAGCATTCAGCCTCGGCTTTCACGAATGCCAGCGAAAACCAGAACGTTGCCAAGCTTCCCGCGACGAAACCGATATTAGCCGTTTCCGTACGATGCGTGACAGTCTGTGCAAGATTTATTGACTTTGTCGACCGCCTGCTTAAACCGATCATAAGATTCATCTTGCAAGGCCGAGGCGGCTTCTTTCCCTCCATCAATCAGCGTTCGGGCATGATTTTGATAGTCGTCGTCAGACGTGTATTCGTACCCGGACGTCGTGATGACAGAACCAAACGCGGAAATGAGAGCAGCCTCACGCCGGATCTGATCTGACAACGATTTGAATTTGGTTTCGCTGTTAACGTCCTGCTTAAGAAAATTCTTCGCTTTCTCGATCCGCTTCATCAGAGCTTTGCGAGAGGCGGCTTCATTGAAGGGGCGAGTTGAGGGGACATTCCCGGCATCAGGGGGGATCGAACCATCAAGGGTTGATGTCAGTTTCTGAAATGCCGATCGAGTCTTGTCGAAATTGTCCTTCCCCAAACCAACGGCCGACTGATTGAGTTGAGCGCCAAAGTCACGGACGTACTGAGCTTTATCTTTCCAGGTCAATGACTCGGCATGTTCTTGAAGAATCCCCGCCAGCGCAGCGATTTCCGCCCCATCGACGGCAATTTCCTTGAAATTCGAGTTATAGCTCCCTTGATTCGCCATGTGCTTACTCAAGCTGTTGCGAACGGTTTTGACTTCGCCTTGTAGTTCGTCAATCGGAATCAATTCCTGCCACGGAATGCCGCCCCCTTTAGCGGGTGGTGACGATGGAGTTGAAGCTGTCGTCGCGTTTACCTTATCTTCTTTAGAATTAACGACTTCAGCTGGTGCTGCGATCGTGTTTTTATTGCTGCCCACGACTCCAAGTGGATCATCGAAAAAAACATCGTACGGAATCTTATTGACGAATTTCCTTCCTTTTTCGTCAACATGTACATTGACGGTTTCTTTGGCTCTACTTTGTGCCACGGCAATTTGACAAATCGCCGCGATGAGTATCGCCGAAGCGACAATCGCCGCCTGTCGCATTTGCCGGAGATCACTCAACCGCAGGCGACTTTGGATGTTTCGGAAAAGCAACATGACGGAATCCTCGTCGAAAACGAATTCGAGTTTCGTCGGAATCGTGTGGCCAGAAAAAGAAATCCGGCGACACGAACCATCCCGGCATTATGCTTGGCTCAGATAACTGTTGCAATCGCATTCGTTTGAGTTTCTGGCCTTGCCCCTTGCGTAGGAAATGTCAACCCATTATTCCTATCTCATAATACTGTTCTGGTTTCACAACGAGATTGGCTCGTTTACGATGATTTCGGTGCTGAGTACTGGAATCATCAGATAGAGTATTAAGGTGAGAATTGCTGCGAGCGTAGTGATTCGTCTGTTTTGAGTAAGGAGTCTGCGATGAAGAAAACACTATTGGCTGGATTTGGTCTTGCGGTCATGGCGACCGTGGTCGGTGCTGGTGAAAGTCGTTCGATGCGGTCAACGTTGCCGCTTTCGCTCGCCCCCGCTTTGACAGGTCAGGTCAATTCCATCCCGATGCCGAGCCCGCTTTCCCCGGTTCCTGATCCGGTCTATAGCACACCTTCGCAACCGATGCTAAACCAATATTCGCCTGGCCAAGTCGAATATCCGTACACGATTGCGCCACCGTCGGCAGTGGTCTATCAAAACGTGAAGTACCGAAGTACTCGAAATATCGCCCCTTGTGCCGTTCCGACGATCGTTCAGGTTCCAGATCCCTGCAATAAGAACGCATGTTGCAAGACTTGTGTGAATGTTGAGATTTGTGTTCCACCTTGCGACCCGAAATGCGTGAAGGTCACACATGACGGCAACAAGGTTCGGTATGATTACGGGAAGTATGCGGTTTCCGTCCGATCCATCGGACACCATGTCGTGGTTCACTACGAAGACTAACTTGAAGATTGCGACGACAATCGAGCCGAGATTGAAGGATCAGGCAAACTGCCTCATCAGACATTTCTGTTCAATATTTGCAAGAAAACGACGAGCCACGTTCCCTTGAACGTGGCTCGTTTTCTTGGATTCGGCTGACGTCGAAGGAATGCAATTCCCGGCGTCAGTGCCTATCATGCGACATCTTTGTCGGTCAACGTTTTTGATCCATTCGTCGTATGTGACGATGTTGTAATCAATTCCACTTTTTCGAGTCGAAGACATGCGTTTGTTCAGCCTGACTTGCCTGTTCATTTCGGCCTTACTGGTCGCTGGTTGCGGCCCCGGAAAGGTCTCTCCGACCAATTCGTCGTCAAACGCGCCTGCGACCGCAACTTCAGACGATGTGTTGACGAGCGCCATTTTTCAATTGCGTCCGGAAAACTTCGGAGTGAATGCCACAACCGATAAACCTGTCAGTTTGCTGAATTCCTGGCGTTTTAAGCAGGCGGAGACTGCGAAGATCAGTGATCCGGCCATCATCGACCGTCCGGTTCCGGTAACAGTTCCTTCGGGCTGGATTTCGCCTGATGAAAAGCCACGACTCGCCCAGGCCAAGTATGATGGCATGGACGCACTACACATTCGAGATTCTCAATTTCATCACGTGATTGCCGGATATTTGTCGGATCGCGGTCAAGGGGAATTGCAGAAGGTTGCCAACGTTATTGATTTTGTTTGTCGAAACATCGCTTTGTGGAGAGATGACGAACTCGAACTGCCGCTGATTCCCGCGATGAGTCTGCAACTGGGGCGTGGCTCATCCGAAGGCCGAGCCTGGATATCGTCAGAGATCTTGAAGCAACTTCGGATTGATTCGATTGTGATCAGGCCGAAGTCTGCAAAAAAAACAAACGATGAGAACTGGTTATTTGGTACGCTCGTGGACGGACAAGTTTATCTTTTTGATATGCAGCTTGGACTACCGATTGCCAATGGTACGAATACAAGTGATACGTCCATCGCGACACTGTCCGAGATCGTTTCGCACCCGGAATGGCTCGAACAAATGTCGGTGAACGAGAAGTATCGATTCACTGTTGAAGATCTGGTTGAACCGACGCTCTACTTGATCACAAACTCCAATTTCTGGCCGTATCGAATGTACAATCTGGAGCAAGTATTGCCGCCAAGCGATCTTTGCATACTTTATGATCCGTTGATGGACGAACAGGGGCGAATCGGACAGTTGAATCGTGTGGCGAAATTTGGGGGCTGGCCGGTTGAAAATCTGAAACCTTGGGCATTTCCGCGACTTCAACAAATGGAGCTGGTTTCCCCGTCGGAAGAACAAAAGAAGGAATGGGAGCGATTGTCGTTGCCTTTTAACGTGCCAATTTCCGTGAAATACGACGATCAGGGAAAGCCCGTCAGTGCCGTTCCCGAACGCAAGATGCAGAAGTTCCGGTCTGATCAATTGCTTGGAAAATTTGCAGATGCCACGGCCAAATATCTTCGAATCCGGCATCTTGAAGTTGAACAAAACCCAGCTGACGTCGATCGGATTAACCGAATCGCGTCGGAAGACGCTTTCTATTGGACATCGATCTGTAAATATGAAATGGGTGAGTACTCCACTGCCGTCGAACTGTTAACCGACTATCTTAAGAAGTACGATCGGAAAGGGCGCTGGTTTTTTCCAGCACGTTTGTTGCTCGCCCAAACTTATGCCAAGCTTGATCAGCTTCCCAAAGCAATTTCAACTCTCGAACGATCATCATCTGACGACCCCTACCGCCAGGCGAATGCGGTTCGAATGAAACGCTGGGCGGCAGAGGCAAAAAAATGATTCGCGACTTCGCTGGTATTGGCCGTAAGCTGTGATTTGTGTCTGGTTTTCCGATGAGTCGACCAAATCAACGGAACTACGGTATATTCAAGTGACAAGGTCAATGATCCGTGTTCGATAATAAGATTCCGTTTGATGGGGCGCGGCAATGTTTCGATTTTGGAAGTGCGGCCTGAATCTCGCGTGCCTTTCGTTCCTGGTTGGCTCCTGGCTCAATGTGCAGGCTGAAGACGCTGTCACGATCGGAACAGGTGACGAGGGCATTGTCGTGAAGATTGGCCGTGAAGAATTCACGGTTTTTCATCATGGACCACAGCTGCCCAAACCCTATTTCTGGCCCGTTCGAGGCCCTGGTGGCGCGATTCTGACCCGTCCGATCGATCCGAACGAGAAAGAACATCCTCATCATCGGGGCATTTGGTTGTCGGTGGATGAAGTCAATGACATCAGGTTCTGGGCTGAAAAAGGCCGGATCATCACCCGCGATGTCAAATTCAGCTCAGGAAGCCCGGGAACCATTCAGTTAATCAATGATTGGATGGGTATCGATGGAACTCCCACTTTGATCGAAACAACGAAGATTTCCATTTATCCGAACCGGCTGATCACTTACGACACAACAATCGCCCCCCCTGCCGGAAAACTTGCCAGATTTGATGACACGAAAGAAGGGCTTTTCGGCATCCGCATCGCGCAATCGATGCGAGAAAAAGAAGGGGGCAAAGTCGTGAATTCCGAAGGGAAGAAGACGACTCAAGAATGCTGGGGACAACCCGCCAGGTGGGTCGACTACACGGGGATGGTAGACTCGCGTGAATACGGTGTCACGATCATGGACCATCCGGGCAACTTCCGGCCATCGCGATACCACGTTCGAGATTACGGTCTTTTTTCGATCAGCCCCTTTGGTGAAGGTGCCTATCAGAATGATCCAACAAAATCCAAACCCGTCATTCTGGATGACGTCACGCCGTCAATCAGGCTGAGGTATGGACTGTATATTCATCAGGGAAACGTCGCCGAAGGGAATGCCGAAGCGGCATACGAACAATTCCTCAAAATCGCAAAATGATTTCCAAAATGCCGATCGCAACACCACAACGATGACGTGAGCATCACACCATGCGGCTGGCTGGAAAAACGGTCCTCATTACCGGTGGTCGGCGAATTGGAGCCAAACTGGCCCTGATGCTGGCGGCGCGCGGCGCGAATCTGGCGTTCAGCTATCATACGAGTTCTGATGGCATGCAGTCGGTGATTGAGGAATGCCGACTCGCAGGAGTTCAAGCAGATTCGTTTCGCGCGGATCTGCGAAATCCTGAGGAAGCCGATTTATTGGTTCAGCAGACGCTCGCCCGATTTGGGTCGTTGAATGTCTTGATCAATTTAACGAGTATCTATTCGCGCACTCCATTCGAAACACTCCAGCCAAAAGACTATTTCGATGCGATCGCATCAAATCTTTCCGCGCCCTATTTCACCGCCATCGCCGCTGCCCGAGCGATGATTCAGCAACCGATTGAGAATGGATTGCAAGGAAAAATCATTCATTTCACAGACTGGGCAGTTGACCGACCCTATCGTGACTTTCTTCCCTATCTTGTGGCCAAGGGTGGGTTGGAAACGTTGACCAGGACTTTAGCCGTCGAACTGGCCCCCACAATCACGGTCAATGCAATCGCACCCGGAACCGTCGAACCGCCCCCTACGACGTCGGATAAGAAACTTGAACAAATTCGAAAGTCGTCGGCCCTGAATCGCATCGGCTCGGCCGATGATGTGAACCAGGCCGTCTTGTACTTACTCGAAGGGACCGATTTCGTCACCGGTGAAGTCTTTCGCGTTGACGGAGGCCGATTCCTGGGATCAACAACCGGGGATGCATAGCTTGGCTCATATCATCGCGGGCCCACGTCGAGGAGGCTTCCAGCCTCCTCGAATTCAATTCGGGGGATGCATCAACGTCGGTCGCAGATGGCGAGCCCTCAAGTGACCATCGTCAACGCATGTTGCCTTTGCTCAAGGCCACTCGTACTCTACGATTTGCCCTCAAACGTTGTCGTGTTTCGAACAGGAAAATTCTTATGTCCGTGAAGGCCTCGAGTATTGAAGCTGCCTATCGAGCGAAGTTTGGTGAATCGGCACAACTGTTCGAACGAGGGCTTTCCGTATTTCCCAGCGGAGTCACCCACGACAGCCGTTATTTGCAGCCATTTCCGGTCTTCGTGAAGGATGCTTCTGGCTCACGAAAGTCGACGGTTGAAGGGCATTTGCTGATCGATTATTGGGTCGGTCATGGAGCACTGATTCTGGGGCATGGCCACCCCGACGTCGTTGCTGCGGTCCAGCGTCAAATGGTCCGAGGAACCCACTTCTCCGCCTGTCATGAACTCGAAATTGAATGGGGCGAACGGGTCCAGCGTCTGGTTCCTTCAGCCGAACGAATCCGGTTCACCAGCAGCGGAACCGAAGCGACCCTGATGGCATTACGAATCGCGCGACTTGTCACCGGTCGAACGAAGGTCGTCAAATTCATCGGCCATTTTCACGGCTGGCACGATCTGCTTGTCCCTGCCGCTTACGCTCCCTACACAATCGACGACTGGTCCATGCCGGGTGTGACGCCGGGAGTTCTCAGCGACTTGATCGCGATTCCACCGAACGACCTTCAAGCCGTCGAGCAAGCCTTCCAACAGCAGCAACCTGCCTGTTGTATCCTTGAACCGACTGGCGGGCATTGGGGGCTTGTTCCGATTCAGGGTGAGTTCTTGCGCGGCTTGCGCGATCTCTGTTCGCAATACGGCGTGATCCTGATTTTCGATGAAGTGATTTCTGGTTTTCGAGTCGCCCCCGGTGGTGCTCAAGCACACTATGGTGTCAAACCAGACATGACCACGTTAGCAAAAATCCTGGCGGGAGGATTGCCTGGTGGAGCAGTATGTGGGCGGGCCGATCTTCTTGACGCGATTTCTTTTGGTAATCGACACGGGAAAAAAATGAAACATCCCGGTACGTTTAACGGAAATCCGTTGTCGGCCGCCGCAGGGTGCGCCGCATTGGATGCCTTGGCGGATGGAATCGCTGGCGGGCGAGCCATTGAAGCCGCGAGCCAAGTCAGGGGGCGGCTGAACGAACTTTTCGCACGGAAGTCCGTATCATGGATCGCCTACGGAGAATTTTCGATGATCCACATCTTGCCACGTTACGATGGCCCCGCATCAGTGCGGGACGATTTCATCCCTTGCGGCGGTCAGTACGAGCAGCTTGATGTCGAGCAGCCCGCAGAATTGAAGCATGCCTTCCGAACGGCCCTTATCACAAATGGCGTTGATTGGTTCGGCTGGAGCGGCATGACGTCGGCCGCTCACACGGACAACGACATCGACGAAACCATCGACGCATTTGGTCGAACGATCGACCACCTTCGCGCCGATGGTTTCATTTAAGTTCGATCTTTAGATTCCATAGAACCTGGCGGCGTTATCGTGAAACAGCTTCTTCTGGAAGCTGACGGGTCTATCTTTGACGATCTGTTTTAATGCGTTGACCCATTGAGCAAACGTGGCTCTCAGAGTGCAGACCGGCCAGTCGCCCGCGAAGATCACCCGGTCTTCGCCGAAGGTGTCGAGCGTGAAGTTGATGTTCTGAGCGAGATCTTCTGGCTTCCAGTCCTTGTTGGCCGTGACGATGATGCCCGAGACCTTGCAGATGACATTCGGCTTTTGGGCCAGTTCCTGCATCCCCTGTTCCCATTTCTTGCGGAGCGCCTGATCGGTTGAGGTCACGCTCATGTTCCCGCAATGGTCGAGGATGAATCGAGTCTTGGGACACTGAGCAACCAGCTTTGCAGCGTGAACCACTTCGGCAGGTCGCACGCAGAGGTCAAAACTCTTACCGAGTTCGCCCAGCAACTGAATGCTTTCCACAAACTTCGGTTGCAGACAGAATTCGGCCGACGTTGAATCGCCATGCAGGACCTGACGGATCCCTTTGATGAATTTGTTGCTGGCCAGCCGGCGAATGTACGGTTCAAATCCGGGAGTCCCAGGGCGACCTGACACAACCGCCGCAGCCATGGGATTGTCGTCTCGTTGGCAAAGATCGGTCACGTAGTCGGCCTCCGCCACTTGCTGGTCGGGTTCGACGTCAACTTCCATGTAGACCGTTTTGACGACGTTCAAACCCTTTGTTGCTTCGAGATAGTCAGACATGACAAAACTGCGCTGCAGGGGTTTTGTCTCGTCACCTTTGTGCCAGGGCAACTTGAACTTCGTCAGGTCCCACAAGTGCTGATGTGTATCAATGATTGGCAATTGATCTGGCATGGATTTGTCCTGAGCCGAAGCGAGTGATTGAAGACCGGTCGTCATTGAACTTGCGGTAACGCCCGCAGCGACTGTCGCCGCTAAAAAATCCCGTCGCGAAACTCTGTCGATCATGATGGTTTCCTAATGTGAGCCGGTCAGTAATAAAAGCAAACAAGATCTGCCTTGTCGCGTTGGCAGGTTTCCAGCCATTCACGAACCTGTTGCAACGCAACGCGAATCCGATCCCCGTCTTCACTCTTGATCTGCGATAGTTGTTTATCTGTCAACGCTTCGAGGACATCCGGGATTTCCGATAACGTCACATAGCCGATGCAAGGAAAATCTTCGATTTCGGGGATTTCCACGGGCGAGCCACGATAGAATAGGTGCCCGAAAATCGAGAATGTCTCTGCCGAGACGCCTGACTCCAACAGTGAGTCGTTAATGGTTTCGACCCAGCTCAGGGTCATTCCCGTCCAATGATCATTGGAAAGGATTTCACCGAAAAACGAGCAGATCATTTCGACGGCATAGCCGTACTTGGCTCCTTCATAATCCCATCTCTCTTCATCCAGGATGAGATGTCGCAGAGCGTCCTGGAGCGATAATTCGGGATCAAATTCGTCGTCTTCATTGGCTTCTTCGACCTGTTCGCGGTCCTCGGCAAGTTCGTCTTCAAACTCTTCACGAAGATCTCGCAAAATCGACTTACTTCGCGAGCCAACGGCTTTGCGAATTTGCGGTAACCTGACGGCGAATGGCGTGACGCCATAACTCATGTCTATCCTTTCAGAGCAACGGCAGATCAACGGGCAACGAAAGGGCCGCACTGCGAGCGACAGCTTCTGTAAATTCCATGTATTGAAGTCCGCTACCAAAGTCCGTCCGCCGAACGGATTCCTTGCCGCGAATGGCGCCGATGAACTCAGCCTCAGCCCGCCAGCCAATCCGCTTTTCCGGTGGAATTGTCAGTTCGCGCAGCTCAGCATCTGCTACGCGACCGATGAAAAGACGTTCCTGTTCGCCAAACGTAATTTTGATCGTCCCTGTACTACCATACAAGTGAATCTGCTTTCCCGGTCCGTGCAAATTAATTCCGCTGAAATGATAAACACCTCTTGCGCCCCCAGGCATTTGTGTCAGGACCTGGACACTGTCAGGAACGGTGACGGGGGAATTTCCAGCGCCGGCCGGGTTGGGACGGCTGGGTTCAAACGTTTGAGTTTGAGCGAAAACGCGAGTCGGCTGTGGTACCCAGCGTAGCGCCGTTTCATGCATGATCCCAAGAGTCAACACGTTAAATCCGCTGATATTTGCGTCCTGACGCCAGTGTAAAAGCTTTGAATAGTCAAAGAACTGATCGTCCGCGCCCAGTACGACAAGCTCTCGAAGCTCGCCAATGAATTGCTCGTCGATCAGTTGTCGGATTTCCAGATCGGCCAGCAAGCCAAAGGGGCTGGGAACAAGCATTGCTACGAGGTCAGGTCGCGCCAGAGCGGCCTGATGCATTTGCCTGGCTTCCGCAAGGTTGCGCGCCATTCTGGCTTCGCATAAGACGTGCTTACCCGCCGCAAGCGCGGCACATGTGACTTCACAGTGCAGATTCGGCCAGGTCCCCAAGACAACAGCGTCAATCGACGGATCGGCGATAAGTTCCTGCCACATCGGATATTGTTGAGGGATACCAAAATCCGCGGCAACGCGGGCCGTCGAGGCGGGTGTGCGATTCACAACGCCGACGATTTTAACATCTTTAATCGCAGCGAGTCCCGGGATATGGCGCACGCGCGTATTTTCGCCGGCTCCAACGATACCAATTCGAATACTTGAAGAGCTTGTCGACGCCATGCGAAATTGTTTGCCTTATGAAACCGGAATTCCCGTTACAAACGGAGTCACGATGAGCCTAACGGAATGGGTGTGGGGACAAGATTCTAACGGCCATTGATGGCTTTTACTACGATCCCGATCGTCGTGAACTCAGGTTGAAATCGCGATGGCTTGAGAGACGACATTGCCTTCACCCAAACGTATGCTCGAATTGCGTGGATCAAAATAGCACACCATAGAGGGGCATGTGTATTTTGTCGTCGTTGTCGTTTGCACGACGGACCAAGTCTGTTCTAATTGACTTCTACGATTCGATCGACTGTTTCGGCATGTGCTCGTTGAAATGATCCTTGACTCGCGGTTATTTCAATTCCAAGTATCATAACGAAGGACTGAAGGATCGTTTTGCTAGCACATCACTCATACTTAGGGCCAAAAATGGGTGGGTTTTTCGCCGAACGTGACTCACGAAATCCGCTGTCTGTTTCAGCTGACGACCATCGCGCCGACACTCAACAATTCTGCTGCTCGACTGACGAACTCGTGACCATCGACTCCCACTTTTTTCACGAAGTCAATAATCGCTTGCTGATCATTCAATTTGCGTGCGCCAAGTTGATCAACGGGCTTTCAAGCGATGATTTGAACCATTCTACGGTTGTTGCGATTGAGGAAGCGAGGCAACAAGCAGCGGATCTCATTCATCAATTTCGCGAAGCAAAAAAGAAGGAGTTGGCGAAAGGTTCGATGACTGATTTGAATGAAATTGTGTGTCGATTGAAACCGTTGATCACGAGGGCGGCACATGAGGACGTGATCGTCAATACTGATCTAACATCGAAACCCGCACTTGTGTTTGTCCACCAGGAAACGGTCGAGCGAATCCTGTTGCATCTCATCCTGGGCGCAATGGCCGTAATCTCGGATTGTGGATGGCTCACCATTCACACAAGTCACACCGATGGTGTAATGGCCACAACTTCGGATTTATCGACTCCCAGCCCTTCTCACTTTGTGCGGCTCAGTATTTCGGATACGAGTTGTGAAGCAGCGGAATCGACGGCGACTGAATTGCCCGCCAACGAAAACGTTTTGTCCAACGCAGTAAATAACGCGGTAATGCGTCGTACGACAATCGAGAATGTGAGTAAAATTGTTCGCGAATGCGGCGGGCAGATATCATTGACTACGTCTGAAGAAGCCGGAACAAGAATCGATATCCTTCTTCCAAAAGTGCCTATAATCGAACTTCCCCTGATGCCCGCGTTCGCTCATCCGCAAAACACAAGGGGAAGTGAGACAATTCTGCTGGTCGACGACGACGCGCGCGTGCGAAAATTCATTAAGTGTGCGCTGGAGTCTCACGGATACAACGTCCTTGAAGCACACGATGGCGATTCTGCCATCAATGTTGCTACTGAACATTCCGAGCCTTTGCATTTGCTCGTGACCGATCTTCGGCTTGCTGAAGCCTCAGGTTGTGATATCGCAGACCGACTTCGGTCGGAGTATCCAGGATTGCCTGTCGTTTTCATGAGTGGACTTGCGAGTGACGATTTAGCCTTGGACGCAAGTTCCACATTCCTCGAAAAGCCGTTCAAACCGATTGACCTCATCACGAGGGTTCGCAGACTTCTTGACGCCCGTCGAAGCGCCGCTGTTTCTGAGTTGCGGCCGAAAAATGATTGAAGCTTGATTGTTTGCTTTCGCTCACAGTGCAAATTCTGAATTTTTTGTGACAAAACCAGAATGTCGTTTCCAATAACTCAATGAGTTTTTGGAAATGTGTGTCTGAAATCATTGAATGTCGACTCCGATTTCATTCTCATTTCAGATTTGTTCTGGCAAATGATCGCCGTTTGCATTACGACAAGCACTGAGGTCAGGAGGACCCGTCCAGACTGGTCATTCATTCCTTCACACAGGTAGGCCAATGCACAATCCGAACCAAATTCGTACGATGAATAATGCGAATTTGGTGCGAAGCAACGCGCATAGCGGAGATCCCCTCCGGCACCTGCCACGACGAATCGCGACGACATATTTCGGTTTCAGTCTGCTCTGGACTCTTGTGACAGTAATTTTGATCTCGAGCGAGATGCAGGCTGGGCAACGGCTTGGTGCATACATTTTCAATCAAGCCGCATTTGTTCTGCTAACCACGGGGCTGATTTACTGGCTATGTCGTCGCGGGTTTCGACTTGTCGACAAAGCGAACTCGCTCATCCGCGCTGTAGCCGACAGCACGACGGACGCAGTGTACGTAAAAGACATCGATGGAAATTACTTATTCTGCAATGAGGTTTTTGCCATTTTGCTGGGAAAGGCGGTTACAGAAGTCTTTGACCGCGATGACAACGTGCTGTTTGAACCGGAAAGCGCTCAGAAGGTGATCGCATGGGATCGCAAGATCATGGCGACCGATGTGCAACACACATACGAGATCTCGCTTTCTGTTGGTGGCAAACCGCGAACGTACACGACCACGAAATCGCCCTATCGAGACTCGGAAGGGAATGTGATCGGGGTTGTCGGTATTTCTCGAGATATCACCGAACAGAAACAGGCTGAGGCTGACTTGAGGGCGGTACAAGCTCGAATGAATTTGACGATGGAATCCGTTCCGATCGTCATTTGCTCATTCGCGATGCACCCTGATGGCCGGGCCTATATGCCCTACGCGAGTCCACACCTTTTTAATATTTACGGCGTGAACCCAGAGGATGTTGCTGACGATTTCACGCCCGCATTTGAGCGTATGTTTATGGAGGACCGCCCCAAAGTCCTGGAAAGCGTCCGACAATCTGCTGAAGCGATGACACCTTGGCGCTATGAATATCGAGTTCAACATCCCACTCGTGGGACACTGTGGGTTGAAGGGCATTCGATTCCGTCGCGTCAACAGGACGGAACGATCATTTGGCATGGCTATATTTCCGATATCACCGCTCGCAAACAGAACGACGAAAAACTGAACGAGCACCTGTGTGAATTGCAAATCAGCGAAAAACGCTTCCGGGAATTGGCAGATGCCATTCCCCAAATCGTCTGGGTCGCAGATGAGTCAGGTAAACTGACATACGTCAATGCCAAGACGATCGAATATACAGGAATGAATGTTGAAGATTTGCTGGGATCGGGTTGGTTCAAGTTAATTCATCCTGACGACGCGAATCAAGCGATCGCTTCGTGGGATGAAACGATTCGGACGCATCACTTCCTTTATGATGAACTGCGAATACGCCGTGCGGACGGCCAATATCGTTGGCACGTCTCAAGCACATTTCCGATTCGCAATTCGGCCGGTCACGTTGTGGAATGGTATAGCACGGCGACAGATTTTGAGGGGCTAAAAAACGTCGAGCAGTCACTTCGCGAACAACATCGGTTGCTGAGAATCGTGATGAGTACGGCTCGCGTGGGGTTGATCGTAATCAACGAGGATTACGAGTATGTGTTCGCGAACGAGGCGTATGCCGAACTCGTTGATCGTGAAATCAATCAAATCATTGGTCACAAAATGTCGCAGGTGATTGCTGAGGGATGGCCACAGATCAAGTCCAATCTGGATCGTGTTCTGGCGGGAGAAGATCTCGATTACGAAGTCGTCTTACCCCCCTTCCACGGCACAAACGTGAGCCGAGTTTACCGAGCGATGTCCAAACAACGGATGGACGAGACTGGCCGTCCAATGGCTGTCACGGTAATTACCGATATCACCGAACTGAAGGAGTCAAAACGGATCATCAGTGAGAGTGAATCGCGTTATCGCCGCCTCGTCGAGCTGCTCCCCGATGCCATTTACATCAATATCAACAATCGAATTTCTTTTTGTAATTCTGCCTGCGTTCGACTTTTTGGAGCGACAGATCCGAGTGAGCTGATCGGCAAAAGTCCATTTGAGTTGATTCCTCTCGAAGCGCACCATCACGTTCGCAATCGAATGGCCGCAATGTTCAAGACAAAAGAGCCTGCACCCCTTCAGCGCCAGAAGATGACCCGACTCGATGGTCGCGAGATTCCCGTTTACGTCTTCGCAACCCTGATCACCGAAGGGGGCGTAGAAGGAATCCTGACTTGCTTCAATGATCTGACCGAACGGGAGCGGGCAACGGAAGTGCTTCACTCTGTCATGGGAAGTGTCGAAGATGCAATTATTACGATCAACGAACATGGCACGATACAGTTAGCCAATCCCGCCGCAGAACGAATATTTTGCTATCCAGCAGCAGAGCTGATCGGCTACAGTTTCACAATGCTGATGCCTCATCCGTACAACGATGAACACAACGACTATATTGGCGATTACATTCGTACAGAAATTGCAAAGGTAATCGGAATTGGGCGGCAAGTGGAGGGAAAACGCAAGGATGGCTCGGTTTTTCCGATAGAGTTAACCGTGACCGAATTCCAACTCGATAGTAAACGGCATTTTACTGGAGTCGTGCGTGACATCACGGAGCGGAAGCGACTCGAACAACAATTCCACCAGTCCCAAAAAATGGAAGCGGTGGGACGACTGGCTGGTGGTGTGGCACATGATTTCAACAACCTATTGACAGTGATCAACGGATATGCCAGCCAGATGCTGTCAGATTTACACGACAATGCCGCTGAACGCGAGTTCGTTCAAGAGATTCTGGATGCGGGAAATCGCGCCGCGAGTCTGACCCAACAATTGTTAGCCCTCAGTCGAAAATCCATCGTTGAACAAGTACAAGTAGACATCAATGAGATCGTTGAAAAGACTTCAAAAATGCTGCGTCGATTAATTGAGGAAAACATTCAGTTAACACTCGATTGCGACCCAAACGCAGCTCAAATTCTTGCCGCTACGTGGCAAATCGAACAGGTTCTGATGAACCTTGTCGTTAATGCACGAGACGCCATGCCTCACGGTGGGCAACTTGTGGTGAAGACGCGAAATGTGACGATCAATATCGAAGACAGAAAGAATCACCCGGACATAAACCCAGGCAGGTATGTTAATCTTCTGGTCTCTGACACCGGGCATGGGATGTCAAAAGAGATCCAGGAAAAGATCTTCGAACCGTTTTTCACGACAAAAGACATTGGCGTCGGGACCGGACTGGGAATGTCAGTCGTTCATGGAATTGTCAAACAATGTGGAGGAGGCATTTCGGTTGAGAGCGAATTGAATGTCGGCAGCACATTCAGCATCCTGTTTCCCATCGCCACAGGAGTCGCCACGAGTTCAAAGCCGACCATCACCTTGCAATCATCTGGCGGCCACGAAACGATCTTGCTCGTTGAAGATCAGGACGCAGTTCGCAGGATTGCCCGAATCGCATTGGAGACAAAAGGCTTCAAGGTTCTGGAGGCGAGCCTGGGGCCAGAGGCGATCCGACTGGCCGAAGATTTTTCTGATACGATCGATCTTCTGCTCGTCGATGTGGTGATGCCAGAAATGGGTGGGCAACAACTGGCAGAAATCATGAGACAAAAACGACCTGGAATTCGGGTGCTTTTCATGAGCGGCTATGCAGACGACACCGCATTGTTACGCGACGTGATGAAAGCGGACGAGGTCTTAGTTCAAAAGCCATTCACAGCCGCCGCGCTAACAAGGAAAGTACGAGCGGTCCTCGATGAAACCGCGTGACGTAGCGATCGAAAACGTTGTTTGTCATCGGCGTTAACTTTATGCAATCGGGATGGCACCCGGGTGTTCCCCTTGTTCATAGACAATGTGAGCCCTTCCCACGAGCAGTGGATCCAGCGGGCCTATGGCGCTGACGTCCTTTTTGTCGTACTGCAACCGATGAAGTACGTATCGCATCGCATTTAAGCGCGCTCGCTTCTTGCAGTCCGATTTGATCACCGTCCACGGGGCATCGGCCGTGTCCGTGTTGAAAAACATTGCTTCCTTGGCCTTCGTGTAATCAGCCCACTTGTCGAGAGATGACAGATCGACGGGGGATAATTTCCATTGTTTCAGAGGATGTGCCTTACGTTCCTCGAATCGTCGACGTTGTTCTTCCTGGCTCACCGAGAACCAGAATTTGATCAGATGCACGCCGCTACGGACAAGATTGCGTTCGAACTCGGGCGCTTGGCGCACGAATTCCTGATATTCGCTGTCCGAACAAAACCCCATGACCCGCTCGACACCCGCTCGGTTATACCACGAACGATCAAACATCACGATTTCTCCAGCGGTCGGCAAATGCTGCACGTAACGCTGGAAATACCATTGTCCACGTTCTACTTCGCTGGGCTTTTCCAGGGCGACGACGCGAGCACCGCGTGGATTCAGATGTTCCATGAAACGCTTGATTGTTCCTCCCTTCCCGGCGGCATCACGCCCCTCAAACAAGATAACAACCTTTTGCCTGGCCGCCTTCACCCACGCTTGAAGTTTCAATAATTCCACCTGCAGGTGATACTTCTGTGTCTCGTAACTCTTGCGTGACAGAAGATTCTTGTAGGGATAGGCCCCATCGCGCCAGCCATCAGCGAGATCCGTGTCTGGGTTGCTGGGCTGTACCGTCGCGGTGGCGACCGAATCAATCTGGAGTACTTGACGAAGCATCGCGGCATCGTCGGGCGATGCACCTTTGAGGATCACTCGCAACGAATTCGCCAGTGACGCAGCGTCGTGCGGTGGCGTGCTGGTGATGACATGACGAATGGCTTCGGCTTGGGCATCCTGTGCCCCGGCAACCGACTCGCTCACAACGAATCGTTCAAGAGGCAGGGCATCCAGGTCTGGCGCCGTATCACCAGCCGTCGTCGGCCGTGGCACCTGTCCGATTCGAAGTGTCGAACTTGTCGCCAATGCCTTGGCTGAGGGTATTTTCTTTTTACGGTTCGAAACGGATTTTGCCATGACCTGATTCCCAGGAAGTGTTAGACATGGTGCGTGAACGTCTCTCTACGACTCCGCTTCGTCCGCTATTCGAAGCATAGGCTTTAGCCCGTGCCGATTCCGAAGAGGAAATTACTCTACGATCACGCCGAGCCCGCTGTCAAATCAGACGAATCAGCAATTGCATTGCTGGAATTGCCGTCATATGTTGTCTGTAAATCCGTTGCGGCTCGACCTATTTCGTAGTCCTAACGTTGGCTTTCTTCGTACGCTGCGAAGAAAGTGTAGAAGAAAGAATCCGGGGACTTACGTCGCCCGGCTCGCCTCGACTGTTTTTTCGTGCATTTCGGGTTTTTCGTGGTTCAAATTCTTCTCGGATTGGGTTGCGAGCAAAGCCCGCTCTGGGTATTTCGAGATCAATCTTCTGGATGACTTCAGTGTTGATGAGTGGTGCCGTTGGCTTGATGACCCCGCAAATGACAGGAGCAGGCAAATATTGACAAACACGACGTGCGTTCGATCAGTTATATTGCACGGCCCGTTTCCATTTTCGCGTGTGGTATCGGTTATTTTATTGCTCATTTGGATCGCGACTTTGCCAATCATGGCGGACGATGTCGATCCAAGAGGGATTGAGTATTTCGAACGTGAAATCCGGCCACAGTTGTCGGAACATTGCTGGAAATGCCATTCCGCGACAGCAAAGACGGCGAACAAGCTTAAGGGAGGCTTGCTGCTCGACACCCCCGGCGGAATCCGACGCGGAGGCGAAGGAGGGCCGGTCGTCGTTCCTGGCAAACCTGCTGACAGCTCGCTGATGAGTGCTCTGCGGCACGACGGTTTGCAGATGCCGCCGGACTCGAAGTTGTCAGATGCCGTGGTCTCGAAGTTTGAACATTGGATAAAACTCGGTGCTCAAATGCCCGAGTCGAGCGACGAAGTGATTGCCATGCAATCCATCGATTGGACCGAAGCACGGCGCGCCTGGGCCTTTCAATCTCCGACTGAGCACGAATTACCTACAGTCAATAATGCCGCATGGCCCGTCTCCGTCTTAGATCATTTCACGCTGGCGGCAATGGAGTCCCGCGGATTGACCCCCAACCAAAAAGCTTCGAAACGAGATCTGATCCGCCGGGCGACATTTGACCTGATTGGACTACCTCCCACTCCACAGGAGGTTGATGAATTTTTAAAGGATGACCGGCCAGAAGCCTTCGCAGATGTTGTCGATCGATTGCTGAAATCACCTCATTATGGAGAACGATGGGCACGGTATTGGCTCGATCTCGCGCGATATGCCGACGACGAAGGAAATTCGTTTTTAAGTCCGACCCCCAATGCCTACCTGTATCGAGACTGGGTCATTCGCGCGTTCAATCAGGATCTTCCCTACGATGAATTCTTAAGGCTGCAACTTGCTGGTGACGAATTGCCGCTCACGTCAAATGATTATTTGCAGCAATGGGCGGGACTCGGTTTCCAAGGCTTGGGCCCTCAATTTCGAAAGGGTGCGGCGGGCGAAGCCAAAGCGAAGGCGGATGAAATCGAAGATCGCGTCGACACTCTGTCGCGTGGCCTACTGGGGCTGACTATTTCCTGTGCACGTTGCCACGATCACAAGTTTGATCCGATCCCGACACGTGATTACTACTCCATGGCGGCAGCATACAACGGTGCGGTCTGGTCTGAACGAGTCCTCGCCGACACCGATTCAACGAATCAATTCCGGGCATGGGAACAGCAGCTACAGCAGCAGCGAGGCGAACTGGAAAAATGGATTGCCGAACAAGGAAGAAACTTCGGGCGACGGGAACTCGATCGCATCGACGAATATCTCATTGCCGCCTGGCGTATTCGATCACTGATTGGGCAAGGTCAGTTGATTGATGAAGCGGTTGCTGCGGAGAAAGGCAATTTGCTGGGTTCTCCTTTGAATCGGCTCGTTCGATCGTTTGACCCGCTGGCGAGTCGAGGTCCATTGGATGCCTGGATTCTGGTGCAGGATCAAACGGAATCAGGCGGCAAAGAACCCGACGAGTTGGGACTGGATACCCAGTCGATTAAAAACGCCGTCGTCACTGCTCTGCGTCGTCTCGAAACCAAAGCAGATACGGCAACAAATGCGAACGGTGTGTCCGAGCCTTTAACCGAGGAAGACAAAAAGTTACTGAATTGGCTGTGGCAGGATGGCTCCAGTCCCTTCTACATCAAGAATAAAGAAGTTCCGTCGCTGCTTGATGCACAACAAAAATCGGAATATCAAACTCGACAAACGAAGATTGAACAAAAACTGAGCGAACGTCCGGAGATTCCCGCCATGCCAAGCGTCAGCGGCGGAGGCGACCCGTTGCACATCCTCGTGCGCGGAAACCCGCTTCAGCCCGGTGAACAGGCACCTCCCGGTTTTCTACGAATCCTCGGAGGACAGGCCGAAAAAGAAACGCCCAATAGATTTACTCGACGCCAACTGGCCGATGCGATTGCCAGTTCACAGAATCCCCTGACAGCCCGAGTGTTTGTGAATCGGGTCTGGCACTACCACTTTGGTCGCGGGATCGTTGCGACGCTGGGGAATTTCGGACGGCAGGGAAGTCCTCCCACCCATCCGGAATTACTGGATATGCTGGCCGTGCGATTCGTCAAATCGGGCTGGTCGGTGAAAGCACTTCATCGTGAAATAATGCTCTCAGCGACGTATCAACTCGCCAGTTCGAACGACGTACGGAATGGAAGCGTTGATCCAGATAACCATTACTTGTGGCGGATGAATCCGCGCCGTCTGGATATTGAAGCCTGGCGAGACGCATTGCTGTCGGTTTCCGGACGGCTTGACCCCAAAGTTGGTGGCCCGACGCTCAATCAGCGAACACCGGCGATCAAGGAACGACCTGAAGACGACTTTTTCATGTATCTGGTGGGCAACGTTCTGGACGATCCCAACAATTCACGGCGAACAATCTATAGCATCGTCAGTCGTTACTCGCCGAATCCGACGGCAGGGTTGTTTGACTTCCCGGAACCCAACGTGGTCAGCGAAATTCGCAACGTTACAACGATTCCCCAACAACAACTTTTTGTCTTGAACAGTCCGCTGACAATTGCCATGGCGAAAGCTTTTTCTGCTCGGCTGAAGCAATCGTTCCCGGCGGAACAGGAACGATTGAATTTCGCCTGGAAACTCGCCTATGGACGATCGCCAACATCTGACGAAGAACGGTTATCGCACGAATTCTTGAACGCGATACCAGAGAATTCGGGAGCTGATCAATTTGGACCATGGGAGCAGTTGTGCCATTCCCTGCTCTGCTCTAACGAGTTCACTTTCGTTCCATGAAAGTGCTTGGGAATCTCATGACACAAAGCACGGTAAGGGAGATTTTAATGCCAGTGACCGACCCTTTTTCTCGCCGCCAATTGCTTTCCCGACTGGGAAACGGCATGGGCCTGCTCGGGCTGGCAACCGTTCTTGAACAAGAAGCGTCTGCAGAGACGGTGCCGGTCATTTCCAGTCTGGCCAATGCCAGTCCCTTGTCGGAAAAGCCGACTCACTTTGCTCCCAGAGCGAAGCGGATTATTCATCTGTGGATGAACGGTGCTCCGTCCCAGGTCGACACGTTCGATCCGAAGCCCGCTTTGAAGCAATACGCTGGTCAGCGGCCAGAAAATACCGTCAAACTGAAAACCGAATTTGATACCGGTGGGCTGCTCCCGTCCCCATTTCAATTCGAACGGCACGGTCAGTCAGGAATCGAGATCAGCGAATTGTTTCCTCATCTTTCAAAGCTGGCAGACGAGCTTTGTGTGATCCGATCGATGCACACGGATGTGCCGGTCCACGAGTCGTCGAATTGGATGTTGTTCACCGGCAGTATTCAGCCGGTACGGCCTTCGTATGGTTCATGGCTGCTCTATGGATTAGGGTCAGAGAACCAGAACTTACCCGGCTTTGTGGTACTGGGCGAGGGGCAGCCCGTTAACGGGCCGTCGAACTGGAGCAGCCGCTTTCTGCCGGGAATCTACCAGGGATGCCAAGTGGCCGTTCCCAAGGAATACAATCCGCGAGACGTGATCCCTCATCTGCGAAACTCTCAACTCACTCCGGAATCTCAACGCCGCGAGGTCGACTTTATTCAACGTCTGAATCAGATGCACGGTTCGCGACAAGGTGCTGAAAACGCTTTCAGTGCTCGGATTGAATCTTTGGAATTGGCATTCCGAATGCAAATGTCGGCTGCCGATGCCTTTGATACCAGCCAGGAAACCGCAGCAACGTTCGACATGTACGGTTTGTCGGGATCAGAAGCTCGATTAGTGGCGACAGTCCCCGGACAAAGTACGGTTGATCGGACACTCTTCGGCAGAAATTGTTTGTTGGCACGTCGTCTTGTCGAACGCGGAGTGCGCGTGGTTCAGATTTATTGCGGTCGAGCTCAGCCGTGGGACACGCATTCCCGGAACAGCCAGGGACATCGTGATCTTTGCCAGGTTGTCGACCGCCCCATTGCCGGACTGCTAAAGGATTTGAAACAACGTGGTCTGCTTGAAGAAACCTTGATTCTGTGGGGAGGTGAATTTGGTCGAACACCAACATCCCAGGGAAACGACGGTCGTGATCACAATCACTATGGCTTTACGTCGTGGCTGGCAGGCGGCGGCGTGAAAGGTGGAATGGTGTACGGGGCGACTGACGAGTTTGGATTTAAGGCGATCGAAAAACGGATGCACGTGCATGATCTTCACGCGACCATGTTGCATTTGATGGGAATCAATCATGAAAAGTTGACATTCCGCTATAGCGGTCGTGATTTCCGGTTAACCGATATCCACGGCCAGGTGGCTCATGACATCCTTGCCTGACATACAGACATAAAAACATATGGCTTAAAGAGGGATCAGACAAACCATTCTCTGAATGGAACTCACGTTGTTTGAAGAGCAATCCGTCAGCGTCGCGGAAAGGAACAAGCTAAGCTAAAAGAGATTCTGAAATCAAAGTTTCTTGAATTGGACAACTGGAATCCAACATCAGGCATATTGAACTTTGCTACTTTAGAGTTTCACCTTCGCGGGGCAAACGGCGTATGACCGGCGCGATTTGTGTTGCTGTTCGAAAGGCAACCGTCTGGCGTTTCGCTGTTTATTTCTCGGAATCCTTTGATATACTTGGAGTGATTGTACATAGAGGTCAATTCCAAGATGTCCACCGTCGCACGCGACAAAACTGAAGCGGCAATTTGGGAACGGGTCATCCATCCGTCAGGAAAAATGAGCGCTGTGGCGGCGCGGCAAATCATGCAATTGGAGTTCAGCGACGAAGAGCGAGCTCGTATGCATGATTTGGCGGTCAAGAATCAATCAGGGGAATTGACTCCTGAGGAATCATCGGAACTGGATAATTATTCGCGGGTTGGTGCGATGCTCTCCGTCCTTCAGTCGCGCGCACGGCAGGTACTGAAGCCGCGACGTAATAACTGAGCTGCCGATGGATCGAGAACTCACTGAATTCGTTTGGAGGCGCGCAGATGCCACCTGTGAATATTGTCAAATGCCGCAGATTTATCACGCACTAACATTTGAGATTGACCACATCGTCGCGATAATTCATGGTGGGAAAACGGTTGCGAGCAATCTGGCTCTCTCTTGTTTTCTCTGCAACCGACACAAGGGACCGAACCTCTCGGGTATTGATCCGCTCTCGCGAAAAACGACGAAGCTCTTTAATCCACGACGGCACGCATGGAACCGGCATTTTGTCTAGAGCGGAGCGGAACTGATTGGATTGACGGCGGTCGGTCGGACGACGATTCGCGTGCTTCAGATCAATGAATATCTTCGGACAACTCATCGCCGTGAATTGATCGAGGAAGGTGTGTTCCCCCGTCGCAAATGATCGGCGACACCCGACGTTTCGTGGAACCGAAAGCGGCGTAAAGAATAAGTCCCCAGGCGATCGCATAAATGAAAGATCTCGCAATCGCTGTTGCGAACTCCAAAACCGAAAGAACTTGGGAAGCGCTTTCTGTGATGATCATGTCAGACGGCAATCGCGGACTGAAAAGTGCATAAATCAGCATGTCAGGAAGCAATCGAGTCTTGTGAAGAAAGATCAATCCCAAAGCACCACCCACGATCCAACCTTCGCGCGGTCGGTTTGACAGAATGCGGTCACGACACAGCATGCCTCCGATCAAGATTGCGATCGTCGTTGCGATCTCAGTGACGCCACAAAGCCCTTCCGCGACATCGCCAATCCTCAACATGGTTTGACTCATGAGTTTCGTCCGAAGGTTTTCAAAGGGAATCTGTCATGCAAAAAGCTGTTCGGGTATCTCGATTACGTTTCGGTTTCTTTCCGGTCTTCGACGTAAAAAACAGTCCAAAGGGCGATCCCCCAAATCGAAGTCGACAGAATTGTCATCGCTGAACGCAATAAGAAATAGATGACCTGACCTAATTGATTGGCGTCGACATTTCTCAGGCTTGTGTTCGCAAAGTTATTGTTGGTGAATCTGGGAAACATGGAATGAACCGCGTGATATTCAAGTGACAACCGAAACAAATCCAGCAGGATCGCCACGGCCAGATATCTTGAAACCCTCGGTCGCCGAAACCGCTGATGAATACAAACGGCCAAACCAAAGAGCAGCATCGCCGTCGTCGGAGCGACTTTCAGCAATTCACTTTCAGCACTTCGACCATCAAACATGTGGCACGTCGCTTTTTCAGGTGAAATATCGAAGGGCTTCTCAATGAGTTCTCGATTTTTACATTCCTACTCTGCCCATAGACAGGTCATTCTCGCCAAATTCGTCGAAAAATGAAAAAAGTCAGCCCGCGTCATGTAAGAAGATTGCGATGTCCAGCGACAATAAGCTCATGGAGTCGGTGACTGTCGGTGGAGATGACATGACGAATTGGCCGCAAATCTTTGCAACTTATGGGGGGGGGGAATCGCCTTGAAAACGGCTCGTCGGCTTTAGAACAAGCGGGCCGGAGTGTCGATTAAGGTGAAGTGACGATCGATTGAGAACCGGCACTGATCAGCACCATGCTGTGCCACTGCTTCGGAGCATTCGGAGAAGCAGTGTCTTCGCCCTTGCAGCCGCGCTGAGTTGTGAAGAATGCTGCTTGACCGGGGACGGTCAAGCAGTGGCACCGGGTTTTACCGATCGCCGACAATGACTCTTGCTGTGCCACTGCTTCGGAGTCTTCGGAGAAGCAGTGTCTTCGCCTTAGCAGCCACACTGAGTTACGAAGAGCACTGCTTGACCGGGGACGGTCAAGCAGTGGCACCGGGTTTTACCGATCGCCGACAATGACTCTTGCTGTGCCATTGCTTCGGAGTCTTCGGAGAAGCAGTGTCTTCGCCTTTGC
>CAILLA010000041.1 GCA_903834925.1 uncultured Schlesneria sp.
GACACATCGAGTCGAAATCCTGGCCATTGAAGGTGAAAGTTATCGACTCCGTCAAAGCCTTGAAGCAAAGAACGCGCCGAAAAAAAGTTTGAACAAGGGTTTGAACCCACGCTAAAGATCTTTTATTCCAAGAAACGATCAATAACGCGTCAGACAAGTGGTTCCCTTTTCGATTGCCGATCTGGCCCCCTTCCGCCTGCCGAAGTGGTTCCCTTTTCGATTGCCGTTTCCACATGTCCATGGGGAAATTGCACGTTCGTCGTTTCGACGACTTCGACTGCTGTGTCGGCTTCGTGAGCCTCATACGTAACTCCGCCTTAACCGCTGCGACAAAAAACAAGTTAGCACACAAATCTTCTACGGCCAAAGATCCTCGCAACACCGGGCGTGCTGTGCCCCCAGCGTCAGGTGTCGGAGATCTTCAGTTGTTTGGGTATTGGTCGGTAAACGATTCCGTATCAATGCACAAGACCATCACAAGAGCCATCTGATCTCCAGTAATCGCAACTCATTGTCCGACAGTCACTTCCGATATCGACACCGTTCGTTCGAGTCGAATTCGTAGCGATTTCATCACATGGCCGTCACATGAACGGAACACTACCGCAACCTTTTCGTGACACAGTTGGCGACGAGGTATTCGGTCATGCCCAAAACGGGACGTACTTCATATAGCGCTTACTCGTTTGAGCGTCGAACGCTCGAACCAAACCAGCATCCACGGACTCTCGAATGACTCGTGAAACCGTGGAATAATTTTGCTGCTCGACCCCCATCCGCATACGAAGGGTCGTATTTGTCATCATATTCCCAGACACAAAGCAAAGGCAGGCATGCTGATAACACGCTCGGATTCGTTCGTGTGAATCCATTTCGTTCAAGGTTCGTGGCGCAAACAACGTCGCCTTCGTGAATCCAGGTTGAGATGTCTCCCGTTTGTGAAGGAGCATCTCGCCATTCGCGTTCGGTCTCTGTTCGACCATCGCCTTTGTATTTGATGATCCGCAATGCCTTCCTTCCCAATCGGTCGAATTGGGTGAGGTTATTGGCGAACAGAATCGCTCCCATGTTTGTAACGTCAAATCGACCTCCCGGCTTCGAGACGATCAGTGACTCGTCTGCAAGTTTGCCGAGAATCCCTTGTTGATTTGTTGGCAATGAGATTTTGAGCAGCTTGAAACAGCGGTCGAAATCGAGCAACGAAAAGACGTCATCACCTGGAACGTCACTCTTTACGATTCCCGTTTCGAATGGCTTTTTGGAAAAGGTTGCCCACAGTTCCGCTTCTTTGGCAGGGTATTCCTTCAACTTCTTCGTCAAACTACCGATGCGAATGAATTCTTCACTGCCGAAGCGAACTGGAGCATGCGTTGCCCGTGGGATTTCAATCAGGACCATCGGCAAACCATTATGAATCCATTCGTGGATCCTGATACCGACTGACGGATTCAATGATCGGGTCAGCCAGTTTTCTAGTTCCTCGTTTCCTTTTTTCGCTTGGCGTGGTTTGAACGTGGTCCCAATGATTTTTCTGGTGCCATCTTCTACGCCCCACACCATGTAGCCCGTGTCGCGCCCATGAAGTGCCGCCGAATTTGCCAAGGCGGAAAGTCGTTCAGCCATCATTTCAGGATCAGAATTGTTGTGCTTCCACTCGACCCATTCGTTCTCGAGGGGCAGATTCACCAATTCAGTGAGCAGCGCTGAGAGATTTGCTGTAGTCACGCGACCACCTCTCGGATCTCGTCTGATTCTTGAGTGTATTCGTCGGTCATGTTGGGCGGCTCATGGTGTCAACCTAAGATCACAAAGTTAATCTACGAGATTTGCTTTGATATCGAAATGACACGGCGACTGACGGATGGGGCGCACTCCGTATCCTTCGCTCCGACGAAACGCTGACGTTGCCAAGCGTATAAGCCTTGGTCAATATCGCCTTTAAAAAATGTTCCGAAAACTCTCGGTCCGAATTCGTTGCCCCGTTCTTGAAAAGGGCGGGGTCGCCGAGGTTTAACGAGTCTCGCCGAGCTGATCCTCGAAATGGAGTCTGTTTGAACTCGCTGTATGACAAAGCCTTTGATCGAGGATTGGTCACGTTTTCGGACGACCTGAAGGTCGTCATTTCTCCAGTCCTGCGCGCCCAATCACCGTCTCAATTCCACCAATGGGCGCTGCTGGACATTGAAGGAGCAAGCCTCAACCTGCCCGCTCGTTTCGCTCCCGATCCGATCTCACTGGCATTCCAACGCGAGCATGTCTTTCAGGGTGCGTAACGCGACTAGCGTTGCCATAACTGTCTCGGCAAAAAGAAGTTGGTGCACGTGTTTTATGCGACCGAAGGCCCATGCGACGCCGGACGTGCTGTGTCAATGTGGTTTGTCGGCTAATTATTAGTTGCCAAGAAGTGGGATGCCGATAGCCTTTAAATATTCAAATGTCTGATCGTAAAACTCGGGTTCACGTGTTGGATCATCTGAAACGCCTTCCGGGACGACAATTACCATTCCCTGCCGGGCGCGCGTCAATAACACGCGATAAGCGTTTTTTAGGTATTCACGGCGTTCGATCTTGCGAATGTGATTCCAATGATTACCGACGAATGAATAGTGCTCCCATCCCGTACCTGCTCGTCGAAAATCTGCGTCCCACGTAATGCATGCCCAGTCCAATTCGAGTCCTTGAACTTGAAATTCCGTTGCGACATCTTCGAGATAATACGAAGATCGGACATCGGCTTTTGGTGCCAAAAACCAGTGCACAGGGTCGACCACCACTCTGATGTCGATTGCATGTGGCTTCAATCGGTGTGCTTGCGACGATGCAAGTAGTCCAAATCTCTCAGATCCTCGTGCCCTGGACTTCAGCCAACGTTTAGCTTGCGTAAGATCTCGGGTTACGACGAGTGGAAACGTGTTTTGGAATTGCGTAAAGGCCTTGCGAGCAGGTTCGACGTTCAAATCAAGTAAATGCTTTACGAAATTCGATACGTTTTCCGCTCGAAATGATCTCATCGACACCGCCAAATGCAACTCGTCTTTGACCTCACAACGGGAATGCGATCTTGCTAAGTCGATGGCCCCTCCCGCGGCATATTCACTTTCAGAAAGCTGGGACGAAATAAACAATTTCCATTCGGGAAATGACCTTGTAACCGCTTCTATCCACTCGCCGATTCCTGCTTCCCCCGTGTTGATTTCCTGTCCACCTCCAACCAGACATACAACGACGGCCCAGTCTGGGTGGCGATCCATACAAGAAATCAGAAATTCTGGCTCGGACTGTGTAAACCCCGCGCGATGCTTCTTTCGCAACATGAACGACGCGGTTTGATCTTTATTCCAGGCCCGCTGCGCTTCGTCAAAAATCGCAATGTGTTCAATCGGCGGGTGGTTCGCATCGATCAGGCATTCGTCGCGAAAATGATGAACATTTTGAATGAAAAGCTTCACTTCCCGCATCGCGGTCTTCTTCGTGAATCGTTGTCCTTTATCGGCCTTTCTTTGTACGCAGTCACGAGCTAACGCTTCTCGAAGTACTGCTACTAAAGGGCCGTTTCCCGATAAAAATACGCTTTTTTCGGTGTCACTCATGTGTTGAGTCGCTACGTTCAAGCCGACCAAAGTCTTTCCTGCGCCAGGGACACCCGTTACAAAACAAATTGCCTTACCGTGATTCTGGTGTGCCCAAGCAATGACCTCGTCGATTCGTGTCGATGTTGCACTAAGATTGGTTGCACACAAATCCTTGCGAGAAATCTCGGAAACCGAGTGATCTTGATAAAGGGCCATTGCGGCTTCGATAATATTGGGAGTTGGGGAATACCGACCCAATTGCCAAGTTTCAGGATCGATGATGTCCGCAGTCGCGGCGCCGAGAACCAGAGTGATGGCCGTTAAAAGTGTTTGTGAATTGCACGTGATCGGTTGAAGTACATTGTCATCGTGACTTGATTCAAGGATTGAAATCGATCGGGTCGGCGCATTTGTGGCAACGAGGATTGGGGCAATCACCCGATCATGACTCGTTTCGTGGAAATTCTTCAAATCCAAAGCATAGTCCCAGACTTGATCAATAGCCTCGGAAAAATAGTTTTTCTCCCCGACCTTAAATTCCAGCACAAAGATTGCGGGCCCCAATATCATGATCACATCCGCTCGACGACCAAGTCGTGGGATTGAATATTCGAAATACACCTTTCCAGATTGCGACATCGCATTACACCGCGGATCACTGTCACGAACGTCAGACAATACTTTTTTCAAGACATTGGCCTGCTCCAGCCACGCATCTCGTTGTGTTGCTTCCAGTGCGAATGAATTGTTTTCGGCGAGAAGCCCGAGAATGGTACTGTTATCGGTAATCAGGAACTTCTCAATCGAATCAGCATAGAAATATCGCTGCAATTCTGACTCCTGACACTAAACGCGAGGACACAACTCCGTCTCGAACACAACGGTCGATGAAATTGTTAAAAATCATTGTTCCAAAACGGTACCAGTTATCGATAGTGTCCACCATCCAACGTTTAAACGCGCGTCGATCCTTAAGTTACGCTTTTGCAGGCAAAACACCGTCCACCGCTCCTATCTGGCTCTCAGGCCAATTCCAAAAAACAGCACCTATCAAAAAAAGCCCCGGGGACATCGTTTTTTTGTTTCTTCGGGACGGACCGCGACAATAAACGAAGGGGTGAAGGCGGGAGGAGTGAAGAGAAAGATGAAGGACACCGTGGCACCATTTTTTCGTTTGTCGGCAACAAAGCCGTGTTTCAACGAGTTCGTTTCGTGAGAAACAAAGTCCAGGTGAGCCGGGCGAGCCGAAGCGGCTAGAGGGTTGACGCCGAGAAAGTGGTCAGTGGAGCAGACCAAGAAAGGAAATTGATGGTCTGATACGTCTACTCTTGAGGAACTTGACGTTTTAAGTGTCGCCAAAGTTCTTTGGGTTCATGGAGCGGAACTGAATCGGTGTCTGTGTCGTGAATGATTCGCAAATTTCCAAAGCATTCCAAAACTTTTGGCTAGAGCTAACGTCTGGAACTGGCTACGTTGGTATCGCAAGAAGAATGGGCTAGAAACGCAGGGCGATACCATGTCACAGACTGTTACGATCGAAATGGAACTTCCAGATGACATGGCACGTTTCCATCTGCCTGCAGGAGTTCAAAGCCGGTTACAAGAATTGCTGGATCGGCAGGAACAGGGCCAGCAACTGACGGATGCAGAACGCCTTGAAGCGGAAGGCCTGGTGAATCTCGCCGAGAAATTGACGTTGTTTCGATTGCGAACAGAACGGGCCGGTGGGTTTGGAGCCGCTGGCTGATGTCTGCAATTCCGCTAACTTCGAATGGAACAGCGTATATGTCGAAGGTCGGACGCCGACAGGCCGTGCAACGGTCGCGACATTGAATCTGAACCGTGCGATCATTCTCGCGATCCGCGAAGAGGAGATTGAACGCGGATGCCATCCGCCACCTTGATGTCCTTCGCCTGCGAAACGGTTGGTTTTTCTCGCGTATCCAATTCGTGGAGCACTGCGTCACGAATTGGATACCGTGGCCCCCTTTTCCTTTAGTCGGCAACAAAGCCGTGTTTCAACGGGGTCGTTTCGTTGGAAACAAAGTTCAGGTGAGCCGGGCGAGCCGAAGCGGCTAGAGAGTTGACGCCGAGAAAGTGGTAAGTAGACCAGACCAAGAAAGGAAATTGATGGTCGAAACGTCTACTTTTTGAAGGCGGAAGGATGAAGGCGGAAGGATGAAGGCGGAAGGATGAAGGCGGAAGGATGAAGGCGGAAGGATGAAGGATGAAGGATTCTAGACACGAATCCGAGAGCTTACGCTTCCCGGCTCACCTCGGTTTCCATTCTGGGGACAATGCGTTTTTGTTTCTTCGGGACGGCCAAACGAAGGAGGACGTGTGAAGGATGCCGTGACACCCGTTTTCGTTTGTCGGCAAAAAGCCGTGTGCCCGGCGTATTGCCAAAGACTTCGCGTCAGTCTGTTACAGCTTGCGTCTTGGTCGGCGTGTTTGCAGTAAAGAAGCTCTCAATTTTACTCGCCGATCTTCATTCATGTTGAGCACGTGTACCGTCGCCCGGCCAGTGGGAGTACGTCCGACGATCAATGCTCCCATGTATTCAAAATGGTCGTGCCAGTTGTCGTTCCGCGGGTGGGAGAGGTTACGATGGCTCCGGTCTCTCCGTCGATTCCCGACAGATTGGGGCCTTTGCTGAGGTTGCATCGCGAGCAGCAAAGAGCGCGATTTGGAAGATCGTCGGAACCACCGTGCTGCTCTGCGATGATGTGGTCGACATGGAAGCTGGCAAATGGCAAAGCCGCTTGAGGTAGTCTGCAGTATTCGCAGCAATCACCCGCCCGTTGACGCACTTGGGCTCGTAGTTGCTCGTCCATCAGACGGACGTCGTACGTGCCAGTACCGCACGCGCTTTCGCCTGAAATATGCCGATGAAATCAATCGCGTCGATGTAGTCCTCGTACTCCTCCCGCTCCGCTTCGGTCAGTTGACCGTCGTTGGCTTTCGACGCAAGTTCGTCGAGCCGAGCTTGCAACTGCGGATCGGCGCGCATGTCCACGATCCCCCGCGCCACTTCAGGCGTGAGAATATCGGCGACCGGTTCAAGCATGCGGTTCAAAGCAGCAGATTCAGTGGATGTACTCATGCTCCAAGTATACTACCAATCAAGGAATTTCCCAACGATTTCTTGGAATAGAAAAACCCTAAGTTTCTTGCGTGACACATAGGACACTTCTTTTTTGTCTCTTCGCGACGGACTGCGACAACGAACGAAGGGTGAAGGACACCGTGGCGCCCTTTTTCGTTAGTCGGCAACAAAGCCGCGTTTCAACAGGGTCGGTTCGTTAGAAACAAAGTCCAGGTGAGCCGGGCGAGCCGAAGCGGCGAGAGAGTTGACGCCGAGAATAAGGATGGATCATGGAGGATACCGTGCCACCCTTTTTCATTTGTCGACAAAAAAACCGGGTTCCCGGCGTTAATTGAAATTCACACCTGTCGCCGATTCACTGTGGAGGGTAAAAAGGATGCCGTCAGACGGGAGAAGGATAAGCGAGAGGATGGGATCATGAAAACGTTGACAGAAATTGAATCGGAAGTCGAAGCACTCTCTCCCGATCAGAAGTACATCCTGTATCGATTTCTCGAGGGACAGCTCAAAGACGTTCCGGGTGTGAATCCGCCCCTCAAACGACAGAGCGTACTCGACATTCCATCGGTGAACTTGGGAAAAATTCTCCGCCCCTTAACTGGCGAGGATGACTTGCTGGGCGAGATGTTGGAGGAGCAAAGATGATTCACGGGCTGGATACTGGATTTCTGGTTGCGGCAGAAGTTTCCGAACACCCAGCCCATTTCGCCTCAAGGGCGAAGTTGGATGAATTGATCGCCGCAGGTGACACATTGGCGCTCGCACCCCAAATCCTCGCGGAGTTTCTCCACGTTGTTACGGATTCCAAACGATTCAGCAGTCCCCTTGCGATGCCTGCGGCGATTGATCTGGCTGAGCAATGGTGGACGGCGCGTGATGTTGTTCCGGTGTTTCCCAACGATCTGGCAACGCGACAGTTTCTGGCTTGGATGGGCCAGCATTTTCTTGGTCGAAAGCGGCTTCTCGACACCCTGCTTGCGGCGACGTATTGGCAAGCCGGCGTCTCGTCGATATTGACAACGAACCCGAGCGACTTCACTGTTTTCGGTTGTTTTCAATGCGTGACACCCTGAGAAATCGCGACCTTGGGGATACTGCTTTTTTTTTGTTTCTTCGGGACGGACTGCGACAACAAACGAAGGATGAAGGATGAAGGATGAAGGATACCGTGGTGCCGTTTTTCGTTAGTCGGCTACAAAGCCGTGTTTCAAAGGGGGCGTTTCGTTAGAAACAAAGTCCGGGTGAGCCGGGGCCCGCCTTGTGGGCTTTGTAACTCCTTGTCTCGTTCGTTTTGGAATACCGTAGCAGCGGCTTCCAGCCGCA
>CAILLA010000042.1 GCA_903834925.1 uncultured Schlesneria sp.
CCCAGACGTTTTCACCGTGCGAGTCGCACATTCGGGATCAATCGCCATCCCTCGTGTGGTCGTTCGCATCGTTGCAAACCGTCTAGCTATTTGAATCGTCTTTTCAGGATTCGCTCTTGACACGTTTTGTCCAAGAACTCTGCATTCCGTCATGTGAGCTTCATTGGGACTGCCAAGTCGACTCAGTTTCTCGGAAAACTCCCATTGGATTACCGAAATTACCGCGAATTCCGAAAGGACACCGAAAACAGGGATCAATTAAAATCAGAGGTCTTATTGTCACGACGAACGGACCGAACTCACCGATTACGTAGGTCGGCAGCAACTGAAGCCCATTTACATGAAACGAACCTGAATTCGCAAAGTCTTGTTCAAAACATGTGGTAATCGTCACATTCATTCATCTTGTTGAGGCCCGAAACGCCCTGTAGCATCAACTGTATCGACGACATCACGGATACCGATGTTTCAGCCGATTCCAGCCGTTATATGTATTGGGATCATGAAGGATCGAAATACGATTGCGCTCGACCGCAGGGAATTGAAAATGCGAACCACGACCTGGTTACGAGATTTACGGGCGACTTTAAGTCTGATTGTAGTATTCGGCCTACTATTCAGTGACGTCTCCTGGTCACAACCTCCAGGTCGAGGCGATCGAGGTGGCGATCGGTCCCGAGGGCAAAGGGACGACCCGACCAGTCTCTTGAGTGCCTATCGAAATCAGGAGACTGCCGAAAAACTGAATCTTTCGAAGGATCAGGCGACTCAGCTGGATGAAATCCGTAGGGCATCGTTTCGATTTCGAGGGATGAGCCCTGATGAATTTGAAAAGGCCAGGAAAGAAAACGATGAAACGGCTGTCAAGGTGCTCAATCCAGAGCAGAAATTGACTTGGCAGAAGATTAAGGACGCGGCACAAGCAAGCGTGGCACCATCTGCCACCCCGTCGAGTCCTCCTGGTGGTGTGGTCCGTACTGAAAATGCTCAGCCCCCAGTTCGGGGTACAATCATTGATGAAAAGCCACCTGAAGGAGCAAAGGCGGTCGTATCGTTCGGACAGATCGCGGCGAAATTGGCCGAGGAGAAAAACCAAGCCGACGAAATCAGCCAGGATCCCGATTCAAAATATGATCCCGATACTAAAAAGGCAGAGGGCATCAATATTCAAAATGAAGAGGCTGTCCTCTCGTTTGAATTCCGTTATGCACCCTGGGCTGATGTACTGAAGCTGTTTGCCGATGCGAATAATTTGACGCTCGACCTCAACGATATCCCCCCCGGAACATTTAACTACTACGATAACAAGCAGTACACGATGACGGAGGCGATGGATATTCTGAACGGATATCTGCTCACCAAGGGCTACGCGCTGATTCGCCGCGATCGATTCCTGGTTTGCCTGAGCATTGACAATCCGATTCCCGCCAACGTCATCCCGAATGTGACGGTCAACGAGTTACCACTTCGCGGCAAGAACGAGCTCTTGAGCCTGATTCTTCCATTGGACAAACTTGACGCGGAAAAAGTGGTTTTGGAAGTAAAAGAGCTGCTTGGCCCTCAAGGCAAGGCATCAGCGCTGAAGAGTACGAACTCGCTCGTCCTTGTTGATACGGGCAGTAATCTCTTGAGAGTTCATCAATTGATGAAATCGGGGACCCCAATCGACACTCGAGAGACGGCATTTAAAGCCATCGCCCTGAAACACATTACGGCGGCTGATGCCGAACGTACGGTTCGACGGCTCTTCGGTCTGAATCCACCGATGACCTCTTCAACGGCTGGTAACCAGGGCTTCCAGGGTTTTGGAGGTCGAGGAGGTGGTGGATTTGGTGGCGGCGGCTTCGGTGGCGGTGGATTTCCGGGCGGTGGCGGTGGTTTCCCAGGAGGGGGTGGATTCCCCGGTGGCGGTGGCCCTCCAGGTGGTGGTGGCGGCGGTGGACAACCTGCTCCGACTGCGCCTGGCTCACAATCACAATATCTCGGAAAAATCCAGGTCACGGCCGATGGTCGTACGAATCACCTGCTGGTGACAGCTTCATCCACATTGCTCAAAGTCGTCGAAGAAGTCGTCAAATCGCTCGATACCGATCGGGATTCCGCAGGCAATGCCTTGGAGATGAAGAATAATCCGTTGATTTCCAAGTCCTATATCGTTCGTGGCGGAGATTCGGCGTCTGTCGCGCGCACCCTGAATAATCTGATGCCCGGCGTCGTTGTCGGTGATGATGCCCGTTCAGGAAAGGTTTTTATTCAAGCGACGGACGAAGAACACAAGCAGGTTGAAAAATACATTAAAGAATTCTCGGGTGAGTCGAGTGGCTCTGTCGCCGTACTCAAGCTGACAAAACTCGATCCGGTACAGGTCACGAACTCGTTGAAAAACCTGTTCCTCAATGATGCCACACGTGCTCCATCAATCGAACCTGACGCGAATGGACGGCGGATTATGGTCCGTGGTACCGCTGATCAACTGTTACAAGTCAAAGACTTGCTTCGAAGTCTTGGTGAAACTCAGTTTGCTGATCCAGACAGTGATGAGGCTACCATTCCTGAAGACCGTGGAACAAAACGGCACCTGAATCTGCGTAATCAAGACCCGGACGAGATCATGGGTATGGTTCAGCAGGCATGGAAGTCCCAAGGACGCAGTCCGATTCGTGTCGTGGTTCCATCGCAACCAAGTCCAATCAAAGATCGACGAGTCCCGAGTGCCGTTGTTCCTGAAGATCAGCCCGACTCGAACAATAGCCAATCGATGCAACGTTCTACGAAATCTGCCCCACAAAACAGGGGTGATAAAGACGACTTTGTTGAACCTGAACAAGAACAACCGAGATCTCGAACGTTGATTCCTCGTCCACAGTCGCGCCCCGCAACAACGCAACTGATACCCCGACCTCTTCCCGATCAAAAGGCTTTTCGAATCGTCCCAGTGAGACAAATCAGTCAGAAAGAAGATGCCGAACAACTTACCGAAAAGCAATCGGTTTCAGAGGAACCCTCAAAGGACGAGCAAGAAGAAAAATCCTCCGATCCGGTTAGTGAAAAGAAACCGGAAAATCCCCGCGCAATCAGAAACAAGCCTTCAGTCGATGTGTCGAAAGACGATTCCGAACCGTCGATTGGCGTGACTGTCATGGGAAATGATTTGATTCTTGTGGGACCGGACAGCCAGTCTCTCGATGACTTGGAAGACCTGATCACGACTTTCGTCGAAGGGATGCCACAGCGCACCCGATGGACAGTCTTCTATTTGAAGACGGCTGATGCGACGGAAACGGCACAAATGATTGAAAGGCTTTTTCCCCAAAGCTCCGTCACCGCTTCGTCGACCTCAACGGATAGCCTGTTTGGTGGCTTTGCCAGCACCTTTTCAAGATTTGGAACCGGCATGATGAATGCCACAGGACTCAATCAAACTCTTGGTGGTGCTCAGAATTTGAGAATCATTACCGACGTCCGCTCAAATGCATTGTTTGTGACCGGTCCGCCAGACGTCATTCGTGATGTCGAATATATGCTTGAACTGCTCGATGCGAGCGAGCTTCCGCAATCGCTACGGGATCGTGTCCCTCGATCAATTCCCGTGGAATACGCCGACGTCGACGACGTCAAAGAAATCCTCGACAGCGTCTTCAAAGACGCAATGACTCCAGAACAACAACAGCAGGGTGGGCAGGGGTTTAACCCGCTGGCCATGATGATGGGTGGAGGCGGAAACCGTGGTGGCGGTGCAGGAAATAAAAAGCCGCAGGGACCGGAATTAACAGTCGGTGTCGACCGTCGTACCAGCCACTTGATTGTTTCTTGTAACAACTCGATGTTTCAACGAGTCGAAGAAGTCGTCAAAACCATCGATCTGCGAGCCAAAGATGCCCGTCGATCAGTTCGCATTGTGCCTTTGAAAACCGCTGACCCAATGGTCGTACAATCGACACTGTCTTCTCTCATCCCCAAGGTGACTGTGAGTACCACCCGATCCAGATCGCGACAGAAACCAAATGATCAGGGTAGTACTCCGAATGCAGCGGGAACCCCTAATCAAACAACCGACGCCGATCTCATGAGACGGATGGGGCAACCAGGCGGCCAGCCTGGTGGTTTTGGGCAACCGGGCTTCGGACCGCCCGGCGGCGGCGGTTTTGGAGGTGGCGGACAACCCGGCGGCGGTTTTGGAGGCGGTGGGGGATTTCAGGGTGGTGGACGCGGACGTGGTCGCGGTAACTGAGCCTCGTTGATCTCGTTACCAAGCTCCAGCTTGGTAACGCAATCTTCGAAGCTCCGCTTCGCATTCGACGACAATCAAAGCCACTGTAAAAAAATAATGAACTCCTGAATCGGCATAAACACGAGGGCAACCTCAGCGACTGGTCGTTTGCCATGGCCTATTCAGCCAAAGAGGAAAAGCCTTTACCCGATCCAGCATCATACCAAATCCTTCCATTGGGAGATGCCGCGATCGTCGTCAAATTCGGCGATACGATTGATCGAAATCTGCACCGTAAAATTCAGGCGATGGAAACTTACTTTGCTGATCATTTCCTGAAAGGAATGATTGAGCAAGTTCCTGCTTATGCAACTTTGACGATTTATTACGATCCCTTGCAACGATCGTTTCGCGATCTTGCCGAGGAATTACGCGGGATCATCACCGAACTTGTTGATGCACCCGAACCCAATCCTAGAATCGTGGAAATTCCTGTCAGTTACGGAGGCGAGTTCGGACCGGATCTGGATTTTGTCGCAAGGCACAACTCGCTGAAAACAGACGACGTGATCCAGATCCACTCCGCCTCAGATTACATGGTCTATATGATCGGGTTTGCGCCGGGGTTTCCCTATCTCGGTGGGATGTCCCAGCAGATTGCTGCTCCTCGTCGAGACTCACCCCGTCTGCAAATTCCTGTTGGTTCAGTGGGGATCGCTGGGACTCAAACCGGCGTTTACCCGATCGAAACACCAGGCGGATGGCAGTTGATTGGTCGAACACCGATCGAGCTGTTTCGACCGCAAGAGAACCCGCCGACTCTACTACGAGCAGGTGACATCGTCCGGTTTCGCCCGATCACGACCGAGGAATACACTTCATTGAGGGCAACTTCTCAATGAGTATCCGAGTGATTCGCCCAGGACTTCTGACAACGATTCAGGACCTGGGACGGTACGGCTTTCAGCAGTTCGGCGTGATCGTCAGTGGTGCCATGGACCCTTTGGCATTGCGAATCAGCAATCTTCTGGTTGGGAACGAACACCACGAAGCGGTTCTTGAAATCACACTGTCAGGTCCATCGCTGTTGTTTGAACAAGAAACGCTGATAGCGATCACCGGTGCAGATTTATCGGCCGTCATCGACGGCCAGGCGGTTCCGCTTTGGCGACCAATTTGGGTCAGGCAAGGTAGTCTCTTGGAATTCGGGTCGCCCCTTTGTGGGTGTCGAGCCTATCTATCAGTCGCGGGGGGATTTGATGTCCCAATCGTGATGCACAGCTGCAGCACGTATTTAAGAGCCGGACTGGGCGGCATTGATGGTCGCGCCCTTCAATCAGGCGATGTCCTGAATCTTCGTGGGGCATCGCCATGCGCCAGCCAGCAAATGAAAAGAATGTCCGAAAGGGGTTCAGAACATCCTTTCGTCGCAACCGATTGGTTTGCTGGCTTAGATTTGGCAGACTATGCAGATGATCCGACGATTCGAGTGATGTCTGGTGGCCAGTACGATTGGTTCAACGACGAAAGTCGCGAATCATTTGTTTCCCAGTCGTTTAGCATCACACGACAATCAGATCGCATGGGATATCGACTCGCCGGTCCAACTCTGCGATTCATTCGGCCTCGTGAATTGATCTCGGAAGCGGTGACAATGGGAACGATCCAGATCCCGCCTGAAGGCCAGCCCATCATTCTGATGGCAGACCGTCCAACAACGGGCGGGTATGCGAAGATCGCCCAGGTCGCGACGGTCGATATTCCTGTTTTAGCTCAACTCAAACCGGGAGCAAAAATTCGGTTTCTGATGATTTCCGTCGAAGAAGCCCAGGGGTTATACCGTTCTCGGGAGGCGATGGTACGACGACTTGGATGTGGCATCTCTCAAATGAATCTTTAAAAGCAACAACCCATGCCCCATACAATTGACTTAAACTGCGATGTCGGCGAAAGCTTTGGAGCTTACAAACTCGGCTGCGATGCGGACATCCTCGATTATGTCACAAGTGCGAACATCGCTTGTGGCTTTCACGCAGGTGACCCCGCAACGATGCGAATCACAGTCAAGCTGGCATTAGAAAAAGGGGTCGCCATCGGTGCTCACCCAGGTCTGCCCGATCTGGTCGGTTTCGGTCGTCGGTTGATGAAGATTTCGCCTCTGGAAGCACAAGACATCGTTGTCTACCAAATCGGTGCGTTGGACGCGTTCGTCAAAACAGAAGGAGGCATGATGCGGCATGTCAAACCGCACGGCGCTCTCTACAACATGGCGGCCAAGGACGAGGTTCTCGCGATGGCAATCGCCGAAGCGATCTGTCGAGTCAATCCGGAACTGATTCTCGTTGGTCAATCTGGAAGCCAGCTGATTGAGGCTGGAAAGGCATTTGGACTTCAAACGGCGAGTGAAGTATTCGCTGACCGATCCTATGAGGACGATGGAAGTCTGACCCCGCGTGATCAGGCAAATTCCGTCATCACTGATCACTTACGTGCGGTACGTCAGGTAATTGGCATGCTTCAAATGGGGACAGTTCGATCACGTCAGGGAACTGAAGTGGTTGTCAAAGCGGAAACCATCTGCATTCATGGAGACGGTCCCCACGCATTGCAATTCGCGAAACAAATTCGAACAGCACTCGACTGTGCTGGCATCACGGTTCAGGCGTGATATCAGGCTCAGACGAAGGCTCACTGCGGTTGACATCAGGATTGTCGAGTAATCCTTCGGCTGTCACTCCGATATCCTGCGCGATCTTGAGCAGAAGTACTGGTGAAATATCTCGACCTTGATGAAAAGGAACAGTCGTCGTTCGCCCGTCGGCATGCCGAAATTGTTTATGCGAACCTCGTTGTCGCACTTCAACAAACCCGTGGTCCGTGAGAAACGTCACAACCTCACGTGGTTTGAGGACGGGCAAACTTGCCACAATTAAGCAACCTCGACTGTCTGCGTACCGACAAATTCTGCCTCCAGTTTTGGTGGACCGTCCTCAAGTAACATTCCAACCACTTCTCGCAAATTCTCCCTTAACTCTTCCATGGTCTCGCCTTGCGAGTGTGCACCCGGAAACCCGGGCACGTAACCCACATAAAGGCCGGTCTCGGGGCATCGTTCAACAACGGCGGTAAAAACGGTCATGCCAAATCCTTCGTGGTAACGTATCGCCCTAAGCCAAAAGCCTAACGGCATATCGCCGAAGCGTTTACAAATCCAAGTCCGCGTACATCGCTCGTTCACCTGGATTCTTCGCCTTTTCAGGGACGAAGTCAATTGGAAACCATCGAAAGATTCGCTTTTGGCGACTTACTGTTTGGGGACAACAGTCCGCTTAAATTCCCATCGTTCGCCGAAGAAATCAGCATCGACAATTTTCCCGGGATAACGGCTGTTGGGAGGGACTCGGACATCTACGATTGCCCAATCGGGTAGCTTCGGAACTTGACGGGCATTGTTCAAATAATCGTATTCACGGTAAGTGAACCCGCTGTTCAATACGACGTACTTCTCGGGATTTAACGGGTTCGGATAGATCGCGATCAAAGCGTGATCTGCCGCATCGAATTTGGCATCGCCAGCAGCGATCTCGTTTGCCGTCCATTTCACGGGAAGTTTTTCCGTAATTTTGGCAAGGAATTCATTCGCCTGGGAATCACCCCAGAGGATCAGATTCGAACTCGCAATGTCTCCAAGCCTGATTTCGCTGTCGAGTTTGACCACGGCATCGCCCCGCATTTGGCGTCTCCAGTGGGTAACCGCGTGTTCGAATTCGGCATTGACCCATTTATTGACGGCTTCACTGCGGCAGGGTTTGCTCGGCTTGACGAAAATGAATGAATCCATGAACGCATCATCAATCGGACCTTGCAAACCATGCTTCTTGCGAAGCCCTTGCGGTTCACCCGCTTTCCACGTCGTGCCATTGTGAACGAACGAACCATCGGCTGGTACATCGAGCGGCGAACCTGCGTCGATGCGAACCTTGCGTGGCTGACCAGCCGGAGGTTGAATGGACAACGCAGCAACGTTCTTGGTCGTCACATGCAATTCGTTTTCCACCGGCTTGATCACAACACGAGCCTCTTTCCAGTGCTCGTTCATGCTGTCGATTGTCAGCCAGTGCATACGGTGATACTTCAATGTGAATGTAACCAACTGCAACTGAGTCGGTTGATGATCAATTCCTTTTGCGGCCCATTCGGCGAGTTTGGCTTCAATGATTTTTGCTGACTCAGGATGAATACTATGCGCTGTCATCGGACCGATGATGTGCAGCAGTTGCATCCCTTCGCGTTCGAAAGCCTTCGCCATGATGTCCGCAGCCTGCTTCTGAGTATCCATGTCTCCGCTATAGGCGATCGTCGGCAGATGAGCCAGATTCGCGGCATAGCCAGGGCAATCATAAATCTGCCACAGCGCCTGTTCGTACCATGTCGGTGTCAGTGTTTCCTTCTGAAAGACTTTCAAAAAATCAGGCGTTTCCGAAAATCCGGCACCGGGGTTTGCCGCAAACCACTGATCGGGATAATGCACGGCAAACTGCCAGCATGCGGCCCCCCCCATCGAAAACCCTCGGACAGCCACTCGGTCTGGATCAACGCGATACTGCTTCTTCACCGCATCAAGTGCCTCCAACGAATCAACTTCACCAGCCAGCTTATTCGCGTTGCAATAGCGGCCATACGGGTGCAACACGATTGTATTCGCGGGTGATATTTGTCCGACGTTCTTTGAGCGATCATTCAAAAAGTTGACTTCGCTGAGTGTCTCACCCCGCCCGTGAAACCAGAAATCGAGGCGGTGTTTTTCAGTGCCGTCGAATGCGTATGAAGCGGGAATCACCAGACCGTACGGCTGAACTGTTCGGTCAATCTTCGAAATATAACCACGTACGACCAACCCCTTCTGTTTCGTCCAGGGAGCTTCACCCGCCAGCAATTGATCGGCTCGATGGTGTCCTTGTTGCAATAGCGATTTGCCAGCAACGATCTCTTTCGGGTCGAAGAATTCCTGGAATCGCAACGCCTGATCGACAGCACGATGAAAGATCAAAACATCGGGAAGCAGCTCTTTGGCAATTGCTGCATTCGAGTGTTTGAGTTTTTCGATCTTGGCCTGCAGCGACTGCAAGCCCTCTGTCAATTCCTGACGATCTGCCTCAGAAACCTCAACACCGAGTTTTGGAACGCGGCGGACTCCGTCGATCGTGTTATCAGCCGGACCGTCAGCAACGACGAATCGATCCGTCGTCAAGACGCATAAAACAACAATCGACAACATGCGAGTTATCTTCAGCAGCATTTGCTCGTCCTTCATATGAAATTCGTTAGTTGGATCAGCTTAAGGAATGGACCACCAGCCCCGACAAAAGTTTTGGATAGAAATAGGTACTCTTCGGTGGCATCGTTTCGCGACTCGCTGCAATGTCTCGGACATGTTCGATCGTTGCCGGAGCGACCAGGCATCCGAGTTGATGCGATTTCGCGTGTAGCGCCGTCGTTGTTTCATCAAGTCGATGTACGTATTGGAATTTGGGTTCGCCACCAACTTGCTTGAAAATCAATTCCTCAAGAAGCAATTTGTGCAGTAGACTAACACCTAATGATTGCCATTCTTCGCTGTGATCTGCGGCCAACTTCGACATTGGGCTTTCGTCAGTGACACGGACAAACAACCATGTGTCATCTGATGCCGTGCCAAATCCAAAAACGTCTTGGCCACCATCGGCTTCCATCAAGCCCCATGTCTCTTCGGCGGCCTTATCACCTTTACCAATGACTTCGATTTCACAATAGGGCTCAAGTGCTTTGGTTACTTGCTCGGAAGATAAATCGGCGGGAAGCCCCGACACCAGGCGATGAGTCGGCAGAATCTGCAAACCAGGGTCCTGCATTCCCACAAAATGCATCAGCACGAAGTTCGCCGCCGCCAGTTCGTCGCCCAACTTCCCGGCCGCTTGTAATTCGCGGCGGTAATTGAGTGCCGTTTCGTAACGATGATGACCGTCCGCAATAAAAACGGGCTTTTCTTTCAACCCCGCCTTCACCTTGCCGATGACGCTGTGATCTTTGACAACCCACAATCGATGAATCACACCCAGATGATCTGTCGCCATTGACGGCGTGAGAGCCAGACAGACATCGTCGAGTACATTCTGTACCGATGCGGTCTCATCCGGATACAACCCGAAGATCGGCGATAGATTCGCGTTGGTCGCTCGAATCAACAACAACCGATCAAGCTTCGGACCGGACAATGTCTGCTCGTGGGGGAAGACATTTCCTGTGCCAAACTCTTCGAGCCGAACTCTGGCAAGAAAGCCGCTACGGACAAACGTTTTGCCTTCCCACTTAAATTCTTGCGAATAGACATAGATCGCATCTTCAGGTTCCTGAAGCAAAACGCCGTCGAGCATCCAATGCTTGAGGAATCCCGCCGCCCGAGCATATTTTGCGTTCGCATCAGGGTCCGCCGGTTCACTTCGATTCAGTTCCAGTCGGATGAAATTGCAGGGATGCTTTTTGTAGAGCTGATCTTGAAACTTGCTGTCGATGACATCATAGGGTGGCGTAATCACATCCGAGAGATCACCCACTTGAGACACATCGTACCGCCAACCACGAAACGGACTGACATCAACCATTTTGCCAACAGCCTTCCTGCAACCAGAAACAAATCGGACTTCAAAATCCGACGGGCTTCATAGAATGAAGGAAGTGCTCCACAGGTTCAAGCCCGTTGGCAATGATGCCCCAAACGCCGCTTGACGGCGAACAATCTTTAACTCCACAAGTCGCGTAAAAAATGCTGAAGCCGGTTGGGATGAGAACGTGCTTTGCGCCGCATTCACCCTGTCTTGTTCGAGTTCCAACTGGATATACGCAACTGCCATCGCGCGGAATTCTGAGACGTGAAACCGTTGTTTGGTGAGCAGGGGTCGAAGATATTGTTCGACTTTGAAATTCGATCCCGTGGTTAATAACGTACTACAAACCCGCCTGGCAGTCGTCGTACCAGCCGTTTCATTTCTAAAACGGTGAGTGTCGACAGGACGCGCGAGGCTTCGATGTTGGCTGTTCGAATGACGTCGTCAACGGCAATCGATTCTGCTGTGACCAGGTTCAGAATCGTTCGCTCTTGATCCGACAGTGTCAGTTCGGCGGGCTTTCGAACTGTTTCGGTTGGAGTACGCTGAATCGGTTTGACGAGTGGCCCTAACGCACTCAGCACATCGTCGACGTCACGGATGAGGGTTGCTCCGTCTCGAATCAAATCGAGGCAGCCGAGGCTTGCTTCCGAATCGACTCGGCCCGGCATTGCGAAGACTTCGCGGTTTTGTTCCATCGCATGACGCGCGGTGTGCAATGCCCCACTGCTTCGGCCCGCTTCGATCAGCACTACACCGAGTGACAGCCCGCTGATGATGCGGTTTCTTTGGGGAAAAAGACCTGACTTCGGGGTCTGGTCCATCGGCGATTCGGTGAGCATGCATCCTTGCTTCACAACCGCCGCTGCCAGTTCTACGTGTTCAGGTGGGTAGATTGTATTCATTCCCGTTGCACAGACGGCGATCGTTCGGCCTCCTGCTTCGATCGCACCTTTATGAGCTTCGGCATCGATCCCACGGGCTAAACCGCTCACAACGGTGATCCCGACTCGTGCTAATGCCTGAGCGAGTCGATTGGTTTGTTGCCGCCCGTAAGCCGTACAATGCCGCGAGCCAACGACGCCGATTGCCAGGCCGTCCGCTTCGACCAATGTCCCTCGACAGTAGATGACTGTCGGAGGATCGGGGATTCGTCCTAAGGGCGCGGGATAACCAGCAGCGTCGCGAATATACAAAGAGACTCCTGCGGCACGAGCCTTAGCCAACTCTTCTTGCGCAGCCGTTTCGGTCCCATGCGTAATCAGCGACATGGCCAATTTCGGACCGACGTTCTTCACCTCTTGCAATCTGGAAACCGACGCGTTGAGGATTCCTCGTGGCGAACCAAACCGTTCGAGCAATAGTTGATAGGTTCTTGGTCCAAGTCCCGGCACCAGATTCAATCGCAAGACGTCGATCAGGTCGCGGTCTGGATCGGCGGTGTCGGCCGTATCAGCCTCGTCATCAGGAAACAGCTCGTTAGCCATGGGCCTCTCGCGTCGATCGGATTCCGTTCTCGATTTTACTTGGGGTCGTCGATGTTGCCAGCTGGTTCCTTACCTGTCCAGATAAACTTCCGGGTTTTCGCTAATTCTTGCGGGACGAACTGGATCAGATTCACTTCGATTCTGTCGATTTTACTGAGATCCTGGTACTGGCCAGCGATTTCGACAACTCGATCGAAAATCTTGTTCGCCCGAGGTGAATCCTCAGCGGGCGGAAAATCAACAGTCATCGAAACTCGCAGCGTCCACGGCCCGCGACCTTTTGGTCGCCCCCCTTCGACATTCGGTCGAGAATGGCGAAATTCACGACCAATCGCTTCTCGAAGCGGTCGAAAAGGCTTTGTCTGCCGGTCCCAATAGACAAATAGTAATGCCGTCGCAGCGATTCCCAGACACAACAAACCAAGCACAATATATCGGCCCGGGACTTCCTGCGAACGTTTCGGAGAGAGTGGATCGCTCGGATTTTGTCTTCGTTCGTTCTCGGGGTGGTCTGTTGCGGTGCCGACAGTCATTCGTTCATCAACCCGAAAAGAAGCGCCCGCAGGGGAATAAAAAAGACCAGTCCGTACGCAAGACCAATCGTACCCGTCACTCCGATTGTAATGATAACTGGTAGCCATGTCTTCAGGTCAGCCGCTTGTCTCAGTGCCTGCCTGCGATACGTGTCCGCGAGCTGACGCAAAGTCAGCGTCAAAGTTCCTTGTTTCTCGCCTGTTACAAGCATCCAGCGGACCAGCGGCGGCAACGAGCTAACAGAACTAAGCGATTTGGACAGCGTGTTCCCTTGCGCGAGATTCTCGCTCACGTGCCGAGCTTCGCGATGAAATCGATTATTGTCTGTCGTATCAGCTGCAAGTGTGAACGCACGCGCTAATGGGGTTGAATGCTCAAGCTGCATGGCCAGAAGTTCCGTAAATTGAGCCCAGTTCTGGCTGCGCCGAATCGAGGCAACTCCGGGAACCCAGCAAAATGAACTTAACCATTTCCACGGAACTCGCGCAATATTATTGCGAAGCAGCAAAGTCACGACGAACAGTGATAGCACAATCGATGGAACGACCGAAATCGCATACATGCGATGCCGATGGAGTGTCCTAGCCAGTTCAATCGGCCAGCTCATCGGAAACCGGAACATCTCTGCAGCATGCACCAGTTGTGGGGCGATCACTGCGAGAAATCCGCAGAACATCACGTAACCAACGATGGCGCATATCACAGGATAAAGGACGGCCAAGAAAACTCGTCTTCGAGTGTCCTGGATCAGTTGACCAGAAGCCGCCAATGATTCCAGCGCTTCTGGAAGTCGACCGGACGCCAGGCCCGCTTCCATCACCGCAGTGTAGATTGGCGAAACCGCCGGTCCTTCTTCCGCAAGTGCATCGGGCAGTGAGACTCCACTGGCCATGCGTTTTGACAATCGTTCAGACAATCTCCCGAGGCGCGTTCCGACGCTGCCGGAAAGGCCGCGCAAACCCAGTTCGAGCGGAATTCCCGCTTTTACAAGGGCAGCAATCTCACGATTCAATACAATCAAATCATCAAGTGAGGGCGAAGATTGGCTCATGATGGTTTCTTCAAAAGGCTGAAAAATCCGAGAAGTCGGTGAATTGTGTTGGTTATCGCCAAGCGATTCAATCATACCTACACAGAACCGTAAAATAAAGACAGAATGTCGTCTTCTCGGCAAATACAAACTGCACCTGTCCTTCATTCCGCTCGCGGATATGATTACAGCAATCGATGGACGACAGTTTTTTCATCCCCCCGATTCAAAGGACTGATCATGACCACGTCGCACGCGCAACGCTTTACCGAAGACGTCGAACTAGCTGGGCACATTATCGACAGTCTGCTATTGCCAAAAGTGCTCGATGAAATCACGGGGCTTGGTGGTGACTACCTGAGCCACGAAATTCGGATCGGGCATAACCGGCGTGATCCCAGCTACGTCCGACTAACCGTTTCAGCTCCGACGAAAGATTGCCTCGAACAGATCCTGACGACGATTGGGCAGCACGGTGCGGTCCCGGTTCAGCACCATGATATTCGTGTTGAACCTGCGGACATTGCGGGAACATTCCCCGAAGGTTTCTACGCCACGACGAATGAGCCGACGGAAGTTCGATGGGGCGGTCAATGGATTCCTGTCGAACGACAGGAAATGGACTGTGCCATCGCCGTTGATCGAGTGGCCGGGCGGGCCTGGTGCGTCGCCATGGCGGACGTGAAACGAGGCGATCAAATCGTTGTCGGACGACTGGGAACTCGCGTCTTTCCTGTCGGTCGTGACCGAGCACATGGTCATTCATTTGGATTCATGAACAGCACGGTTTCCAGCGAGAAACCAAAAAATCTGACCGTTCGTGAGATCGCGGAAAGCATGCGACGAGCGGCCGAAGGAAACGGTCGAATCCTGGTTGTCGCCGGACCTGCGGTCGTTCACACAGGAAGCCGTGAACTGCTCAGTTGGCTGATTCGCAAGGGTTACGTTCACGTGCTGTTCGCGGGTAACGCACTGGCGACTCATGACATTGAACAATCGTTTTACGGGACCAGCCTCGGGATCTCGATGCAAAGCGGAGGAAGCACGGAAGAAGGGCATGAGCATCATCTTCGATCGATCAATCGCATTCGGCGACTGGGTGGAATTCGTCAGGCTGTCGACCAGAAGATTCTGACCAGCGGAATCATGTTCGAATGTATTCAGCACAACATTCCGTACGTCCTGGCCGGAAGTATCCGCGACGACGGACCGCTGCCGGATGTCATTACAGATTCGCTGGAGGCCCAGACCAGGATGCGTGAATTAGTCCAGGGGGTCACATTCTGTCTGATGATTGCCACGACCTTACACAGTATTGCCGTCGGAAACATGTTGCCTGCCGGAGTGAAAACGGTCTGTGTCGACATCAACCCCGCCACCGTCACGAAGCTTGCTGACCGTGGGACATTTCAAACGATTGGGCTGGTTACCGATGTCGAACCGTTCTTGCGAGTCCTCGTTCAGGAATTGGGCGGAATGGGAAGTTGAAACAGGATTTTGTGCCACTGCTTCGGAGTCTTCGGAGAAGCAGTGTCTTAGGTTTTCTTGTTTCCCAGAACAAAGAGCACTTTTCGACCAAAGAACACTGCTTGACCGAAGACGGTCAAGCAGTGGCACAAAGAAGGTTCTACGGCGATCGGCCTCAGTCCGCTTTACCGATAACAACGATCCCGGAATCGGTAACGAGATATCCTGTCGCACGGTCTTGTTCGAGGTCGTATCCCACCATGGTTCCCTCGGGCAGGCGTACTCGCTTATCGATGATCGCTCGGCGAATTTTGCAATTACGACCGATTTCCACGCCGTCAAACAGGATTGATTCTTCAACGGTTGACCAGCTATTCACCCGAACGTTGTAGCCAAGGACCGATCTTCGAACCTCTCCTCCGGAAAGGATCGACCCTGAACAGACGAGGCTGTCGAGTGCGTGACCTAAGCGAGGATTGCTACCAGCAGTTTGCGCGAACACGAACTTAGGGGGCGGTTCTTGAGGGGTGTACGTCCTGAGCGGCCAAGACCGATCGTAAAGGTTGAGTTCCGGCTCAACGGCGACGAGGTCCATATTCGCTTCGTAGTACGAATCGAGTGTCCCAACGTCCCGCCAGTAAAGACTTCGACCCGTATTTTTGTCCTGGAATGGAAAGGCACGGACCAGCTTCGACTGGATCAGCGATGGAATGATGTTCTTGCCAAAATCATGCGAACTCTTGCCGTTCGTGGCGTCCTGACATAATTGCTCGAACAGAAAGTTCGTATTGAAGACGTAAATCCCCATGGAAGCCAGACAATGTGCTGGGTCACCGGGAATCGGCTTCGGATTCTGCGGCTTCTCTTCAAACGCGACGATTCTGCGATTGGAATCGACTTCCATCACGCCAAACTCACGACCTTCTTTAATGGAACAAGGGATGCAACCGATCGTCAGTACAGCCTTGGATTCAATGTGGTCCCTGATCAGGTCGGCGTAGTCCATTTTATAAATGTGATCACCCGACAAAATTACAACGTAATCTGATCCTGCCTGTTCGATCGAATAAATGTTCTGATAGACGGCATCGGCAGTACCCTGATACCAGTTCGAGTCGACTCGCTGCTGCGGCGGCAAAATGTCGATGTATTCATGCAATTCACGACAGAGAAATCGCCAGCCAAGATTCATGTGCCGGTCGAGACTTGCGGATTTGAACTGCGTCAGAACCAGGATTTTACGCAATCCGCTATTGATGCAATTGGAAAGAGTAAAGTCGATGATCCGATAGGCACCGCCAAACGGAACCGCCGGTTTGGCGCGGTCTCGCGTCAACGGTTCGAGCCGTGTCCCCTTGCCTCCTGCCAGGATCAAAGCCAGTACTCGTTGCATCATTACGTCACCCGATTATTTGTTGAGTTCCGAGAGAAGTCGCAGCATCGTTGCCCGCACTTTCGGTTCTGCGTCCGCAGATAGATAGCTCGATCTCGCTCGCCACGTTTCATAGCCACCGAGCCGATGTTGTTCGGGCGGCGGTAAGTATCCGTTGTAGCCATTCGCCAGCTCAATCGTAAATGTCTGTTTGAATGGGCTTCCCTTTTTGATCGCCAGACCAGTCTCAGCGAACGTCTCACATGGGGAACTGACAATCGCCAGCCCACCGATACGCAACGCCTGAATCATTGCTTTTACGGAGGGTGGATAATCAGCAAGCAAGACGGTCTCGCGAGCATAAATCGCGGGCAAGCCCTTCAGCGGACGGTCCGAGATCGCCGCAATTTTTGTTTTGGCCGCTGTCAGTTCGTCGGCAGTCGGCTGACGCACGCCCAGGACGATCTCGGTCTCAAGGGCTCTTACCGGCACGGTGTCACGATATTCAATTCTCTTGCAAACCGACGCTGCGTCAGCAGCCAGCGTTTCCGCCACAAGCTGGATCTGTTCGAATGGCTCTTTCGCCGGTACCGATTTCTGACGAAAATCGACATTGTTGATATCGCCACTCGTCCCATTCGACATGATTCCCACAAACGGTGGTTGAACATCAGTCGCCTTCAATTGGCGAGCAACCCGCTGTGAGAATTCTCCGAAATAGTCTGCGGAGACGACGTTGCCGGCGACGCCGCCAACGTAATGCAACGAATAATTCGCCAGCAGTGCAATGGGTCGGCCATCTCGCGACTGAATTGATAAGACACTTAACTCAGGATCGATGACATTTTGTGACTCAGTCACCTTCAGATTGCCAAACCCGGGATTCGTCTGCACTCGGTCAGACTTACCCCCGAATGGGTCTTCTGTCGTTTCCCCGTCCGTCAGCAGCCACCGTCGATTGAACACCAGGTTCGGTTGGTCGATTGATCCCCAACCAATACGAGCAGGCTCCAATTGAGAATTTGCTCGTTCGATTCCTGTGGCAATTTGTTCGACCAGAAACTCGACATAGTCCGTATCAGGATCGCTTTGAAAGACGCCTGTCAAAGTCGGGCATGAGTGGGCGTGAGTCGCCGAAATGAGAATGTTCGACGCCGGGATGCCTGTTTTCTTCGCTGCTAACTTTTTGGCTCGGTCCAACAGGGTTCGAGGGATCATGCAACTGTCGCAGACGACGATGGCGATCGTGGCTTCAGAAGTGTTTGATGCTTGCAACACGATGCATCGAGCATAGAGAGGATCGTGTGCCGATATCGCCAGTTGATCCGCCATATTTCCATTCACGGAGATTGGAAATTTTGGCGGAGTAATCTCCTGGGCATGGGCTCCCGCGTAAAGCCTTCGCGGCTCGGCACCGTGAACTTGAGGTAATGAAGTTGCTGCGAACAGACAAACCCATGACCAGATAACGGTCTTCACAAATCGAAGTGCCATTTCATTCCTTTCGACCCGCAACCGCTGGTCATTCACTGAGGCCAAACGAAACCGCCGTGACAGCATGCCGGATGTCCGTTGCCGTCGCAACTATCCGTCGCGAATCTGGTGCTGCGTCAACGTTTAAATTTGGGTGCCAGTGGCGGCAGCTTAGTGCCGCCAGTGTCTTCAACTCAAATTGCAAGTTCAAACTAAGAACACTGGCGAGCGAAGACGCACGCCAGTGGCACACAACCACACATTTTATGGTTGACAGACTTCTCGTTCGAAAATCTTCCGAATTAATGTGCCACTGCTTGACCGCCTTGGGTCAAGCAGTGCTCTTCGGGCTTCAGAAACTGGTCAGACGAAGACTCCAGTGAGGCATTGCCTCAGACCAAAGTAGC
>CAILLA010000043.1 GCA_903834925.1 uncultured Schlesneria sp.
CTCGGGAGGTTCTACCTCAGACCAAAGTAGCCATCATCGCTCCGCGTGATGAGGATTGTTCGAGAACCAAGCGAATACGAAGCAGCATGTTTTCAAATCAGGAATTAAAACGAAGTATTTGTTCCGATTCTAAGGCAACGCTCGAATCTTTTCCGACGAATGCTCATCACGCGGAGCGATGATGGCTACATTGGAAGAAATCTAAGGCGTTACCGACTTTTCGAATTCTTTGCGTCCTTGTGTCTTGGCACCTTTACGTTGAATTCTTGATTTCTCCTAAAAAATCGAAAACGCGTAATTCCAAAAAGTACGCGTCGGGCTAACGTGAAATGGTAACACCAATGACCGACGATTCGTCCGAAAAACCGCCTCGCCGCCCTCGTTACAAAGGGAAGAACCCGCAACAGTTTCACGAGAAATACAAAGAACTCCAGCCAGAAAAATACGCGGACGATGTCGCCAAGGTTGTGGCCAGCGGAAAAACTCCTGCAGGGACTCACCGACCGATTATGGTTCAAGAGATATTAAAAATCCTTGCGCCACAACCGGGTGACGTTGCTGTCGATTGCACATTGGGTTACGGCGGTCACGCGAGGGAACTTCTCGCAGCGGTGCAGCCGGGCGGACGTTTACTCGCAGTTGATGCTGACCCATTCGAACTGCTGAAAACCGAGGAGCGGCTGCGTGCCCTGGGTTTCCCCCCCGATTCACTGGTCATCCAGCGAATGAATTACGCCGGCATCTCAAAATTGATTCTGTCGGAATCACCCGAAGGAGCCGATGTGATCCTCGCCGACCTGGGGTTGTCATCGATGCAACTCGACGACCCGAATCGAGGGTTCACCTACAAGGCCGACGGGCCGCTCGATATGCGGCTGAACCCCGAACATGGTCAACCTGCGTCGGTGCTCTTAACCAAGCTGGACGAAAAAGAATTGGCTCGACTGCTGGAAATGAACGCCGACGAGCCACAGTCGGTGAAACTAGCGAGTGTCATTCTGGAAGCACACGAGAGCTACCCATTTAAAACAACGACCGATCTCGCCAACGTCGTCGCGGATTTTGTGAAAAAGCAACGAAATAAAGACGAAGACGACATCAAACAAACCATCCGCCGAGTCTTTCAAGCCCTGAGAATCGCCGTCAACGACGAGTTCGGAGCCTTAGACTCATTCTTACGCCAACTTCCCGCCTGTCTGAAACCCGGCGGTCGAGTCGCCATTTTAACATTCCATTCCGGCGAAGACCGAAGGGTCAAACGAGCCTTCAAGGACGGCCTAAGAGACGGAGTTTTCTCGTCGATTGCAGAAGACGTCGTTCGACCGTCGCCAGAAGAACAACGTGCTAATCCGCGTTCAAGTTCGGCAAAACTGCGGTTTGCAGTTCGAGCCGAAATTACTTAAGTGTTTCCAAGTACGCGATGAGGTCTCGGAACTCGTCTGATGTCATCGATTCGTGCAGTTTTTCGGGCATGATTGAAGTCTTCAGTGGATTTCGAGAGTCGATCTCTTTGAAAGGGACGAAGAAGACTTCGCCGAGGTTATTTCCCAGTCTCAGGTCGCCATTGACTTCTTCTCCCAGTAGCATGCCTGTCAGCACCTTGCCGCCCGTTGTTTCGATCGCCCACGTTGTGAACTGCGGTGAGATTTCTTTACTCGGTTCGAGAATTGATTCGGCGAGTTTCTGCCGACTCATTGTTCTGGCGATCACTGTCAGGTCCGGGCCAATTTGGCCACCTCGACCACCGACTGTATGACATTTGTAGCAACCAGCTCCGTTGGTATGGAAAAAGGCTCGTCGACCTGACTCGGCGGAATCTTTTGAGGGCGATGAATTGCTCGTTGCGCCCAGTTCGTTGAGAAGCTGGCTTGGAGCGACAGGTGTTCGTGAACCGATAGCGTATTCCAGTGCGCTGGCCAGTTTCTTACGGGCTGGTTCCGGTTCGTTTGGCAAATTTGAAACGAGTTGTTTGAGTGCCTCGGCACCTCGATCGTCGCGCGGTAGCTGGGTCTGTTTTGAAGCGACGAAACCGCGAAGTGATCGAATCGCTTCGATCTGTAAAGAAAGATTCGTCTTGTCCGATGCCAGTTTGATCAATAGATCAAGCGTCGCAGGGTCCGGTTTTTGTTGAGGATTCAAGCTGGCAAGTCCCGCCACGGCATCCGCGCGAAGATTGATGTCGAACGATTCTTTGGCCGCGATGCTTCGCAGCAATTCGTCACGTTCGGGAATGGGTGAATGTTGTAATGTCCTGACTGCTTCACGTTGCAGTCCAGGATCATTCGATGCCAGCATGCCACCAAGTAGTTTGGCATCAAGCTCCTTTTGTGAGGGAGATAACATTCGCAATGCGGTCGCACGCAATGATGCGGGACGAGCCACATCATTGACGATCGCGAGGATATAGTTTGCAGGAGGGGTCTTTTCGAATTCGGCTGGCGGCTTTCCGTCAAACAATGACAACGATGCAAGACAGGCCATGAACAACTCGGTCGTTATTGGCTCCGATCCAAGGACTTTTTCGACTTCGGGCCTAAGGTCTTTTAATTTCTCTTCACCGGCCCATTGAACAGCCTGGCGACGGATCGCCGGTGATGGGTTTTGAAGTCCGAATTGAACAAACGATTGATCCTTGGGAAAGTTCGTTCGCGCTGCTAATAAAATGGCGATTTGGTTAAGTTCAAATTGACGCTTTCGAGATGCCGGCTTTGTCTGGGCGAGATCGCTAATCTCGTTAAGAGACTTATGTAATGATTCAGGAGTTGGTTTCCACTCGACGATTCGAGTTGTGATTTCGGACAACAGGAACGGATCGGACAGGTCGAGACTTTCCAATTTCGGAAAACCTTCAGATTCCGTTTTTGAAAGACCAAAAAGGGATTTGGTCACTTCATACATGCGCCGAGACTCTCGCTCGATGTCGGGAAGATGCTCAATGGTTCCGAACGCCTTTCGTCCGTCTTCCGTTGAAGCGAGTAATTTTGCGGCGAGTCGCCGTACGTTGAGTACCGGCGATTCCAAATGGTGCAGTAATTCTTTGGGCGACGTTTCGGCATGAATTGTCAGAGATGATGTAACTGTCCGCTTTGGCTCGTCCTTCGCCGAGACTCGCCACACACGTCCCTTGCCGTGAAGTTTGTATTCCTTGGAAACCCAGTCTGTGACGTACATCGAACCGTCAGGAGCGACAGCCAAACCAACGGGCCGAAAGTTATCGTCGCCCTTGATGATTGGTTGCGGTATTGACTCGAACGAAATCCCTCGCGGCTTCAACACGAACTTGTCGATTCGATGATCGCCCCAGCTGCCAACGAGCAGCGTGCCGCGATAGTCTTCTGGAAAGCCATTTGACTCATAGCTGACAATGCCCGAGGGGGCTTCACCCGTTCCTGACACCATTGGCAAGGTGCCGGGGATTTCACCGTTCCAACTTGTGAAAGGATGAGTTCCCTTCCGACCGTTTCGGAATCGATAACCATAATCGCCCCCACGAATGATATGCAGCAATCGACACGGCGGTCGGCTGTCGGGATCGTTGTCGAGCGAAAACAATCGCCCGAATGTGTCGAAACAACTGGCATGAGGATTCCAGAAGCCGGTTGCGAACTGCTCGAGCTTTGAACCATCCGGTCGGCAACGATAGATGTTGCCACCTTCCCCACCCCCGGACAACGTTGTCCCGTCGCTTCCGATGATCTTGTAGTCTGCACCCAGATTTTCACCGAATCCGAAATACATATTCCCAAGCACATCAAACGCAAACCCGGCCAGTCCGTTGTGAGGGTAGTTGCCCGTGGTCTCAAGGCGGATAAGTGATTTGACGTCGTCACACTTCAAATCACCATCTCGATCTGTACAAAGAAAAACCTCACGTCGAGTCGCAATGAACACCTCAATCGCTGGTTTCTTGCCAGCAGTACCGATCTGCTTGGTGCCGTTTTGACGGACCTCTTCCGGTGTCAAGCAAAGGTCCAGCCATACCGGCTTGACGGCGATACTCATCGAATGAGTCAATCCATCCTTGAAGACAGCGATCTTGTCCGCCTTGCCATCGTTATTCGAATCCTCCATGACAAGGATTCGGTCGTTCGGATGACCCTGATATCCTTCGGGCGGAAAGTGCGTATTACTTTCGATTGCCCAGACCCGGCCTGAGGCATCGACATCAATCCCAGTCGGCGTGACGATCTGCGGCGATTCCGCAAATAATTCGATCTTCAGTCTCGGGTCCATGACGCGCGGAAACTCGTCAGCGGCTGTCGCTATGAGAGAGACGTTACATAACGGAACAATACCGGCGATCAATACGAATAACGCGAACCGATGGAATTGCATGTCGAATCCTCAAGACTTGTCTTAGGCGATCAATGTTTAGCGCTTGGTATCGCGACGTGCCTGATTGCGTTTTCCGCTGGCTGAGACGTGGCCCTTCACTCGCGAATCCTTGCCGCTCATTTTGATCCTGGTCTGTTTCGCGGCAACACTGGCACTCTTTGTCGGAGCGGCAGCGCTCTTCGGTCCCTTCGCCTTGGCCAACGTTGACGGTGCTCCAACAGGCTTTTTAACGGCTTTTTTGGTTGCCACTGACTTTTTGGGCAGAGCCTTGGCTTTCACCGCCGGTGCTGCAGTTTTCTTGGCTGGTGCTGCAGGTACCGGAGTGGCAACAGCCTTCGCTACGACCGCTTTTTTCGGGCTTGCTGGCAGCAAGTCCTTCAATTGTTCCTTTGTTCGAGCTCGAACCACTCGCTGGGCTCGCACTCGTTGTTCCTTGGTTGGTGCGGGAGGAGTCGATTTCCGGGCACCCGCGACGGATGACGGATTTGCGATGACTTTCTTAAGCTGTTCCTCGAAACGCGCAAGTGCATTGCCAAATAGTTGGCTCTTCTCAAGACTTCGCTCGTTTTTGTCGTTGACGCGAGCGGCTTCTTTCTGCTGCACGTCGCGACGCTGACGAGTAAAAACATCCTTCCACTTATCCCGAAGTTCTCGGGCCAGGACGATCTTCTTTTTCAATCCCGCCTGGTCGAGCTTTTCCAGTGCTGGACCGTGGCTTGAATTGATCAAGCGTAATTCCGTCGTGGTACAAAGTGATTTTGCGTTCGCAAGCTCGTCCTTGGTGATCGTCATGCTGATCTCTTTCATCCGGTGCTGAGGGTGAGGCGGAAAATCCACGATTCGTCATTGATCGTTGTGAGCGGTGGAACTCTCGTCGGCCAGGAGTTCCGTCAGATTGTCTTCGATTGTCTGGCAGTACTTGTCGAGAGCCGCCGCAAGCGGTTTGCCAGGAGCTTCCGCCCCATGAACCCAAGTAACTTTGGCGACACTAAAAAATGTAAATTTCCTCAAGAGGCAGATGATTGACATTTTAAGTGGAAAAAGGATTCTGGAGTTCTGTTCCGATTTCATCAAGGGCCAATATCGGAAAGTGAGAAAACCACTCAACTCTTTTTGGATGGTGGCTTCGTTTTTGGCGTCAGTTGAGCGATCAGTCGTGCTGCCGACTTTTCGGTAATTGCTTCAAATTTACGACGCCCCCGTTCGTAGAAGAACATGCCTCCGGTTGCGATCTCAAACCACCAGCCGTAGATCCGTAGTGTCCCGGCTCGAATTCGTTCGGCCACGATCGGATAAGTATGCAGGTGCTCAAGTTGAACCAACACGTTGAGCTGTGACAATTGATTATGTCGTTCCAGACGTTTATCGAGTGGACCTTCCTGGTCCAACCGAAAGACGGCCGAAGTGGCATGATGCAGCCATTTATCGAGGTTCGGGGCATTCGGCGTTGCTGTGGCAGACAAAGCCGCTTTCATTGCACCGCATTCCGAATGACCGCACACGACAATATTGCTGATGTTGAGTACAAGGATGGCGTATTCAATCGCACTTGCCTCAGAAACATCGCCAATGGATTCACCGAGGACCGTGGCCGGTGGAACCAGGTTCCCGACATTTCGCATCGTAAACAGGTCGCCAGGATCTGTTGAGACGAGCAAATCGGGAACCACGCGACTGTCGGAACAACTGATAAACAGAGTGTCGGGTGTCTGGCGATTGGATAACTCTTTGAACCGATCAACGTATTGGGGCAGCAGCCGCGAACGAAAATCGACAATCCCACGTATCAAATTTTCCATGAGTGGTTCCCAAAAATGAAAGGTCAGCGGCCACATTCCCGTAATTTTGGCGTCCGTGTTGTGCAAGTACCAGCGAAGAATTGGAAGAGGAGACCTTCGGTCACGAAGAGTACGAGGTCGGGAGACCTGTGCACAACAGAGGCCGGTTGCGAAGCAGAGCTTCGAAGACTCGCGTTACCAAGCTGGAGCTTGGTAACGAGTAAAGGCGATGACACGAAGACCGATCACCAGTCGCAATTGTTGATTTTGCTTACTACCCGTTCTTACACTGCTTCGTATGAACGAGGTCACACAAATTCTTCGGCGGATTGAGCGGGGCGATGCCATTGCCTCGGGGGATCTGCTGCCGCTGGTCTATGATGAGTTACGTCGACTGGCTGCCGAACGTCTGAAACGCGAAAAAAGCGGACAATCGATTCAGGCGACGGCCCTGGTTCATGAGGCCTATCTTCGCCTGGTCGATTCCCGCGAACAGCAAGGCTGGGAAAACAGTGGTCACTTCTTCGCCGCAGCGGCTGAGTCGATGCGGCGAATTCTTGTTGAAAACGCGCGACGCAAGAAGCGGATCAAGCACGGTGGCGATCTGAACCGAGTCGAACTGGACGAAGTCGAACTGGCAACAGAAGAACCTTGCGAAGACCTCGTTGCGCTTGATGAGGCACTCCGTAAGCTGGAAGCCGAAGACCCACGAAAAGCAGAACTGGTCAAGCTTCGATTCTTCGCCGGACTGACGATGCCGGAGATCGCTCTGGCAATGAAGATTTCGCTGGCAACCGCTGAAAGGGATTGGACTTATGCCCGAACGTGGCTTTATGCTGAGATGAACGAAAATAATTTTTGAGGGGTTTTCGACGGTTTCGTCGCATTGATTTGTAGACGAAACACAATAGATCCAACCTGGAAATTGAAAATGAATCCGCCGTCGCCTGTCGAAGCGATATTTTTTGCGGCACTCGACATAAAGACCTCCGCCGAACGAGACCTTTACCTGGACAAGGCCTGTGCTGGCGATCCAGAACTGCGTCGGCAGGTCGAACGGCTGTTGAAAGCTCACCCGCTGGCGGCCGATTTTCTGGATCGGCCTGCCGTTGAGCGACCCGTTGCCGATCTGCTCGAACGGGATGACCCGGCGAATCCTCCGGCTGACGAAGCTGCGGTGTCTCCGTCTGTACCCGAGGAAAAATCAAAAATGATCGGCAAGACTGTCGGAAATTATTTGATCGCGTCAAAAATCGGTGCGGGTGGGATGGGTGAAGTCTTTCTGGCCGAGGACACGCGGCTGAAACGGAAGGCAGCGATCAAATTCTTGCCGAGCGAACTGGCGGCCGACCCTGACCGACGCCAGCGGTTCCTGATCGAGGCGAAAGCGGCGTCAGCCCTGAATCATCCCCATGTCTGCATTGTCTATGACGTGGGCGAGTCCGACACCGGCGTCCCGTTCATCGCCATGGAATTCGTCGAAGGACAGCCGCTGGACGAACTGCTGAAGCAGGGGCAGATGGAGATTAGCCGGATCGTCGAGATTGCCGCTCAGGTGGCCGATGCACTGGATGCCGCTCATTCCAGCCGGATCGTCCATCGCGACATCAAGCCTGCCAATATCAGCTTGAACGAGCGAGGGCATGTCAAAGTTCTGGACTTTGGCCTGGCCAAACGAATGCCGAAGCAGGAGGACGATGGACTCGAATCGACAGACATCATGGAGAATACTCATAGCGGTCAGATCCTTGGTACCCCCAGTTATATGAGTCCCGAACAGGCGCTGGGAAAAGAGGTCGATCATCGGACGGATCTGTTCAGCATGGGAGTCCTGCTTTACAAGCTGACGACGAATCAAGTGCCGTTTCAGGGGAAGAACTTTTCCGAGATTGTGAACAAGATCGTGAATTCTCAGCCGGTGGCGATTGCACGGCTGAACTACGATGTCCCGCCCGAACTGGAACGGATCACGCTGAAGTGCCTGCAGAAGCAGCCCGATCGACGATACCAGACGGCTCGCGAGTTAATGGTCGATCTGCGGAATCTGGCCAGGCAGATCGAGCATGACGCGAACAATTCCGAGTCGGCGATGTTTGTCCGCCGAGAAGTGACGCAATCGTTTTCGGGGCCACGAATTGAAACCGTCGTCGAACCCTTTTCTCTGGAAAAGGTGAAGGCCAGCGACGTGCTGTTGAACTACGCATCGATCGACGATTACCCGCTGCAGGATGGGAAGCCCGGCTGGGTTTCGCAGTTGCACCGGAATCTCGAAGTCCGAATGGAACAGTTATCGGGTGAAAAGGTGCAGATTACCCGCCTGCCTGAGGATGCAATCACTCCGGAAATCGAAGTGGAATTGCTTCAGCATGTTCCGCAGGCCAAGGCGATGATTTCGGTCGTCTCGCCCCCGTTCATCAAGTCGGAAGTCTGCCGGCGTGAGGTCGAACATTTCTGGCAGGGGGCCGAACAAACGGGGGGTCGATTCATCGAGGACAAGCCGCGGCTGTTGAAGGTGCTGAAGACGGCCGTTTCCGATCAGCAGATTCCTCGGCCCCTGGTCGACATCTTTTCGCCCCTGTTCGGATTTGAATTCTTCGAACACGATGCCGAAACCGGCCGCGTCCGCGAATTTGACGAGACCTTCGGGCCGACTTTAAAACAACGGTTCTTTGAACGGGTCTACGATCTCGCCTATGACAGTTGCCACGTGCTCAGCCTGCTCAAACAGCTTCGTGCCCGAAGTAGTTCGACGGTGGCACCCGACCCGAATCGACGCTGGATCTATCTGGCGACGACGACTTCGGACGTTACGGACGAGCGAGATAAAATCAGGCGAGAGCTGCTCGAACGAGGCCATGTGGTCCTGCCGGAATCGCCGCTGCCGATGTCGTCGCGGGATGTCGAAATGGTCGTGCGAGACTGTCTGGCGAAATGCTCGATCGCAATCCATCTGCTCGGTCAGCGCTACGGTGTGACGCCGGAAGATTCGTCGGAATCGGTCCCGGCATTACAGCTTCGCCTGACAGCCGACCGGTCGTTCGGACCTGAACTGCAACGACTGATCTGGATGCCGGGAGGTGACGAATCACCGGACGAACGACAGCGAGACTTTATCCGCCGAGTTCAGGAAGACCCGGTTCTGCATGATCGAGCGGAAGTCATCGAAGGGAATTTGAACCTGCTGAAAAAGGATTTGATCCGCAGACTCGCCCCTCCCGAAGAAAAGCCGAAGCTGGCCGCTCCGTCGGTAAAAGCCTCTTCAGGAGGTGCTCCAAAGCTGTATTTGATTTGTGACACGAAAGACGAAGCGTTGATTGAAGGACTGGAAGATTACCTGTTTGATCAGGGTCTGGAAGTGATGCTTCCCGCATTCGACGGCGATGACGCCGATGCCGCCGCACTGCATCAGGACAACCTGCTAACCTGTCACGGGGTGCTGGTCTATTACGGCACCGCACCCAAGGCCTGGGTCGACATCAAGCTGCGAGAACTGCTCAAGGCCACCGGCTACGGCCGAGAGACGCCAATTTCCGTTCAAGCGGTCTATATCGCACCTCCTGACGACCGGCGCAAGGAACGGTTCCAGTCTCATTCAGCGGGCGTCATCCGCCAGCCGGGCGAGTTCGAACCCTGTGCGGAACTCGACACGTTTATCAATCAAGTGAAAGAGGTGTGCGTATGAGTCCCACACCCATCTTCCTTTCTTCCCGTGCCACTGCATCGGAGTCTTCTCCGACGCAGTGTCTTCGCATTTTGTGTCGGAGTCGAAGAGCACTGCTTTCCCGAAGACGGGCAAGCAGTGGCACAAGAGTTTTTATCCAGAGATGCGCGACGGTCCCGTATCCTTCCCGTGCCACTGCTTCGGAGTCTTCGGAGAAGCAGTGTCTTCACGTTTTTTTCGAAAATCGAAGAGCACTGCTTTCCCGAAGACGGGCAAGCAGTGGCACAAGAGTTTTTATCCAGAGATGCGCGACGGTCCCATATCCATCCCGTGCCACTGCTTCGGAGTCTTCGGAGAAGCAGTGTCTTCGCGTTTTTTTGCCCCAATCAAAGAGCACTGCTTTCCCGAAGACGGGCAAGCAGTGGCACAAAATGCAAAACCCTATCGCACGTCATCCCCATGTTGATCAATTGAAGGAGGTGTGTGTATGAGCCCCACACCCGCCAAGATGAATCCATTCCCCGGTCTGCGGCCGTTTACGCAGGAAGAAGATTACCTGTTCTTTGGTCGCGAAGAACAGACGATCGAACTGCTGCAGCGACTGGGTAACAACCGCTTTGTTGCTGTTGTGGGAAGTTCCGGAAGCGGTAAATCATCGCTCGTCCGCTGCGGGCTTTTGTCAGAACTGCTGGGGGGCCGGTTGCTCGAAGCAGGCGCTGCATGGGAGATTGCGGTCACTCATCCCGGCGGAAACCCGTTAGGCCTGTTGACGGAAGCGCTGCTGGATGCTGACCTCTACGATCGCGACGAGGAAAATGCGCGCGAAAATCTGCTCGCCACACTCAGCCGCAGCCATTTTGGCCTGGTCGAAGCGGTCAAGCAGGCGGATCTCGGCGAAGGGACCAATTTCCTGATGGTCGTCGACCAGTTCGAAGAAATCTTCCGCTTCAACGAAGCGGGTCAGCGGCAGCAGGAAGCGGCCAACGAGTTTGTCAGTCTGCTGCTGGAAGCCGCCTCTCAAAAAGAAGTCCCGATCTATGTCGTGCTGACGATGAGGTCCGACTTCATCGGAGAATGCGGTCAATTCGAAGGTCTGGCCGAACGGGTCAATCAGGGCGAATTCCTGATCCCCCGTCTGACGCGCGAGCAATACAAACGAGTCATCGAAGGCCCCATCAAAGTTGCCGGAGGCCAGATCGCACCACGCCTGTTGCAACGGCTGTTGAACGATCTCGGCCAACAGGCGGACCAGCTCCCCTGTCTGCAGCATGCGTTGATGCGCACGTGGGACGTGAAGAGTGTGGCGGGTGAAGGGGGGCGGGTGGAGGGTGAAGAAAAAGGGCAGACCAACCCCACCGCCTCTTCCACTCCCGCCACCCACCACCCTTCACCCTCCACCCCTCTCGATTTGGACGATTACCAGCGCGTCGGCAAGATGTCGCAGGCGTTGTCGCTGCATGCCGATGAGATTTATGAATCACTGGCCAGTGACCGCGAGCGTGACTTGTGCAAAGGGATCTTTCAAGCGCTGACGGTCGAGGAATCGAACAGCCGGGGCATCAGGCGTCCGCAGCGACTGGGTCGTCTGTGTCAGATTCTGGAGGTGACACCGGAGGAACTGCGACCGGTGATCGACGCTTATCGGCAAAGCGGCGTTACGTTTCTGATGCCCTCGCCCGAGGTTGAACTGACCGAGCAGACGATTATCGACATCTCGCACGAAAGCCTGATGCGCGTCTGGACGCGACTGCGGCAGTGGGTCGAGGAAGAATCGCAGGCCGCCGGCATTTACCACCGCCTGTCGGAAAGTGCCGATCTGCACGAACAGGGGAAAGCAGGCTTGTACCGCGATCCCGAGTTGGGAATCGCGCTGGCATGGCGCGAGACAAAACGCCCCAACGCCGCCTGGGCCGAGCGTTACCGGACCGGTTTTGACACCGCGATCCATTTTCTCGAAGTCAGCCAGCAGGCAAGTGTCGCCGAAGAACAGTCGCGAGAGGCGACTCGAAAGCGCGAACTGGAGCAGGCACAACAGCTTGCCGAAGCCCAGCAGTTTCGGATGGAGCAACAGCAGCGTGCTGCCAGTAAGTTAAAAAAACTGGTCGCAGGCGCCGCTGTTGTGGCGATGATCGCAGGGTTGGCTTGCGTTGCCGCGTTGGTGGCCCGTAATCAGGCAGGCCAACTGGCACAAATCGCCGCCCAGGAAGCAGAAAACGCTAGAAAAAATGAATCGCGTGCGGAAACGGCGCTCGCCCAGGTGGAATCCCAGAAGGCCGACGTCGAAACCAGCTTATCCAAGGCTAGGATGGCCGAAGAGATCGCCCTCGCTGCCGAAGAAGAGGGCCGCAAGCTGTTGTATACGACCGATATGAGGCTCGCGCCGTTTGTCTGGCGCGATGATCGTACTACGGTCGAACAATTGCGAGTTCTGCTGGCGAGGCACATTCCGGAAAGCCATCGTGGGGGCGAGTCTCCCGCTGTGCCACGATTGGAATCATCGTCCCCCGAAACAAACGGCTCGGCAGGCACCCCATCCGCCTCGTCCTCCCTGTTAGTCGCCTCCCCCTCAGTGAAATCCGATCTGCGCGGCTTTGAGTGGCGTTACTACCAGCATCTCATGGAACACAGCGCGACGGTCTTCGCAGGACATCCGGTTCCCGTCATCGGAGCCGCTTTCTCTGCTGAACAGGACCAACTGGTGACCTTGGACCAGAATGGCCAGTTACGCCGATGGGACCTCGGGACGCAGCAGGAAGACGAGACAAGTCGCCGAGGTCTGGTTGGTGGTTCCAGCGCTCAGGTTCGCGCCCTGTCTCCTGATGGAACGCGTGCCGCGCTGGCTGCAGAAAACAAGGTTCATATCTTTGACACGATGACGGGACAAGAGGTCTTTCACGTCAATTCTACCAATTCGAACCTGCGCAGTCTGATTTTCTCAGGAGACAGCAGCAGGTTTATCATTGTTGACGACAAGTTTCGATACTTAAACGCTGTGACCGGCAAGGTGATCGCGTCCAGCGATGAGAAAATTCAGTTATTAAACAGTTGGCGCTTATCTGCCGATGGCCGGACGCTGGCTGTTTCCGCTAATACCGGTTACGTGGTTTCGCGGATCGACGAAACCCGACAGAGCGTGATTTCACAGGCACAGAATCTGGATGGTGTTCCATCGCTGAAGGCCTGTGCGTTAAGCCCTGATGGCCAACGAATTGCTCTTGGTGCTGGATTGTCAGGTGCGTTGTATCTGGTCGAGACCGTTTCAAATCGCGTCCTCGTGAGGCATCCCGCAGCACACGCATCCCCCATCTCGGCCATCGCATTCTCACCCGACGGCGCGAAGTTGGCAACGGCTGATTCCGAAGGGACAATTAAGGTTTGGGAAGATTCCCAGAAGATCACGACCAAGAATGCCGCGTTTTTGACACTGAAGGGTCACCAGGGAACCATCACCACGCTCAGTTTTTCCCCCGACGGGAAGCAGTTGACCAGTGCCGGAGCCGATAGAACGGTCCGAGTCTGGGAGTTGGAGAGCGCCGGAACCAGCATTCGGCCCCTGGACCGATCTTCGAATGTCTACTGTTTAATGGTGCGTTATTCGCCGGATGGTCTTCTGACGGCAACCGCTGGCGCTGACGAAGCTGACAGCACGGTCCGCCTGCGGGACGCTGCCACCGGACGAATCGTACGCGAATTACCAGCCAGCGGTTCGGGACAGATCCAGAGCCTGGCGTTCTCACCAACGGACCCTCGACTGCTGGCTGTAGGATATGGTGGAGCGGCCGATTCCTCCTACATCTCGCTCTGGGACATTGATGCCGGGACAGAACTGACGAAATTGACCGGAGCAACAGACCTGGCCAACTTCCCCTTGAACGGAATCACCGACGCGATTGGTGCGCTGGTCTTTTCGCCAGATGGGAAATACCTGGTCGCGGGATTTGGCTCGCGGCGGTATTTCAACAATGGGGCATTTCCGCATCCGCTCAAAGTCTGGGAGGTGGCAACGCGACAACAAATCCGTCGCCTGCACGGACACACGGGCGCCTGTATTTCGCTTGATTTCTCGAAGGACGGAAGCATGTTGGCCAGCGGCAGCCGTGATGGGTCGGCGATCCTCTGGTCGACCGAAACCTGGGAAGCAGCAAAAACGCTTCAGAACCCCGATCGAGAAGCCGAGTCGGGAGAACAGAGCATGGTCTTGGATGTGGCCTTTGCGCCCGACGGTCGCATCCTGGCCCTGGCGAGCCAGGCGGGAACTGTGCAGCTCTGGGACGTCGCGTCGGGAAACTTGCTGGAATCACTGAAGGGGCATTCCAGTACGGCACAGGCGGTGGCATTTTCACCAGATGGTCGCACACTGGCATCAGGCAGCTTTGACCAGACGGTCCGATTGTGGAATGTCCCGACGCGGCGTGAACTGCTGCAATTGGATCTCGGCAACGTCGAACTAGGTCTGATCTTTACGCTTTCATTTTCGCCGGATGGAAGGCAGCTATTAGCTGGAGGAAAACATGGCATCGCGTTCTGGTCGACGGCGCCGGCCATATGGAACGATCCTCAACGAGGTGCCGAATCTCTGCAGGTTCTTTTGAAATCCAGAGCCGACTTCCAAAGCCGCTTTCGGATTCTGTCCGAGAATTTCGGACTCCGCAATTCGCTGGAAATGTTGGATGTGGACGAACCGCGAGTCGCAGCAGCATTGGCGGCTGCGCAAGCCAACTACCATGCCACGCGTCAGGCGTGGCCCGAAGCCGTGGCGGCGTATGACCGGTTAAAGGTGGTCGATGCTGCTACTCCGGAGGGCTGGCTGCGCACGCCCGGGTTGTTGCGACTGGCCACTGCCCTGCTACACCAGCAGCGTCCTGCCGAGGCGGCCATGCTGTTGCAGGCTGGTGCCAAACACGAGACGCAGGATCCGGCCATGCGTCAAGTCGCAGGCTTTGGGATCAGCTTTTCAACCAATTCTGAAGAGAACGTTGGCATTCAAACAGTGGTTCCCGGTTCTCCCGCCGCTCGCGCCAAACTGCGATCCGGCGACGTAATCGTCAAAGTCAATGGCGTCGACACCACCAGTTCGACATTGCAGCAAATCTCCCGGATGCTGGCAGGTGATGTGGGGACGAAAGTTCGGCTCACGGTACACCACCCCGGTCAAACAACAACTCAAGAAGTCGAACTGGTTAAAGCAAACAGTCTTCAGGACGCTGTAACTGCCAAGCTGCTTGCCACCCTGCAAACGACGCTGGACGAACGCCTTGCCATGTCCCCGCGGGACGCTGGGCTACTAGAACTGCATGCCGAACTCGCTGGCCAAAAGTCCGACTTTACAAGGCGGCTTGCCGATTACACAGCTGCCATCGAAGCCCTCGCTGGGCAAAACGGTAAGGACACAGTCGCCCAACTTCAGCGACTGTATGCCGGTAGGGGGAATGCGCGTGTTGGGCTGAAGCAGTGGCAACAGGCGATCGATGATTATGAACATTGTGTCACCGACGAGACGACAAACGAGTCACTACAGGCCAGCTTGGCACTGGCACGGGCCGAGGTGCTGTTGGCAATCGACAGGTGGACCGTTCCCAAACCAATCGAAGCAAAAGCTGAGCTTGGTTCAACCTTGTCCATACTTCCTGACGACACGATTCTCGCAAGCGGTGCTAACTCTTTGAACGATTCTTACCGCGTTGTGTTGACCGTTGGCGCGGACATCAACCTCGTCGCCGTGAGGTTGGAGGCACTCACTCATCCTTCATTGCCCAAAAATGGTCCTGGACGCTACCCGACAGGAAGCTTCGCTCAAGCGTCCTGGACGGTGACCGCCGAGTTGTCGGATCAAAAAGCTCCTATCAAGTTGGACTTTGACAACGTCTGGTCCGACCAGAAATTCGAATATCCCATCATGCCCTATGGGCATCTCAATGTTTTTGGCGGCGGTGAGGGGCGAAATTGCGTAGCCATCTGGGCGCTGTCAAAACCTGTCTCTCTCGTCACGGGAACGAAGTTGACGTTTGAGATGAAATTCAAATCAGCGGGAGAAAATAGCGAGAATCTGGGTCACTTTCGTTTGTCGATATCGAGCGACCCCATGGTGATTCAGCAGGAGTCAAGATTCTGGGCAGCCACAAAGCTGACCGATCCCTGGCAAAAGCTGGCGGCGGCCTATCGGTTACAAGGGGACTACCAGGCCATTGATCAACTGGTCGAGCGGCGTCCGCAGTTGGCAGGCAAAATCGGCGACCTGTTTGTTCAGGAGAAGGACAACGACTGGACTCGCGCCGTCGAAATCTACACTCGGGGTATCACTGCCGAAACGACCGACGTCGAACTGCTTTCGAAGCGGGCCCGCGCCTATGAAGGTTTGCAGAACTGGGAAGCCGCCGATGACGACTGGTCACGTGCAGCAACTGGGAATCCAGCCGCAGCCAGGTTGCTCGGCGAGTTTGCCCGCCGGGCCACGGCGGGCAAACAGCATGCGCTCGCGAACAGTCTGTTCAAAGAATCACAAACTCTCTACGAACGCGAGCTCGAGGCCGACCCGGAAAACAACGTCGCGGCCGCAGACCTCGCGCGACTTCTTTTCGACATGTCCGCTTCAAAAGATCAGCCGGATTGGGTGGTGCTCAAACCAGCAGAAACCCAAGCCGAAAATACTCCGGAACTGGTGTTGCAGAACGATGGTTCGATTCTGATTGCTGCTCAGAAGCCGGAATCAGAATCGATTCGCTGGCAGCCCGGACCTCAGCCGGTGCGGGCGTTGCGAATCGAGACCAGCACACAAACGGCTCCTCCCGCCAACGGCGCGCCGCTATTCAGTGAATACCAGATCATTGCGGCAGGAATGTCCAAAGCTGAAACTGAAATGCTGCGCGGCCAGTTCATTCGACTGGACTTGCCTGGCGACAGCAAACAATTTCCACGGTTACCCAGAGATAACGACAAGAAGTCGATCAACCTGGCCGAGTTACAGGTCTTTCAAGGCGACCGGAACATCGCGTTACGACAACCAGCGCGGCAGTCGAGTCCAACCTATCCAGCGGACCGCGCCGTCGATGGCAATACCGTCGGGAATGACCCAAACCAGTCTTACGCGCATACTGGCTTTGAAGACAACCCCTGGTGGGAAGTGGATTTGGGCAGCGATCAGGCGATTGATCGCATCGTTGTCTGGAATCGAAGCGACGTCCTCTTATATTCGCGCATGAATCATTTTCGCGTTCGAGTCCTCGATCATTCTCGAAAGGTGGTTTTCGAGCAGGTGATCGACAAGGCTCCGAGCCCGTCGACAGAGATCGCTCCCCTCACTTACCATGCGGAAATGAAGCCCGAGACGTCCGGGGACAATCGAATTATGAAGGTGCGACTGCCTTTCTCTGGGCTTACTGATGCACCACGCCGCCTCCGGGTTTCATCCGCCGCACACCTCACTGACCTGGCGCTGGATGAGACAATGAAGGTCACTGATGTCACGGTGCGCCTCGCCGCCGCTTATGCACAAATGGGCCAAGGCGAAGAGGCATTGAAATACTTCGGCATGGCACTGAAGCGCGCCAAAAGCTACGAGGCAAAAAAGCCGATTGTGGAGATGGCGACGCGGTTTGACGATGTTCTGTCAGCCCTTTTCCAGAGCCACCCCGATGATTTGCAAATACAGTTGGCGATGGCTCGCAAGCTTCTCGAACGTGGTCAACAGCACCTCGCGAAAAATTCGCCAGCAGACGCCACGGCCGACTTGCAGAAATCCCGTGAGTTGTTCGCGGAACTCCGCAGAAAACCGACAAAATGGACCGTGCTGACTCCGATCGATTTGAAGTCGGCTGGTGGCGAGACACTCACTGTCGAGAACGATGGCAGCATATTCGTCAGCGGCCCCGAACCTGACCGTGCTGTGTACACGCTGAAAATGAAGACCGATTTACCCACAGTATCGGCGATCCTCCTTGAGACCATCCCCGACTCGCGGCTTCCTTCAGGTGGTGCCGGTCGTCACATTAATGGCAACTTCCATGTGTCGGAATTGACAGCCGCCATCGTTGCCGGCACGACGGAGCGAAAGTCCACTCCGATTGCGTTCTCATCAGTGATAGCCGATGTGGAGACTGACGAATTCGTCGCCCGAAACATGATCGACGGTAATCCTCGGACAAGATGGGACACTTACCCAAACATCCACCAATCCCATTGGGCCGTTCTTGTCTTGAAATCTCCGGTACGCGTCGAGGGCGACAGCCTTGTCGTCACGATCGACTCAGGGGAATGGAGCAAGCATGGCCTGGGCCGCTTCCGGCTCTCGGTGACTGATGAAGCCGATGAAGCCGACCTAGTCATGCGAGTAAAAATTCTCCAGGATCTGAAACCGAGAAAAGAAATCGACCTGCATATCGCGCTGGCGAAAGCCGCAGCTCAGCAAGGTCATACCGGCGATGCTGAGTTCTCGTTGATCAAGGCCCTGGAATTGGCTGCGGGGCGTGACGAAAAGTCAAAGATCGTCACGGTCGCCGCGTCGTTGGCAGGTGTGCTGGATAAACTGGCTGCGCATGCCGTGGACGACACGCAGTTTCAGGCCGAACTCGCTTGCCATTTTGCCGCGCAAGGCGATCCGGCGAGGGCCAAGGCTGTGCTCGTCACGGTCCGTGCGGCGCTTGAAGTAAAGTTAGCCAAACAACCCGAGAATACAGTCCTGGCCGGGGAACTGGCTGATCTTCTGCTGGCGGATACAACTCGTTGGACTGTCGTCAAGCCGACCGGGATGAAATCCGAGAGCGGCGCCACTCTGACAGTCTTCGACGACCATTCGATCCTGGCAAGTGGCAAGAACCCGCTGGGCGACGCTTATCGCATTGTCACCGAATCTGAACTGAGGCTTATCAGCGTCGTACGCTTAGAAGCCCTCACTCACGAATCGCTCCCGAAACGCGGGCCTGGCCGTGATGAAGTCCGAGACCCTGGCAATTTCGAAATGGTGAACTTGGAGGTAAGCCACCAAAATACAGATGGTCAAGCGGTTCCCATCCGCCTGAGCCAAGCGGTCGCCGACTATTCTGCTTCGCACGCTACCGTTAGTCCAACGCGTTGGAACGTGCAAGGTGGTGTTTCCAGGCCACACGCTGCCGTGTTTCTGGTGGACAATCCGGTAAAGCTTGCGAACGGCGGCACGATGGAGTTCCGTCTGCAGTTCTCAAATAGCACTGACTGGCCGAAGCAGAATCTTGGTCGCTTCCGCCTATCCGTCAGTGACGATCCCGCTGCCTTCGACTACGAATTAAAACGCTTCGCCGCCCTCAAGATCACCGATCCATGGCAGAAACTGGCCGTTGCGTACCAGATGATTGGCGACGATCGCGCTCTCGACAACCTTCTTGCTCGCCGTCCGGAAGCCGCGATCGGCATCGCCGATCTGTGCGTGACGGATAAGAACTGGGAACGGGCGGTTGCTGTTTACAGCAAGATAATCACGGCCGAAACGAGGGATGCCACTTTGCTGGCCAAACGGGCGGAAGTCTACGAGAAACTTAAGCAATGGGATCTGGCGATTGCCGATTGGACGCGTGCCAGCCAGCTTCAGCCCTATGTCGCCTTCCAACGCTTTAAAACGGACGGCGCTGCGTCGTGGCGATTGAATCTTACGAACGGTGCAGCCGCTTCGATGGAGGTTGTCGATGGGACTTTTATATTTACAACGACGGCTGTGACGGGGACTGACTGGCATGTTGCGCCATCGGTATTCTCATTGCAATTTGAAAATGGAGTCGAATACGTCGTCCGTTTCAAAATGAAATCACCTGATCTAAGTCACGTGAGAGTGCAAGCGAGCATCGAACAGGAAGACTGGCACGAGATCGGGCTTGGTGAGACGTTTGTTCCGACATCCGAGTTCCAGGACTACGAGTTTCCCTTTATCGCACACGATGTCGATCCAGGAAAAAACCGGTTCCAACTCCATCTGGGGGCCAAGCCAGGAAAGGTCATGCTGAAAGAGTTTGTGGTCCTCAAGAAACTCGACGCCGCTCAGCTTCAGAACGCTTTCGATGAATCCATCAAGCGTCAAAGTTGGAATACGGCTGCAGAATTCGCCTTGAAACTCATCCAACGGAATCCCAAGGACACCTTTAAATGGTTGAAAGCCGCGCCCGTGCTGGCATTGGCCGACGATCCGGCGATCTATTCGGACTTTTGCGAACGGATGGTCGCTCAATTTGCAGATTCGAACGACGTGCATGTCGTCGAGCGGACGATCAAAGCCGGCCTGTTGCGAGTCAATTCGATCGACTTGTCGAAACTCCCCGCTGAAAAACTCGCCAGGATGATGGACGAGGGGACGGTACCGGATGAGTTTAAACCGTGGGGATGGGGCGCCCGCGCGTTCTGGGCCTACCGAAGTGGTGATGCCGAATCGGCGGTGAATTACGTCGAGAAATCGGAGGAACACAAGCCCGCCGACACTTTGCACGCCACGAATCTGGCCGTTCTGGCCATGGCCCGGCACCAACAGAAACTTCCCGAAGAGGCCCGGCAAGCTCTCGATGAGGCTTCGCAAGTCATCAACCGACTGAAAGCCTACGAAAATAACAAAGCTGACCACGACCTGTTGATCGCCCAGATCCTGTTCCGCGAAGCCGACGCCCTGATCAACGGCAAGCCAAAACCGTGATGCCCTTTGCATTTATCTGTGAAAATCTGTGTGCATCTGTGGCAAAACGCCTACGCTTGAATTTCTGAATTCGCGGCAACATATGAATAAGGCCAAAGGCGGGCTGGCCACGGATGCACACAGATTAACACAGAATGCACATCACAGCATACGTCAACCGATCTTAAGGACCGAATTGTCCCCGAGAGCATCGCATCCTAATACTCAAGTGATTCTGGGGATTGCCGTTTCTGGCACCATCCGGCGCCAGCGCCAACTTTTCCACTTGGAAACCCCTGCTACAAGAACTCCCATTGCGGAAACGAGAAGTGTTGAGGGCTCAGGAACGGCGGTCTGGACGTCAGAAATCCCGTACATCTGATATTGATTCGTATTTAATTGCAGGCCATCTGCGTATCCCACAGAAAGCCAGACGTCTCCACTGACGTTAGTCTGGAGTTGTCCCACCTCAATATGGTTGTCGTAGACAATGCTAGTATCTGTCGCGACGGCGTTTGTACCCAATCCCCACTCGATAACGACGTTATTCACGGTTGACTTATACTCCGTACCGACCCCGCTCGTACCGGTCCAGACAGTCCCAGAGTAGGAATTCCCTCCGAGATCTTGTATCGGCTGAGCAAGAAGTGAGCCTCCGTACCAAAGTCCGCCCGGCACGATGTTCGCCGAAGTCGCGATCTCGGTTCCATTTGCCATGAAGACACCCGAATTTGTCAGACCAGCATGGACTCTGGCGTCGACTGTCGTCGTTGAACCGATTGCCAACCAATGAATTGTTTGTCCGTTATAGGTCGCGCCGTTGGCTTGCTGATTCACGAAAGAATCGTACGTCGTGATGTCCGAACTGGTCGCGTTCGTGGTTGCAGGCGTGACAAAAATGAAACGGAACTGATCACCGACTTGAAGTCCAGCTGGCGTCTGAAGTGCGATCACCCCAGCAAAAGCAAGACCTGCCCAAGAACCTTGAAAAATCAGGACAAAACTTGAGAGCAACATCAGTTGCGTGGATCGCTTGAATCGAGAATAGAAAAACATCAAAGCACCTTCAAAATTTGATTTCGCGTTAACACCGGCAACTTGGATCGGAAAAGCTTCTCACCCGAATCCCTGACTGGCCGGCGAAGTGTTTTCAGTCAACGCACATTGCGTGGACGACATTGGACTTTTGCTGCGACGCGCTGGTCAGCGCGTTCACGAATTCGCAAGGTTTGGTCGCGTTTTTCCATCGCGAGGTTTCCTTGCACTTTTTCGAAGTGAAAAAACAAAAAAGCCGACGCGGCAAAATACCCAGAGGTATTTCATCGCGTCGGCTCACTTACTAGCTGGCCGCTCGGCATGAACCGAGCTGCCTGAAATTTAGTTTTCCGATGCTGCTGGAAGCGTATTGAAAGAATCAATGCTCTCAGCACTTAAACAGTACTTGATTACAATCAAATTGCAATGAGGTCGTGCCACATATTCCGCTCGAATGAATCCGTTAATCCTGCTGGCCGTTGCCGCGTGTGGACAAAAACATGTTCAATCGCAAGTAATTCTTCTTGAAATGCCAATTTGATTGATCACAAACGGGTCTCATTGGAGATGGTGTCCAAAATCGGCAATTTGGACAGACGACGAGCAAAATCCTGCGGAATCGGTAAGGGCATCATTGGGACACACTTCCGATCAGAATCAGGGTTTCCCTGATGCCAAGTTAAACCCTGAGTGCAACAATCAACCGGTACTGATGAATGTGCACTTCGTTGATCGTCATCAGGGCATTAATCCTGCTGGCTGCATTTCAAATGTCGATTGTCAAAAAACCGAGTTAATCCTCGGCAAGAACATGGCGTTACCCTGTACAGGGAGCAAATCCCAATTGGCAACAGCACATCACAAAAACGGTTCTTCCCAAATCAGGATCGTAAAAATTTGGTTTCTTCACCTTCAACAACCCTGCGACCAATCTCGGGGCTTTCGTTTGCACGCCTGAGACAATTGAAACTCATTTCGAGTATCGACACATGAAATGCCAGATACACGGAATTCCAGTCAAAGCCGAAACAGCCTTGAAGTTCTTTGCCAGTCGAAGACTTGCAAGTGTGTGTGTGAGCCTAAGAAAAAAATTCATCCCCTTTGACGAAGAGGTAGAAAAACATGCCGGTTGTACTGAGGGCAGGGTTAAGGCAACTTGAGGCGGTTCGTTTCTCGACCTTCCTGGCCATTTCGCAGGGAAGCGCATCTGGCGTTATGAATTCCGCCGACATTGCTCAATTCGAAGAGTGGGTTGGTCTGGAAGAACTCAATGGGTTATGGACGAAGTGGAATATCCGGTCATTAGACCCGCCCGAATCGACCGACAATTTAATGCTTCCGGCGAAGAACGTACTGCGCTTCGATCTTCTGTGGAACATTGCCAATACGTTTTGCCATCCCGAAGTCATGCGTGTTGTTGAGGAAAGGACTCAGAGGCCTGAGAAACCTGATGATGAAGTTGGAGTTGATCGTGCAAACGCCGGTTGCTTGGGTCGGTGGGATAATTTCATTACGACATCTGCCATGATCCGCTTCCTGGGGGCACTCGAACAATTTGAAATTGATGCATTGAAAATGCTTGTTCTACTACCGTCCTCTTGGCCATGGAACGCCAGCAGACGAGAACATTGAGCAAACATTGGAAGCCGACATCATTCGCGAAAAGCCTGAGAAGCGAGGCGGCGTTGATTATTACACAAAACCGCCGCTGTGGACCTTCATTCGACCGAGTGCAGAGAGTGTGCAAACTCGCCGTCAAATTTTTTCACAGGTTTATGAGATTGAATTGGAAGCGCCAGATCAATTCGGTTGGACTCTTGATGAACTGTGGGAAAAACGGAACGCGATTGCACATGGGCGGGAAAAGGTAGAAATCACGATCGGGGCATTGCTCAAAATCCACAACTTCATTGTCAAATCCATGCTGAGTCTGTCTGATCGAATCCGTGAACGATACCGTTTAGAACTGTAGCGAACGACTCTGGTTGCGTTTTTTGCTTTTCAGGCATTGACCACATTGATGTGCCCAATGCGGCGTTGCTTCAGCGCACCAACTTTCGATGGAACTCGTCGTTCCGCGTCGAGACATTTATACGCTAAACCTCTGGTAGTGCCAGATTCTCTCTGCATCAATCCCTGAGAACCGTCGTTCCGCCTTAGGCTGTGGCGTGCAAATTTTAGCTGTGTGCAGTGATTGCACATCATCGAACTGCGTGAAGCCTACCGATTTCTTTTCAGCGATGATTTCAGGTTGATGTACGAACAGATGCGTATTTTCACGCAATAACCGAAAAGTGACCGCCAGCGTTACTTGCAGGTGCGCAGTTGCCGTCCGTAGAATTCTTGAGGTCCCAGGTCGTTGGATCGTATTCTCGTCCTACAATTACGGTGATCTCGCGTAAGCCAACACTGAATCGCCCCCGATTGGAAGAAATGTTACCCGAACCAAGTCCGCAGTTGTCGAGTCGCGATTTGTTGGGAGAAAGCCCACAACCTGAAGAAGCAGGTTCGTCGGGCGGACTTTCCATCGATACCAAGACGATTGTGGGAGCGGAGGCGATTACGTCAAGTGAAATGGATAATTCAGCGAACCCTATCGGCGACACGATTGGTAAATACCAGATCCGGTCCCAACTTGGGGCGGGTGGCATGGGGGCCGTCTATCTCGCGTTCGACACGCTGATCGAGCGTGAAGTTGCGATCAAGGTTTTGTCCGAGGACGTCGCCAATTCCACTGTGGCTTTGCAGCGTTTCCTGCAGGAAGCGCGTTCCATTGGCCGTCTGAACAACCCCAACGTGGTCTCAATTTACGAGATTGATCGTTGGAACGGGCAGTATTACCTGGTTATGGAATTACTTTCCGGAGGGAGTCTGGCGGAACTCGTCGAAAAGCGAGGTCCGTTGCCGTGGGCGGAAGCTTGCCAGTTGATTGCCCAGGCCGCATCGGGGTTGGCGGCGGCACATTCTGCGGGAATGGTGCATCGTGACATCAAGCCTGAAAACCTGATGCAAACGAAAGAAGGGCTGGTCAAAGTCGTCGACTTCGGTTTATCAAAACTTGTCGACGCCGCAAACGACACGCGGACAGCTGTCACAAAACAAGGACAAATTCTTGGTACCCCGCAGTACATGAGTCCCGAGCAGTTTGAATCGACCGAAGTCGACTCGCGGACAGATATTTACAGTTTGGGCGCGTCGCTTTACCGGCTGCTGACCGCCAGGTTTCCCTTTCAAGAATGCGTTTCCATCGTCCAGACGATGATGGCACATTTGAACAAGCCGGTACCAAAAGTAACAGACGTTGATTCACGGATACCAGCTGAATGTGATCGGATCATTTCTCGCGCCATGTCCAAGCGTCCTGCGGATCGATATCAACAGGCATCGGAAATGGCGGCGGATCTGATGGCTTTGGTTCAAACTCAAAGCAAAGTCACACAAGAAGGCCGCGATGTTGACCGGGCCGCAACCGTTGCGCAAGAAAAACCGAAAATTCCGTCGCCCACCGTCACA
>CAILLA010000044.1 GCA_903834925.1 uncultured Schlesneria sp.
ATCGCCGAAGGAAACGGTCGTTTCACCAAACCCGATCGTCGAAACTTCTTCATCATCTCGCGAGGTTCCATCCAAGAATGCGTTCCGCTCATGGAACTGGCCTTCCGCCGAAAGCTGCTGACATCGCAAGACCACGAAAAGTTGAAGTCAATGCTGGAAGAAATCTCTCGAATGCTCAGCGGCCTGATCAACAATTTGGAAAACCAGGAAGCATGAATTGGCCGCAGCGGCCAATTCATGAAGCGGCGAGAAAGTAGAAGGTAGTAAGTAGAGAGTAGACGGAAAAGAAGTTTGACCCAAGTTGTCAAACGATCCGCCGCGATCTACTTTCTACTCACTACTTTCTCGCCTTCGCTTTTCTCTCTTTTCAGCGGACCACGCCTATGGCATTCGCATTCGAAAAGCTGGTCGTCTACCAAAAATCGGTCGACTTTGCCGACCAAATCTGCGTAACAACCGAGAGCTTCCCACGCGGATACGGTTTCCTTTCTGACCAACTCAACCGAGCATCACTCTCAATCGCCGCCAATATTGCCAAAGGAAACGGTCGTTTCACCAAACCCGACCGCCGCAATTTCTTCGGAATCTCCCGAGGTTCCGTTCAAGAATGTGTCCCGCTGATGGAATTGGCATTTCGCTGAAAGCTGCTGACATCGCAAGACCACGAAAAGTTGAAGTCGCTGCTGGAAGAAATCTCTCGAATGCTCCGCGGTCTGATCAATAATTTGGAAAACAAGGAAGCATGAATTTGCCTGTATCGCCAAAAAACAACTCGGCAAAACGCTGCTTCGGTTACTGACACGTTTTCTGATACCGATTTCCGCTGGGCTTGCCCAGCGGGATCACAACTGGTTGGCTACAACGATCGCAGGGCATTGGCCCGCTCTCCGTCGAACTCGCCCTGATGGGCCATGCCGTGGAGAATTGTCTTTGGCGAATGGGCTTGATCACGATATCATGTACACGGGCGTCGTTTGGTTCGACTCTGCACAAAGGACGATTCGTGACTACTAATTTGACTGATGTTCGCATAGACGAACTCGGGGTACTCCGCGTAGCGGAGACGCAAGTGATGCTTGATTCGGTGGTTGCCGCGTATCAAAAAGGTCATTCCGCCGAAACGATCCAACAACAATATCCTTCACTTTCGACGGCTGACGTCTATGCTTCGATCGCATACTACCTGCGTCACCGCAATGAAGTCGATCTTTACCTTACTCATCAGTCGGAACTGTGGGCTAATGAGCGCCGCGACTGGAATTCGCGTTCCGGCACGCTCGTTCAACGATTGCGAGACCTTCAAAACACCAAGGTTACGGGGAACCCGTGAGTACTGTCCGTTTTCTGGCAGATCACGATCTTAACGAGCACATCGTCGAAGGTGTGCGGCGCCGCGAGCCAGGAATCGGAATTGGGGACACCGCACTTTCGCAGTATCAGGAAGTTAAAACGAGTCGGCGACCATGTCTTGATTCGACCACCATTCGCCGCAATCCTCTCATATTTAATGGCTTATGGACGCAGTTCGGCTACGCCGATAGTCGGAGTTCGATCGAAGTGCAGTGTCCCGATTGTCGTGTTGGTTGAGCACCTTCGTGGTGGTTGAGCACCTTCGTCACGGTTTAGCACTTTCGTCGTCGGTGAACTCCTCATTTATTTGGTCCTATAGGTCCCATAGTCCTATAAGTCCCATTCTTCCCTCAAAAAGCACCTTCGTCGCGGTTGAGCACGCCTTTCAAACGAAGAACCAAGAACCAAGAACGTCAGGCTTGAGCACCTTCGTGTTGATTGAGCACCTTCGTGTTGGTTGAGCACCTTCGTGTTGGTTGAGCACCTTCGTGTTGATTGAGCACCTTCGTGTTGATTGAGCATCTTCGTGTTGATTGAGCATCTTCGTGTTGGTTGAGCACCTTCGTGTTGGTTGAGCACCTTCGTGTTGGTTGAGCACCTTCGTGTTGGTTGAGCACCTTCGTGTTGGTTGAGCACCTTCGTGGTGATTGAGCACCTTCGTGGTGAATGAGCACCTTCGTGGTGATTGAGCGGTTTTTTCCCATGATATCAAGATTTCAAGATGAGCAACTTCGCAGTTGAAAGTATACCGTTCAACGCCGTGGTCCCTTGGGAGGGCCCGGTTCCATCCCGATCCGTACCGGCAGCCTCGACATCAAATAGGGGAGGGTTAACAAGTTCCGTTTTCTTCCCCTCGTTAACTTTGTTGACGAGGAGAATGTGGGAAGTACACCAGACCAAGAAAAGAAATCGATGGCCTGATCTTTCTACTTTCGACTCAAAATCCACTCTCTAACCGCTTCGGCTCGACCGCACCCACAAGGCAAGCGACGAACCGCCACGGATCGCCCGCCGCCTCGTATTGGACGGAACAAAACCGGAACTGGCTCCGGGTTTCGAGGAGCCTGTCGCGTTTTTGTTCCCCAACGGACGACGGGATGACACGAATAAAATTCTTTCCAAATTGTCAATGATCAAAGTCGTTCGCAAGAGCTTGGCTGAACGTCGATCCGCCAGCGGCGATGACTTCCAGTAAAGCTGTTGTAAAAAAAACACAACGTCACACAAGAAGACGACAAAAAATACTAAGCGTAAGGTAGTCTGTCAATAGAAAAAACGCAAAGAATCTTAACGTTTGGAAGGTGCTTATGAAATCAGGTTTCTGACGAAAAACACCGATTAACTCAGTTTGTTTGAGCGACGGAGAAGAAAAACCATGGGACATTCTTTGAAAAGCAGAATGGCAGCTTCCCCCCCCCACTCAAGAATGCGTACCGCTGATGGAACTGGCTTCCGCCGAAAGCTGCTGGCATCACGAGACAACGAAAAGCTGAAGTCAATGCTGGAAGAAATCTCGCGAATGCTCAGCGGACTCATCAATACTTTGGAAAACCAGGAAGCATTCCCGTTAAGAAAGTAGAGAAGAGTAAGTAGAGAAGAGATAGTAGACGGAAAAAACAGTTTGACCTGCTGGTCATTTTGTCTGTCGGGATCTACTTTTTACTCTTAAGGAACTTGACGTCGGAAGTGTCGCGAAAGTTCCTTGGATTCATGGAGCGGAAGCTGCTAGCAAACCGCTTGCAGCGGCTCACTACTTTGGCTTCCACCACCAACTCAATGGGGACATTCACTGAAAAGTAGATTGTCCCCTGTTTTCATACTGGCCGGTGGAATGGCGGGTGTTCCTGCAATGGAGTGTTTATGACCAACGAAAAGTCCCACGAAGTACAGGTTCATCCGATCCCACGCCGCCGATTGCGAAAGCGATGGATATTTGTCGCCGCGATTTTCGGATTTCTTTGGCTGGCAGGTTGGCTCGTGTTTCGCGAGAGGTCGCTTGCCGTATTACGACTTCCGAACGGTCAAAGGTTTACGGTTCACAAGCTGACGTATGGAACTGACCATTGTTATTGGGGAACCCCGACGCCCTTGACTGCGGTGGAAAACTGGGCCAACAGTTGGCTTAGCCGGATTGGTCGCCAAATCGACGCGATGAACCCAACAGGGACGTTCAGAACCGAAGTGCCAACGCTTGTGCTTTGGCATACGTTCGACTGGAAACAAAAAGACTCCAATTCAATGCCGCATTGGTATGTATTGACCGACCAGAACGGGTGGCGAACTGCCATCTCAACCAATTGGTTGCTCAACACTCCTCCCTCCGCGCCAGCGGGGCCAGGTCAGCCGGTGACGCCACAATGGAGTTCCTCGGTATTGCCGTCGCCATCCCCTTTTCTGCAGTTCGATTTGCTAAACGCCCAAGGGGATCGACTGGGCGGATCGCGTCTAAAATACGAAGTCCCTTTATCACTGATTCAGTCTTGGAATATCCAGACGTTTCCGGCCACCGAGAAGGTTGGGAACATGACTGTCACGTTGAACGGACTTCACGCTGAGTGGGCGGAACGGGATGCGACGAAACCTGTCGTCGATGATGTGATTAAGGTGACACCCGATTTCACCGTGACCGTGGATGGGACTGCGACGACACGTTGGCAACCTTTCACGGAGGGGGCTCCATTTCTCGACTACCCCTGGAAACCGACAAATCCGGCGAACGGGACGATCGAATCGGTATTGGGTACTCGTGCTCGGTTTCATCATTGTACTGTTTCACCCTATGACAAAGCCTGGAAAGTGTATTTGCCGTTGATCTGTAAGAATCCTGATGACTTTGGTGCACCTGACCGTGTCACCATTGAAGGGGTCTCATTCGAAAACGGACTCCCCAGCGATCCCAACGGGACGGCCCCAGTCAAGATCGGTGGTTCGACGGTGAAATTTCTGGGTGCTGGTAGGGCCGGTTCATTTGAGTATGAAGGATTGGGCGAAGCCGTCTATCCAATCCCCGGAGTCCAAAAGTTGGAGGATTGGTCGGTTCACAGATTGGAAGGGACATTTCAATTGGCGCAGGTCCCAGACCCGCTTGGAAACGTACCGAATTCGTTTTCCTTAGGTCCTGGAGGAAATCGAACCCAGTATCCGATGACGGTCAATCTCAAATTCACAGCTCCCAGGCCGCACTTTGTGATCTCCCTAACCGAGTCGGGTGATCGATTTCCATTTGTCATCGCGAAGGACGACAATGGACAAGAAATTGAGGGAGAACTCATAAATGTTCAGGGGCTTCTAATCTGGCTGGCCAAAAAACCTTGCGATGAGATTCAATCGGTGAACGTTACGCTGCTTTTGCAAGTCCCTCGTCATTTCACCTTCGTCGTTCCACCCCCAGCGGTTCCCACGAGAAAATGAAACGTTCGGGATTCGTCAAGCTGACGTCGAGATCTTTTCAACTGTCTTCCACCAGACGCCATCTCCTTTCCGAAATGGATTTGGTTCCTGACACCTTTTCCTGGTCGCTCCTGACAACATCAATTCCAAACGGGTGGACTAAACTTTTACGGAAGTTCTTTTGAACCTTTTTTTCCGGTCTTGCCTTTAGTAACCACGGTAACTGCCTTTCAATTGAGAAATGTTGTTCACTCAATTCCCAACATGGCAGCGGAAACAGTTTTTTCAATTTTTTTAAAGATTTGTTTTTAGGAACTACTTACCAGTTCAGTGTCCCAATTGTCCCATTGTCCATTGTTACCTATGGCTTCGTCTGGAATTGCGGGTAAATGTACACATTCTCTACGGCCCTTCCCGCGAACACGCGACCGTCGAACCTGGTGGGAATACGACCTGGAAAACGCCCATAAATATCCATGACGGCCTTGGCGACCGCGTTACTCGTGCTGACCAGCTTCACTCGGAACGGGTCCAGGTAATGCTCCTTCATTGCCTGTGTGATCCGTAACACTTCACCGTATGCGACATCGGAATTGTCATCGGTCAACCCCTTCAGTGCGACATAGAGATAACACTCCTCCTCTGGCTCGCGCAACCAACAAGCGGCCTTGACTGGCTGATAGGCGTCTAATTCCTTAAGAAACGCCGCCCCCGCTTCGACCTCTTCAATCACCAGCGAGCTCGTATCCATTGCATTACTCCGTCAGTTGGATTTGTGACCGCGTCAAACAGACGTTGCGCTTCTGCTTGGGTCTTTTGTTCATACCTCGACTTCTCATTCCACTGCTTAACCTGTTGCCAGTTGGTATAAAGTGTGTTGTTGACACTAGCGTCCGAGTCGCGCGCCGCCTTGAGATCGGCCACGATCAGAAGGCTTTCGAGGTCATGCGTCCACGCGGAGCTTGAGAAATTCCTATCCTGGAAGATTACCTCGGGGTGCGTCGCAACACGAGCCAGGACACAAGACTTCAGTCTGCACTCGACGGCGTACCCGATCAGGTAGTATGCGGCCGACCATCGATCCACGCCGACGACAAGGTGTGCCTGAGCGTCGAGAATACGGTCTTCAGCCAACTGCTGCCACGCAGCCCTCATGGTCACACCCGCATCCTCCAGCAAAGTGCCTTCGCACGCACGTCAAGGTGATGTTACCAAGCGCCACTTTGACCAACAAGCAGCACGAATGCTGATCAATTACCTCGAGCGACGAAGGCACTGACGAAAGCACGGGGCACTGCACTTTCGCAGTATCAGGAAGTTGAAACGAGTCGGCGGCCATGTCTTGATTCGACCAACATTCGCCGTAATCCATTCATATTAAATGACTTACGGACGCAGTTCGGCTACGCCGATTGTCGGAGTTCGATCGAAGTGCAGTGTCCCCACTGTCGCCCAACGGCAGAAGGTGAATCTGCTCGACCGCAATGGGGGTGGCCTTGAGACGGGCGACCAGTCGCATCATCGGACGATTCGTGCTGAGACAACTAAACCGGGCTCGTGCCACTCCGAGCCCCCGAATCCGTTCCAGACTGTGGGCTAACAGGACCGCCTGCGCCCAGCCGGATTGCGTTGATTTGCCTTGGAAATCGGCCTTGATGAACGTGATGTCTGTCCGGCTGATTCCCTCTTTTGTTTCCCCCAAATGGACCCCAACAATCTGGTTCCCCACCAGCAAGACCCGGTTGTCATCGGCCGTTGGACCTGCAACAACGCGCCGCAGATGGGCCAGCACTGCAGCCTGAGTCCCACCGATATACTCGACGTGCATTCGCGCGACCTCATTGAGTGACGATTCGCACAACGGCACGAGGCGAATATCAGCGGGGATTTCGCCCCGTTCCGCCAGCCAGTCGCGAATCGAGCACATGAATTCGGTCAGGGGGCCTGCATCGATCTCGTATGTGGAGAGGCGGTCATCCGGCTGGAATCCCCGTTTGGTGAGGAACGGAGAGACTTCGAGTTCATTGATGGGATCATGGCTGGTTTGGAGAGCGTCGAGGCCGCACCGACGGCCGGCGTCGATTGCGTACTGCAGCAGGGCGCTGCCCACCCCCTGCCGGCGGTATGGGTAGGCCACGCGAAACGAAACACGCCAGCCGCGCCGACCGCTTTCGTGAACGCCCGGTGTATAAGCCAGCGCCCCCAGGATCCGCAATGGAGGTCCGTCGACTGCGATGGCAAAATCGGCCCAGTAGCCTTGACGGGCGATTTCAGGGAGTAAGCGTCGACAGGCGAGTTCTTCCATGCCGACCGGGGGGCGAACTTCCAGCCCGCGTACGGAAGGGACCTCGGTCGTCGTGTTCATGCCAACGGTTCCTCAGGACGAGTTTCACTAGAGAACAACGGTATCTCGAATCGTTGACGCTGCGCTCGTTTCTTGTCAATCGCATCGAGCCATGCCTGCGCCATCGGCAGATTGGGATCCTGAGACAACCCGATCCGAAGTGCCTGAACCGCAGGTTCAAAGCGCCCCATCTTTGCCAGAGCAATTCCGAGAGCAAGGTGCCCTCGGGGAAGAAAATGGTTCAGGCCGACTGCCGCCAAGGCAGCCTCCGCCGCCTCTTGGGGACGATCCAGATCCAGCCGAGCCAGAGCGAGTCCCAAGTGTGCATGGGGGTTCTGAGCGTTTCGTTCGATGGCATCGGTAAACTCAGCCTCAGCTTCGGCAGGGCGACGCAGCATCAATTTCGCCCGGCCGATCCAATTCATCGTCGTTTCTGAACGTCCCGCCAGCGATTCAGCCCGAGTCAGCCAGCTTAGCGCTGCCTGGGGTTGGTTTTGAGAGAGACAGACCTCCGCGTACATCAGCAGCACTCCTTGATGGTTTGGTTGCGTCTGTAATACGTCATCAAGGAGAACTCGGGCGACGTCGTGCTGACGGCATCCGATATGGCAACTCGCTAGCAGCAGACTGTACATTGCCTCAGCCGGGAATTCGCGGTGTAGTTCTTCCAGCGGCAGAATCGCCTCGGCGGGACATCCCGCTCCGATATGCACGCGGGCGAGGTTGAACTGCTGGTGCAGACGACTCTCAGTCAGCGACTGATCTTCGCCGGATTGCGGTGGCTCGATGTAACCCAGCGCTGCGAGTTGGTCGAGCGCCATGCGGGTCTCCCACGGGTCTTCTTCGTAGCCGGGGGGCCACATCCCCCCTGTACCAATCACATTTTCCCACGACGGAATGCGCTCGGGCTGTGTCGGAGACTTTGCCTCAAAAGGGGTCTGACCCTCTCCGGGCTTCAAAGGGTCTGACCCCTTTTGAGGCAAAGCGGGTGTCGGATCTTCGAACGACGCCAGTAATGGCCGACCCGGCATGTCTTCGCCAACTGGCAGGCCGAACAAGGTCAGGATTGTCGGAGTCACATCCAGAATACTTGCACCATGAATCAGCTCGTCCTGCAGAATCCCAGGTCCAGCGGCACAGAACAGACCGTAAGGGCGGTTCCAGGCGGATGCCATGTCCATCGACTCTCGTTGCAAGCCCTGAGGCCGGCCTTCCCCGCAATGAAACCCGTGATCCGAGACCACCAACACCGTCACCTCGGGACCCGCCAGATGCAACAGCCGGTCAAGAGTCATGTCGAGGAATCGACAAGCCGCTGTCATCACGTCGCGGTAAATCTCATAGTCCGCTTCGGAAATCCCTTCCCTGCGGGGAGGGTGGAACGGCATGAAGAGGTGACCGAGTTGATCAAGCAGATCATACGAGATGGCCGCGAAGTCCCATGGTTCATGTTCCAGTGCCCACGTTGCTGCGGCGTGGACCGTCGCACATTTCGCAAGACACGTGGCCAGCAGCCCCAGTCGCGGGTCACGCTGCTGGTCGATTTCCGCAGCGCGGGGAACGAACGGCAGCAGTTGATCAGAGATCAGGTCGGCCATCCCCAGTCGGAACCCTGCCAGCGTCTCCTGCAATCGGTCCGGGTGAATGGTCCCCGGAGACATCGGCCAGGGGACGCCCGGTGTGATCGGTGCCTTCGCAAACAGGTCTGACACGCAGACGCCATTGATCTGCTCAGCCGGATGGCTCGCGAACCACCCGATGACGTGCGTGCGGAAATCCTGTTGACTGAGAATATTCCAAAGGGCCTTGACCTTTCGCGACGGACTTCCGACGGGACGAAGACGGCCGGTGGTGGGATCGGGTTCCGTGAAGCCGAGGATCTGATGTCGATCGGCCCGATGTCCCGTGGCAAGGGAGATCCTCAACAGGGGTGAGACCAGTGGAAATTCGCCAGCAAGATCCCCCTTCGTTCCTCGGTTGACCAGTCGGTTGAGACAGGGCATCTGCCCCGCATCGAGCAGCGGAGAAATGAGTTGCCAGTCCGCCGAATTCCAATTGACGAGAAGTATCTTGCTCGCGCGACGCAACGCCATGGTAATTGACAATCTTCAACACACCGGCTGCTAAAAAAACAGCCGCCAGTGGCACCCCAACGTGGGTAACGATTTTCTTGGTCGACTTGACGTGATAACTGACTTGGTCGGATTGGCCAGAAACCTGTCTTTGTCCTGGAGGGACTACAGCAATTAGCCGGTGGTTGAGCTAAGCGACACCACCGGATGAGGGGACCAAAAATGTCTTGAATCCTGGAAGGATTCCAGAAAACAAAGCGGGTCAGTGACATAAGGGCAAAAGCAGAAATGTCTGAACAATGGAACTGGCATCCTTCCAGGATGCAAATTCTAAAATCGTTCATTTAACCGGTGGTGTCGCTTCGCTCAACCACCGGCTAATCGCTTTAGTCCTTCCAGGACGGAAAATGCAACTCAGGTAACGACATTTCCAAAGGAAAAATCGTTACCGGTATTGAGTTGCACCCTAAATCCTGGTTGTCATTCAAACTAAGAGGCCGACACTACTGCCCGTCGTTTGCGGGCAGCGAACGCGACAACTCCCGCTGCACCCGCCGCCAACAGCGCCAGCGACGATGGTTCAGGAACCACGCCGGCATTGATCCCGGCGTCGGCAACGTCGTTATAAGCCCAGCCCTTGACCGTCAACGAGTAGTCGGTTCCGACCGCAGTTTCGACCCAGCCGTAGTGCACGTCTGTACCAATCGTGAACGCGATGCCGATATAGGCATCGACTCCTGGCACCCAAGGCAGTCCAGGTATTGACGGCGGGACCGAATCGAACGTCAACTTTCCTATTGATTTAGTTCCCACATTGCTTGAACTAATCAAGTCGCCGTAGCCAAGAGGTGTTGCGAAAGGGAGAGAGGCACCCAAATCCTCGCCTACGTACCCTGCTGAAGAATAGAATAAACCTTCCACAATGGTGGGAGGGTTATCCGTAAAGTTTCCGATTCGGAAATCAATATTCGTATCTCCGTCGAAATCGAAGTTCTGTACGGCTCCCGGGTTGGTCGGCAGAATATTCACATCCAGCGGGCCGCTGTAAACGATCCCTGCATCGGCTTGACCGGCGCCGACAAATGCGGTACCGGCAGCCAAGGCGTACCCGGCCAGACGACGTTCGAACGAGTTATTTTTCGATTGACTGTTGCTCACGTGTGTCAGCTCCGAAGAATTTCTTTTCAAGTATTAATTTGGCGCAGTGTAACCTTCGTAGATTCTCCAGACAAAGCGAGTTGAATCTCACGTCGAAGGCTAGCCGCTCAATTATAGTCTGAATAAACTACCTCTGTCTACCATCCAAACGGTGGAACCGTGAAAATTCGCAAAAATTTCATAAAACCGAATCGAAGAGCAAAAGAATCTCTCACTTTACAACTCCCGATGCTCGTTTCACCCTAGAAATCGCTTTCTGACTCCTTAGACTTTTTAGACCTTTCCGGTCTTGGTTTTCGCCGTGTCTTCCGTGTCGTCCGTGTACAATTCATTCTTGATTGAAGAGATTTTGTACACGGACGACACGGAAGACACGGTCAATGCAAGGCCATGAGGCGCCGTCGCGTGGGTAATGACAAGCCCGTTGGACTACGCTATTTCAAGCGATGGCCCGTTTGGGCCTTAAAATAAGAAAGCATGAGTTGCCGTGACCTGTCTCAAAAAGAACATCCCAAAATTCCGACGATTTCTCAATCCGCCCTCTCCGATGAGACCTATGACGATGCGCGTTCGCAACGGACTGGCGTTCTTGGCGCTGGGCTTGCTCGTCGGTTGCAGCGGCAAACCTGGCACTCTCAAAAGCGGTTCAGACACAGCAACAACCACAACTGCGATAACACCGACACCGCAGCCCCAGACCGAAAATACGGTCAAGGCGCGTATCGAGTTGCCACCGATCACCGCCGCAGACTGGCCATCATACAACTACGATGATCGCGGTTGGCGGTTTAACTCCGCCGAGACATCGTTGACTCCGTCCAACGCGTCCAAACTGGCGGAGAAGTGGCGTTTTCCCGCAAAGGAATCAAAGCAGCAGATTGGCGTCATCCATGCGACACCAACGGTGGTGAATGGTTGCGTTTACTTCGGTACGGCCACCTACCCGGCATTTTATAAGCTCAAGCCCGACGGAACGCTGGCATGGGTCTACAGCCCAGTCTCCAGACGCACTTCGACGAGTCCCATACCCCCCGAAGGGGGACCGAACTATATTAATATCAGCAGTGGAATCGTGTCTTCGGCTCTTGTCACTGAGACCAGCGTCTATTTCGGCAATTCGAAAGGCGTTTTCTTTGCGCTCGATCGCGTCTCTGGCGAGAAGCGATGGTCGGTCGACACGCGATATGGGAGTTTTCCCGGACGTCACTCGATCAACATGTTCACTGCCTCGGCAATCCTTGCGGACGGCAAAGTCATCGTGGGAGGCGGTGCGTATGAGCACGCCAATCCGCTGGACCCCAACTATGAATGCTGCACGGGACGCGGCTTCGTTGTGGCTTTCGATCCTTCCGACGGCAAAGTCATCTGGAAATACGAAGTCGGCGAGAAGCCGACACGGTTCGACGAACCGGTGGCAATCGAAGACGCATACGGCAAGCACGTTTTTAAACTCGGCCCATCGACAAGCTCAGTCTGGTCGACACCATCTTACGACGCCGAGAGCGAGACGATTTTCTTCGGGACCGATGTACACAACTCGCCCCGCAAGCCGACAGATGACGACCCGCGATATCACACGAAGTACTCCGCCGCAATCATCGCGGTTGATGTGAAAACAGGCCGCGACAAATGGGTGACCCAAATCAATGAGGGTGACATCTATAACCATACCATGTCGGGGTATGACCCCAACACGGGACGTTACAAAGACTGCGCCATTGGCGACACGCCGAAGGTTTACTCCATCGAGATTGACGGAAAGACGGTGAAAGTCGTGGGGGCCGGCTGCAAGAACGGCGGCTTCTATTTGCTCGATGCAAGTGACGGCCGGCTCATCGCCAACACGCCGATATTTGGGGGCCAGCCGCAGTACCCACTCGATCCGCCACCCGATTCGCGGATGCTTGCATTGCCGGGAATATTTGGTGGTCTACAGACCGGCTGTGCCACGGACGGAAATCGCGTTTTCACCAACGGCACGGACTGGATGCTTATCACTTTAAAGAAGACGGCATTACCCGAAGGGGGGCGAGTTGTAAGTCTTTCCAGCAATCTGATGCGAGAAAACTGGCGTCACGAGCGACCGCAGATTCGCGACCCGCGTTATACTGGTGGCGATCCTGTTGCCTCGGGAATTGCGCTCGGCAACGGAATTGTTTGCTTTGCACCGGCAGTCTCAGAGCAACTCGTGGTGCTTGATTCGAAGTCAGGAGAGGTCTTGAAGCAGATTCCCATCGGGACCGTCTGGAGCGGGCCGTCGATCTCACGTGGCCGGATCTACATCGGCACGGGCAGCATTCTGTTCCTGAAGAAAGAAGTGACCGGCACGCTTTACTCCTTCGGCCTGCCCGGAGAGGACGAAATTGGTCAAATGGGAACGGGTTCCGAATGAGTCATGATCTTTGTCGTATCCTGGGGCCGCATCCAATAGACGTTTATTTCAAAACCGCGTGATCGGCAGTTCCCGTTCACCGCTTGGTTCGACCGACGCGAGAGCCCATGAAACGTACCAGGGCCATCTCAATTGTCATGTAGCGGCTTCGTCGCGGTCATATCATTGGGTACACAGCGTTTTCGCGAAAAAGCACTGTCCCCGAGGTTCCTTAGGTTTCTCACGGAGGCACTGAGACACGGAGGAGTGATCAATCTCGTTCTCATACATCTCTCCGCGTCTCTGTGGCTCTGGGAGAGATAATTCTTCGATCCATCGTAAAAGATCGGCCGGTGTGCTCACTCGGCTGGACGGTGTTGTTGGGCATTAATTGGTTGCAAACGTATTGGTGGAAATGACACGACCTTGCGACCACCTGTTTTCTGCCGCGCCCGTGCATCCTCAATCATGGCCTGCAAGTCGTAGTTGAACTGACTCGCCAAGGCGTCTCTTGCCTGTCGCACTTCAGCAACGATCGTGTCAATCGCCATGTGTTATTCCTTTAGCAGTTCTTCGGGTGTGCAAATGACTGGTGGTTGGTAGCCGAAGCCTCGACAGACCTCATCAATATTGAAACGAAGTTCTGCATTCGCAATGTGTGTGCAGTTCCAAGTCAACAAGTACTGCATGCCATTGACTGTTGCAATGGCGATGTGGAGCGAATTTTGAAGTTGCGCCTTTTCGAAGTCTGGCGTGAAATCAAGGAGAAAACAAAGGGGACAGGTCCAGTTGTTTTCAATTTATTTCGTCAATAAGCGACCTATCCCCTGTTCTTGTTCCTTGCACTGCCTGCACGAGCTTGATCGCCACAACCGCATCGTCGGTTGGGTTGCACTGGAGTTCAGGCATCGGCATGACAACGACAGGATTTTCAATTCAAATTCCCGGCGCGCCCGCGAAGGGGAAGGATTGCTTATACGAGTCCCATCCTGTTGCAGTAATGTTTGGCAGACGTCGTCAATAGAGCAATCAGGTTGGTGACATACAGAAGGAATTGGAAACCAACGACCATAAACAGGTAGTCCACAACCTTCGGTTGCCCGCTAACAATCGTGTCTGTATGAATGAGTGCAAAAACTCCGACGAACATGAAGAGCGAGAAGGCAATGCCGACAATAGAAAGTGAAATCGAAAACCATCGGCACACTCGACCTCCCGAATGAATCTCGCGAGCGATGACGCTGATCCATATCACACGCGACAACGATAGCCAGCCAAATATGACGTTTCCGTCACTGAAATTCTCGTAGACCAAATAAGCGGCACTCAACCCAATCATCACCTGGCAGAACATCGCAATCGCGATACTCAAAGGTAGACCATAAACATAAACTTCAAAAACGGATGCGACTTCACGAGGGTTGTGTTTTGGTTGATTTTTCTTCTTTTTTGCAATCCTTGGAGGTCGAACCCCAGTGGGAATTTCGATGTCGTCCGACTGATCGTCTTCAGTTCCAACACCGTTAACGGCAACATCATTCTTCGCCGACTGCCCCAGCATTCTGAAAGGATTGGGAATCCGCACCAAATGATTGCATTCCCCACAGGCCAGTTTCTGTCCGGCAAATCCGTCGTCAACAACAAATGTTTTGCCGCAAGCTGGGCATGATGCGTGAATTGCCATGACCTACCCTTTAGTTGCGAAGATCAGCTTTGCGGTAGAATACGACAATACAGAGGGGACAGTCGCCATCGGTCGTAAGATACTCGCCGCTCCGGTTTGATCGACCGGAGCGGCGAATCGAGGGCTTGGGTACTTCTGTCGGGCGGACCGACACGTCGGATCGCGGGAGCGATCAATATGACCAATGAGGTAGTCCTGTCCGCAGATCAACGACGTCGAGCGACTACTTCGCAGCGGCAACACCGGGCGTCTTGGAATGCGCTTGCTGCGGGAAGTCGAAGGTCAACACGAGCGGTTCTGTTCCTGTGTTCTCGATTTCCACACCGCCGTTGTTAAGTGCCGCCTGAGTGATGAATCCGATCTCGGGATAGATCTCGCCGAGAATCATATTCTGGTGATAGCGCACTTCGAGCTTTCCAACGCGACCGCTTCCGCCATTCGTGTGGAATAGCGCGGGACACTCGGGTTGGAAACGCGTCTTAGCGCCAGGCTGCACGGTGAGCCGGAGAATCGAGCACTTCTGGTCGCCGAGGAAATCACCGTAAACGATCCACTTTGCGTCGACCCCGGGGCCTTGAAATTCTTCGGCCGGGATTGCCGGACGCGAATTCTTCAGAACGAAGTTCGCGTCCTGGTTGGCTGCGAAGTCGAACTTTTCAACCAGGTATTCCCAGTCCTGATGCCGGGCCTTGGGATAGTCCACTTCCCGGCAAGCGTAAAACGCGTCCGCTGCGCCGATCCGTCCGTCAAGCGTCAGGTCTTCGGCCAGGAAGTGCTCATCCATCGTGACGTGCAGCTCGTGCGTGCAAAGGTTCGTCGGTGAGTGCAGCACACCATTCGGCATCACGAAGCCGTCGTCAATTTTCATCATCACGTGCGGTGCCAGGTGGCGGATCCCGTTATACTCGCCCGTTCCCCAGCGCTTCATGCAGGCAAGGAACTGCTCCTTCGTCACGAACGCGTACAGACCCATCGCCGTGGTGTGATAATGCGACGCGCTGACTCCGGGATTGTCAAAAGAATTGATGTCATACACTTCCCACTTTGACCAGTGAAGGTGATCTGGAATCGGATTCAGATTATCGAACTTCTTTGACACAATCGGCCAGGTCGGGTTGCCGAACAGTTCTTTCGAAAAAGCCGTAATCTTGTCTCCGATGACAGCTTTCGGATTGGCGGCGATCAAATCCTGCAACGAGATGACTTGCCCGTTCGAGGTGAGGACATGTGCTTCTCCTTCGCGAAACGGTGCCTTCTTCGTGCGCGTATCGATGACGCCCGTCACGATGGGAACGGTGCAACACATCCAGAGTTCATCGAGACCGGTACCGTTCATGTAGTCTGGATAATACGATTTCGCGTCAAGACGAAGGCGTTTACCTGGGGTGCAAAATGTCCGGCCGGCATAGCGGTGCAGAAGTTGCAATACCCCGCCGTGCTTGTTCAGGCAATCATCGAGAATCGAAGCCGTTCCGCCGCCGGTTCCGTCGATCACACCTTGTTGGGGGTACTCGTGCAGTTTGTCCGCGAGAACTGAAGTCGAAGAAACCATGCGTTTTGTTCCTCAATGAACGTATAAAAAAGCGTGTCAGCTCCAAAACATCTTGGAGAGACGAAAGATATTTTCATTTTGCGAAAACACAACAAGGCGGGCGCAGCACCAAATTTTCCAAGGTCGTAGCACCGCGAGAAGTGTAAGGAAAAAAGTGGCGGGAAGGAATGGTACTTGAATTGGCGTAACACGCACGAGAGGAAGGAGATCGACCGAGCGGATTTTCCGGCTTGCGGCTTGCTCGCAACATCGGTTTAAAGGAAGCAGAAATCGCACGATGAACTTCAACCCCCAACGAGCGGGGCGAATACAACTCCGTTGACCTGAAGCGGAAAGCGGGCCAAAATTCCTGGATCTTTTCTCCAGGAACTCATGATGTCTCTTGATCCCCAACAGATCTTTTTCTCGGCCGTTGAACTTCCCGCATTGGAGAGGATGGCGTTTCTCGATACAGCGTGTGGTCAAGATCTCGTTTTGCGGCGGCAAGTGGATTCCCTGCTGGCGGCGCATGAACCGTCCAAGTGCGATGTGGACGCGTCGACGTTGATCCTTCAAGGGGAGGATTCTCGGGACAGAACCATCATCGGTGACTTTGTCAGCAATCCCTCAGTGACAAAGTCCGCCCAGATCAAGCACGCGGGCGAAGTCATTAAAAGTATTGAACCCGAACATGGGGCCACCCCTCCCCAGGAGGTGAAGGAAAAGAACGGAATCCCGGCGGACGTCATCGCCGGGAGATACACGTTGATCGAACTTCTTGGGGAAGGAGGGATGGGGGAAGTCTGGATCGCTCAACAGAGTCAACCTGTTAAACGCCGTGTCGCATTGAAACTGATCAAGGGGGGAATGGACTCCCGCGGCGTGATCGCACGATTCGAAGGAGAACGCCAGGCTCTCGCGCGGATGGATCACCCGAACATTGCCCGAGTCCTCGATGGGGGTCTGACCGGGAACCGTCGACCGTTCTTCGTCATGGAACTGGTCGATGGTCAGCCGCTGGCGAAATTCTGTGACAAAGCTCGACTGACGATTCGTCAACGACTCGAGATTTTCATCTTGATCTGTGAAGCGGTGCAACATGCACATCAAAAAGGACTGATTCACCGCGACCTGAAACCTGGGAATATCCTGGTCTCGATGCTGGACGGTCGCTATGTACCGAAGGTGATCGACTTTGGACTGGCCAAAGCGACCGAGGGAAAACTCACCGACGAGACTATGGCGACGAATGTCGGCTCAGTGGTCGGCACACTCGAATATATGTCTCCCGAACAGGCTGGTTCAGCGGACGGTGACATCGACACGCGGTCAGACATCTATTCGCTGGGAGTCATCCTGTATGAACTGCTGACGGGACTGCGACCCTTTGATGCCAGGCGATTGAAACAGGCAGGTCCTGTCGGCGCGATCCGGATCATTCAACAAGACGAGCCCGCAAAGCCCTCATCGCGGTTATCCAATCACGCTTCTCAGGTCGAACTGGCGAATGTCCGCAAGACAGAACCACACAAACTTCTGACTCTTTTACAAGGCGAGTTAGACTGGGTCGTGATGAAGTGCCTGGAAAAGTCGCCTGAGCGGCGATACGAGACGGCCAATGCCTTGGCCCGGGATATCGAACGGTATCTGGCCGATGAACCAGTCGAAGCCCGCCCGCCGAGCACCCGTTATCGTCTGGAAAAATTCCTGCAGCGGAACAAAGGACCGGTCATCGCAGCGGGATTCATACTGTTGGCGCTGATCGGGGGGATAATCGGGACCGGTATCGGACTCGTGCGCGCCTGGAAGGCCGAAGAAGTTGCTCGGACCGAAGCGAAAAAAGCCGATGACGCACGCAAGAGCGAATCGCTCCGCGCTGATGGAGAAAATCGGGCGAACCTCGAAGCTCAGAAACAGCAGAAGATCGCCGAGGAAAACGCCAAAGAAGCAAAACGGCAACTGGCGGACGGATTGATCGCACAAGGAGACGCATTAAAGCTCGCGTCGCGTGGGATCGATGCGTATGAGCGATATCGGGAGGCCTATCAAACCTTCCAGGAGTTAAACGAGCCTCCGAAAATCGCCGAAGTGGCCCTGTGGGAACACTCGGAACAATATGTTCGCCCGTTGTTGACCACCGTTCGCGATGGCGCGTGGTTTTATTCGCTTGCGATCGCCCCGGACAATCGAACTGCCGTGCTGGCCGGTCAAGAAGGTACACTGGCAATTTGGGATATTGTCACAGGACGTGAGATGCGAACGCTGAGAGGACACAACGGACTGGTAACGTGCGTCGCGCTGTCGCCAGACGGACAGAAGGCTCTCTCGGGGAGCAACGATAAAACGCTGAAGATCTGGGATCTGACCAGCGGCCAGGAATTGCGCACGCTCGTTGGCCATGCCGGTCAGGTGAATTGCGTGGCGTTATCACCCGATGGCCTCACGGCGGTTTCTGGAGGTGACGACGGGACGATCATGGAGTGGGATCTCTCCAGCGGCAAAGTCGTGCGATCATTCCTTGAACAGACGGGACAAGTGACGAGCGTTGCGTTTTCGCCAGACGGCCGCAATCTGTTTGCTGCGACTCGGTCTTCGTCTCGGGATTCTCAAAAGGATCAGGTAAAACTCCAGCACTGGGACCTGACCAATGGCCAGATTTTGCGAACATTCGGTAGTCAGACGCAGGTGATCGAACATGTCGCGATTTCTGCCGACGGCCAACTGGCGGTCGCGGGGTTGTCCGATCAAACCATGTTACTTTGGGACCTGAACACGGGTGAGGAACTGCGTAAATTCGCGGGGCACTCGGCTCTGATCAGTAACCTCGTATTTTCCCCGGATGGACGGTGTGTGCTCTCGGGGAGCTCGGACGGTGCGCTGAAACTCTGGGATCTGTCAACAGGCAAGCAGCTGTGCAGTTATCTCGGCCACCCGCAGCGCGTATGGAGCCTTGGGATTTCTCCCGATGGACGTTTCGCACTTTCGGGAAGCACGGACGGAACATTGAAGCTGTGGGATCTCGCCGAGCGTCAGGAACGGAGAATGCTGAATGGGCATGTGGCGCCCGTCCGGACGGTCGCGATCGCCTCGGACGGCCGCACGGCCCTCTCCGGAAGTTGGGATAACACCATTCGACACTGGGATCTGGACAGTGGTAAAGATTTGTACTCGTTCCCTCAACGGGCCGGGGGACATGGTGCCGCGATCTCTTCCGATGGAAATCGCGCCCTTTTCGCCAATGCCGACTTCTCACTGAATCTTTGGGATCTTGTCAACGGCGAGTCGTTGCGAAGACTTGCAGGACACACAAATCCCGTGGGCTGCGTCGCGTTTTCCCCAGATGGGCGTACCGCACTCTCGGCAAGCATGGACAAGACGCTCAAGTATTGGGACCTGGAGAGTGGCAGCGAACTGTACACCATGAAAGGTGTGCATCCTCAAGTCAACGGGATCGCAATTTCGCCTGACGGTCGAACGGCTGTGTCGGCGGGATTTTACGAAAGAAGTCTGAAGATCTGGGATTTGGGCATCGGTGAACTACGACACTCGCTTTCGGGCCATACAATGGGCGAATGGAGCGTGTCGATTTCGGGGGACCGTACCTTGTTGTCTTCTGGTGGTGACGCGACCCTGAAACTCTGGAATCTGGATGATGGCAAGGAACTGCGTACACTCACGGGTCACCAGGATCAGGTCTGGGGCACAGCAATCTCGGACGATGGACGCCTCGCGTTTTCGGGGAGCTTCGATTCCACTCTGAGACTCTGGGACCTGACGCGGGGCAAAGAGCTTCGAATGCTTTCCGCGAATAAAGACACGGTATCGAGCGTTGCGATCACGGCGGATGGCCGAATGGCCCTGTCGGGAGGTATGCAAGGTTCACTTTTACTCTGGGATTTCTTTCGCGCTTCGAGAACCATGGAACTTGAAGACCGCCTGGAGGAAGCACTGCGAAATCTTCAACGGGACCCTGGCGATGCGACGGCGCTCACCACTTTGGGAACATGGTATTCGTTTCGTGGAATGAACGCTTGGGGAATTGAACTTCTCGTCCGGGCTCGGGAACAGGGTGCCGAGATTCCCACCGAGACGCTGGCTCGCTGTTACTGGAAACTCGGACAATTCGCGGAGGCGAAACGTGAATTTGAGATCGCTCTGAAGCAGTCCGAGGATGTGACGCAACGGCGAAATCTGGTTCAATGTCTGCGAAGCATCAAACGCGAGTCAGAGCAGTACCGCCGCCGCGACGTGGCCGCAGCCACACCGCCGCTTACGGAAGTCGATTTCAAACGCATTTCCGACCTGCCACCGGTTGACCAGATCGCCGAAATCGAGCGGGAACTGACGATTCGAAACCCGAATTACCACGGACGCCTCACACCGACAATCGTAGATGACGCCGTCATCGGACTGGTAATTCCATCAGCGGGCGTGACCGACATCTCTCCGATTCACGCGCTGACTCAATTGAAATCTCTCGAAATGAAACGGCAGATTTCGAATGAGCCAGTGTCGGAATCACTGACCAACCTGACACCACTTCAGGGACTATCGCTGATCAAGCTGGATCTCAGTGGCACCAATGTTTCCGACTTGTCCCCTCTACAAGGGATGCCTTTGGAGGAATTGAATCTCTCGGGATCAAAGGTCACCGACCTGGCGCCGCTCAAGGGGATGCCCTTGAAACGATTAAACCTGCGGGGAAATGCAGTCGCTGACCTGTCACCCCTCGCGGGAATGCCCCTGGAGTCCTTAAACGTCGACCGAACTGACGTAAGAAGTCTGGCTCCGCTGCGAGGAATGCCGTTGAAGAGCCTGACAGTCGTCGACACGAAAATCATGGCTGCCCTGGAACTCGAAGCCATCCTGTTGCAGCAAAAAGGAGATCTTGAAGGGGTGGTCGCGGTCTGGCGCAACGCGGTCGAGAACTGCGCGATTCAAGACATGGTGGCCTACGAACATCTCGGTATGGCCCTGAGACGAAATCGGGATTTGCACGGCGCCATTCGTGTCCTTGAGACATGTCTTAAAACCGTCCCGAATAATGTAGATCCTTATCAAACAATCGACCCGAGACCGTGGGGTTTGCGAAAAGGATCGGCGAAGGCACGAAACGAGCTCCTGAATGCCTACGCCACTGACGGTCGATGGGAAGATGCGATTCACATCGGAATCCAGGGAATCGAACAATTTCCGGAAACGTCGTGGTACTGGTATCAAGTCGCAGTTCTCCTGGCTATGACCGGTGATGACGCGCGTCATCGTGCCCATTGCCTGCGGATGGTCGAGCAATTTGAAAAATCCTCGGACATCAACACCATCTGGGCGACTTGTACAGCCTGCGTGCTTTTACCAAATCGCGATGATCGGACGCGGTTTGCAGAACAGAGTTTAGTAAGCTCACTCGATGAGAAGCGACTTGATGCCGATTTCTTATGGATTTCAGTCTTTACGCGCCCTCTGTTGGCACTCAGGCTGAATGATCCGACATCCGGTCTTCGTTACAACGAACGCGCATTCCGCCCTGATCTTTCTCGGAAGGTGGACACTACCGAAGTTGAAGAGGGGACGGGGAACAATTCTTCTCCGCATCAAATCGAATGCAACCGCGTGTTATACCTGGCGTATCGGTCACTGGCGCGTCAGCAACTCGGTCAGGACCATGACGCGCGCGCCGACGCCGAAGAAGCAGCCGCGTTGAATGAAGACCTTGTTCAAGACGACGATGATTCGCTCTACGAACGATTGATGGCCAGAATCCTGATTCGCGAAGGGTTGTTGAATAAAACGATTACGAAAAAACCCAGTGAATAGAATAAAAAGCAGGGAGGCGTTCCTCTTGCCCATCCCAGCCGTATCGCGATGAAATGGCATCCTTCGCCCTTCGGCGAACTCGGGCATCGGTCAATTACCGGCTCGACCAAGCCCGATCGGAACGGCCCCCACGGACGGTGCTGACCGATCACCCCAATGCCTTGATCGCCCTGATCCACTGGATTCTTGACGCGGTTTCGAGTGATGGGGCATGCGGACAATGAACTTTCGCAGTATCAGAAAGTTAATCCGAAACCGGCAGATTCGATTCCTGTGACAGCCAAAAACTCTGGATATCCTCAGCGGCTTTCGCATTGGCATCATGTGGCATAAGTTCCCACATCTCATTCTGGTGCAGCCAGAGAGGATCCGCGTTTCTAGCGATGAATTCATCGACCGACATGCCGTCAATCTACAGAGGTCGCCGCACGCGTTTCTGTCGCGTCGCGTAAGGCGATAAGTTCAAATAAACGTTGATAAGGTACGTTTTCTTCGGAAATCGCCGTGAGCATTCCTGAAATGGCACGTCAAACGCTAATACTACAATCTCGGACTTATCCGATTTTTTTGACTCATTCAGAATTCTGGGCGCGATGCACGACCTTTTGGACGGCGACATCGGTATTGACGTATTCGTTTTCAACGGGCATTGGAGTCGAATCGGCCGGCGTTTGAGAATGAGACTTCCATCGACCGGTTGCGTGCCCCACGATCGCCCCTCCAATCTGAAAGACAGGACCTCCGGCCAGAAAACTGTCTGCGGCGCCCCCAATTTCGGCTCCATATCGAGGATGAAGGATTCGATAGCCTTCCTGCAGCTCCTCTGGTTCGCCCGTCACTTCCAGGTATTCCAGGGCTTCATGTGTGGCAAGCGTTTCTTTATACAGCGACAAGACGGGAAATTCCTGTGTGAAGGCGTATGCACCGGGCATCGATCGCCGTCGAACGTCATAGGCATATGCTCCATGGACCAGGCCCAGCGAGGGAACGTCCGAATACACATACAGGCTATTTGTATAGGGATTATATTTATCGCCTCCGAAAACTCTTCCAGGGAACAGCGTGTATCCCGCAACATTCAAAGCCCCGACGGTATAGCGCCACCCGGCACCAACCCGGGTATTCTGGGTGAGCCGACGCCATTCACCGGCGGGATCGTATTCGTTCACGCGGACATGAACATCGTTCAAACCCCGACTGTCCAGGTATTCAGCGATCGATTCTTTTGTGTTTTCGCCGACATGGTGGTTTTCGACGCGACTATCCCACAACAGAATTTTCTCGGGAACTCCCATGAACCAGCCAATCCCGTCTACCAGGGGACGCGGACGACCTTCGGTCATGGTCACTCGATAACGATCTGTGGACGACAAACTGGCGGTGCCCGACGTCGATTTCATCGAAATGCAGCCTGCACCGAAAATCGAAAATGAAAGTGCAAGAGAGACGAATGTAATACGCATGATCATATGTCACTCCTTTTTGACGGGTCACTCGCCTTGCTCGGAAATCCAGAGGCGTGCGTTGACATACTCCTGACCATGGTATCGACGTGGATGTCGTTGAGTTCTTCAGCAATTCCGGCGTAAAAATCCATAAATTCATAATCTTCGACGCGCCGAAGGCAAAAATAGACTCGCCGAAACAGAATTCCTGTCCAAGAGCGCATCATCGGACATGGGGACGCGTCACTTTCGCAGTATCAGGAAGTTGAAACGAATAGGCGACCATGTCTTGATTCGACCAACGTTCGCCGCAATCCCCTCGAATTTAATGGCTTATGGCGCTGGTTGGGCTACGTTGATAGTCGGGTTTTGATCGTGCAATGTCCCCATTGTCAGTCTGTGGGCCAATACGTCTCGGATACCACCGGCGAGGAATTCATCGAAAGCCATTGATTATTCCTCACGTCGCTGATTCTCTACCGCAGCTTCGTAGACCGTCACCGCCGCTTTAGCCATCAGGTACATCGTTGCAGTCACCCGATCCCATCACAGTCGTCCTGATCTTCCTGCGGAAACATTGGACGATCTCCTGCAAGCGGAAGCCCAATCATGTTAATCACGTTCAAATCCGCTCGTTGGGAACCAGTAGCGCACGAAAATCGCTTTAATGACCGATGCTCTTTGAGGCAGTCAAATGCTCCTGGCTTCAGATGACGGGCTTCATAAACGGCGACTTCCTCCAAATTTTCGGCTTCTAACAAAGGCGAGAGGTCAGTCACGCCTTTCACGTTCGTCAATTCAACCCGTTTTAAGTGCTTCAGACGTTTCAGTGACGGCAGTCCTTCCACC
>CAILLA010000045.1 GCA_903834925.1 uncultured Schlesneria sp.
CTGATCAACTCGTAAATCACGTGGCCTGACAAGGCCGAAATCCAGTTAGTGCCACGACAAGTAAGGAATAACGAACATGGCTGACGAAATGATTACCGTGCCGAAGGCTGACTTCGACAAGACCGTTGACATGGCCACGAAATACAAGTCGTTGGCGAGTCGTCCTGATTTCTCGGGAATCCACAAGGACGACCAAGGTCGTACCGTCGGGGAATGGTCCGAAGGTGACGACGAAGATACCGTCACGATGGTGTCAGGTCGCGACGACTTGCGGGGTCCGCGAGCCGAACGTCCAATGAGTCGCCGTGCTCAAATGAAATCGCTGATCAAGCAAGGTTATCAACCTCGCTCACAGTTCAAATCGTTGAACCAGTTCGTCCGTGAAGGACTCGACGGACACAAGTCTGGAGCCTTCCAAGAAAAGTGTCGCAGTCAATTCAAGTCGGTTCAAGGGATGTCGGAAGGCATCGGTTCCGACGGCGGATTCACGGTGATGCCGGAATTCTCGACCAAGATTTTCGAACGAGTTTACTCGAACGATCTTCTGGCCGAGACTGACGGATACACGGTCTCCGGGAACAACATGACGTTCCTGGCGAACGCCGAAACCAGCCGAGTGGACGGAAGTCGTCACGGCGGTCTGCGTGGTTACTGGACTGGTGAAGGTGCATCCATCACAGCCAGCAAGCCGACTCTGCGAGAAATCCAGATCAAGCTGCAAAAGCTGGCTGTTGTGGTCTACCTGACCGACGAGTTGATTTCGGACAGTGCCCAAGCGTTGGAACAGTACGTCACCCGCAAGGCAGCGGACGAATTCAACTTCCTGATTGGTGCGGCTCTGTTCCGTGGTGATGGAGTTGGTAAGCCTCTGGGTATTCTGAATGCCCCGAGTTTCCTGTCAATCTCCGCCGAAACAGGCCAAGCCACAAAAACGATTCAGACCGAGAATGTTGCCAAGATGTACGGACGGTTCTTTCAGCCGTTCCTACAAAACGCCAAGTGGTATCACAACCAGGACACTCTTCAGCAGTTGATGCTGATGACCCTCGGTATCGGTGCCGCTGGCGTGGCGACATATATGCCACCCGGTGGAATGTCAGCCAGTCCTTACGCAACGTTGGCTGGCGTCCCAATGAAGCCAATCGAATTTGCTTCGACGTTGGGTTCCGTCGGTGACTTGGTTCTGGCTGACCTCAGTCAAATGTTGTCGATCACCAAGGGCGGAATCGCTCAAGCTGTCTCTATGCACGTGGAATTCCTGACCGATCAATTGGCCCTGCGATTCACCATGCGAGCCAATGCGAATCCTTGGGAAAACAACGTCACGACTCCATACCAAGGTTCGAACACGCAATCAAGCTTTGTTGGTTTGGCTGCTCGCTAATCGTCGAAATGACAACGTTTCACTCACGCGGTTAGCCCGCACAGACAGGAGTTTTGCAAAATGGCTGGTTCAAACGGATATAACGCGGAATGCCTTGAAGTCATGGACATCGTTCCGGCCTTCAAGCCGGTCGACATGCAGACCGGTGCCAATAACGGCACGTGGGTCAATATGGCCGTGTGCTATCGCTGTCTTGTCGTACTGTTCAAAGCTGGCGGGACCGCTGGCGACGATCCGATATTTACGATTAACCAAGCGACGGACAATGCTGGTACGGGTTCAAAAGCCCTGACATTCACCCGCATTCGGACGAAACTGGGCGCATCGACAATTCCGACGACATGGACAATCGCCACACAAGCGGCGGCTGGAACATACACGCCAACCAGTGCGGCGAATCCCGCTTTGATCGCTGTTGATATCAAGGAAACAGACCTCGATATTAACAATGGTTTCAATCACATCCAACTCGTGATTCCCGATACGGGAACGAATGCTCAACTCGGTTGTGCGTTCTACATTCCGTTCGGTCTCGACCAACCTCAATCGATTCCAGCCAGTTCGCTGTCGTAAGCGAGACGGTGTCATCGGTTGTTTATATGTTCCTTTTCAGTTTCGAGGTTCCTTTAAATGGCAAACGAAAATCAAGCAGCGGCCAAGCAGAACGACACTAAGCGTCTTTACGACACCGCCTTGGATATGTTCAAGCATTCGCGAATTGGGGTCGGTTCCGCCGACCAAAAAGCAATGCACTGTTTCCGCGACGCGGCTGCGTTTCTGAAGGTCGCCGACAAGATTTCGAGCGGGCAATTGGACCTCGAATCAATCGACAACAACCCTCTCGATGAAGCCTATTGCCCAAACCTCAAGAAGACGCATCCTGTCAACTTGATGTCTCGGCACTGGGGCAGCGTCAAGAAGGTCACGGAAGTCTACGAAATGGTGCGCAATCCAGGCGTCGAGTCCTACGAGGAACTTGGCTGGGGAAAACCAGAATGCAATCAGGCTCGGGCATTGTTCCCTGCTGTGATTGAACGAGCAGCCGCGTTGGCCAGTTCGAAGAACTAATCGACAGATAAAACCACATTACCACCTGAGACGGAGTAATTGTTCATGGCTACGAACGCTTCAAATTTCGGACGAACGCGAACTGCCTTGCGAGGCACAATCGACGCTCTGCCACCCGTTAGCGGGAATGTTTACTTTGTCGATTCCGTCACCGGTTCAGCCGCTGGCGGATACACGATGGACGGTCCCGCCGCAACGCTGACGCAAGCCCTGGCACTCGTCACGGCAGCCAATAACGACCGAATCGTCGTGTTTGGTACTCACGCGGAAACCATCGTGGGTGCTGCTGGCGTGTCCATTGCGAAATCGGGCGTGCAAATCGTCGGATTGGGACAGGGTCGCTTGCGACCAACGTTCACGTTCACGACCTCGGTTGCAGCGTCATTCGACGTGTCTGCTGCCAATGTGCAGATTCAGAATCTGGTATTCGTGACCGGTATCGACAACCAAACCGCAGTCAACAACGTGACGGCTGCCGACGTGCAATTCCTGAATTGCGAATGGGTAATCAGCAATGGAACCGTCGGGGCTGCACTCGGAATCCTGACTGCTGCTACGGCTGATCGTCTACTGGTTGACGGTTGTCTTTTCCGTGGTCCAGCAGTCAACGCTGGAACGACTTGTGCCGGTTGTATCCAACACGAATCGGGTGTTGACGTGATCGTCAGAAACAGCATCTTCCAAGGCAAGATGACGCAGGCCATCAAGAACGTTGCGACTGTCCTTCGTGGCCAGTATTACAACAACGCTTTCACGATCGGTACCGGAACTGTCGCAATGACGTTCGCTGCCGCATCGACTCCGACATTTTACAACAACCGATACAACCTTCCGAGCGGTACAACTCCTGTCACTGCTGCGGCTGGCTTCAATGCCGGTGGATCGTATTATTCGGCAGCCGCAGGTGTGACCGCCGCAACTCTGGTCTAACGCGATTGAAAAGAGTTCGTCGAATTAAACGAGCCAGTGGAATCGAAATGGTTCGCTGGCTCGTGTCTTAATAGGAAGGGAGTTGAATCATCGCACTGACTACGCTCTCTTCCGTCAAGGCACAAAACGGAATATCTCTTTCCGATACGAGTAAAGACGCTCAGTATCTGTCTCTGATCAATGGCATCACCGATCTTGTCAAGCAGACGCTGCATCGTGACATTGAATCAAAGCAATACGTGGACTATCTCAGCGGCGACAATTCAACGATTCTGATGCTGCCGAACTATCCCGTGCAGTCAATCACATCGGTCGTGATCAACGACGATGGATGGTTTGGGCAAGGTCCGACAACGAATGCTCAGACGCTCGTGCAAGGTACGGATTATGCGTTGATGTCTGGTGTCAAAGGCGTCGGATCAAACGGGGCCATTCGTCGAATCGGTGCGGTCTGGAGACGGCGTGCATCATGGGCACCCGGCAAGGTTGCGGTGCAGCCATCGGCACCAAATGGAAATATCTGCGTCACCTATATGGCGGGTTTGTCTCCAGTTCCTCAAGGCGTTCAATACACGGTCAATGCGGCTGTGATTAGAGCGGCTTTGATGTCACCGGTTGGCGGTGCGGCTCAGTCGATGGGCTACGAAGACGCGAGCGTCAGTATGTTCTCTCCCAAGGATCTAGCTGACATGTTTGGTTCGATCGAGAAGTCATTAGGGGCGTACAAGTCCATTGTGTGTTAGGTGAATCGTGTTAAGTCGTTCTCTTGCAAGATCGCTGATGTCCATCGTTCCTGAAAAGGGAA
>CAILLA010000046.1 GCA_903834925.1 uncultured Schlesneria sp.
ACACCCACGCATCATCGCGCGATAAAAGGAAGCAACGCGAAATCGACGATCCACGCACCCACGCATCATCGCGCGATAAAAGGAAACAACGCGAAATCGACGATCCACGCACCCACGCATCATCGCGCGTTAAAAATCATTCGGGGACGAATTGGGGGAGGGAGTACTGGGTTTCGATGACGGCTTTGGAGAAGAGGTCTTTCAGCAATTTCTTGGGGCGGTTCTTGTTCTGCTCTTCGGTCAGGATCGCGCGAATTTCTTCCTGAACTTCTTTGAATGGTTGGCGCCCCGCTTCGTTTCGTTCGATCACACGAACAACGTTGAAGGCGTCTTTCCCTTCGTGAACTTCGCTCAGTTTATTCACGGGCATTGTGAACAACTTTTGTTCGAGCTTTGTATCCGCGAGATTGCCCGCTTCCATCCAATCCCAAGCTCCACCTTCCTTGGCCGTTGGTCCGTCGGAGTATGTCTTTGCGACCTTGTCGAACGACACACCTCTGTTCAATTCCTCGATCGCTTGATCAATCTTCTTACGAGCCTGGGAAGAACTGACTTCAGGCGTGATCGAGACTTGAATCTGTTGCCATTTGACTTTGGCATTGACGGTGAATTTGTCTGGATTGGACTGGTAGTATGCAACCAGATCCGGGCGTTCGATTGGGTCTGGCTTTTCAGACTTCGCTACGAAGTACTCCACCGACAGGCGATCGAGCGAGAAACTGTCTTTCACGTTTGCGAGCGTCGAGCCCTTCTTGTTTAGTTCCAATTCGAGTTCTGTCTTGTTGGTGACTTTCATCTCTTTCTTCAGACGTTCGATTTCCTTTTCGAACAACTGATCAATATGAGCATTCATCTGCTTCATTTGCTCGGGCTTCAGACTTCCCTTCATTCGTTCGTAGAGCAGTTTCTTCTGAATATAACTCGAAATATCCCGTTGAATCAGCGAGTAACGGAATCGCTCAAAGTCGTCGGGGGTCGGAACGGGCTGCCCTGGCGGCAACATCTTTGGATCTTCGGCCATCTTCTGCATTTGATCGCGAACGCTGATCAGATACCCGGCATAACGGTCGAGTACGTCGCCGTTCAGGATTGGGGCACCGTTGACGGTCGCTGCAACCTGCGAATTGAAGATCGTCGTATCGTCAACCCAATTCTTCCACGGGTTCTTTTCGAGCGTCGATTTGACCAGCATGATGTCAGAACCCTCATCCTCTTTCGGGTTTGACGCGTAATCGGTTCCTTCGTCGGCTTTTGCATCTGACTCAACAGGATCAACCCGTCGTGGGGCCTGGACCATCACGGGGTTATCGTGCTTTTTTTGAATGCTATTACAACCTGTTGCATCCAGGCAGGACAGAATCAGCAACCAAAGCAGCCCTTGACGCATGATACAGGCAATTTCCTGAAAGAACACGTGGTCCGTCAGTCTTTTGAAACAGCGGTAGTGACTCCGTCGAGCCGCAGCGGTCTCTGGGTAAAATCGCGGTTTCAAAGTGCCTGTCCCCCTTATTCGGTGGGTGTGTAGACCGGCGCGAGCCTGACATGTTTTTGAAGTGATTCTGATGAAGCGACTGAGGGTTGTAATCGCAGTTCGGTTTTCGTAGCAAGATCGATTTACCGCTCATTGATGACAGGCTTTCGGAAAAGCTCGCCTTGTTCGCCAATTGCCAGACCGCTAATCTCTGATCTAACGCCGTTACGACCACGTTCCGTGACATGGTCCGGCATCCCCCCGGAAAGGCAGGTTTTACTCTTCCATGTTAAAGACTCTTATCGCGTCTGGCCTGATGGTCGCCCTCGTGTTGACACAAGCGGTTTCTGCTCAAGATTTGACGATTGGCTCCAAAGCACCAAAACTTGAAGTCAAAAAATTCATTAAAGGCGACGAAGTTAAGAGCTTCGAAAAAGGAAAAATCTACGTTGTCGAATTGTGGGCCACCTGGTGCGGACCTTGCCGAACCACGATTCCCCATTTGACTGAACTGCAAAAGAAACATAAAGACGTCACGATTATCGGAGTGGCGATAATGGAGGAAGACCAGTCTGCTATCCCCGATTTCGTCGATGAAATGGGTAAGAAAATGGACTATCGAGTTGCCATCGATCTCGTCCCCGACGAAGGTGATCCCATGGATGGCGCGGTCGTCAAGAACTGGATGAAGCCTTCGGAACAAGAAGGTATTCCGGCGGCGTTCATCATCAATGGCGAAGGAAAAATTGCCTGGATCGGACATCCAGGCGAGATGGAAGAACCTCTCGAACAAATCGTTGATGGGACTTGGGATCTGGCAGCAGCCACCGAAAAAATGGCCGTGATCAAGGCCGCACAGAAAGAAGCCCGAGCATTGCAGAAGAAGATGGCTGCCACGTTCGGCAAGCTGCAACAGTTGTTTAAGCAATTCAGTGAAGACGGCGATGCCAAAGAATTATTGACCGCCTTGGATACTGCGACTGAAGAAATTCCAGAAAAAGCAGATGTCTTTCAAGTTGTCCGTTTTCAAGTATTGTCGCTCGCCAAGGATCATACGGATGATGCTGTGACGCTTGGTAACAAGATCGTAGATTCTGAGCAGGGTGAAGATGTCCAGCTGCTGAATAACATCGCCTGGTTTATCGTTGATCCGTCTCGTGAAACGAAAGCCGAAGTCCAGCTGTTAAAATTCGCATTGAAGGTTGCGCTCAAGGCCGACAAACTTGCCGAGAAAGAAGACCCATCAATTGCCGACACGCTGGCTAAAGCCTATTTCGACAACGGCGAACTGGCGAATGCCGTCAAGACGCAAGAACGAGTCATTGAACTCGCCGCAGGAACCCAGATGGAAGCTGATCCCGGCTTGAAAAAGCGATTGAAACAGTACAAGAAGGCGTTGGATGCATCGCAAGAGAAGGAAAACGGGGATACTCCGTCAGCGAAAAGCAAAAGGTAATTCGGTCATCAACTTCGTTGACGATCGTCGTGCAGCATGAGTCCCTTGGGCGGAAACAAGGGACTTTTCTCAAGGGACCAAGTCATCAATTTGACCGCCTTGGTCACCAATCTAAGCGCCTTGTTTAATCACCTTGGTTGGGCTCGAGCGTCTTGGGCCAAGCCATGCGGTTTCTTCCAAGGTTCCCGCTTACCAAGAGGAGGAGTTCCTTTGCAAGGCTTGAGCAACTTCCTCATTCGGCGGCGTTCCCAACCCTTCGAACGGCCCCGATAAAAACTCCAGTTGAGCACCTGACTCATAAGTCGTATGGGCCCCATAAGACATATAGGACTTACAGGACCCGCCAAAAACCAAAATGTGATGTCAAAGTTCGATCAAGTTCGACCGACTTCGACCATTCCTCGTAATTCATAGGGTTTTCGCGATTGTTATCCCGTTTTTCGGGGTGTTCGAGTTCGATCAAGTTCGATCAAGTTCGATCAAGTTCGACGCAGTTCGACCGACTTCGAATCCCATCATTCCTCCCAGACGATATTAGTCCTCGAATTCTTCTTAAATTGTCTACTCACACCTTTCTCAGAACTACTCTCTCGCCGTTTCGTCGCCGCACCCACAAGCCGTACAACGAACCGTTCCTGGATCGCCTACCGCCTCAATTGGATGACGAGGTGAGCCAAAATAATTTCATACCGAATTGTCAAAGATCAAAGTCGCTGTAGCACATCACGGAGCCGAAGCGACTCAGAAAGTTGATGACGAGAAAGTGGAAAATCGACCAGAATAACAAAGTCGATTCGTCGATCTTTCTACGACTACGTCACAACAACTCTCTAGCCGCTTCGGTTTCCTCATCAATAAAAAACGTCACCGGAAATCAAACCAGGCGAGCCTGTGATGTGAATCCCAGGATGATTTCCACCTGAGACAGTTGACATTCACAACTCACAACATCGACAAGAATACGACAAATACATTCTCGCGTCAATAGAATACCATGAGTAGCTCCTTAACGTTTGGAAGTTGCTCATGAAATAGGATTTTTTAAGGCAGAACAGATGCCACAAGGGCCTTGATCAGATGCCAGTTGGAATTTGAAACCGCTGCAATCGGTCTATCGCGGCAACAACATTCTGCCAACATCGGATTTCCCGTGGCCGTTTGCCGACTTTTCCGGCCTTTCGCATTTCTTTCCATTGAGTGAGTTCACGACTCGCCTTAACTCAGACACGAACCACGAACAGGAGCCACCGGGGAAACGGCTTTTTCACAAAAATGCTGCTTCCCGTTAATAAATTCTACCTCGTACGAAACTTGCATTCGCTACAATCCTCCGGCATACGCTGGTGCACTGTCTCCCCCTACATGCTCGGTGCCGGGGAGAAGTTCCCCGAATAATTTCGGGGCAAAGCTTACGCCATCGGCTGCGGAGATACGGTTTCCTCGTAAATCGTTTATTTCCCGGCAGTTCGAGAGTTTGCTGGATTCAACGATTAATTTGTCTGTGACGTGTGAATTCGGCGACGACTGACAAGATCTCTGAGTTTGTCAGAGGGTCAGGTGGGAAGTTTTACGAGAACAATAATTTCGTTGTCTCACGATCTCATTCCACTGAGCCAAGGCGGGTCACGATGTTTCGAAAATGGATTTTCTACAGCGTCAGCATGTTCGCCGTCACCTTCATGCTGTCAGGAACGCCTGGGCGTGCAAGTGACTTCGTTGGCCTACGCATGAGCGCACCGACCATCCCATACAAACCTGGTTATGGGAGCCTTCGAGCGGGCGGCGGCGATCACTTTGTGGGTGCCTGGCTACACGGTTGCAGCTGCCGACGACCTGGCGAACCACATCCCGTATTTTACAGACGGACGAACCCAGCGGTTTATGCGAGCACGAGTTCCAGTATGAATAACTCAAGCGAACCGACACAAACGATCCCGCCTGCCCCTAGCCCATCGAACGTCGCGAGTAAATGAATTACTGACTTTGACTCTCTGGTTTGCAAATTTGTTTCCTTCTGGGGGGAGCCCAGTTGGAAAGCAATCGGGCCTGGCGAATTATCGCAGTGTGATATCCGAAAAAACGATGCCCGAATAAACGTCGACCAAGGGAATCTGTACGGTCACGGAAGTCAGTGCAAGAAATGCTGTCAGGCCAACGAACGAAACCAAGGCCCAAGATCCGTCCGATTGGCGGACGTACCGCTCACAAACAGGTTCATCCTGTGCCACCAGGATGTATTCCGTCATGCTTGGAATCTGCTGGTAGTTTCTGAATTTCGCGCCACGATCGTAACGTTCCGTAGATGGCGACAGCACTTCGATAATGGCGACGGGGCTTGTCAACGTATCACGGTCCAACAGATCGTATGTGGCCGGTCCACAGACGATAACGATGTCTGGGTACGTGTATAAGCCGGTCGCCTCCACCAACACCCGCTGGTCGCTGGAATAAGTCTGGCACTCACCTCCTTTGAGCCGAACGAACAATTCACCGACAAGGTTTACTTTCACGCGATTATGCTCGCGGCTTCCGCCCGCCATCGCGAAAACTTCACCATTATAGAACTCGCTCTTGAATTCCGCCTGTCGCTCTTTAGCGAGATACTCACCAGGCGTCATCTTCGGTTTAGGAACGGCGCTCATCGTCATTTCCTTCCCAGCATACGGTCCAGCGAATCGCCGGTTTGATAAATCAACGCTTCGGGCCAGTGCTGATAGGGATGGAAATACTCAAAGGTCAAATACCGCTGGTAGCCACTCGCATTGAGTGCTTCCAGCACCGCTGGCCAGTTCGTCGTGCCGTCCAGAAGTGGCCGAAACGCTTCCAGCGAGGAATCGGTCCCTTTCTTTGTGAATTCTTTTAAGTGAACGTTTCGAATCCGTTTTCCCAGATAATTGATCCAGTGTTCGGGGAACTGATACTGCATGATGTTCCCGGTATCGAAATGAACGTGGACGAATTCTGAATGAAATCCATCCACGAACGCCGCCATTTCCATCGGGGTCATCAGGTACCCGTTAAAGAAGATGTTCTCGATGTTCATGTGAATTTTCAGCTTTTCGGCCTGCGGAAGCAATTTTGCAATCGCCTCTTTCGCTCGTCGATCACAAATGTCGTTGGGGACCGGTTCGTAGTCGGTTCGCCAGGGAATATGAACTGCACCCGGGACAACCAAAAGATTGTCGGTTCCCAGATCATGTGCTGCCCGCGTCATCAGGCCGGCCAATTCCAGTGCTCGTGCTCGCTTTTCCGGATCATTGCTGGTCAGAGGGTATGGCCAGAACAGGAAAGAACAGAGCCCACTGACGGCGATCCCGATTTTGTCCGCCAACTTTCGAATTGCTGTGAACTCGGCCGTTCCCGACTTTGGCGATAGTTCGCTGTCCAAGTCGAAGTTCAGTTCGATCCCGTCGAAGCCTGCGTCTTTCGCCAATCTTAGACATTGTTCGAGCGACATCTTGTCCGGGTATGGAAACGCCCAAAGGTTGATCGACTTTTTCATCTCGTACTTTTTGCCACGATTTGAAACAACTCCTGTTGGATCAGCTGCTGAGGCTAAACCCCAGGGGCCGCGCATCACGGCCGTTGCAGCACCTGCTGCGGCCAACGCAGATCCTAAAACCGTTCGGCGACTGAGGCCACTGGAATCCTGAGACTGATTCAAATCGGACATGGTGATTCCTCGAGAATAGAATGAATGTGCGATGCCAATAGGATATGGGGTTAGCCTGGAAGAATGAATCTCGACGGATCAGGAATTCTTATGATTTTGGACGGGCAAAATCGCGCACGGGCTGAAGCCCATGCTACGTACGTAGCA
>CAILLA010000047.1 GCA_903834925.1 uncultured Schlesneria sp.
CAATCCGGGGGTTGCCGCCAGCAAGCTGAGCGTTAACACCCACTTCCCGTACTTTCGCATGGAACGTTCTCCTTCCAAATCCTCCCTGGCATCTCTGAGGCTGGTGAGCGGAATCGTTCGCAAGGGCGGCACCCGAATGGCTTTGTGTGTCGCTGGACTTGATTTCCGAACGCCAGACCGGGGTTCACCCCGGGCTTGGTCTCATCCGTCACTGGCAGGCGAAAAAACTCCGCCCGCGAGGTGCGCTGGCTCCCCGCAGTCTATTCATCGGTTGGAAACACGCAGTTGCACAAGTTATTCTGATTAATTCGATAGAAACTTCTGTAACGATTTCGGCTGAGGTATCAATTAGAAGGAAGATCGTGCGGAAATTCGGGGAAATCCGCCTCGACCACAACAATTGTCCCAGTCGAGTTTTGACAATTGCTGATCGGTTGGCGGTCGGAATCCCTGTGGGTTATACTATAATACGCAGAAACTGCCGGGTGAACGCCTCACCCGGGTTTTTATTCGCTGAAGATCGGAACGAAAGAGGCTTCATTCGCAATGGCAAGCAAGAAACTCCTGGAATTGAGAAAGCAGGCGGAGGCTGTCGAAGCCCGCGGTGACTCTCTAGATGCACCAACCAAAAAGACCAAAAAGGCAGCTGGAACTAAGACGAAGCGCGTCAAGGAAAAGGTCCAGGCCCGAAAACGCTTAATTTGGGTGGTCTACAATGGAAGCATGAAAGAAGAAGGTCGATTCCCGTACGACCAACGTGACGCAGCGGAAGAAAAAATCGAACTGCTCCGTCAAAAATCGAAAAAGCTTTACTTCATTCAACCATTGAAGGAAGTGATCGGAGAAGCTCCAGGTACGGCAAAACTCGTTACGGCTGAAATAGAAGAAGATGACGTAAAGGCCGCCAAGAAAGTCCTGTCGGAAGACGAAGAGGACGATGAAGACGAAGAAGAAGAGGAAGAAGAGGAAGAGGATGACGACGACGAATGACGTCGATCTTCAAATCAAGTTGAAACGAAACAGCCCCGTCATAACTAACGGGGCTGTTTTTTGTACTTTCAAAATCTGAACTTCAAGGCAAGATTTGCTTACCGTGGCAGACTTGAAATGGAATCCGTTACTTCACGCCGAGCTTGTCGCGCATCGCCTTGACCTGATTTCGAAAATGGTTTGCGTGAAACATCCAGGTTTGACGCTTTGGCTTACTTCCGGCGACCGAAGCGAGACGCTCGTACTTCTCTGCCAAGGCGACCTTTACATCAATTTTTTTTAATTCAGATTTGGACATCAAATTCGACCTTCAAGCAAAAACGAATCGACGTTGGAACATCGAGCTGACAAAAAGCCACTTTACCGCCACCTAGCGGGCCAATGATTCTAGCGAATTTTCTCTCTGGGAACAGCCAATTACCCAGATTCTTAAACAAACCGGTAATTTCTGCGACTTCGACTCCGAAGTTCGCAACCATCTGACCGAAAAATTTGAGGTGAGTGACCTCGAATCTCAAAAATTTGACGGGCAAACGGCAGGTTTCACGTACCTATGCCGATCACGGGGCATTTCGCTGAAATGCGACTTCGATGTCAGGCGAAATTTAAGACGTCCGTTACTCGGTGTTTTTGAGCAAATATCGAAAGATCAAATGTTAACTTACGTCAATTGGAAATCCAGTGCTACGCTAAGGGGCTTGGCGATTGTTTTCTGTTTCGCGGTTTTCCAGCTACAGACCCATTTTGCCAATGCCGGGATGATCGTTCAGGCTCCTGAAGGGCTCAACCCAGGGGATCAATTCCGTATTATCTTCGTGACATCGGGAACAATCGACGCGACGTCGAACAATATCGCCGATTACAACAACTTCGTTAATAGCGAAGCTCAAGGAGCGACTTACAACGGCCAAAAGATCAATTGGTCCGCGATAGTATCTACGGACGCAGTCAATGCATTGATGAACACGCATTCGTATTCGAGCTCGGCCATTTACATGGCCGACGGAACAAAAGTATCGAATGCATATTCAGAAACAACTCGAGGAGACTCAGGTTCACTGTGGTCATCGGATCTTCTTGCCCAGCCTGACGAAGGTATTGACGGCACAAAATATAAAAACCGATTAGTTTGGACAGGCACCGCCGGAAACGGAAGCGAATATAGCACTTCGATTTTTGGAGCGTACGGTGTTGGAACTTCGAATTATGGGACCAACCCGTTCACTGGAGTAAACACGTTCTCAACTCCACATGTTCAAGTGGGGTTTATTTCCGCATCTCAAACGGGTTCGAACTGGATACAGATACCGAACATTTCCGCCACGAATACTCCCGGCCTGCAGACGCAGACAAATCAGTACCAAATCTACGGAATTTCGGACGTAATGACCGTAGCGACGATTCCCGAGCCGTCGGCCCTGTTAAGCTCTATTGTTGGCATTGCAGTAGTTGCTTTCATCGCCGCACTGCGGGGAACTCCTTTTCTTCGTCAATCGCCGGGATGGAATTTCCGATAGCCCGATCATTTTCTTGAACACTTCAACAGTGTCGATAACACGCCTGCGATTCCCACTTTAAATTGCTGAGATCGGTTCTTGGACAATTTCCGAATTCCAGGCTCGTGCGAATCAATTTCTTCGATCAGCGTGCTGCAATAATTCTCCCAAATTCTTGCTGCAGCCGAATTTTTAAGCTGGAATCGCGACAGTGGGCGAACCCTTGGGAATTACGCAATTCGACGTAATTAGTGACCTCTAGCTTACAAATCGACATAATTCTCTTGAGAATCACTTTTGAAACGTGAAAATACGGCAGCGGGTCCGAAGCTTGAAATCAGTCGAACTGTATCTCTCCATTAGCATCAGGAAGCGTGCTATCACAGACAAATTCGCCATTGGAAATTTCCGTCGAGATTCATCGAAAACATCGGCGTTTGTCTTGTGAAATGTCGTTTTCCCCCGCCGTAAATGAGACTGAAATGTCGTCTTCTATTTTGCGGATTCATGCTTTTTGCTTGAATTTGTTCGTATTTTTTTCGATTGTCGCTCTGTCTACTGCAGATCTGGCAGGCGAAAGTTCCCTTGAGGACCCAATGGGACTCAATCCAGACGGCTGCGTTCGTTCTCTTTATACGATTTCGAGCTCAGCGGATGCGATGCCACCAAGCTTTCAAAATTACGACAACCTTACAAACGTCACCGTCAACGGAATGACTCACAATGGCAGTCTCATAATGGAGCCGACAATCGGACCAATGGACGCTGTGATTCTCGTCAATCACGCTAGATGGAAAGCGATCACTGGATTTTACTTGACCAAGGGGTCAACAATCGCCACTGTCTCTGATGTCAAATTGGGGGGTTTGTGGTCGACGATGTTGATTTTTCTGCCGGTTTTAGGTAAAGATGGAGCGCGATACAATCATGTCAGTGCGCGCGCTGACGTCGGCATGTTCGGAATAGAAGATGCAGATGCTCTGAGTACTTGCGAGTTTTGTGCAACCAATACGGATGTAGGAGATTTTTCTGATCGGCGAGCCGAAGTCAGTTTAGTGTCTCTGGCGTTGAAGCGTGACGATTCGGCTAATATCGATGGTGACGTGAGGTCCTTATCCGGAGAATACCAGATTTACGGTATTTCGGAGCTGTTGGCGGTTTTTCCCGAACCTTCAACGGTATTGACCTCGGGGATTGGGATCATTGTTTTCGCAGTTAGTTCCACCTCATTCATAGGATTGCGTTACGGATCAAGATCCAAACGTGGGATGGCGATGAAAGTCTGTGGGCGGTGCTTCGACAAGTTAAAAGCTCACCGACACGCAAAACTGTAGACGCGTGACTGCAATTGGCAACTTGGTTTTTGGAAGTTTTTTTAAACCAATTTTTGAAAGTGACTTCAATGTTTTTCAGCCCTCGATTTAGCCGTTTTGTTCAAGCAGCATTTTTCTCAGCAGCTGCCGTGGTAATCCACGGAGCATCCCAAGGCATTGCCCTGGCTGGTGAGATTGGAACTCCGACAACACTTCATGGCGGTGATCAATTTCGCATCATCTTCGTCACGCCTGACAAGATCACGGGGTCGTCGCCGACCATCAGCGACTACAACACCTTCGTTAATACCGAAGCGGCAGGTGCGACGTACAACGGAGTCACGGTTCACTGGTCGGCAGTCGTTTCAACAACGACGGTGAATGCAAAAGACAACATTGGCTTGACGACTTCTGGCGTGTATTTATCTAACGGAAATGAAGTCGCAACCTCGGCAGACACAAACGCAGGCGGGCTGTGGGCTGGTGGTTCGCTGATTAATCAGCCGATAACTGATCTTTCAAATAACTCGTACGATGGAAGTACAGTCTGGACTGGTACGTCGGGAGTTGGTACGACGTTTTCAAGCGTGAATGGTGGTAATACATACAATTGGGGCTTGGGAAATAGCCAGAGCCCGATCATCATTGGTGTTACGGACTACGGCAATAATTCTGGGGTGGGTTTGCTGAGTTCCAGCGGTACGGGCTATAACTGGATTTCTAATCAGGGCAACGTTGCTTTGAATAGCAATTCTTACCAGATTTATGGTATTTCCGACGTGCTGACCGTCGTTCCTGAACCGTCAACATTCTTGATTTCAGGTTTGGGGATTCTCATGATTGGCTTGGCCCAGAGAAACCGCAAGCGAAATTGAACTTCGCAAATTGAAGCTTAAGACCAAAGCGACCTGAATGAATTTTCGTCTCAGGTCGCCATTTGCCTTCCAGATTTAAGACACAGACGGATGTTGCTTGAGCGACATCCGTCTGTGACTTTTTGTTTACGCAGCCGAGGTCTGTGGCGGTGTTTTGAAATTTCCGTCGTCGCTGACATCTTCAAATCGGACGCTCATTCGTTTTGAGATTCCCGATTCCTCCATCGTCACGCCATAAAGCACATCCGCCACGGTCATTGACCTTTTGTGGTGAGTGATCATGATGAACTGGGTCGTCTGTTGAAACGCTTTCACGACCGCCGTGAATCGTTCGACATTGGCTTCGTCGAGAGCGGCATCGACTTCATCGAGGATACAAAAAGGGCTTGGTTTGCTCTTGAAAATCGACATGATTAAAGCGATTGCCGTCATCGTTTTTTCACCGCCGCTCAGCAGCGAAATACTTCGAAGTTCTTTTCCTGGCGGCCTCGCTGCGATGTCGATCCCGCAGTCAAGCACGTCATCGGGATTTTCCAGAACGATATCTCCCTCGCCACCACCAAAGACCTGCCGGAAGAGTTCTTGAAAATTCGTTCGGATTGTCTCAAATGTTTCGATAAACAGTCGCCGGCTTTCCGCGTTAATCTTACGAATAATATCTTCAAGAGTCTGCTTGGCTTCGACCAGGTCCTGAAGCTGTGCAGATAATTGCGTAAATCGATTCTCCAGCATGTCCAGGTCGCGAAGACTGTCCGTATTGACCGCCCCCATCAGTTTCAGTTGCTTACGTAATCGATTGACACGCGATTCAATCTCAGGGCGGATATCTTCGAAACGCAACTCTGTCAGTTCCGCATCCGATTGCTCGTCCGTTGGGTTCGGGACAATATTCGCAGCGCTATCTTCATTCTGTTGCGACGGTTCCGAATTCAACGCCGTTGATTCAGGATTGCTGCTGCGGACGTGGTTTTCTGTACGAATTGACTGTGTGCCGCCTCGCTCTTCAAGAAACAACTTAAACGACGAGACTCCTGATTCGACAACATCCGTTAGTTTGAGTTGATACTCTTCCTCCAGTCGTTCGTTCAAATTAGATAGTCCGTGATTCATGTCCCGAACCCGGATTTCATCAATGTGATGACGATCCGCGACCTCCCGGCGTTCCTTGCGAATGACAAGTTCTTGTTCGACGATCTGGCTGCGCTCGGTTCGGAGTGCCAGCTTTTCTCTTTCAAGTAACATTGCCTCGGACTGAATTTGTTCTGCCTTCAGAATCAATTCATCACGCATCGCTCGCGTATTGAGAATCTGCAACAGGATTTGCGATTTCTTATGAATTGATGTCGTAAAGCGTCGCTCGGCCTCTTCGTGCTGAGCAATCCTTGATTGCAGCTCATCACCCAGGCGAACCACCTGCGTTTTCATATTTTCGAGCCGTTCACGTTGTTTGACGAGATCAAGTTGGTCATCGGCTCGTTGCTGTTCAATCTCGCGATGTTGGCGTTCACAAGCAAGAAGTTCTTGCCCCGCCTCTTCGAGATAGGTGGCCAACTGATTGAGTTCTTGCTCGGTCACACTCGCCTGTCGTTCGGCGTTCAATAACTCAATTTCTTGCTGACTCAAATTCTGGTCGCATGTCAGAAGTTGCTGGGAATGCAGTTCACGTTCGTGGTTCAATCGTTCTACAGTTTGGTCTAAAGCGGAAAGCTCTCCCTTCAAATCGGCGAGACGTTGGTTTGCATAATCGAGTTCTGCCGCAGCAGATTCCAATTCGGTGTCGGCTCCCGTAAGTGACTGATACATCGTTTGCAGCGTAATCTCTGATGACGCAATGTCACGATCAAGCAATGACAAATCATTCTTCAATCGCCGTAATTCGCTTTTTCGCGAGAGAAGTGAAGTTTCGCTCCTGATGGTTCCGACAAACAGAGTTCCGTTTGATTCCAACAACTCACCCTGCAATGTCACGAACCGAAGTCCGGCCCCGCGCCCCATGGCAAGCCCTACCGCAACTTCAATCGACTGAACAATCCAGGTGTCGGCCAGGATGGCTGAGGCCAGACCAACGATCCCTCGATCGGACGCGACGAGTTCATCGGCTCGCATCACCACACCAGGCTCTTTCGATAAATCGGGAAGTGATTTGGGATCGAGTTGAAGGTGAATAAATCGATCACCTTGCTTGATCGGGGAAACCGACTCACCGACTGACCGGTCAGGAATTGCGACGAATCCGACACGACTTGTCAGCTGGACTGTTCCTTGATTCAGGTAATCCAACAGAGCCTGATATTCCTTCAGGACGATCAATTGTGCTCGCGACCCCAGTGCGACCTCCAATAATGCCGCTCGCTCAAGATCTACGTCAAGCAATTCGGCGACGCATCCAATGATCGAATTCCATGGCGCATAGGGCGAAGTTCTGGCTCGACTCAGAATGTCTTTGACACCGATCCCAACACCTTCCTGACGCAATTCCAGATCTTCGAGCAGACTTTTGCGGGCTTGCGCCGCACTTCGTCGCTCGCGCATGTCCGCCAATGTCTGCTTGGCATTTTCCTGGACACCGACTAACGTCGCTCGATGAGCCTGTGTCGATCGAAGGCTTTGCAGAGCCGCTGCCTGGATTTGTGTCGCCTCTTTTGTTCGCTGCAAGCTTCGCGCGCGTTCAAGTTCACGTTCTGCCAGAGTTCCATCGAGTGAATTTCGTTGCGAGATGATCCGTTGCCGTTCCGACTGCAAACCTAAGATGTTTGTTCGAAACGTCATGACGGCGTTCGCGGTATCAGACGAGGCTTTGGTCAGCTCGAGCCGTTGGGTGCGACCATGTTCCATCTGATCGCGTTGTTGAATCAATTCCCTGGCTGCAATCTGCAAGCGTTGTTCGTGGGTGTTCACACGCTGAAGATTTGACTGATAGTCCGATTCAAACTCAACGATACGCTGCTGTTCGAGAGCTATCTCCTGGGTCGTCTCCTGAAGCCGACGATCTAGCGTCAGCATTTGCTTTTGTAAACGAGTGAGTTCCGATTCGAGCTCGTGCAGCCGAGCTGACTGGAACTGGATCGTCGCCTCATGCCCCACAATGACTTCGCGTCCGCCTGAGTTTCGACGCTCGACATCGCGTATCTGATCGTCCAGTTTGGCTAACTCAGCATCAAACGCCGCTTCTCTCGCCTCGAGCCCCTTTTGACGTTCGTTTAAAACGTCCAATCGACCGCTCGTTTCGATCAACTGCTTTTCCAGTTCGGACATTTCCCGTGTCAGGTGCCGATAGTCATCCGCAGCCAGACCAAGCCACCACTTCTTGAGGGCCGTCGAGACGTCATGATATTTCGCGGCTTTCGCCGCCTGACTGCGAGTCGAATTCAACTGAGCTTCAACTTCATCGACGATGTCAGTCAATCGCTCCAGATTCTGTCCGACTCGTTCAAGCTTCCGTTGAGCTTCAACCTTCCTCGCTTTAAACCGGCTGATCCCGGCAGCTTCCTCAAACACCGAGCGTCGACTGGCAGAATTCCCTTGTAAAATCTGATCAACGCGGCCCTGTTCAATGATGCTGTAGGCCGCCGATCCGGCACCTGTCCCAAGAAACAGATCCTTGATGTCTTTCAGGCGGGCAGGGGCTCGATTGAGCAGATATTCGGCGTCGCCGTTTCGCCAGATCCGGCGACCGATCTGAATTTCCTGCATATCCAGCGGCAATTGCCCTTGTGAATTATCGAACGTCAGCGTTGCTTCAGCAAAGGCACTCGCCTTTCGACTGGACGAACCATTAAAGATGACATCGGTCATCTCTTTGCCACGCAAACTTTTTGCAGACTGGTCGCCCAGAATCCACTTCATCGCGTCGACGACATTGCTCTTCCCGCTCCCGTTCGGCCCGACAACACAGTTAATACCTGTCGAGAAATCGAATCGAGTTCGGTCGGCGAAACTCTTAAAGCCGAACAGTTCGAGTGATTTGAGCATTTTTAGTGTCGCGTTATGGAATGAGTCATTCCTGTTGGTCCTCTTTCGCGACCATTCCTGTCGAGTAATTTGAAGTTAACGGCCAGGGTCAATCACTTTTTTCCACTGAACCACGACCACGAACTTTTCGACTTGTCCCCTTTCTTGCTGCTTTTCTTTGTTGTGGGTTTCGAGCCATTTTCTAGATCGGGCTCGCTCTGCGGTAACTCGACAGGCACATTGGCCATTGTCACGTCGGAGTGCTCATTTTTGGCCTCACGCTCGGACTCTTCTTTGCGTCGAGCGGCTTCTTCCGGATCGTCGATCTCAGGGAAGCTGCCTGGCGCTGCACGGTCGCGACCGATTTTAACCGCTCGCTTGCCACCTGGAGTGGCAGTACTGACTGGCCTGTAATAAACCCGACCGGCAGCAGGAAGTTTGTCTACGGCAAGAGCAATTGGTAAGTTCTTTTGCTTTGATGCGTCCGCGAGAAGTTGCAAGACGTCTGGATACGTTGCACCGAGTTCATTCGCGGCCCGAATCACATCGGCGACCCTGAGCGAAACTTCTTTTCGCTGGTCGGGCTGACCGACTTCGAATCTCGCAAGCGACACACTCGTTCCGCCTGGCTGCGCTGTGACCATGATGTTTTTTCCTGCCGAAACATACATGGGGGCCCGAAACTCTTGTTCGGCACCAAAAACGACAATTTCAGGCCGCGTCCGCAATGTCACATGAACCAGCGGTGGACCACTGGAATGGACAACGTGAATCTTGTACTCATTGTCGAGATTCTCGTCGTTTTCTCGAATACCAAGCCGTTCACCTCGAATAAACCGGTCATTTCGGTCAAGAGTCCAAAGCGCACGGAACGCACCGTACCGAGTTTCGTCATGAGGATCGTCCATAAGCTCGCGTAACGCCAGATGGGCTTCGGCATCTTCGAGCGTCGAAATTGCAGCGAGAGCGAAGACTCGGAAAGCACGTTCTTTTCGAGACGATTCAACAAGCGCGGGAAGCCCGGAAGAATCACCGAGATAAGCCAGCGCCACCGCCGAATGAAATCGACATTCCAAAGTTGGTGCAACGATCCCTTTTTTCAAAATCGGAATCGATTCATTACCAATTGCTTCGAGTTGTAGCGCGCTGGAGTGCGCTGTTTCTGGAATCATCAGATCATGCTGCAGTCGCGTCATTCGCACACGTAACTGCACCGGCTCTTCCCGGAACGCCAAGTGCCGAATGACTTGCAGATAACGTGGTAAATTGTCCTTGTATCGAGGATGAATTGCCAGCACGAGGCGTTGGTCGTTCTTGGCCGTAGCAAGCGGCTTCTTGATGCCATGCTCGTCAAAGTGGTGGAATCTTCGCCCAATCGCTTTTTCGATTCTTTGTGCGTTTCGAACACTGCGGAAATCGTTCTTAAGGAACATCACGAGTTCTCGTTCTTTCTTGACAACGGCACCACTGAGAACGCGGCCCTTTCTCAGCAGCGCAGGCTCCGTTGTTGTCGCCGCAGCAAGGCCTGCGGTCAGGACAGGCCCACGCCCGATCGCGTATTCCCAGCCTTTTTTCAAGTCACCATTCACGACCGCTTTGTCAGAGAGTCGAACTTCCATCAACTCGCCGCCAACCAGACTGGTCGCGTTGGCACTTTCGGGGATGTGAACTTCGACATCGAGTCGATCCCCTTTTTTTGTTGCTGGAGACAAATACGCTCGGACAATGACAAGCGCCGTGCTGGGTGATTCCAAAATCGCGTTTGGATTCCGAAATCCCGCTTTCTTCAGATCATCCATAAGCAGCGAACGGTAGTGCGAAGGAGCGGGGTCGCCACCGGTCCCTGCAAGCCCTCGAACAAGTCCGACCCCTTCCAGAACCACCGGTTCCAGACCTGCGAACAGCGTATGGTCGCCAATGAGGTTTGTCTCGATCTTGGTCTGATATTTTTTGTCGTTGTCGTCTTCGTCTTCCTCGTCGACCTCTGGCGGTGGCGTACGCCCCCAGGCCGAAACCGGTAACGACGCGGCAAGTGCCGCTGATTGCAACCACAGTCGCCGAGAGAAGCCAGAAGATTGGGATTCGTTCATGAAATGCGACTCCTTTCGCATAGTTCAACCGACAAAATCGGTCGACGTGGACCAAGGCCCAGGGATCAGACTGGCTCCGCCAGTCTGATCCCTGCTGAGTTGTTCTTTTGGGACAGAATCAAAGGTCGAAATATTCAGGCGTGTTGTGAAAATGCGTAGAAAACCGACGTGTAGCCGAAAGCGAACACGGAAGTCAGTCAAGTTTGAAATGAGATTGGGTAGTGGCGCGGAGATTACGTTGAGTCAGCCAATTGGTCAAGATGTGTCTGGTCGATAAAGTTACGTGACGTGAGCGGGGCCACTCGAAATGCCAGTTTGCCCGACTTTTGGCTTTTAGGCCTGTAAGGCCGACACAAACCAGCCGGTGTCTTGAATTTCCGAGCCCGGTTGAGGGCGACACATTCGGTCGAATAATCTCCGGAAGAATCTTTGGTCCTACACAAAATGAGAACAATGGATTCGCATCTGAATTTTGCAGAATAATATTCCTAACGTTTATGGGAACTTACATTTGATTTCTGCGAATCAAGACGTCGCAACGGTACATTGGAAGCCCATCAGTCTAGCCATCCCAAGATCGGCGATCTTCACGTTCCCTTGCCGATCCATGAGGATGTTTTCCGGCTTGATGTCACGATGGACGATTCCACGGTCATGGGCGTATTGCAGTGCTTCACAGATTTGCGGCACGATCGCGAAAGCTTGCGGCGGCGTTAACTGTCCAGCTGCAAGCAGTTGTCGTAACGTCAGTCCATCGACGTATTCCATCACCAGAAAATAAAATGGTACATCGCGAGGGGATTTCGCGTTGGGCGCGGTCGTCCCGAATTCATAAACCGTCACCACATGTGGATAGCTGAGCAGTGCCATCATTCTTGCTTCGCGGGCAAAGAGCGCTTTCACGGTCATTTTTGAACTTTGAACACCCGCCGTCCTCTTCAAAAAAGGATTCTTCGCTACCATTGAAAACGGGAAGAGTGAAAAAAAGTTGCACGGGAATTTACAGACACGACATTAAATACTGAATTTCCCCGTCGATCTGATCCGGGTCCGAAACCGTTTGAGCGATCTCTTCGATGAGCAGCTTTCGATATCGTCGGCGAAGTCGTAGTGCGGCCGACTTAATTGCTACTTCAGTCATATCCAGATCGCGCGCGATCGCGGCGTAGCGAGCAGACTGGTGATCAGTGAGCGATGATTGAAGTGCTGCAAATAATGCGTGATTACCGGCAACGGCCGCTTCGCTTTGAAGCCGGGATAAAACCAGCTCGAGTACCGACAGCGCCCACTGTTTCTCAAACATCTTGTCGGGAGAGAGATGATGAGCAGGTTCCAGACGATACCGTGTTCCGGCATCGAGACCGTCGAGAGCGATAATCGGCTTCCCACCTCCCCGTTTTTGTGCTGACGCCCGATCCCGTTCGTCGGATAGAAAGTGCTTCAGTGACGCCAGCAAGAATGACCGAAAAGTTCCCTTTCTCCGATCGATTTTGGCGAGGAAATCGCGTCCGAGCAGGCTCGTAAAGAATGACTGCGTAAGGTCTTCAGCCTCGTGCGTGAAATGTCCGCGACTTCGCAGATAGGTGTATAGGGGATACCAATATGTCCGACAAAGTTCGGCCAGTGCATCGGCAGCATTTGACGAATCGTCCCCGTGAGCAGCAGCCATGATGACTGTCCAACGCGTGGCGGCAAACCCGCTTCCGTTAAATTGACGTGTGGGCGGTGATGACATTTTCAACCAATCGTATGCGTCGATTTCCTGACAGAGAACGAACCATGTATTCTAACGGCATTTTTGAAAAGAAGTGTCGCGCAAGTCGTTACAATTCTCAATGTGTCCCTCTATGACCGTTTTGTCCGTCGCCGCATGTTTGTCCGATCCCTCGCTACGGAGACTAGAGCACTTGCGGTACTCGATCGATACGATTTTGAACCTTTTACAAAGCTGCATTAAAACGCTGCCAGACGCTATTGATCGCCGCCGCCTTAAGAAGCAACTCAACGTTTTTTTGAAACAATTATATCACACGTTGAACGTAGCAAATACGCCGTTGACACAATTTCAGAACTACCATAGCGTTATTAGCGGCCTGCTTCTCATTTCGCGGATTTATCAAAAACAAGATAATCTTACCAGTTACACAAGAAGACGATTTAAATTTTTGTCATTATAGCAATCAAGGCGACTTAACACGAAGCAATTGGAGCAACGGCGATGGAACGCACGATGACCGCTTTATGGGAAGACGACGATGGCGCGTTGATTGCAACGGAGTATATGTTTATTGCCGTTATCAGCGTGATTGGATTGGTCGTCGGACTGACATACATTCGGGATGCGACGACGGCGAAATTGTCCGAGCTTTCACAAGCCGTTCTCTTCCTCGATGTTGGCTACCAGTTTCCGGCGATCCAAGGTGCGTACGCAGGCTTGTCAACAAGGCCGTTTGCACGTGCAAATGGTAGCTACGTCATAAACACACCTCATACTGGCGATTTCATCGGGACATCAGCTGTAACGACGCCGCCTCAAGACATTCAAAGTGTTCCGGCGACCCCCTACACCGCATATAGCGCGTTCGCACAATAGGACTGAAAACTCTCAAACCAACATTTAACGGTCTTGCGATTCAACTACTTTAATTTGCTTCAACATCGCCCGCTCCGCATCCTGTTCCGGCCAGGGACTTTTAAGAGATGCGTGCTTCGTCGCTCCACAATTACGATCGAGCCACTCGATTTGCGGTGACAGGCTGTAGTTGCCGTGCTCGGGGTCTGTGAATTGAACTTGCAACTGCCAGTTCCCCTTTGGAAGTGGCACGTCAACAGTCTCAGGTGTGCTGCCTGGCGTTTTGGATTTGTTTTGTTCCGCACGATGGGAATGAATGATGGCCGACTTCGCTGTATGGCAAAAATTGCTCTCGAATTTGAGGTTTTCGAATTTCAGCGGCTTCTGGCCGGTTGAAAAGAGTATAAGGGCGTGGTTGTAGCCAGAGATGATGTTGTGATGAAGACTCCCCTTTGAAGTCACTGAATTTCCCATGGCGGAAAAGTCATGCCATGCCGCCGAGGGGCCGTTCTTGCGGATAAACGTATTGTTGAAAATCTCGTCTTCAGTACCTCCCGCCACACCACAATCGAAAAAGAGATTTTCTGAGATTTTTCCCTGGGTCTTGCCATCAATATAGATGCCCGCTCGATTGATGTCCGTAAACACGTTGCCTGTGATTTTGGGCGAAGCATTGTCGTAACGGATACCATGAAAATCGACTTTTGAAATGCGGCAACGGCTGACAGTGACGTCGCCGGCCCCCTCAATTTGAACTCCGGCGTATCCACAACCACGTAAATCACAGTCCGAAATTGTGACTTTCGAACGCGACGCGGCTTTCACGATGACACCCGAAGCTCTGATTCCGCCGATCAGACATTCATGCATCGTGACGTTTGATACCCCTTTGATTTCAACACCCTCGACCGCTGATCCGACGAAGGCACAGTTTTCGATCGTCGTTCCCGCATTTTCGAGGAACGCCATTGGAGAACTCTGCCAACCTCCATTTTGTACCTCACCCGGCATGCTGATGCTCACGCCGCGTATCACGACTTCGTTTGTCTCTTTGACGGCGAGTGTGGGCTCGGGTCCGTAGGCATGAATTAACTGCATCGTCACCGGACCTTCCCCCTTCTCTTTCTCAATGGCGATCTTTTGCAGTTTGTTAAAGGCCTCCTTGTCCTTGTCTGGGACCCCCTTTCCTTCCAAGATCAATTCCCTGAGACTGATCCAATTCGCAGACAGAATCGTTCGATCGGCTCCAGCACCTTCAAGCGTCAGTGGCTTCTTGATCTGAACGGCCCCATGAAATGTTCCAGGACCGATACGCACAATTGATCCTGCCGGAGCCGCATCGATTGCGGCTTGAATGCTTGAATAGGCTGTCTTAGCACTTGCCTCGACTTGGAAAACCTTTGGAGGTCCCTCAGCATTCGCCTGACTCCAAAGGTCTGATGTCCAAAGAAATGTGACGGACAGCAAAATGATTGTTCGAGTCATGGGGATTCAACTTTGTCAGCTTGCGTTATTGATCCAGAGACGATTGACGCTGGCAGTCAGGCAATTCGTCGAGTCCAGTGTCGCAGACAGGCGCGGAATCCTTCACGGGATGTTCATAACAGACATTCCTTCGTTCGGCGAGTGATCGACGTTGAAGTTCTACTTCCACGACGTTGACCCGAAAGGTTTCACGCCGAGCGCCAAACCGTAACACGTGTTTTTAAACCCTTAAAGGAAAAACGGCGGGCTGGAATACGACTTTACGAAAACTGGCAATTTCATTCGGCGAAGTTGGTTGAAAATTCTGGCCAAGCCATAACAATAGCCGTCGCAATGGAACGATTTTTCGACGACTTTGTCGAAAGTCTTCTTTTACAAAACATTCGAGGTGACGCAATGTCGTCAAACTTTTTGAATGTGTGCATGGATGCTGTGGATATGGATTTGCTGGGTTGGGTACTCGCAAATCAGTTCGCAATTTGACCATCTTGATTTCTGCTACAATCGTAGAAATCAAATCGTTTCCGTTTGTCTCTTCTGCACGCAACTGGGCCCTCGATGTTGCCCTATCCGAAAGAGAAGCGGATTTTGTACAACTCGCGGACAGAGACTTACCTGGAGGGCGGATGATCAACAGCAGTAGTACCAGCAGCAATTACAACTTAACCCATTTGAAAGTGCTTGAGGCCGAGAGTATCCACATTATCCGTGAGGTTGCGGCTGAGTTTGAGCGGCCTGTGATGCTTTATTCGATCGGCAAGGACTCGGCCGTGATGTTGCGGCTGGCACAGAAAGCGTTCTTCCCTGGGCGAATGCCTTTCCCATTGCTGCATGTCGATACGACGTGGAAGTTCCGTGAAATGATCGAGTTCCGCGACCGGTTTTGTGCCGAACAAGGGCTCGATCTGAAGATCTGGATCAACCCGGAAGGGAAGGCTCAGAACATCAACCCGTTCGACCACGGCTCGAAAAAGCATACCGATATTATGAAAACGGCGTCGTTGAAGCAGGCGCTGAACCACTACCAGTTCGACGCAGCCTTCGGCGGTGCCCGTCGTGACGAAGAAAAAAGCCGCGCCAAGGAACGTGTTTACAGCTTCCGCGACAGACTGCATCAGTGGGATCCGAAGAACCAGCGTCCTGAATTATGGAACCTCTACAACAGCAAGGTGAACAAGGGAGAGAGCATCCGTGCTTTCCCGCTAAGTAACTGGACCGAACTGGATATCTGGCAGTACGTTCACCTCGATAACATCCCCATCGTCCCGCTTTATTTCGCCGACGTGCGCCCGGTCGTCGAGCGAGATGGTACGTTGATCATGGTGGACGATGATCGGATGCGGTTGCTGCCCGGTGAAAAGCCAATGATGAAACGCGTGCGGTTCCGTACCTTAGGTTGCTACCCGCTTACAGGGGCGATCGAGAGCAACGCGACGACGCTGCCTGAGATCATCGAAGAGATGCTTGTGGCCACGAATTCCGAGCGACAAGGGCGGGTGATCGACCACGATGAGACCGGGTCGATGGAGCAGAAAAAGCGAGAGGGATACTTCTGAAATGCAAGCTGTTGATTTGAGTCAGGAAGACATTCACACTTACCTCGCCCGCCACCAGAAGAAGGAACTATTGCGATTCCTCACCTGCGGTAGCGTCGACGACGGTAAGAGCACGTTGATCGGTCGGCTACTGCACGACACCAAGATGATCTACGAGGACCAGCTTGCCGCCGTGAAACGCGACAGCGAGAAGGTTGGCACCACCGGCGCCGGCGAGATCGATCTCGCCTTGCTGACTGACGGCTTGAAAGCAGAACGCGAGCAAGGAATCACCATCGACGTCGCATATCGCTATTTCTCGACAGACCGCCGCAAATTTATCATCGCGGATACGCCAGGTCACGAACAGTACACGCGCAACATGGCCACTGGTGCATCAACGTGTCAACTGGCCATTATTCTTATTGATGCTCGATACGGTGTCATGACGCAGACCCGACGGCACTCGTTTATCGTGTCACTGTTGGGCATCCGACACGTTGTTGTGGCCATCAATAAGATGGATCTTGTCGACTACTCGCGCGATGTGTTCGAACGCATCAAGGATGACTACACCGGCTTCGTTGCTAAGCTCGATCTCCACGACATTATGTTCATTCCGATGTCGGCATTGAAGGGTGACAACGTCGTCACCAAGAGCGATTCCATGCCGTGGTACTCCGGGCCACCGCTGCTGGACCACCTTGAAACTGTCCACATCGCCAGCGACCGCAACCTGACCGACTTACGGTTCCCGGTACAATACGTCATCCGTCCCAATCTCGACTTCCGTGGGTTCGCCGGCACCGTTGCATCCGGTGTCCTGCGCAAAGGAGCCGAGGTGATGGTGCTGCCGTCTGGTAAACGCAGCACAGTGAAATCGATCGTGACCTACGACGGCGAATTAGAAGAAGCGTTTGCGCCACTTGCCGTGACGGTAACCTTAACCGATGAGGTCGACGTGAGTCGTGGCGACATGCTGGTGTTGCCAGATAACGCGCCTCATGTGACGAGTGAAATCGACGCGATGGTGGTGTGGATGGCCGAACAGCCACTCGTCCCCGGTCGACAGTATTTGCTGAAACAAACGACTCGACAGATATCGGCGGAGGTCGTGTCATTCCGCTATGGCGTCGATGTCAACACGCTTGAACATCGAGTAGTCCCTCGACTTGAGTTGAACGAGGTTGGGCTTGTGCAGCTCAGCCTGACCCAGCCACTAGCCTGTGACCCATACCGTTCGAACGCGTCCACCGGAGCGTTCATCCTCATTGACCGGCTGACGAACAACACTGTCGGAGCGGGAATGATTGTTGAGACCGGTAGCGGAAGAGCTTCTGGCGACGTGTGGGGGTCAGAGCCGGCTGTTAGTCTCAAGCTGCGCGAAAGCCTGATTGCCCCTTCTGAGCGAGAGCAGCGCTATAGCCAAGTGCCAGCAACAGTCTTGCTTGTCGGGCTGACCGGGAGTGGCAAGAGTCGGATCGCGTACGCACTGGAGCGACGTCTGTGGGACGAGGGTCGGTCGGTGACTGTTTTGTACGGCCAGAGCATGCGCCAGGGTCTGAACCGCGACCTTGGGTTCACCGCAGACGACCGATCTGAGAATCTGCGACGTTCAGCCGAAGTGGCGAAATTGATGAACGATGCGGGGGTGATTACGATCGCGGCGTTCGTGGCACCGCATGAAGCGGTACGCGAGAAGGCGAAGCAGTTGATTGGCCAGGATCGCGTGCTTGAGATTTACTGCACGGCTCCGATGGACGTACTACGGTCTCGCGACCAGAGTGGCGCGTACAAATTGGCTGACGCAGGCAAGATCGCTCAAATGCCTGGCGTGTCTGCGACGTTCGAAGAGCCGAAAACCCCCGATCTGACTCTGCAAACCGATCAGATCAGCGTCGAAGAAAGCGTAAACCTCATCGTCGAGCTGATGAAGTCAAAAGGATTCGTGTCCTAACTTCTTCGCCCCAGTCTAGATTACCTACGATTTCACTTCCCCTGGATTCCTTTGCGACCAGGCCTTTTCGGAGCACCAGGTTCATTTTTCCCGCTCTTTGGTACGGGTCTTCTGGGCCTTTGACTCTTTGAAACAGACTTGATGACGATCTGTCCTTGAATTGCCGAGGCGATCGGAAACTGAGCCTGCGCCAAAGCGACAGCAATCAGCGACTGGAGATCCGGGCGATCGAGTTCCTCGATGTTGGGCAACACCCGATGACGGGCCTTTTTCCCTGAGCCCGTCAGCAACCCAGCTGGGTCGGGAAACGATGCCCCCTGAAGGAAAAACAAGCTAATCCATCTGGGGTACACCGCCAGCGAAAGGATGGCATCAGAAGCCCGTTCATTTGGACCGAATCCGATCGCCAGTGCGTTGTAGTTGTCGTAAACCAGTACGATCGCGTTAGGCATCATCTCTCGCATCCTGGCGAACAATTGCCGGGCAAGATCAGCAATCTCGGGTGTGTATTTTGAGATGAATGCCGCGAGTTCTTTCTCTGCCGCACTCATTGTGCGCCTTTCGCTCTTTTTTTTGCCGAAAGAAAGAAACGGGGGCAGGTCCAGTATTGACGCTGGTGCGGTCAGAAATTCGATAAGGTCCGCCCGATCCCGCTTCAATTCGGTGGAGGTATTTCTTTCCATGAATGAGAAAGTACTTCAAGCCGCGAAAAAGTGTCTCAGACGTATCACCAAGAATTGAGAGACAATCGAGTCGTGAAACATTTTCTTCAATGAACAGTTCACAAGAAAGCGGGTGAAGGGAATCGAACCCTCGCCTAAAGCTTGGGAAGCTTTCGTTCTACCATTGAACTACACCCGCGAGGCATGAACCCAAACTACCAGTTGATCGGGATAGGGTCAAGCTCTTGGAGCGATGATTGGTGTTTCTGGAGTGCAAGACGCACTTTGCGCGTCTTTTGAATGCGAGTACATTTTGTGATC
>CAILLA010000048.1 GCA_903834925.1 uncultured Schlesneria sp.
AACGGCCATTGGAATAACGGCCATTGGAATAACGGCTGGCATAACAGCAACTGGAACAATGGGAATTGGAATAACAACCGCTTTTGGTACGGTGGCTACGGCGGGTTTGGTGGGTTTTGGCCGTACTACGGCGGATTTTGGCCTTACTACGGGTACGGACTCGGTTTCGGATTGGGATACGGACTTGGTTATGGTCTCGGTTATGGCAGCTTGGGATACTACGGTGGCTATGGCCTGGGTTACTATGGTTTGAACGGTTACGGATGGGGCTACGGTCTGAATAATTTTGGGTATGGATATGGTTTGAACAACGCCTATTCCAGCTGGGGCTGTTTCGCTTACCAGCCTTGCTGTGCCTATCAACCAATCACTTACGGCTATGCCAGTGCCATGCCAGGTTATGCCGGATATAGCGGACTTGGTGTTGGTTCAAACGCGATTGCATACGCCCCCATGTCACAATTGAGTGCGTTGGGTGTCGCAACAGCCACGGACGCTCCTCCTGCTGTTCCACCAACGAATGCTGCTCCTAATCTGGACAAGACATCGGGTGCAGCCAGCGGACTGCCTACGGCCGAAGAGTTCGCACAAATCGGTGAATCCGCGTTCAAGACCCGTGATTACAAGGGAGCCGTTCGAGCCTGGCGGCATGGTTTGGTGGACGATCCTCAAAACGGCGTCTTAATTCTGATGCTGGCTCAAGGGCTGTTTGCCACGGAAAACTTCAGCGAATCAGCCGGTGCCGTCCAGGCGGCGATGCAAACGCTGCCACAAGAAAAATGGGACGTCGTCGTCAAGAACTTCCGCGACTTGTACGGCAAGGGTGAAGATTATACGACTCAGGTGCGAGCCCTGGAAAAAGCCGCGCGAGCGAAAACCGATGACCCCGCACTAAGGTTCCTGCTCGGTTACCATTACGGCTTTTTGGGATATCCGGCTGAAGCAGTGAAACAACTGGATAAATGTCTTAGCCTGGCCCCGCAAGACGAAGTCGCGCGTAAGTTGCTTCGAGCCTTTGACGACAAGCTACCCAAGAAAGACGAACTTCCAGGCCCTGGTGAGCCACCAGAAACGAAAAAGCCGCCGGTCCCAGCCCCTAATGACGTCGTTCCACCGCCAGCACTCAACTCCGAGCCCTCAAACGCCGGTCTATCCGGTGGTGCGCAGGTCGAAGAAACGGTCCCCGCGCGAGGCGAAAAAGAACCGAATTAATTCGGTGACCGTTTTGTTAACGTCGAACCGAATTCGACCGAAACCCCACCGCCCACACAGCAGTGGTCAACGGGCCTTTGAACCAGCAGGAGCTAACAGTCACCTGTACCATACGGTGCCAATTCCGGAAGCTAAGGTATCCGACTTCTTCAGGTTTGAAACTTGATTCATTGAGTCAAGTTTGAGGATTTCTGCCAAGGTAGCATTCTCGCTCCGCCGAGAAGAAAGCCGAATTGCCATCGACCTTGTGTCCATCAAGGCTTTCAAACGCCTGTCGAGCGCTGCTGCAATTTGGCTATCGTCTCGGCGGAGCGAGACGGCTACTTTGGTTTGAGGCAAATCCTCACTGGAGTTATTTCCATCGCCGTGGCTTCGTTTTGTAGGCGAAGAGCACTGCTTGACCGAGTACGGTCAAGCAGTGGCGCAAGGCTTCTCCATTCTCGCCGGCGATTCCGAAAAAAACAATTTTTTCCGTTGACTTCCAGGAAGAAGTGGTAATATGTTACCAGTGGTAATCGATTACCGGGATGTTTGTGCGAGGGGTTGGCGTTCATGGCGAAAAAAAACGACTCGACGAAATTGGGGCCGCGGGAACGAGAGATTCTTGATATCGTATTTCGGCTGGATGAGGCCTCGGTCAATGACGTCTTGGAACAGATGGCTGAGCCACCCGCGTATGACTCCGTGCGAACGATGTTGCGATTGCTGGAACGAAAAGGGTTTGTAACGCATCGGCAGGACGGGACGAAGTACGTCTATCGTGCGACGCAATCCCGATCGTTGGCCAGCAAGACGGCCCTCTCGCATTTAATGGCGACTTTCTTTGGAAATTCCGTCGCGGACACCATGGCTGCGGCGTTCGATCTGAAATCCGACGTCTTGAAGGATGAAGAACTCACCAAGTTACAGGATCTGATTAACAAAGCTCGAAAGGAAGGTCGTTAAATGTTTGGACTCCATAATGCAGTTTCCATTTTTGACATGACTCACTTCACGTGCTGGGACAGCGTCCTCAAGTCGACTGCAGCTCTTGGATTGTGCGCACTTGCGTGTAAGCTTCTCGCTCGGCAATCGGCAGCGATTCGGCATCGCGTTTGGGTGTTCGGACTGATTGCGTCATTGATTCTGCCCTTGTCTTCCTTGCTCGTGCCGAAGATAACTTTACGGGTATTGCCAAGCGAAGTGGATGCATCCACTCTCGTGTCGGGGAAAGAGGTCCCCGCTGCCCCTTCAGTCGTTTCTTCAAACGCAATTCTGCCATCATCTGTTGATGGGTTGGCACTAAACTCTACTCGACAGCAACCGTCGTTGCGGTTGAATTCAGTGTCAACTCGATCCGCAAATGGAGATCCCCCAACCAAGGGGGGTCACGTGTCCGTGTGGCAGGTTGTTGAAAGCACTGGCATCACGAAGTGGTTTGGAATCGGCTGGTTAATTGGAACCGTGTTCTCTTCCGTTTGGTTCTTGATTTTGCTTGTCCAGCAATCGAATTGGCTGCGTCGGCTGCGAAGGATTGATGACGAGGAATGGGCCACGTCCGTTGCGAGCGCGGCAAAGACAATTGGGCTTCAGCGTCCGTTGATTTCGCTGGAATCCGACGAAACGTGCGTCCCCGCCGTTGCCGGAGTGCTCTTTCCTCGCCTGTTGGTTCCCCGAAACTGGCGGACATGGAGTCAGACTCAACGGAATTGCATCCTGCTGCACGAGATGGCACACGTTAAACGGTCGGATGTTTTCACTCAATTGCTCGGGCGATTGGCGTGTCTTGTGTATTGGTTCAATCCGCTGGTCTGGTACGCCGCCAGGCAGCTACGGGCTGAGCGCGAAGTTGCCTCTGATGATGTTGTGTTGCTCGCAGGACAGAAACCGAGCGATTATGCCGAATCATTACTTTGCACGCTCAAATCCTATCGGCCCGTTCGACCGGTACTCGGAGTGGCGATCGCACACTCGGATCGACTCGACCAGCGAGTGCTGGCAATCCTGGACACTCAGCGTTGCCGACATCCTGTCGGTCCCCGTGCAGCGATTGTGCTGCCATTGGCGGCGATTATCATATGTGGCGTGCTGGGGGGAATTACCGTTGCGTCCCGTATGGCTGATGCAGCACCTTCTGAACTGGGTGCTCTCAAGCCTAAAAAGACCATCTCGATCGAAAACGTGAATCAATTGAAACCGGTTTTTGAAGTTGAGAAACGTGCTAACCGAATTGTTATAGGACCCAAGAAAGGTGAATTGACGCTTCTGGACAGGGGCAGGCAAGTGGAAGTCGTGGATGACGTGACGCTAAGTACTCTTCGTCAGTTCGGACCCATACAGTGGCCGCAAGACTTTGAAATCAGTTCCAACGGACAATACATGGCGTGGAACGAAATCCATAAACCGGGCTACACGCTCACGAGAGTTGTTGATGATCATTCGGTCTTTATTCCGTTGGGCAAAACTCCCGGGTATGCGCGGTTCAGTCCGGACAGCAAATATCTGGCGATCGGCGACACGATCTGGTCAGAAGTCGCGGAGGGACGCGGTTATAACGAAATGAAGCTATTTGACTTGACTGGGAAACTGATCCGAAAATTTGAACAAACAGGAAGTCCAGGTGCCCTCAAGCCCGTATTTAGCCCCAATGGCAAAATTCTGGCCGTCAGCAATCGCAATGATGTGACGCAACTCTACGATGTCGCAACAGGGAAACGGTTGCATTCTTTTGGCAAGGCGATGACCCAAGACATTGCCTTTAGTCCCGATGGAAAGACACTTGCCGCCGGCTATGTCGATGGAGCGGTCGCCTTGTGGGACGTCGCGACCGGAATGCTGCGAAGCGAACGGCCGTCGGGAGGTAACGAAGTCTTTTCCATCGACTTTAGTATTGATGGAAAAGTGCTGGTGTCATCTGGAAAAGGGGGCAAAATCGTGTTCTGGAACGCTAAGACGTTGGAACAACTTCATGTACTAGAGGCTCCCGTGTGGGTGGCACAGGTCAAGTTCACCCCAGATGGTACGCGTCTTTTGAGCTCCAGTTCATCGGATTATGGTGCCGAACACGACCGCAAGATCGTGGTCTGGGCTCTTTCCGAGGATGCGAAAGAATAGGTCTTCGCTTTAGGATTTGAGGTAAGGTGCGTTCGATCGTTGCCTGCATAACGCCCTGACGCCGAAGAACAAATCAGACGATGACCAAATCGACACGCCAGGGGAGGAAGGTCAGGACAGTGGCTAAGACGGCGCATCGAAGGAGACACTTTGATTCTACTTCAAATCAATTGTGACTTTCTCGATCTTGCCACTGAATTTGAAGGGGACCTGATAGGACAGATTCACAGGTGTGCCTGCGTCCTCGCCGACGTCGAGTGTTTCATCGAGCGTGATACGGATTGGCATAGTTCTTTCGATGCGTCCCTTGGCGACTTCCTTGCCATCGACGCTTAATATGGCTGCGCCACCTTTTCCGATGCCTCCGCCATCGTAGGCGAAGTCCATTTTGACTGTGTGCTTGCCCGGTGTCAGTGGTTCTTTGCCGGCGACTTCATAGTGTGCGACGTCGACGAAACTGTAATGGAAAACGGGTTTCCCTTTTTCCAGATACAGTGCCCAGCCGCCGAACAGGCCACCCTGCGTCAGGATGATTCCTGAGGTATCTGCTTTTACTTCCAATTCGGCTGTAAGCGACCACGATTTGTTCTTGATGTCTGGTGACGCTCCTTCCGGAATGCGGTTCATTCCTTCCGCGTAAGTGAATGATTTGCGGCCCCTGGTGAGGCTTGGGCGAATGGCAGGGTCGAGTCGGCTGGTCTTGCTGTTGTCGATCGGTAAGACGTTGTATTGGGCTGCTTCAGTGTAAAAGAGAAGTTGCAGATCTTTGAGCTTCTCGGGCATCTTTGTTGCGAGATTGTCGGATTGCGAAAAGTCTTTGCTCGTATCGTACAGTTCCCATCCGTAGCCGTTGATCTCATCGACGCCAGCTCCGGCCGGGTCCCATGGCGGGTTTGACGGAGTCGTACAGGCGACCCAGCCCTCGGAATAGATCGCTCGATTTCCGCCGAGTTCAAAGTACTGCTTTGTTCGTCGGCTCTTCGCTTTGCCGTCCGCGAATGAATAAGCCATGCTGACCCCTTCAATTGGCTTCTGAGTAACTCCATTGACTGAAGCCGGCGCAGAAACACCACAGACTTCCAGGATCGTCGGGACGATGTCGATGCAATGGTGCCACTGAGTTCGCAGTTCGCCCTTCGCAGCAATTCCCTTCGGCCATGAAATGACCATCCCGTTGCGCGTACCGCCGTAATGGCTGGCAATCTGCTTGGTCCATTGGAATGGTGAGCACATCGCGTGTGCCCAGGCGGCTGGGTAGTGGTTGTAGGTGGTCCACTTGCCAATCTCGTCGACTCTCTTCAAAACTTCCTTCAGGTCTTCGGGGACTCCATTGAAGAACGTCATTTCGTTCAATAGTCCTTGCGGGCTCCCTTCGGCACTCGCTCCGTTATCTCCGGCGATAAAGATCACTAGCGTGTTATCGAGTTGTCCCGTCTGACGGATGGATTCAATAACCCGACCGACGTTGTAGTCTGTCTGTTCCAGAAAACCGGCGTAAACTTCCATGAAGCGAGCAAAGACCTTTTGCTGCTCGGCCGTCAGTGTGTTCCAAGCTGGCAAGCCAGGTGCCAGTGGCGTCAGTTTGCTGTCCTGGGGAATGACACCCAGCTTCTTCTGACGTTCGTGCGTCTCTTCGCGAACTTTGTCCCAACCCTGGTCGAATTTTCCTTTGTACTTGTCGATCCATTCCTGCCTGGGGTGGTGCGGGGCATGTGTCGCACCCGGTGCATAATAGCAGAAGAAGGGTTTCTCGGGGGCGACGGCCTTTTGCATGCTGATCCATTTAATGGCTTGATCCGCCATGTCGTAGTCGAAGTTGTAATCGGGTTTGCCCAGATAAGGCTCGATCGGCTTGGTTCCCTCGGTTACGGCAGGTCGCCATTGACTGGTGTCACCGCCGATGAATCCGTAAAAGTGGTCAAAACCAAGTCCCGTGGGCCACAGGTCGAATGGGCCTGCCTGGCTGGATTGCCAGTCTGGGACGTTATGGTTCTTCCCAAACCAGGCGGTGCCGAATCCATTCTGTTTGAGTAACTCGGCCACCGTCGCGGTGTCCTTTTGCATCACCGAATCGTAGCCCGGAAAGCCGGTTGCAGCTTCAGTGATGATCCCCGTGTGGCAGGAATGGTGGTTCCGGCCAGTAATCAGTGCGGCCCGGGTTGGACTGCATAATGCGGTCGTGTGAAACTGATTGTATTTCAAACCGTTATCGGCGAGTTTCTGAAACGTTGGCGTCGAACAGGGGCCGCCGAAAGTACTGGTTGCCCCGAATCCCACGTCGTCCAACAGCACGAGAAGAACATTCGGAGCGTTCTTGGGTGCCTGAATCGGTTGCGGGAAATCGGTTTTCGATTCCTTGGCCCGCAAGTTGATGATCCCCTTGAACGGCTGAGGCGGAGGCGGGAGGACAGTTGATGTGGCCGCAACCCTTACCGAACTTCCTTTGGTTTCCTGAGCGATCGACTCAGTCCATCGGGAGGATGCCGCTAACCAGCCGAACAGGCATGCAATTGACATTGCGCTCAAGGTATTGAGATGGTTTCGTCGGAACATGTTTTGCCTCGTTTGAATTGATCTGAATCCAAAATGAAATGTTGCCTTGGCGACGATTGGTTCATTCTCGCGAGATGCTCATCACGCGGAGCGATGATGGCTACTTTAGTCTGACGTAAATTCCTACCGTCTTTTCATCGCTCTTTTTGTTACGACTTAGTGTCATGAATCACTTCGTGTCGTCAAGAATGCACGGGCTGAAGCCCATGCTACGCTGTATATCACATCTTACTTTCTAGAGGCACTGCGTGACCGAAGACGGTCATGAGATCGG
>CAILLA010000049.1 GCA_903834925.1 uncultured Schlesneria sp.
CATACCTCACTCCAAAGTGTATGTGCGTGCGCGCGCGCGCACACACACGACACACACACACACACATAAACACACACGCACACACACGCACACGCACACACACACACACACGCACACACACACACACACACACACACACACACACACACACACACACACACACACACACGACAATAAGGCAGTGCTTCAGTTTGGAGGATTTGTCGAAACCTTTGACGAAAACGATAAAAGCGATATTGAGGAAGACGAGAAATAGCTCCCGCTTTTAACGAACAGAGTGGGATGAGATGTCTGGTTTCCAAATTCGCTTCCACTTGGACAAGCCAGAGTGGAAAGCAAGACGGGACGTTGGGGTGCGTTGCGTCGTCTGGTTACCAAATTTGCTCCCACCTGGACGAGCCAAGGTGGAAAGCGATAATCGCCCACGTGGACACTGCGGTTTTTGGGTGATGACAGCACTCCGTTCGGTAGCAACTGAAATCCGCGATTGACTATCGGCGACACGGAGGTATTGTGATGGATGGAAGGACAACGCACTATCACGGATAATCCTGATTGTTCCATTATCAGCGATCAATCGCAGATAACGGTTGTTTTCTCAAGGAAACAATAAAATTGCAGAGCGTAGCGGCGATTTGCGTGAAGGGTCAGTCGAGGTCCAAACGAGTCGTTGGCGCTATCCTACGCTGCTATTGATTTGGCTCGCGTTTATCTTCGGCACTTCATGCACAGTAATCCGGCCCGAACAATTCTTTCGTCTCGTCGCGACGTTCTCTGGCGCGGGACAAGACTCGATGGAACGGTTTGCTGTGTTTTGGGGAATCTCTTGGTTCACAATCGTGAAGGGTTGGCATTTTTCGGAATTTGCCATCCTCACAGTTCTGGCGGCATCTTCACTGAAATGGTTACACGGAAAGACGACGTCTTCATCAATCATGTTTGCGATGCTATTCTGTATAGGGTTTGCAGCATCTGATGAATGGCACCAATCGTTTATTCCAGACCGCTACGGTACCGTACAGGACGTCCTGATCGACTGTTTGGGCGTGTGCGCTGCGGGGGCGGCCATGCTCGTACGATTAGTACGGAAGAACGCAAATGACAAAGCCTAGCACATGGGGCCGTAGAGCGGTGCCGTGTGAAAATGGAAACTCGTTGGCCCTGACCCGCTGATCGCACTCGTTCATTCACTCAAACATGCAAAAATCCGCCAGGACTTTTCCGATTGCCAAACGCTTACTCAAACTCGTTGGACTGCTGATCGCATCTTGGGGCGTGATGACGTTCGTCCACGAGTCTGGACATCTCATTTGCGGTTTCGCATGCGGCGGAACTTTGACGAGTGCCGACTTACTCCCATGGCGTCTCCCGTATAGCTTCTTCGAACCTGATCCGCATCCGCTGGTGACACTTTGGGGAGGCCCCATTCTCGGTGTCGTGATTCCAACGGCTTTCGCTTTCGCACTTCGAAAAAATTGGATGTGGTTCATCGCCAATTTTTGCCTGTTGGCGAATGGTTCATATCTTGCGGCTGCATGGGTTTCTGGAGATCGGTACCTCGACACGCCAAAATTGTTGGAACACGGTGCGCACCCCATTTCGATTTCGATATATTGTTTTCTGACAATTGGATTCGGATACGTGGGACTTCGGCGGCAGTGTCTGCTCAACTTGGCTTCAAATCCTGTTGATAATTTGACAAACTCAAACCGCACGTAAACAAGACGTTGACGAACAGAGAAATGCACGCGAGTTGCGGATCGCGCGTTCCTTGATCGGCAGTTACTTGGCCGCAATCGCCTGATCTCAGACGTTGGCCGACTGGAGAATTCGGTGCCCCGTGTTTACATTGAAACCTCGATCGTCAGTTATCTCCGGCAACGTCCGAGCGCACAGGTTGTCGCGGCAGCTCGTCAAATTCTCACGCAGCGATGGTGGGACAATGAGCGGACAAATTACGAATTATTGACATCGCAGTACGTGATTGATGAAGCGGCGGATGGTGATCCGAAACTCGCACAAGCGAGATTGGAATCATTGGACGATATCCCACTCTTGCAATTGGGGCCTGAAATTGACGCCGTTGCTGCCGAGATTATGTCTCGAGCGATCCTGCCTCTAAAGGCACAGGTCGATGCTTTGCACATCGCCACCGCGGCCCATCATCGGATAGACTATCTGTTGACTTGGAATTGCACGCATATCGCAAATGCCAGAATTCTTCCAAGGATTCAACGTGTTCTTGCCGACTTGAAGTGCTGGGTTCCAATCATCTGCACGCCGGAGGAGATGTTAGACGATGACCAAATTGACGAATAGCGATCAAGTCGATTCGACGATTGCGGACATTCACAAGACGCGCGAACGCATTTCCGATGACTTCGGTGGCGACATTCCGGCGATCAGCGAAGGCGCGCGAAAGCGACAAGAACAGTCTGGGCGTCGAACCGTTTCTTACGCTGAATTGCCGCATGAGGCCGTCGACCGACAAGGAGTATCACCCGCTGAACAGTGATGATCAGCTAAACCACCTCGTTTCATTAAACAACGAAATGAACGTGTCATGAGCGAAGCCATCACAATGAAGCTGGTCGTCACGCAGCTTCATTCCGCCGAGGTTGAGAGCATGCTTTAACGCAAAAGCTTAGGGATCGATGTCCATGCGATATGTTTGCTCAATTACGATTGGCTACGCCTTGATCGTGTTATTAACGTCCAACACGGGTCACGCCGATCCTAAGGTGAAAGACTCGACGATTCTCGAACGTCCGGAAAGTCTCATCGTTGTCGTGGGGGATTTGTTGATTCGGATTGACGGATCGAAGATGTGGACCTTGAGCGGAATCGACTATCAAAAAAATGTGATCGCCGTTCAGGATAGCGCTTATGGATCGATCTTAACCATTCGAGGTGTCGGAGCCCTGGGCAGTGCTCATTTTCTTGACGTTCCCGACAAGCCTGGCGAAGTCGAGAAAGAAAATGTCACGCATCTTCAATTCTTTCTGGATGATCAGCTCGTCAAAAACATTACACCGACCATGAACATCACCGGCGATTCGTTTCGAATGGAGCGACGATCCGTGATCCGCTCGGTCAACCTTGAATCCAACTTGAGTTTGCGCGACGGTGTTTTGATGGAATCGGCCCGAATGCGGACGGATGCTGCAGTCGATCTCAGAATCGCTGCGGGGATGATGTATGCGTGGACCCCCGCAGCGTCGGTCTATTTATTTGGCGACGACAAGGGGATCCGGAATCGCGGGACGTTTCTGAACGAACCCGCCAAACCGACTGAAGGGGGCGACAAATCGGCGCGGTGGATGGCGGTGTACGACCCCCATAGTGGAACAGGGGCCGTTTGTTATGTCGTCAAACAACCAACGACCGCCGATGCCTGGTTGCAATTCACGGATGCTCCAAGAGTCTACCGCAAGATGAGATTACTGGGCTTTCCGGAAAAAATCATGCCGGCGGGATTCGATGGAACTTTTCAGACGGCAACCGGCTTCTTTTCGGCCGTTGAATCCGAATGGGAGGCAGCGGCGATGCAACTGTCCATTAAACTCAGATCACTCGCCGCAACCCTCAATCAACAGTGAACGTAAGAATCGTCACAGTCGAGGAACCACAATCACCCTGTCGTGATTCATAACCAACTTTAATCCGCAGGCTTGATCTCAATATCAGTCTCACACCAAAAGTCCTTTGATCACTTCTCCATGAATATCCGTCAGGCGGAAGTCGCGGCCCTGATAACGATACGTCAACTTTGTGTGCTCGATCCCCAGTAGATGAAGAATTGTGGCGTTGAGGTCGTGGACGTGGACCGGATCGCGAACGGTGTTATAGCAGTAGTCGTCGGTCTCACCGTACGTCGTGCCCGTTTTCACTCCTGCACCGGCTAGAAGCATCGTATAGCAACGAGGGTGGTGATCGCGGCCATAGTCATTGGCCGTGATGCCCCCTTGTGAGTAAATCGTCCGACCGAATTCTCCGCCCCAGACGATCAGAGTGTCTTTGAGCAGGTCACGTTGTTTCAAATCCTTAATCAATGCGGCCGTCGCTTGATCGGTGTCCTTACATTGACCCCGTATGGCTGCTGGCAGGCCGCCGTGATGGTCCCAGCCCATGTGGAAGAGCTGCACGAAGCGGACGTCTCGTTCGGCCAGTCGTCGCGCCAAGAGGCAGTTGGCCGCATAGCTGCCGGGGCGTTTGACGTCCGGACCGTACATGTCGAGCACCGACTGGGGTTCGTCACTGACATTCAGCAATTCCGGGACGCTGGTCTGCATCCGAAATGCCATTTCGTACTGGGCGATGCGAGTTTGAATCTCGGGGTCGCCAACCTGGTCGTAGTGCTGGCGGTTGAGTACCGCGATCCGGTCCAGTGTTCCTCGGCGGGAAACCGAGTCAATGCCGGGAGGGTTCGACAAATACAGAACCGCATCTCCCTTGTTTCGGAATTTCACTCCCTGATGCTTCGATGGCAAAAACCCCGCGCCCCACAACCGGTCGTAAAGTGGCTGATCGTCCGGTCGGCCACTCCCAAAGCTGGTCAGTACGACATAGGCCGGCAGATCCTGGTTTTCACTGCCGAGACCGTAACTTAACCATGAGCCGATACTGGGTCGACCGGCAAGTTGTGAACCGGTTTGCGAGAACGTAATCGCGGGATCGTGGTTAATCGCTTCGGTTTTGACGGTTCGAATCATGCAGAATTCGTCGGCAATGCTGGCCATGTTTGGCAGCAGTTCACTCATCCACATCCCACTTTGGCCGTGCTGAGCGAACTTGAAGATCGTGGGTGCCACGGGGAAATTGGCCTGCCCCGATGTCATCGTTGTCAGTCGCTGTCCTTGGCGAATCGACTCCGGCAGATTTTCGCCGCGTCGTGATTCGAGCATTGGCTTGGGATCAAACAGGTCCATCTGCGATGGAGCACCTGACTGAAACAGATAAATGATCCGCTTCGCTTTCGGTGCGAAATTCGGAAACCCCGGCAGTGCGACATGTCCCGTCGGGCTCGCCTCGTTAGCACGACCTGGCGAAGCCAGAAGTGACGCCAGTGCTGCTGTGCCGACAGACAGACTGGAATTTCGTAAAAACAGACGGCGGTTGAGTTCGTCTTGAATCATTGGGTTTACCTAAAAAAAATAGACTCGTGCCGTTGTCAAAGCTAAAGAGTAGGGTGCCACTGGATGACCGTCTTCGGTCACCCAGTGCTCTTCGATTGTCTCGAAGAAAAGAGAAGACACTGCGTCTCCGAAGACTCCGATGCAGTGGCACACAACCCAAACTTGAGTCTTGACAACGCACTTGATTCACTCCCGTGTGACAACTTCATCCAGATTCAACAGGACGTTCGCAGTTAACGTATAGGCCGCCAGTTCGCCGGGATCGAGCGACGCGTTGGCTTTGCTTTCGCCCGTCAACACGATTTGTTTAATCGATTCAGGTTGCATTTTCAGTCGCGCGCGGTCGTGATTGAGCCCTTCGACAAGGACCGCCAATTCCGCCTCTGTGGGACGCCGAGACGTCGCCCAGCGAAAGCCCAGCGTCAATCGATCTTTGGGCGAGATGCCTCCTTCAACCAGCATTCGTTCGGCCAGTTTGCGAGCTGATTCGATGTAGGTCGTCTCGTTCAGCAGCGTTAATGCCTGCAGCGGCGTGTTGGTACGAGACCGTTTGACGGTACAGATCTCGCGATTGGGGGCATCGAACAGCAGCATCGACGGCGGGGCGGCAGTTCGCTTCCAGATTGTGTACATCGTGCGGCGATAAAGGCCGTCGTTGGTGTCGTGTTTGTAGCCGCGCAGGTCGCCATATCGGCTGGTCTCGTCCCAGACACCGTCAGGCATGTAGGGCCGAACGCTCGGTCCCCCCTGCTTTTCGACCAAAAGGCCACTCGCGAACAGAGCCTGATCTCGCAGCATTTCTGCCGAGAGCCGAAATCGCGGCCCGTAGGCGAGCAGTCGATTTTCAGGATCGGAATTCACGCCGTGCTGGACCTGATGGCTGCTTCGTCGATATGTGGCACTCATCACGATTAACTTCTGAATCGACTTCATGTCCCACGGCTTGGCTCCTTGAGTGAACTCCACCGCCAGCCAGTCGAGCAATTCCGGATGCGACGGAAATTCGGACTGCGAACCAAGATTCTCAGACGTTTTCACCAGTCCCGTCCCAAAGAATTTCTCCCACAACCGATTCATCCAGACACGACCCGTCAAAGGATGCGCGGGATCGACGATCCACCGAGCTAGATCGAGGCGATTCAATGGCTTGTCGGAGGGACGTGACGAGAAGGCGGAAGGGAGATTCGCCGTCACCTTGTCACCACGTTTGTCATATTCGCCCCGGATCAGAACAAACGCTTCCCGCAGGGAACCTTCCTGCATGACCATGACGTTTGGCACTGAGGCAGCGACGGATGCCGGCTCTTTCTTGAGATTCGCCAAGGCCACCTCAGCCTGCTTGAGCGGACTGTCGACGTTCGCTTTGAAAAACGTTTCCAGTTCAGCGTTCTGAGCTACCGTTCGATCCTTGGCAGCGAGTTCCAGGATGGCTTTCAATGCCTCGGGGAACTTGGCCCCATCCAGCTTCACGGTACTCGGCGGAAGCGACGTGAAGGACAGACGAAAGCGGCCGATGTTGTGCTGACCGAGTGCTTCATGTTTTAACCGGACGGTAATCGTCGCGTTCTCGGGCACAGTCAGTGCTCCATCGATCAGGAACATAGCCGATGTCGCCACGCGTCGACTCGGGCCATCGACGGCCCAACCGTTGGTCGGGACGTCGTCCAGCACGAGGCCGATTTCCCATCCCTTTTGAGAGTAGGTCGCTTCTGCTTTGACGAACTTCGCCTTCAGTGATTCTGCAAGTCCGGGAGCGGTCACCTCCGCTTCGACACGACTCAAAACAAAATTTCCGTTCGGATAGCGGCCGAGACTTTTATTGGGGAGACTTTCGTCGGGAAAGCATTCGAGCAATAGCCCGGTGAAGGAACCCGCAGGCAATCGAGCAACAACGGTATAAGTGTCGTGAGCCGGATTTTGTCCACCAGCCAGATACGCCCCGTCCGCCAGTTTTGTGAGCGTCGCCCCCGCTTCCGACTTCACCTCGGTGGGCTGAAGTGGCGACCAGACAGTTCCGCTGTTGTTGGATAATTTGGCTTTGAAGGTCGGTTCCCAGGCGGCGATGTATTCGGGAAGTTTCTTCGTTTCGTCAGAGATGCGAGTCTCTACCGTTTTGATCTCACGATCGAGTTTTGCAATTGCCCGGGCTTGCTCATCGGACGGCACGGCCACGACGGGGTCGGTGTTTTTCGATTCCCCCTGCAGCGTTCCGCTTTCCGGCACATTATTGAAGAAGGCGAAGAGCTGATAAAAGTCCCGCTGCGTGATTGGATCATATTTGTGGTCATGACAGCGACAGCAATTCAGTGTCAGCCCGAGCCACGTCATGCCGGTTGTCTCGACCCGGTCGATGACTGTTTCAACTCGCCACTCTTCGGCGATGATTCCCCCTTCGCCATTCAGTCGATGATTGCGATTGAAGCCTGTCGCCACGATTTGTGAACGGGTGGCGTTCGGTAGCAGATCACCGGCGAGTTGTTCAATCGTGAATTGATCGAAGGGCAGATTGTCGTTGAAGGCATTGATGACCCAGTCTCGCCAGGGCCATTGGTAGCGGCTGCTGTCGACTTGAAAGCCATTGCTGTCAGCATAGCGGGCGAAATCCAGCCACTGTTGCGCCATCCGTTCGCCGTATCGAGGCGACTTGAGCAATCGATCGACGACATGCTCATACGCGTCGGACGACTTGTCTTTCAAGAAGTCGTCGACTTCCGCAGGAGTCGGCGGCAGTCCCGTCAGATCGAGTGACACCCGGCGAATTAATGTCGTCTTGTCCGCTTCCGGAGCATGAGCAATCCTCTCACGCTCCAGCCTCGATCGAATAAACGCATCAATCGGATTCAATGTTTCGAGTTTCGTGGATGCCACCTTCGGTAACTCAGGCCGAACAGGAGGAATGAAAGCCCAATGCCCCTGATACTCGGCTCCTTCCGCAATCCACCGTTTGATGAGTTCGATATGCTTCGGCGAAATGGTCTTCCCCGATCCCTGCGGCGGCATGCGAAGATTGTCGTCATCCGAAATCAGTCGTTTAATGAGCTCACTGGTCTCAACATTTCCTGGACTAATCGCCGCCACACCCGATTCCGCAGGCTTTAGTGCCGACGCTTGCTCGTCCAGTCGCAATCCCGCCTTCCGCTGCTTGTCATCAGGCCCATGACATTGAAAACAAGCATCCGACAGGATCGGCCGAATATCGCGATTGAACGAAAGGCGATCAGCAGCATCGACCGTTCTGGCAGACGACAACGCCAGAAGAATGAGAAAGAGTCTGTGTTTCGTTGAAAACTGTGAGCAAGCTGAAAACATCGGGCCCCCTCAATGTCGAATCGGATATTTTTGATGTATCTTAGTGACTCGACCCAAGTGGAGGCACCCATGGAGCGGGGAATTTTTCGATCGGACACGTTATCGAACCAATAGGACGCATTCGCTACCATTCCGGCGAGAGTTTCTTTCCGCCCCAGCCCGGTCGAGCGGAAGCAAATTTGGTCCACAGACAACGGGTCGCATCCCAAGCACCAAGTCTTGCTTTCCACACCGGCTCGCCCGGGTGGGAGCAAATTTGGCAACCAGAAAACACGCTGCCCCCCAACGCTCCGTCTTGCTTTCTACCTTGGCTCGTCCAGGTGGGAGCGAATTTGGAAACCAGAAAGCACCCGTCAATTCTGGCTGCCAATTCCATCGGTAGTTATCATTCCACCATCCAATCCAACGTTGTCCAGGATCAAGACGAATGGAGCCGATCTACACCGCCGACAACTGCACCTTCGCGTATCCGTTGCAGTGGGGGCTGACAATCTTCTGGCTGCAAGAACAAGAACGTTCTGACTGGGTTTCGCCTTTGAGCAAAGCCTTGGAACCGGACGGAATTCGAATTCTTAATCATCGCTGGTTCAATCCAAAAACCAGTCAATTCGCCATCAGCACCAAGCCAGACGTTTCACCTTCGAAAATCGTGCAGCGAGTCAAAGGGCGGCTGCAATATCTCATACGGGACACCCAGCCCAAACCGTTCCAACAAAATTTTGCAATCCGCGCGGTGGGCTCAAACGAACGCACCATCATCGAACGTTACGTGAGCGAACAAACGTCACATCATCCTTATGCCGACGAGAAGTTTCAACAATTTCTGGAGAATCTTCAGATTCACAACTCAACCGTCGATTTGTCGCAACCGTTGAAGACATCGCACGGATTGTACTGGTACAACCTGCACGTCGTGATGGTACATCGCGAACGCTGGGTCGTATCGAACAATGCTCGCTTGATTGCCGTTCGAGACATGATCCCGCGAGTTTGCAGCAAGAAAGGTTGGCGAGTTTCCGAAGCAGGGATTTTGCCCGACCATGTCCATCTCGCCATCGGTTGTGTCTTTGAAGATACGCCGCTGGACGTCGCGCTTTGTTTTTTGAATAACCTTGCGTATGTACACGGCATGAAGGACGTGTTTCAGTTTGGAGGGTTCGTTGGAACGTTTGGTGAATACGATAATCGAGTTCTTGACGGCGATGTCGTTTGATTATCGTCGTTTAACGAATGGGGCGGGAAGTGTTTTCTGGTTTCCAAATTCGCTCCCACCTGGACGAGCCAAGGTGGAAAGCAAGAATCGCTATTGCTAATCGCCTTGGTTTGTCAGATTATCAAATGTTAATCGCCGACCATGATTAAATTTGGATATCGAATTAAGCTGGTATTAGATCGGAGCGTGGGGGAGGTAGTCCTCACGGCGAGTGGCCTGGAATCAACGTGGCCCATGGAAGAATTCCTGAAGTTCTGGGGTCGATTTGAGTCTGCGTTTTCCTCAGCTCGCATCGGGTATAAAAGTGGTCGCATTCGTTAACGGGATCCGGGGCGAGTTCTTCGTCCCCTGTCGGGAAGCCCGACAGTGTCCCGATCAGCATTTACAGAAGAAGCGACGCGACATCACGGAAAATCCGGATTTTGTGGCATCATAAACGTTCAATCGTCAATAGGGATAAAATTCTTCAATTCGATGATCCGAACCGCATGAGGCGACGTTGATAGGTACAGAATAGCGAGTACACCAGAATCGTGGAGCACGAATGTCATCTCCTGACCCGTTGCGTGTCAGGCAATACAGGGTGTAAGGTCTGGGGACACAACCGACCACGTTAATCGTGATAACGTCTGCCTTTCAGTGCATCGAACTCGAATTTTAAGGTGCCAGTCATGTCTATTGCCTCCGGCTTTGTATGCGGCCTAATTGCCTGGTTTTTTGTTCGGTACGTGCTGACTGGTTTCTACATCATCGATCAGAACCAGCGGGCGGTGGTGACCAGCTTTGGTCGTGCTCATCGATTGGGGAATGCCACGACAAGTGATTTACCGATTGCCGACAGTTTGGACGAGGAGGAAAAACAGCGGTATGCGTACCCGCAGGTCCGCGTGGTCCAGCCAGGGTTCTATTGGAAATGGCCTTGGCAGTATGTTCACCGGGTTTCAATCGCGACCGGGACGACGAATATGGCGTATGATCCGGATAACCCGCGTGCCAACCAGGATGGAACAATTCTTGAAGCAGTGACCAAGGATCAGTTGAATATTGGTCTCGACGGACAGATTCGGTATCGCGTTTCTGAAGCGAATCTGTATGCGTACATCTTCGGTGTCAAAAAGCCGTTATCGCACGTCATGGGTTACTTTGTTTCCGTACTTCGGGAACGAATCGCCAATTTTGAAGCCCCGCCGGTCGCATTTGTTCCTGCGACTGTTGGGACAACCCCGCAACGCGAAAGAGATACCCCTATTCTGAACCCATCTGGCGACGCGCATCAACCGGCTGTGCCGGACGACGCGCATGGGCTGGCTGCGCCGCCGGTTAGTTATGGGGTTTCGATTAATGATTTGCGGAAAAATCTTCGTGATCTGAACGAGCATATGGATCACGAATGTCAGTCGTCTGCGGCTCGGTATGGGATGGTGCTGGATGCGTCGTTGATTACCGGGATCGATCCGCCACCGGAAGTGGAATCGGCTCTGGCGGCGATTAATACGGCTCATAATCAGGTTTCTTCGGATATCAGTCTGGCTCAGGCGGCTGCCGATCAGAAGATCGTGCAGTCGAAGCGAGC
>CAILLA010000050.1 GCA_903834925.1 uncultured Schlesneria sp.
CCAGGCGAATACCAAACAGCATGTTTTCAATTCAGAAATTCAAATGATGTATCTGTCCCGATGCTGAAGCAACGCTTGAATCGTTTCCGACGCATGCTCATCACGCGGAGCGATGATGGCTACTTTGGAAGAAATCCTGAAACTTGACTCAGTAGTCAAGTCTCAAACTCGAAGAAGCCCATAATCGCGGCACCCTCCTTTTTCGGCCTTGAAAAATAGAACCGACTTGGGATTGGAAAGCCGAAGTTGACGAAGGCTGGATCAACATGTTAGCGTTCTTTGATGCGTTTAATTGCTGCCAACAACTTCCGAGACGATTTTCTCCGGCGAAGTGAGATCACTTCGTTGGCCGGGTTTCTTTGTCTTTATTTGATTTCGGCCCCCTCAGCCGCTTGCGCTGACGATCGACCGGTCAGCTTCGTCAATGACGTCGTTCAGGTCATGACAAAAGCAGGCTGCAATGCTGGCGTCTGCCATGCCAAGGCTGGAAACGGCCAGAACGGATTTCAGCTTTCACTGCTGGGATTCGAACCGCGCGAGGATTTTGAACACCTTGTGAAAGAATCTCGCGGTCGACGGCTGTTTTCATCTGCTCCCGATCGCAGTCTTCTTCTACTCAAAGCCTCAGGACAGCTTCCTCACGGGGGTGGAGTTCGAATTCCATCGAGTTCCAGAAGCTACGAACTGCTTCGCGACTGGATTCGGCAAGGTGCGAACTTTGACACCGAAAACACCCCGAAATTTGTCTCGTTTGACGTGAAACCAGATCGTGGTTCCATTCTGCGTCATACCGAACAAAAGTTGACCGTGATCGCTCACTATTCCGATGGTTCTGATCGCGATGTCACCGAACTGGCCTTGTACGAATCCAATGATCGAGCGATGGCCGAAGTCTCGGGAAACGGGCTTGTCAAAGTTCTCGATATCACCGGCAATGTCGCCATTATGGTTCGCTATCAAGGGAAAGTCGCTGTGTTTAGTGCTTCGATCCCTTTAGGAGCACCCGTCGAAAGCCTACCTCCTGCGAAAACATTTATCGATGAACTTGTTTTCGCCAACCTCAAGGAAATCGGAGTCCCCCCTTCCCCTGTCTGCGACGACGCGACGTTTCTTCGCCGAGTGACCCTCGATATCGCCGGACGGCTCCCGACTGAGGACGAAGTCGTTCAGTTCCACTCCAGCAGTAATGAAAACAAGCGGGATAAAACGATTGATCTGCTGCTGCAAAGCTCAGATTACGCCGATTATTTTGCCGGGAAATGGACAGCCTTACTGAAGAATCGCCGGGACGATACGAGCGACATCGTTTCCAACTTTGCGTTCCACTCATGGGTCCGCGACAGCCTGCTCGCCAACAAACCCTATGATCAGTTTGTGCGAGAACTTCTCGCTGCGACAGGAACCGTGATCGGAAATCCCCCTGTCGCCTGGTACAAGCGAGTCAAAGACCCCAAGCAACAAATCGAAGATGTTGCTCAGCTCTTTCTCGGCGTGCGGATGCAATGTGCCCAGTGCCATCACCATCCTTTCGAACGATGGAGCCAGGACGATTATTACTCATTAACCGCCTTCTTCAGCCAGGTCGGACGAAAGCCCTCATCGACCCGGGGTGAAGATATGATCTTCCACAAGCGAGGCCTTGCTACCGCCACCAATGTCAAAACCGGAGCGGCTCTCGTTCCTGCCGCGTTGGGCGATGCGATTCCCGCGATCACAGCGGACGACGATCCGCGTCTGCGACTGGCTGACTGGATGGGTTCCAAGAACAATCCGTTCTTCGCTAAAGCACTCGTCAATCGGTACTGGAAGCATTTCTTCCAGCGAGGCCTGATCGAACCCGAAGACGATATCCGCGATACCAACCCGCCGACGAATCCCGTGCTGCTTGCCGCTCTGGAAAAACACTTCATTAGCAGTGGCTTCGATCTGAAAGAACTGGTTCGCGTCATCACGCGATCGAACGCGTATCAACTGAGCGAAGTACCCAACCAACATAACCTGGTCGATCGACAGAATTATTCACGGTTTTACCCGAAACGATTGCAGGCCGAAGTGCTGCTGGACGCGGTGGACCGCATGCTGGGAAGCCAGACCGATTTTGCAAATCTGCCACCCGGCACCAAAGCCATCGCCTTGCCTGATAACAGCTACAACAGGTCGTCCCCGTTCTTACGTGTCTTCGGACGTCCAGAAGGTGAAAGCGTCTGTGAATGCGAACGAGTCCAATCCTCCAGCCTCGCACAAAGCCTGCATCTGATTAATTCGTCTGACATCAAGTCGAAACTGGCGACACCCAACGGACGTGCCGACCGACTGGCAAAAGACGATCGACCAGTCGAAGCGAAGGTCCGCGAATTATATCTGGCGGCATTTTCTCGCGAGCCACGCTCGGAAGAACGAAAAACCGCCATCGATTTTCTGATGGAATCGCAAGTCGATGCAGAAGGTAAGCCAATTGCCGGTCAGAAACCGAATCAGGAAAGTTATCAGGATCTGATCTGGGCTCTGATTAATACTAAAGAATTTCTATTCAATCATTAGGCGCACAATGACAATGATGGACATCGTTCGCTTCAAAATCGTTGCTCTGTTCGTAACCGCAATCTGCGTCGGCGCAGGCTTGTCCGGTACGACAGCATTCGGTCAATCGGTTTGCCTCCCTGCTCCGCGACTGCTTACCACGATGCCCATGGGAGGGACCATCGGTTCCCAAGTCGAAATCACCATCACTGGCGAAAACATTGATGAGATCGAAGAACTTGTCTTCTCTGATCGCCGGATCTTTGCACGGCAGAAACGGAATGCGGCGGGCCAGGTTGAGCCGAACCAGTATGTCGTGACGATCCCGGCAGAATGTCCCACCGGACTCTACGAGGCCAGGCTCGCGACCAGATTGGGCATTTCGTCCTCGCGGGCATTTACTGTCGGGACCTTGCCTGAAGTGACTCGAACGAAGCCCAACACGTCATTGGCCAACGCGATGGAACTGACGTTGAATTCCATCTGCAACGCCGTCATGACACCACGAGCCGTCGATCACTACGTCTTCGAAGCGCGTAAAGGCCAGCGAGTTGTTGTCGATTGCGCATCACGCGGAATCGATTCCAAACTGGATGCCGTGCTGATTGTTGCCAACGCAGCAGGGAATGATTTGAAAGTCGAAAGAACGAGCGGCGTGCTAGACTTTACCGTTCCCGACGACGGAAAGTATGTCATTAAGGTTCATGAACTCACCTATGGAGGTGGCCCCGCTTACTATTACCGTCTGGCCTTACTGGAATTGCCACCTGGGGAACCCATCGTTCGGCAACCATCAACAAAAAAGGTCAGTTCGTTTTCCTGGCCACCAGAAGGACTTCGGGATCAAGCGGAAACGGCCGAGATCGAGCCGAACAACAACGGGACTCAAGTTCAGAAGATCTCGCTCCCCTGTGATATTGCGGGCAGCTTTTTCCCCGCCGCCGACGTCGACGTTTATGAGTTCGAAGCCAAAAAGGGTGACGTCTGGTGGGTTGAAATCGCCTCGGAACGTTTGGGGTTACCAACCGACCCGGCAGCTCTCGTCCAACATGTCTCCGTCGTCGACGGAAAAGAAAAACTGACCGATGTCGCGGAATTCAGTGACATCCCCAGCCCCGTCAAGGTTTCCAGTAACGGCTATGCCTACGATGGCCCTCCCTTTGATGCCGGTTCCGCCGACTTTCTGGCAAAGCTGGAAATCAAAGAGGATGGCATCCACCGATTGCAACTGACCGACCTGTTTGGAGCGACACGCAAAGATCCCCGAAACGTCTACCGGCTGGTGATCCGCAAGGCCGCTCCCGATTTCGCCGTGGTCGCGTGGGCATTGCATATGGAACTTCGGAACGGTGATCGTAACGCGCTGTCAAAACCGATTGCCTTACGCGGTGGTTCCACGATGGCCCTGGAAGTGGTCGCCGTCCGGCGTGATGGGTTTGATGGCGAAATTGAACTGACGATGGATGACCTGCCGGAAGGAGTGACCGCCAAGGGTTTGAAAATCCCAGCAGGAAAGTCACGCGGCATCATGCTGATCACCGCTCATCAGGATGCCCCCCGCGCGTTGGCATCCGCCAAATTCACGGGACGAGCTGACATCAACGGCACATCAGTCACACACCCTTGCCGACTGGCTTCGATGGCCTGGCCGATCCCCGATGCCTGGAACGAGATTCCCAAAACACGGCTGCTGGCGGACGTGCCGGTCTCGGTGAGTGGTTTTGACTTCGCGCCCATCTCGATTGCCCCAGCGGGAACCAATGTGTGGGAAGTCGTCGCGGGTGAAAAGCTCACGATCCCGCTGGTGCAGGTTCGCCGCAGCGAATTCTCGGGTACCGCGATGCAATTGAGAACGTTTGGAGCCGGCTTTGAACAAACGCCTCAGATTGAAGTTCCGCTGAACGTGGAGACCTCAAACGCTGTGCTTGATACGGCAGCTTTGAAAACACCACCGGGCGACTACGTGATTAGTTTCTACGGGAGTGCCGTCGCGAAATACAGACGAAACCTGGAAGCGGTCACGGCCGCCGAGGAAGCCAAGAAAAAGGCTGAAGCAGAAAAGGGATTGCTCGACGCCGAAGTCAAGAAATTGAGCGACGAAGCAAAAGCAGCCTCCGTAGAAACAAAGGCGGAAGCCGATAAGTCAATCGAGGTGGTCACCGCCAAACAAAAAGCGGCTGAAGCAGCACTGGCAGCGGCCACCGAACGACTAAACAAAGCGATCGAAGTGGCAAAGCCTGTCGATCTTGTCGATATTGTGGTTTCTGAGCCGATGACCATTCGCGTGAAGCCAATGGAGAAAAAATGACTTCTTTGAATAATTCGAACACGATGAATAATTCTCAGCGCGATCAGAATCGTAGCGTCTGCCCTGGCCCCATTCTGAATGACTCAGGCAATCGACGCACCTTCCTGCAAGCGGGGCTGGCGGGGTTTGCGACACTCAGCCTGCCGCAACTCATGAAGCTGCAAGCACAGAATTCGCTCTATGCCAACGATGCCACGAAAGCGAATCGCGAAAAGACCGCCGTGATCATGGTCTGGCAACCGGGCGGATGTTCACACATCGATTCGTACGACCCCAAGCCCCTGGCGGCGAGTGAATACCGTGGTCCGTTTGGAACAATCCCGACAAAAATTCCCGGGCTGCATTTCACGGAACTGCTGCCGATGCAGGCGGCTATCGCCGACAAATTCACGGTGCTGAGGTCCATGCAGCAGACCGCTGGCGGTCATCCTGCCGGCTCGATGCAATTACTCTCAGGCGATCCCGACACCCGCGACAAGCCGAAACCAAAATTCCCCGACTGGATGACGGTGACCAACTATCTTCGGTCACAAAGCGGTCCACGTCAGAATCCGTTACCCGCATACGTCGGCATCAATCCACCCCTGGAATACAACGGCCCCGCCTACCTGGGTGACGCGTATTCCCCCTTCACCGTTTCCGGTGATCCGAACTTGCCAAGTTTTTCCGTACCGAACATCGGCCTTTCGAATACCGGCGAAGTCAAACGACTGAGTCGACGAGCCAACCTCCGACGCCAACTCGACACACAGGAACGGGCGTTCGATCAACAGGGGGA
>CAILLA010000051.1 GCA_903834925.1 uncultured Schlesneria sp.
CTGAGAAACCAAAGCCGGTTTGGGCTCACGGAATGCTGATTGTATTTGGGAACGAATTAGCGATGAAGGAAATTGGCATGGAGAAAGAGACTCCGGAATACAATCGACTTCGTGAAATCTGGAGTCAATTCGGGCCCGAGTTCCAACGACGAGACCGAAATCCGACTGATGAGGACCGTGAACAAAAACTGACGGACAGCGATCTCTGGGGCAAAGTCGAGACCGAATACATTGAGAAGCTGAAACAGGCAATTGAACCACAGCAATACAAGCGACTACGAGAAATCTTTGTGCGATGGCAAGGGATTGCCGTGATACTCGCAGATGATTTTGCGATGGAACTCAAGCTGACTGATGAACAACGGCAGACTCTTCGGGCGATCAAAGCGGAGTTTGACGGCAAGGTTGCGAAGCTTCAAACCGAAAAACGAAACCTGCGTGACGCCAAGGAGAACACTGACGACGTTGACAAAAAGATTGAAGAGCAGAAACCGCTGCGTCTCGCGAAATACGAAAGTGTTCTGACGGACGAGCAACGTATTCGATTTGAGGAACTCAAGGGAACTCCTTTCGAATGGAAGGACAACCCGCAGCGACCGCTGCCTGTCAATCGAAATCCAGGCCTGCCGATCAGAATCACTTTGGCCGAATTGTCACAGATGGCACTTCGGCCACCTGTACTGGCGGAACTAGGAATCGCTGCCGATTCTGATTTGGCTGCAGAAATTCGAAAGCTGCTGGATGCAGAAATCAATGAGCACAAGCAGAGATCAACTGAACTCAGATCCGACGCACAAGTCGCGTTCGATCCGTATAAGCGCAGTGAAGTCTTAGCGCAGAAATATCATCCATTGCTTGAGAAGCTATTGACGACCGATAAGTTCATGCGAGTAAAGCAAATCCGATGGCAGCTCAGGGGTATGAAAAGCGTTGACGAAGACGCCGAAATGTCCAAAGCACTCGAAATGACGGAAGACCAGAAAAAGAAACTTCAGGAATTGCGGCTTGCTCATTTTCAGAAGTCGAGACAGTTGCTGAACCCGCCGGGTGGGCGGATCGTTGGAACACAAATTACCGACGAACAAACGGCAAAGGCGTATGAGCTTCTCGACGAATGGGAATTAAACGCGAGAAAGGTTTTCGACGAATCGCAGCGTGAGACCTTTCAGAAGTTGACTGGCAAACCATTCGACCTTGTCAAGCTGCGGTCCCCTCCGCAAAGAAACTGAGCAGGTAGAGTGTTTCTCGCCTTGAAATCGAAGGGGAAAAAGGGGACAGGTCCATTTTTTTCAAGTTGGTAAGAGTTGAGTCCAATCCCATGGGAGTGGACTCAACTCTTACCTCGGAACAGAGGAAGAGAACAGAGGAAGAAGGGAGCGGCGGACCCTATTACAGGTGTGGATCCGTCACCTTCGCGTCAACGTGCACTGAAACAGGTTCGCTCACACCATGTAAGAGCGTGTACGGCTGCGAGTGGTATTCGACGGGGACTTACGACTCAGGAAATAATCTAATCTATGAGTGCCGGCGAAAAATGAACTGGACATCGCAGGTGAATTCGTTAACGTCGGACCAAGTCAGTGGCGATGCGTGTCCTTGAAACGGTGTTGACGTGTCCGCGATCTTCGAGCGGATCCGGACGGACGTGGCTTTAGGCGGCTTGGAGAGTGCGGCGCCACTTTCACAATGCAAGGAACTGGGATATGACTCGGATTTTCTTTATCACGACTTTGCTAATGGTTGGTTCGGTTCGCGGTGACGAACCTTGGCCGGTGCTGGATGCCGCAGCAGACGCCGTGGGAACCGCGATTTCAAACCTCCGCGAGGGAGAAATGGATTTCATCTACGCTTGTGATGTCAAGGCGCATGAACAGCCCGCCAATTTACCCTCGGCGTCCCGGACAAGAACGGAGGGGACGGTCCTCTGGAAAGACACGTCGCTCTATGCCTCCTATGTGCTCGATAAGGATTACACGACAAACCCCGACTCGGAAAATTCATCCACCCTTCAGTACGCCACGAATGGTCCGAACGAGA
>CAILLA010000052.1 GCA_903834925.1 uncultured Schlesneria sp.
CGTTGAGCGCCTTCGCGAGCGTTGAGCGCCTTCGCGAGCGTTGAGCGCCTTCGCGAGCGTTGAGCGCCTTCGCGAGCGTTGAGCGCCTTCGCGAGCGTTGAGCGCCTTCGCGAGCGTTGAGCGCCTTCGCGAGCGTACCATATTACACGGTCTCTAAAATGAACAACTTCGTTTTGCATCGTGGCTGCAGATGGGGAGCTTCCCAAGAAGAGACTCCAATCTCGCAGTCGCAGGGTGGCTCCGAGCCTTCGACAACGTTTAAGAAATCCCGAAACTCAATCATCAGAGAAACCCAAAGATCAAAAGCCTCGACACCACCCTGCAGGCAAGCAACGAACCCATACGGACCAGCCCGCTCCTGTTGATGGCAGCGGGGGCGGTCCGTTTTTAATTCATTCCGAATTGTCAAAGATCGATTGTCGTCGTCAGGTCTTGATACCTGGACAATACAGACGTACCGGGCGGCGTAATCCCCCGGATACTTACCCAAGATCGATAAAAAAACGTCACCCAAATTCAAACCCACCCAGGCGAGCCGTGGTTGTCAATCCACGGATGTTTTTTGCCTACAATTACAAACACGGATTCGACACACACAACACGCCAACAAATCTACATATTATGTTGTCGCCAGTCAATAGAAATATATGATTTCTTTATTTACGTATATGCCACAGAAAGAATCGGTTTCCGAAAAAGCATTCTGACCACGAAGCCACCGCTTTTTCGCGGAGTCAACGCGAGTATGTTCTCATATCATTTCAAAGGACGGAACGACTTCAATGGGGTTTCCCTCCCCAAATGACCATGATTTGATCCATCGCCCCATGAACGGCGTTGTAGAGGGATCGATCCAGCGTCTGTTCGTAAAGGACATTTCAATGAGCGTATCAGCGATGTCTTGTCCTAAGTGCCAAGGTGGGATTGTTCGGGGGTTTACGATTGACCGCAGTCAACAACTCGTATTCCTCAATGAATGGGCAAAGGGCGAATCAAAGAAAGGTTGGTGGTTCTTTGCTACTTTTAAAAACTTAGTCAGGCTGCCAGAATCCAGCAAATCAATTCCGATTGACGCATACCGCTGCCAATCCTGCGGTTTCCTTGAATCATATGCTCGCGAAGAATTTGCCGCGAAGTGACACGCCGATGAACGAAAATACGAGCGTCGAAGATCGTTGTCGGGGCGTCCTGGTCGGATTGGCCGCTGGTGATCGCATTGGCGGGCCGATTCGCATGGCCGTGCGTCTGGCCGAAAGCCTCATTGACTGCGAAAGATTCGACCCATCCGACATCCTTAACCGTTACCTGTCCTGGTGGCGTGAGGGAGCATTCGACACCGGGCCAGTGAGCGAAAGAGTATTTTCATTACTGGCTGCGGGGATGCCGATCCAGAAGGTAACGGCACAAGTCCACCGTGAATTCAACAGCATGACGGCGGGCTGCAACCCAGCTCACCGATCACCGCCGTTTGCGATGTTCGCAGCTATCCCCGACAATGCCCTTGCCGATTTTGCGATGACCGAAGCCAGGCTGACGCACTTCGACCCGATGGCCGGTGAGATCGCCGCAACGGTCAACCAGCTGTGCCGATCGCTGATCCGAGGCGTGTACTGGGACGAGGCATTGCGAAAGTGTGTTAGGCTTGACGATCAGGATGGGCCTGGTAACAACGGCGGCTATGCACCCGACGTGTTTCGGGCGGCAGTCTACTTCGTCAATCAGTCGGCCTGTTTCGCAGAGGCACTGGACCGATCAATGGCCTTCGCTGGACCTTCCAACTATTGCCCGGTACTCGTTGGCGCGATCGCCGGTGGCCGTTGGGGCACATCTGCCATTTCAACTTCGTCATTGGCGCATGTCGATATTCTCCCCAGGGTGAAAGCAGCGGCAGAAGCCTTGGCCGCTGGTTGGGACGAGTCGGAATGATTCGGCCGGAATCCTTTGTTCGGTTCTTGGAAAAGTACGTGTCGCCGACCTCTTCGAGGTCAATTCATCTGCGTCTCAAAAATCGTTTTTGGTTTCCTTTGGGCTTGCCCCAATGGGACCAACAACTGCAAGCTACATCAAGGCAAACCTATGAAAGCAGCTCTCCGTCCGGCTTGCCCGGATGGAAGCAACGACTCGATAGCTCGCCGGCAGGAACCGCACGAGATGACACCAATTTACCTACCTGAGAATTGCCACTCTGCATTCCAGCTCAATTGGTCCGTCGCGGTCTTTGGACAACACGATCTTCCGCCAAAGACAGCCTGGTACGAGTCCCTGAAGACGGCGACCGAAGCAGACGGTGTGCGAATCCTGGAGGTTCACGTCCCTCAGCCTCGCGTTGCACAATTCTTTTCGCGATATGATCGTGCGTGCCTTAATCTTAAAAGACTGGCGGCTCACTCGCATCGGACTTCTCAGCAATCACATCCATATCCTGCTCGGTTGTGCGGTCACGGAATCGCCCGAAAGTGTGGCACTTTCATTCCTTAACAATCTGGCCTATGTGCAGGGAATGAAGCCTGCGTACCGTTTCAGTTATTATGTCGGGACGTTCGGAAAGTACGACAGGAACTTGATTCGTAGGCGAGTGTCGCGGGAGTAGCCGACCAGTTGTGATCCCGCTGGGACAAGCCCAGCGGAAATCGGAAAGACACAAGGATTCGATTCGTTCACCCGCCGACAACATTATTCAGCACTTCGCAATCGCAGTATCCCCCTCGATTGCGAAGTGCATCCACAACAGATTTCGGTTTTGCAATACTCAGCGCTTTGAGCCATTCTTGAGTGCAACGAAGTGTATGGTCACATCCTTCTTCGAGAAGTTTTTGGCTCAGGTAACCGCCCAACGCCTGAAGCTGGGCGGGTGTGAGGTTTAGCTGCTTCCAATCCGCTTCGTATTCCTTGAGCAAAGCGAGTCTCTTCAGGTCTTTCTTGTCACGCTGCCCAGAAATATCCATCGCCTTTTCCAGGCAATTGAGTGCGGCAGAGTAATTGAGCAGGCATTCTTCAGCTTGGGAAAGTGATCGCCACGCTTTGTCGTCATCCTCATGTGCTTCGACATACTTTTTCAATCCCGACCGAGCCTCAAGCAAAAACGGAATTGCAGGTTTTGCGGGACTTCGTCGCTGGTATGAACCTTGCATGGATCGGCGTTGACCTTCAATTAAAATGCGTTGAAGTTCTTCGAGGTCTTGGCTCATGTTGATTCCTCATTGCGTGGGACGCGCTTCTTTTCCTGCTCTGACGTTACGCTGACGTAGCCAAGCGTCTAACCCCCTTCCTATATTGTCGTTGGAAGATTTCTTCCGTAAACACTCGGACCGAATTACTTGTCCCGTTCTTGAAATGGTCAGCGTCCCCAGCGACGCTGCAAGTGCCGAGATTTCAATGTCAGACACGTTGCCGAAGGATTCTGATGGAGATGCGTTGCGGTCATTAATCGCATGCGGCTCCGACATAACCAAAGAGATGGAAATCGATTTCGCAGTAGATGTCCCAGACAAAGAGACCGGCATAGCGTTTACCAAGGTCACCCAGCCGTTAGGATTTCAGACAGACATTCATCAGGATGAAGACTCAAAACGATGGACATGTTATTGCACACGAACCATGATCCCGACCTACGAGGCCGTCATCGAGATTCAAAATAAGCTTGAGGAACTTGGCGCGCCGTTTAATGCTAGACCCGATGGTTGGGGGAGCTTCGGAAATGCCCAACGAAAGTAATCTTGAACTTCCCGTTGATACGTGACCTCCTGTGGCGAAGATACGAATCCCGCCTTATTACGAAACAGCTGCCATCCTGAACGCATTCAGAAATGTTTCCGGCGGTTGTGCGCCTGACAGCGTGATCTCATTGTTGATGATGAAGAATGGAACGCCACCAGCACCATATCTTCGTGACAGTCGCTCGGCTTCCTTGATCGCTTCTATCCCGTCGTCGCTGTTCATCAGCGACTCGGCCTGTCGCCGCTCCAAGCCCGCTTCGGCAACCACATCGATAAGTATCTGGCGATTGCTGATGTTCTGGCCCTTTGAAAAATATCCACGGAACAATGCCTCCATGATCGCATCCTGACAGCGATTTTGGTCGGCAAGCCAGATGAGCCGATGAGCGTCCAATGTATTTGGTGTCCGTTCCATTCGGTCGAAGGCAAAATGGATCCCTTCGATTTCGCCAACCGCAATCAGTTTGGCATCAAGTTCCTGTGACCTTTCCCAACTGCCGAACTTTTTGATCCGGTATTCCTTACGACTGACACCTTCCCTCGGCATGTCGGGATTCAATTGGAATGGAAGCCAATGAACCCGAACCTCATGCTTGCCATCAAGTGCAGTGATAGCCTTTTCAAGTCGCCTTTTGCCAATGTAGCACCACGGGCAAATCACGTCAGAAATCACATCAACGGTGATGATCATTTCAATTTCAATCCTTCCGAACACTTCAGCATCACGTCAATCATCTTCAATGAACGGCACTTGATCTCATCATTTTGAAAAATAACTAAATACCCACATGACTCACGTCAGTTCGACTCTCAACAAGATGCACGTCATGACCGGGAATTAGAACTGAAAATTCTCTCGTTCAATTACGATGTCAACCGGGCAGGCTGCCCAACCAAGGAATTGATGGTGCGACGAACCACACGAAATCGATCGTTGATCTGAGTAGCGATCCGGAATGGACCTCCATGTCCGTGTTTGTGATACTAAAAAACAGAATAATCCTCCATCGACCACACTATGACTTAAGGAGACGTAGAATGCTTTTGGGGAGCGTAGTTTGGTTTTCGGATCATCCCAGACCGTTTCTTGTCAAGGATGAGTATTGCAGCGATGCCAATTGTACTTGCACCGAAATTGTGCTGACTTTGCAGGAGATCAGCGATTGCGGTGAGGAAGTACAACAACCTCTGTCGCTTCAATTGCGCATCGATTTGGAGACTGGCAAGGAATCCAACCCTCCCAAGCGATCTGCGCAGGCGGCTGCGTGGGTATGGCAATTTCTTTCCGAGTTTCCTACCGATCGTCAAGCCGAATTGAAAACGCGATTCGAAAAGCACAAGCAGACGGCCCGACGTATTGCCGAGTACACCATTGATCTGCGTTTTGTGACAGACGGGGTCCTGTTTTCGTATTGCGATCTGCTTGACGACCAGGGAGCGCTAACAAGTCGTGGCCGCGGTTACGCGTACCGATTCGTCCACGAGAGCGGAGAATACCTGGTTGAAGACGTGTACTGCCCCAAGCCAACGTGCGATTGTCAAGAAGTTTGCCTTCAATTTTGGAAATTGGACCTTCAGGAAGATCGCGGCTTTGAAAAAGTCAAGATTTCGCATTCATTTCTGGGGAAGGTGACGTTCAAAGGTGAACGGAGCATTGTTGACGCCGCCAAGTCCTTGCCGGCCGTGGCGGAAGATGTTCTCCGCGCGTGGTGGGATCGCTATCACGACGATTTGCCGATGCTAAAAGACCGTTACCAGCAAATCAAAAGGATCGGTCAACGAAGCCTTGATGCGGCTGGTAAATCCAGCATTTTGTGTGCATCGCCAGTTGACCAGCGCGCCGTGCGACCGGTGGCTTCATCGGTCGTGGAGTTTCCAGAAGCCGATCTCTTGTCCAGCCGAAAGCACATCGGCCGCAACGATCTTTGTTTCTGCGGGAGTGGTAAGAAGTACAAGAGATGCTGCGGGCGACCGAGGTAACGGCGACTGCTAACGCCGAGAACGATTTCTTTCGCGCAATCAACGAATTCGCAAAACAACGGTAAACGGCTTGACGCTCACAATCATTTCGACCTCCGTCCCCGAAGGTTATCAGTTCCACTCAACGATAAAAGTCAATCCAGTTGATTGTGATCGATTTCGGATTGTCCTCGAAGAACGCCTTTGGTAATCGTATCTGAAAGTGGCCATCCGTCAGCGGAATGGTCTTCACCGGTTTTCCATCATCGCCAATCATACGAATCGCCATCCAGAATGGACTTTTGCTGTCCAGTGGCGAATCCTCCCTTCCGTCCTTCCATAGTCGAACCCGCTCCTTATCGTCATGACTCGACACGGATGCCTCGACCGTGAACTTGCCATTCGATACTCGAAAGCTTTCCAACCCCGTCAGATGAAGTCGGAGCATAATCACATCAGGCCATTTCTCGTTCTCCCGTTCGATAACGGCTTGGCTGATTCCAGATGGACTGTGGACCGAGAAAAGTGTCTGGTCTTTCTCGACTTTCACTTCCACTTTGTCGTTGCCACGCTTCGTTGTGATCTTGAACGTCGGTGACTTATCGCTGGCTGTTATGACGCGGCATAGGCCGGAAACCGCTACCAGAATGAAAGCGACGACGAAAATTTTCGACATGGTGGCGATACCTTTCTAATCTTTCTGAAGGTCAAGTTGATACGCTCGCCGACAGATTCCTTCGTCTTTGGAATTTCGTGCTTCCAGAACTGCTGCATCGTTCCCGCCATAATGATGAGCGTCCCATGACTGACCTCGAAATCCATTTTTTCTTTCGTCTTGTTGTGCTTGATACGAAATATCCGAGTTGCGCCGAGCGACAACGAACCGATCACGTTTCCCATCTCTGGCTCGTCATCAGCGTGCATCCCCATACTGTCCTGGCCGTTTCTGTAAAGATTCAACAGGCAGTAATTGTAATCCCCTTGGATCGCTTCAATCTTAGATTTGATCTCCAACAAAGTCGGGGTCCACGGCAACGCCACGTTGTCTCGACCCGAATAGCGATAGACGATCCCCGACTCGCCATAAGACGCGATCAGACGTGGTTGCATGTGACCAAATACGCCCGGCTTCTGCTCCCATGCACATTCCTCCCGCAGTTTGATGAAGTATTGGTCGGCAATGTCGGAAGGGAAGAAATGAGGGTCGTAAAGGAGTATTCCACCGTCAGTCAGTTGAATGGTTTGCATAAATCACTTTGAACAATATCGAACCTTCCACAGGATTCCCGACAACACGACGCTCAACAAGAGTTGGACACGCATTGAATCGCCTCAGACCTGAAAAAAGGGGGAATGGTTTTTGAGCCACAGAATTGACGATGCAACGAGCCGCGCAATCCCAACTCCAACAATCAGGATTCCCGCGATGATAAGGCTCCAAACGGGATGGTGCATGATTCCACCATTCAAGCCAGCAGTGCGTCTACCACTCGGCACTTGGTGACTTCCGCGTCGGTGAGGCTGGCCTCGCGGCCGTCCATGGGATAAGTCAGCCGCCGATGATCGATCCCCAGATTCGTCAGCAGCGTCGCGTGGAGATCGTGTACCGTGACCACATCTTTGACCGATTCATAACCGAAGTCGTCGGTGGCTCCGTGTGCGTAGCCTTTACGGAAACCGCCGCCGGCCAGCCAGAGCGAAAACGCTCGACGGTTATGGTCGCGGCCGTCTGGACCCTGGGAAATCGGCAGACGCCCGAATTCACCGGTCCACATCACAATCGTGTCGTCCAGCAGGCCGCGCTGCTTTAAGTCTTGCACGAGTGCCGCACTCGGACGGTCGGTCCGCTGGCAGAGTTTGGTCAGTTGCTCGGCGTTTTTGCTGTGCGTATCCCACGGCTGGCCTGACATGAAAATCTGCACGTAGCGAACGCCCCGTTCTACGAGCCGCCGCGCCGTTAAGCACCGCCGACCGTACTCTTCTGATTCGGGGCGATCGAGACCATAAAGTTTTTGTGTCTCTTTAGATTCCTGCGAGAGATCGAGCGCTTCCGGCACTGCGAGTTGCATCCTCGCGGCCACTTCGAAATTCGTGATCCGCGCTGCAAGCTCCGATTTCTCGGGATGGCGATCCAGAAAACTTTGGTTGAACGAGGCCAGCAGATCAAGCTGATTCCGGCGCATCTTCCCGGTCACGTTATCGGGCGATTTCAAGTTGAAAACGGGACTCGGCCCCGATCGGAACGGTACGCCCTGATAAACCGCCGGCAACCAGCCCGACGACCAGTTCCGCTCGCCATCGACCGGCAATCCACCCGGATCACCCAGGACGACGTACGCTGGCAGATTCGCATTTTCGGTCCCCAACCCGTAACTCACCCAGGAACCCAAAGTCGGCATGCCGGCGATCAACTTGCCGCCGTGAATCGCCCGTAGAGCCTGCTCGTGATCGACCGATTCTGTGTTCATCGAGCGGACAAGACAGATTTCGTCGGCGATCGCGCCGGTACATGGAAGATGTTCGCACATCTCGATGCCAGACTGACCGTACGGCATGAACTTGAATGGACTTCCCAGGACGTTGCCAGCTTGCTTGTCGAAATGTGTTTCCAGCGCCCCGCCGGGATAAGGTTTGCCGTGATACTTCCGGAGCATCGGCTTTTCGTCGAACAAATCGATCTGGCTCGGACCGCCATGCTGAAACAGACAGATGACCGCCTTCGCCTTCGGCTTCAGCAAGACCGCCGCATGCCGTCGCGCTTCTGCAGCGTGCAATTTTTCGTCGTGTAGCAGACTGGTGAGTGCGAGCGTTCCCAGTCCCCCAGCATGTGAGGCGAGAAACGCTCGGCGATTCAGTTCCCAAGTTGAGTCGTGCATCGGGATCTCCTATTCGAGATAAAGCGCCGCACTGGCGGCGAATAACATCTGGTGCAGGTCCAGCCATGCTTGCCGCGTCGCGTCCGGTGCGCCACCACGCTCGGCGATTTGTGTCGTCAGAAAATTCTGCGCGGCAAAGTGTTCCTCACTCGTGGGGGGACGGCCCCATATTCTCAGAAACACGGTCTGAAGCCGTTCCTCATCCGGCCGCTCGCTGGCCAACACTTGTTGAGTGAATTCGAGCATCCGTTTCGACACGAATTCCGAATTGAGCAGATTAAGTGACTGCAAGGGGATCGTCGTCGGAGTGCGGCGGACGCTATTGAACACGATCGTCGGAGCATCGAAAATCTGCAACATGCTGACGACCTGAGTACGCCGCTGATACAAATAGATCGAACGCCGAGCAAAATCGGGATTCTTTTCCGGCACGATTACTTCGCCGTTACCGGCCCGGTCCGTCTTGATATACGGTCCGTAGAGTTGATCGCTCAAGATCCCTGCGTGATACAGCAAGGTATCGCGAATCGCCTCGGCATCCAAACGCCGCACCGGCGCCCGCGTGTATCGCCTTCCATCGGGATCGGCTTTCAACTGCTCCCGCGTTGCTCGACTCGATTGCCGGTAGGTGTGCGACGTGACAATCCGTCGTTGCAGCGATTTGACGCTCCAATCCGATCGAACAAATTCCCCTGCCAGCCAATCAAGCAGCGCCGGATGGGTCGGGGGAGAGCCGCTTAAGCCGAAATTGTCCGGCGTGTCGACAATGCCAAAGCCGAAATGGTGCTGCCAGAAGCGATTGGCCTGCACGCGGGCGATTAACGAGGCAGGTCGCGAGCCGGGTTTGGTAACCCATGTCGCCCACTCCAGTCTTCGGCCTGTTGTACGAGCGTTTTCCGCTGGCGATTCAGGCCAGGCCTGTTCATCATCGTTTAAGGCGCTGAAGGGACCTGCCCCAACCGGCTCCTTGTGGGAACCATAGTCACCCCGGTTGAGCCACTGGACAGCCGGCGGCTTTGGCGTCAGGTCGACAGCCCACGGAAGCTTTCCCGGTGGATTATTCTTCAAAGCCGCAGCTTGTTTAGCAGCGTCACTCACCTGAGTTCGCAACGGTTGCACGTTGTTGACGAAACCGGCGAGGGCCTCGACGTCGTGCGGCTGGTCGAATGTTTCCACCACGACATTATCGACGATATAGCTTCTTCCGCAGCAGAATTCATAACCGAAAGCTCCGTCCGGCAATTGTTCTGAAGTGAACGTCAGCGTTTTCTCTTCCGGAACACCGTCCACGAGATGTTCCAGCAAGAATTTTCCATCCTGCTGATGGGTAATCCGGACGCCGTAATTTCGTCCCCCCGCATAAGGGGTCGTGCCGATCGCGCCGAGCGGCTTTTGATCGGTGCCGGGGTAGTCGAGGTACACGGTGGTACTTGTCGCCGGATTGCCATCGATCAGAATATTCCCGCCGGGTTTCGCGCCGCTGTCATCGAAGTCATGTGCGGCGATGTAATAGGCAGTCCGTTCTGCAGGCGTACCGTTCGGATCAACGCGACGGTCCACCAGATCGAAGGTGACTTGGATCGCTGCACCGACGGCGTCCGGTGTCCAATCGAAGCTTTGCCTCGTCACCAGCCATCGACTTCCCGCCGTGCCAGCTTCCAACACCTGTAGTTGTCCCTGTTTGATCCGCGCGCCCGGTGCCGAATCGGAATTCAGCACGACCGCCGGTTCACCGCCGGTGGCGTCGTCGCCGGGAGCTGTGGGACTCCAACGTTCCGCCAGAGATTCCGGCGGCCCGTCAAAGTCATCGCTCCAGACGATCTTCCCCCGCGGACGATGGTTCGTGAGCCAATCGGCCAGTTTCTGCTTTGCGTGCTGGGCTTGCTCTTCCGCCGAAGCAAGGCGAGCTTCCCACGCTGCTCGTTCGCCGGGCAGCGGTGCGAGCACGAACCGCTCATTCGGCTTAATCCAGTTTTCGTGGTGAAACACGCCGGCGATGACCGCCTGAAATTGGTAATACTCACGATGAGGAATCGGCTCAAATTTGTGCGCGTGACATTTGGCACATTGAATCGTCAAACCAAGCAGCGATGTCGCCGTGATCTGCATCGTCCCTTCGATCGCGTAATACCGGTCCGCACGCACCTCGTCGGGATTGCCATCGCTTTCACCCGTCCCGTCCTGGCCGTTCCGCAGAAAGTGTGTCGCGATCAGGGCATCGATTATGTCTTCGGTGATCGGCATGTCGGGCGTCCAGCCAACCAGTTCATCACCAGCCAGTTGCTCGCGCACGAATCGATCGAAGGGCTTGTCAGCGTTGAGCGAGCGGATCACGTAATCGCGATACCGATAAGCCAGCGGACGGTCGCTGTCGGCGTTGAAGTAACCATTCGAATCGGCGTAGCCAGCAGCGTCGAGCCACACCTTGCCGATCCGTTCCCCGTAATGGGGCGAAGCAAGATACCGATCAACTAAACGCTCCACAGCATCCGGCGAGCCGTCACTCAAAAAGTCTTGCAACTCCGCGTCCGTCGGGGGAAGGCCGAGAAGATCATAGCTCAAACGGCGAATAAGCGTCTGCCGATCTGCGTTCGGGCCAAGTGATAGTCCCTCGTGTTCCAAGTCGGCTTGAATGAACTGGTCGATAGAATTGTGTGACAACAATGTCTGCATCACATCAGGAGCGATCGATGGCGACAACTTCTGAAATGCCCAATGACCGTCGCCCGTCGCTGCTAGTCCAGCGGCAGTCGGCAGACCAGGCGCCCCACGCTCGATCCAGGTCCGAATCAACACTTTTTCGTCCGCCGAAAGCGGGTCTTCCGGCGGCATTTCGTTCGAGGCAACGCGTTTCCACAGCGGACTGGCTTCAAGATCATGCGGCCGCAGCACCGGACCATTCTCGCCACCACGCAGCACGCCGGCCGGCGTGCTCAGATTAAGCCGCGCTTCGGCGGTCACCGGCCCATGACATTTCACACAATGACGCTTCAGCAGCGGTACGATCTGCGCATCGAATTTCGGCGCAGGATCGGCAGAGAACAGACCGATAAGCAGTAAAATCTCCGTAGAGAACATCGGCTAACCTGTCCCTTAAGATACTCAGTTCGTCATCACGCATTCCAGTTCCATCATAATCAAAATGAGGAATCGCCGGTAACGAGTGCTTCGTCAAACTTCTGAATTATTGTGCCACTGCTTCGGAGTCTTCGGAGAAGCAGTGGCTTCTCGTTCTGCCGGTGAAAGAGCACTGCATGACCGAAGACGGTCATACAGTGGCACAATAATTCAGCAGTTTGACAAAGCACTAGCGTCACTTCACCAGAAGCACCGGACATGAGCACAGAACGGAAACCTGATAGCTGAGTGTGTTCCAGGTTTCGAGCGGGTTCGCCAAATCGGGCTTGTGGGAACTCATCACGATCAGATCGACATTCCGCTCAACCGAATCGAGAACGATTTCCGTCAGTCGTTTTCCAATCCGGACTTTCCGAGGTAAAGGAAACCTATTCCGAATTCGGCGGGGGCTGATTGCGATGTCGTGAATCGTGCGTATGAACGTGGTTTAAAAAACGAGGCGGGCATTGGAATCGCCGAATTTTTCTGTTTCGACTCCGAACTGGTTCAGCATTGTGACGAACAGGTTCGACATTGGCTGTCTCGGGGCTTTGAAATAGCGATTGGTGGGGAAGGCGCCTCCTGCGTGTCCTGCCAGAATTACTGGGAGGTTGTCGTGGGTATGACGATTGCCATCCGCGATTGCTCCTCCATAAACAATCATCGAGTTATGCAATAATGAGTTTCCGTCGACGTCCTCGATCTTGGACATTTTTTCGAGGAATTTGGCGAAACAGCTGAGATAGTACTTGTCGATTTCGGCGACCTTTTTCACCAGCTGAGGGTTCCGCTGATTGTGAGTCAGGTAGTGATGCCCTTCCGGGATTCCAATCTGTGGATAGGTTTTGTTGCTGCCGTCATAAGCGAGTAGGAGCGTGCCGATGCGAGTTGAATCGGTCTGAAAAGCCAGGATCAGCATGTCGTACATGAACTGCATGTACTCGGCGAAATCGGAAGGGATGCCTGCCGGTGTTTGAACGTCGGGTTCCGGGCGATCATTGAATCGTTCCGCCGCTTTGAGTCGCAGTTCCATTTCTCGGACTACGGTCAGGTATTCGTCAAACTTACGAAGATCTTGATTACCAAGCCGTCGTCGTGCGTCACCCGTTTCTTCCAACACGAAATCGAGAATACTCTTCTCGGTCTCTTGCCGAATCGCGAAGTTCTTTTGACGGTCGGCTTTGTCTCCTGCACCAAACAGCCGTTCGAAGACGAGTCTCGGATTGGGTTCCGGGCTGACGGGCGTCGTTGGGGAACTCCATGCCAGATTATACTGATAGGCACAGGCATAACCGGAATCACAACTCCCCGAATTACGGACGACATCGGATGAGAGTTCAAGCGATGGAAATCGCGTCAGATGACCAAGCTTTTGAGCGGCAACCTGATCGACGGAGACACCGACATGAATGTCGCTGCCAGCGGTCTTGCGAGCACGCGCCCCCGTCAGGAATGTCGCACTCGCGCGAGCGTGATCCCCCGCGCCGTCTCGCCCGGCGGTCGCGTGCTGGTGGTCAAGTCCGCCGATCACCTGAAAGTGCTGTTTCAGTCCTTCCAGCGGTGCCATGCTGTCGTTGAGTGTGAAGTCATCGCTGGGAAACCAATGGTCCTGTTGAACGCCGTTAGGAATCGACATGAACGCCATGCGAAGTGGTGCTCCGGTCGCCGTTGTTGCCAGACCGGTGACCCGCTTCGGTAGTTCTTCGGCGATGCAGCGCCGGCACAGCAACGAGGGGAGTATCGGTAGAGCGATAGATACTCCGACGCCACGCAGAAACTGACGACGGCTGATCGCCAGTGATCGTTGCTGCGAGTTAACCGCATTTTGCGAGATCCGATTTGGCCTTGTCATAATAACCGTCCTGTCAATCGTTGTACTTGTCGAGCGAACTTCAATGGCGATCTTATTTCTGATCAATTTGCTTCGGGCTGAGTGGATGCGACGTTTGATCCGATTCGTTGCTTTTGGAACGGGGCCGATTCGATCACACCCTGAATCAACGCGCTGAACCGTCCGTCGTTTTCAATCAGTCGCTGCACAATCAGATCCAGCGTTTGTTCGTCGGTTTCTACCATTCCCCGTCCCAAGGCGTACGTCAGCATTTTCTCCGTGACGCAGCGGTAAAAATCGGTCGCATGTCGGTCTCGCAAGATCTTTTTCAGATCACGTACGTCCTGAAATGTTTCGCCTGTGATCAATTTGCCAGACGCATCGATCGGTTCGTCTTTTTCCTGATCCCGCCACATTCCCAAGGCATTAAAGTTTTCCAGGGCGATACCCAGGGGGTCCATGCGGGAATGACACGACGAACATAATGCCGACTCACGATGTGCGGCGAGTAACTCGCGAAGTGGTGGTTCGCGTCCCGCAAACTTCTTCGCCGTTTCTTCCAGGTCAGGCACACCTGCTGGTGCCGGCGGAGCGGGCGTTCCAAGAATGTTATCCAGAATGAACAACCCCCGTTTGACGGGCGACGTGCGAGTTGGATTCGAGGTCACCAACAACATTGATGCGTGAGTTAACACACCACCACGCGGGCTTCCTTCGGGCAGTTTGACACGTCGAAGATCATTGCCGCGAACATCGGGAACTCCGTACAACGACGCGAGTCTCTCGTTGAGAAACGTATAATCACAGTCGAGCAGATCCAACAGGCTGCGATCTTCTTTGACGATGTATTCAAAGCACATTTCCGTTTCCCGTCGCATCGATCGTTTCATGTCGTCATTAAATCGATCGGACATTTGACGGAATTCGTCGAATCGTTTGCGAATCCTTTCGTCTTCAGGACTCAGTTCGCGGCTGAGAGGTTGACGTCTGCGACCTCGAAATTGCTCTCGCAGTTTTTCGTATTCTTCCTGATGACCAAGTACTACGATCGGATCGATCGAGACCTGAGTCACATCACGGGTCCGCAGCCATTGACCGACGAAATTCCGGGCGAATTCGGCGGATTTTTCGTCCGCCATCATCCGCTGAACTTGCTTCGAGAGTTGTTGTCGCAGTTCACCCGCTTCGGCCAATCGAAATAGTTCTTCATCGGGCATCGTCGACCACAAGAAATACGATAGCCGCGATGCCAGTAAAAACTCATCAACGACCGAGAACCGACCACTGCTGGTGGGTGCTCCGATTGCTTCTAACCGAAAAAGAAATCGTGGTGAGCTCATGATCGCAACCATTGCATGAGCGATCCCTGCTTCAAACGTTTTATCGGGCTGTCGGTAGACGATTTCGGCCAGTTTGACCAATCGATCAACCGTCTGCTGATCGACATGGCCCCGAAACGCACGGGTTGCGAACGATCGCAGAATCTCTGCCGCGTAGGCGTTTCGTTCTTCGATCGAAGCTGGCGGGGCTTCGCGAGGGAAGAACCTCTCGTAATGACGCGGGTGAACGAGGCTTTTCGTTCCTTGCGGCCCTGCAATCTGGACCGAATTGATTTCGAAACTCGCACTCGTCGACTCGCGACCAACGCCCGTTTTGTTTTCGTCTTCCGAGTCACCGGGAACCGGAGTTAATTCGAACGTGAGTTCATGTTCGCCAGCTTGCCAGTCTTCAATGAAATGATAGCGAAGCAACTTATTTTCATCCCAACCATATTCATGAGTCGTACGCGTCTGGCCGTCGATGCTGAAGACAACGTTGTAACGAGAGGGATCGAAATCGAACGTGCCGCGTAACTTCACTGCAACATGGAGGTCGTAAATTCCCATGTCAGTAATACGGGCGACATGCTTCACCTTAGCCGCTTTCTTTGACGATAGGTTTTCCCCTTTGTCCTTACCATCGTCGCTTCGAAAATCCCGGCCAGAGAATTCCTGCTGGGGAATAATCCATGTCACCTTGGGGACAGCCTGATCGACAATTGCCTGAGCCGCTCGCAGATATTTTTCCATCAATAATGGGGAAAAGCTGAGTGCATCGCCGACGTTATCAAATCCGTAGCCGGAATCGTCCGAAGGCAACATCAGTGACGCATCGAATTTGATACCCATCAAGTCATCAACGGTGTTGTCGTATTCACGACGATTCAGTCGCCTGACACCGTTCCGACCGGGGTCAAGATCGTTTGGGTCGATTCCAAACACTTGAAACTTAATCCAGCGGGCGATGGTTTCGACATCATCTGAGCCTGGTCGATCTTCTCCTGCGGGAGGCATGACTCCCGACCGAAGGTTTTTCAAAACCTTCCACCATAACGTGCGGTCTTTGACGACATCGTTGGTCGAAGTGAATTGATCGAGAGACAGATTTCCTTGTTTCGATTCCTGGTTGTGGCATTCGAAACAGTATTTCACCAATAACGGACGTACTTGTTTGTCGTATTGTGATTCCGCAGCGTCGAGGATCGCCTGAGACGGGACAAGCAACAAACACGCAACTGGTAAAATCTTCGCGGCAACGATACGACGGAAGATTCCAGCCAATGGAAATACCATGAGACGTCGCTCGCAAATAATGAGCCTGACAACGAGTAGGGAGTGTCCAGTAGAGTACGATTGTTAACACGGCAGCGTCAACAAACGAGATTGTCTAACCAACGATTTCCGACACTAGCGTGTTTACGCCATCGTTCATCCGCAAGCAGTTCATTGTTTCAAAGTGGGGACAAACTTTTCATATCCCATCTCACGCAGTCTGTCAGCAAGCAATTGAACGCGCTCAGGCTCTCGCATCCCATTCAGCACGCCGAATAGAACACATCCCATCACAATACTGGTAACGCGAACGACACTCATTGGAAGCTGAAATGGTGTCAGGTCGGCAAAGATTTCGTCAACGCTGCAATATTCGCCAAATTTCTGGCCATCATAGAGCATCTCGACACCACAGAAATCCGACGTCCATTCGTAGTCAAAGGGGCCATACACTCTTCTTCGGTGTTTCACCCAGAAGCGACTTCCATCAAGTTGGACTCCATGACTGCCGGACACAATGAATTCTCACCTGAATTTCGTGTAACACCCTGGCTTCCCGACTTGAGGGAAGCCGCTTCTTTGGTTGGTTTAGCACCCGCAGAGTCCCTGCGACTGACAAAAGCTGAGCCTCAACACCCAGTTCATACGTTTCTGAAACTCCCGAAGATAAACTCCGCCATAGGGATTATGGAGATCGTGGCGTTTTCAGCAAGATGGGTTGGTTCACTCTGTTGAGAGGCTTGCTGACTGGTCGATACGATCACAACGAACTTTTTCTATCCGCAGGGAGCATCCGGCAATTCGTGCCGATGTTCGCCTTGTCTCAGCCCTGGCGAGTAAACGATGAAAACGGCAGCCTTGCAAAAACTTCGCCGAAAACTGGCTGAAGATTCTCCCGTATTTGGACTTTGGGTGACTCTGGAATCTCCGAGCGTCACCGAGATTGCCGTCGGCCTGGGACTCGATTGGGTCGTGATCGATGCCGAGCATGGTCATCTTGACTGGAAAGAAATTCTCGAACACCTTCGCGCGACCGTCCGCAGCGACACGGTCGCGCTCGTACGGATCACAGAATTGAACGGTGGCCTGATCAAACGAGCACTCGACATCGGTGCCGACGGAATTGTGATTCCCTGGATCGAAACGGCGGACCAACTGAGGCAGGCCGTCAGTTACTCGCAATATCCTGTGGATGGACTACGGGGCATCGGCGGGGAACGGGCCACGTGCTGGGGACAGTGTCTCGTCGAACATACGGCCGAGGCCAACGAAAACGTTCTGGTTGTGCCGATTATCGAGACCGTTCGAGCGATTCGACAGGTACCGATGATGTGTCAGGTTGAGGGGGTCGAACTGATGTGGTTCGGGCCTGCCGACCTGTCATCAAGTGCGGGGTTTCGTGGACAGTGGGAAGGGCCGGGTGTTGCCGAACAAATCCTTCAAGCCAAGGAGACGATCCGTCGCTCGGGGCGGCACTGTGGCGTACTGGCAACGAGCAACGACGATATCAAGGAACGGCAAAAGCAAGGCTTTAGAGCAATCGGACTGGGGATGGATGCCGGATTACTCACCCGATCGATTCGCGCGTCGCTGGCGACCGTCGGTCGAGATCGTGCGATCCAGTCGTCGTTCGTCCCGACCGCTTCGACAATTGCCCCAGCACCCTTGGCACGACCACCTGAATCGATGCGGCCTGATCGCGATGAAGTGATGAACTCTGTTGGCTCAGGTCCCCGAGCCGAGATCGCTCGGGGAGTGAACTTCGAGTGTCTTGTGGGTCGGCACAATCAGGCACGCAATTTGACGACAGGGATTGTCACATTCGCACCTGGTGCCGTCTTGCCGTATCACTCACATATTTTCACCGAATCCATCACGCTGCTCAGCGGTTCGATCGTGATTGATGTTGAGGGACGTTCGTACGGAATGAAGAAGCTGGATAATGCGGTCATTCCGGCTGGACTTGCACACGCTGCCCGCAATGGGTCGAGCTCCGAACCTGCGGTCTTGCACATTGCCATGGCAACGGATTCTCCCAGTCGGACACTTGTTGACAAATTCTTTACCCGGCGTTCGATGCCGGACACATCGACAGGAGTTCCCGGGGCCGAACGAGTCAACCGATTTGCCATAGCAAAAAGATTTGCTGCTGGGCCTAATACAGAGTTCATCGATTGCTTTAATCAGACGTTGCTGCCGGGAATCGAGATGAGCGGTGGTTACGGACTGTTTCAGCCGGGGGGCCGTCTTCCCGCTCACGTCCACGATTTTGACGAGTCGATCTGCATCATTTCAGGGACTGCCACATGTGTCGTGGAAGGTCGACGCTATTCGATGAGCGATTGCCAGACCGCTCTTCAACCACGTGGACGCGTTCATTATTTTATTAATGAATCGAATGGACCTATGGAGATGCTTTGGGTCTATGCAGGACCAGTCCCAGAACGCATTATTGTCGATGAACGATGTGCCACGGTCGAGGGAAATCCGTGGCGGAGTTAAGATTGAATCGACTCGCGACTCGGTTGTCATTTGTATAACTCGAAAACAGCGAGCAAAAAGCCGTAGCATGGGCTTTAGCCCGTGCCGCCCATGCTATGGCGAGTAGAGGCTGGAAGCCTCCACTACGAAATCAACAACATCGACCCGAATCAAGCCAACCATGAAGAAGTCCGATCAAACCGATGACAGCGGAAGAGCACCTCAACTCGTCATTGCTGCGGAACGTTCATCGGAGCTTCGTGACTGGCAACAAGCCGATGAGCTGTTTCACGAAGCAATCGCGCTGGACACGTCACCAGCGAGCCGAATTGCCTATGGCGTTTGCCTGTCCCAACAAGAACGATATTTTGAGGCGATTTCGATTTTTACGTCGATTCTCGATGGCGATGATCGAACTGCGATTGGCATCGTGTGTCATAACCTTGCGGCGGTGTATCGCGAAGTTGGTGATCACGATCTCGCCCGCCGATTCCAATGGCGAGCAACCCTGCTACTCGACGACGCGGGTCCAGAAGAACTACTGGCCATGTCTAACGACGCTTTGGCAAATGAGTCTTACCAAACTTCCGAATCGCTGCTGATGGCTGCCATTGATATGAGTGGCGATGAAGCGGATGAAGTCCGGGACCCAGACTTGATCGCCACGTTGGGCCTGCTGCAAGCGGAACTCAATTCCCCTCAAGAAGGAATGATGACGCTGTTTTCCGCCTATCGTCGCCACCAGGAGATTCAGGACTTTCGCGGGATGGGGAACGATCTGCTGAATATGTCGGCTCTATTTGGCCAGCTGCAACGACATCGCGCTGAGCGGGCCTGTCTCAAACGTGCGATACGTTGTTTCGAAAAGGTCCCCGCAACGGATTCAATCAAACGAGCGGAAGAACTCGTCGCCAGACATGACCATATCCAATTCTTTCGACACTTCGACGGACGACGCAACTGACCTGTCGATGTTGCCCACTAAGAAAACAGCGAAAGCATCGTCACGGCGATCACTTCTGGAATCGCGGTCAGAGTTAATGCAAGTACACCAATCCCCACGCCCGCTCGAATGACTGCGGCGGAGGAGCTCATCGCAACAGGAGTGTTGCGACTGGCAAATACCAGCGTAATATCGAGCATGAGCATCGTGACGACGAGTGGAATCGCGATTCGAATGCCAAGAATCAACGAATGTTGGACAAGTCCGTTCAACAGATCAATTGATGTCATCCACGAAGCGGTTCCGATTGGAATCGCGATAAACGATTCGACCAACGATCGAAGTAGTAACCATTGACCGCCCAATGGTTCCGTCATCAGAAAGACGGCGACTGCCAGCAATGACGTCAATCGACTGCAGGCGGGGTCACCTTCAGACCAGTCAGGATTCAAGACTCGTCCCAGACCCAAGCCACTTGATCGATCAAGCCATTCGCCCCCGAGCCACAATCCGCTGAACACGGCAATCACGCCCACACCAAGCAATGCACCGAGTCCAATTTCGCGGGCTAAAAGGGATGCAAATTCTGTTAATGATTCGGGTACAATAACCGATGGGATCGAGATGTGACTTACCTGAGTCGCAGCGGCATCTTGCCTGTCGGTATCCAGCAGCGTCGGAGCGATGATCAGAGACAACAGAACTACCAGCACCATACGCATTGATAAAGGGATCGGAATACGAAGTCCGTACGGTGCAATGATGAAGACGCCCATCAGTCGAGCTGCGACGAGTAGGAACAAAAGACAACCTTGCAATCCACCGCTCGCCAGATGTTGCAGCACCAGACGGCCCCAGGGATCAGCAGCGAGCTGTTCAAGCAATTCGTTCATAATCGATGGGGGATTTCACGAATCAAGTCTGAAGCATATTCCGTCATTCGACCGAGTCCCCAAGGAAGCAAATAGAGGACGACAAACGAAATGCAGATCAGCTTCGGAACAAAGGCGAGCGTCTGGTCGTGCAATTGCGTTATCGATTGAAGCAGACCGATCACGAGCCCGATTGCCAGCGCGGCCACCAGCACAGGACCGCCGATGGTCAGTGCCAGCAGGACTGCCGAGCGACAAAGTTCTACAGCCAGGTCTGCTGTCATGATGCCATCCTGACACTTTCAAGCAACATGCCAACGGTCAGGAACCATCCATCGATCAAAACGAACAACAGAAGTTTGAATGGGAGCGAAACCATCGAAGGAGGCATCATTGTCAGCCCCAGGCTGGTCAGGATCATCGCCACCACAAGGTCAATGACCAGAAAGGGGAGAAACAATTGAAACCCAATGAGAAACCCAACCTTCAATTCGCTAAGTAAGTAAGCCGGTGCGAGGACTGTAAACGGCACTTCATCGTAGCTTTGCGGCTCATGCCAGGAGCTGGCCGACTTTGATCCAGTCACAGGTCGTTGAAAATCGAGCAGCATCCAGACGGCGTCACCGTTGTTTGCTTTGTCGATTTGTTCGCTCATGAAGTTTCGAACAGGTGCCAATGTCCGTGTCAGCGCCATCACTTCATCGATTGCGGGTTCTCCCGCTTCCGGGTTGGTGTAGGGACGAATTCCTTCGTCGTAACTTTTCTGCCAGACCGGTGACATGATCAGAAACGTGAGAAACAAGCAAATCGCCGTCAAAACCTGAGTCGGTGGTCCCTGCTGAGTTCCTAAAGCTTGGCGAAGTAAACCAAGTGCCACGATGAATCGAACGAAACAGGTTGTCATCATCAGAATCGACGGAGCCAGACTGAAAATCGTCATCACCGCCAGCATCTTTAAGGCCAGTCCCAGTTGTTGAGGCGACCCCATTCGTTGTGCATCCATCACGAACGGCATTCCGCGTTCGATTCCAGCTGGCGGAATTTCATTCGGCCGTTCTTCAGCGACTGCAGGGCGAACCTGATTCGCTTCTCGAACTCGCTGCGCCGATGGATTGGCACGATTCGTCTGAGCATCGACGGGCGAGGCCGACGCCAACGAAAGCCCAAGTGCGGCCATCGCCATGAACGCTCGCTGTGCCGTTGATGAGGGATTTGGTTTTTGCCCCGTCCCGACGGGGACTGAACTTCGAATTGTTCGGGTGTCATCCTTCACAGGATTCCGGCACGCGTCCGTCAATCGCTCGACTTCCTCGGGATCATTGATTTCAGAGAGCGTTCGAACGCCATCGGAACCAACACCTAATAGAAGTATTCGAGAACCGCATCTGACAAGATGGATGGCAACTTTGGGTTCGATCGTGCGACGACCAAGTACTTCCAGTGCATCGATTGGAAGAGTTTGCGTCCCCCGAATTCCGAACCGCTTCAGTCCTCGCCCGACAACCACAATCGTGCCGACAATGAGGCCGAGTGAGATGAACGTGGTCCAGAGTTTGTTCGAGGATGAAATTGTTTTTCCGCGATTTGAAGAGTTTGGTTCGACTCCACTCGTTCGAGACGGCAGCGGTAACACGCGCGATGACTCACGCGGCGGTGACGAAAATTCCTCGTCTCCTCGACCCGCAGAATTTCCGGCGAAAAGAATCGCAATGACCAGCATCAGTAAAGGGAAACGTCTCATTTTCATGGGATTGATTACAACGAAACCCGTGGAACTGAATAAATAGCGTCGACTCGTCTTGGCTGAGTTCCATTTTTGGGACTCGTTTTTGCGGCGACATTCCATCACGGAAGTCGATTTCGGCAAAAACTGCCGTTCGGAACCGAAGGTGGAATACCCGCGATCGAGAAATCAGACAAGATCAGGATCGCGAACGTTTCGATCGAATGAGGGTCGACTCACGATTCGAACACCGAAAGATCGTTGGTATTTATCCATTGAAAACGGAGAACCGCAACCCGTAGCATAGGCTTCAGCCCGTGCGTGTAGCCACCAACAGGAACATTTTTAATCGTTACGTAACATGCAGGAACATCAGTTTTTCAAACGATATCGCATGGAGATCCGGCTGGACGAAACGCTCGTTGAGTTGGCCGTTTTGCCAGAGGGTTACATCTGGCGCGAATGGAACGAGTCGGATATCGAACGACACGCATTGACCAAATATCGCAGTTTCCGCGACGAACTGGATGCCGAAGTCTTTTCCTGTCTTGGTGAATATTACGGTTGCCTGGGACTGATGGCTGATATCGCCAGCCAGGAGACGTTTCTCGGCCCTGCGACATGGCTAGTCTGTTCGATCCGAGATGGGGAACTTCCCCAGGATTGTGGAACGATTCAGGGGATTGGTGTTTCTGATCAGTTGGGATCAATTCAGAACATCGGGGTCGTTCCCGAGCATCGAGGGTTGGGCCTGGGGCGAGCGCTCGTCGTAAAATCGCTGGAAGGATTTATGAGTGCCCGGGTCAAGCGAGTCGTGCTTGAAGTCACGGCTAACAACCTGAACGCCGTGAAACTCTATCGAAGCCTGGGATTTCGAATCACGCGCACCATGTACCGCGTTGCCCCAATCGAAGAAACAGCTCTTTAAACAAACAACATAGCCGGATTCTTCGTCGGTCACCGTGATTAGTCAGAATTACTTCTTGTCGCTGCCAATCTTGGGAGGGACCGAAGTAAAGTTAAACGATTCCAGCATCATCGGAATTCGTTCATTAACCTTCTGAGCGTTCTCGATCCCTTCGGGCAAGGCCACCACGATCACGCCAATCACGCTACCGATTTTCTTGCCATAGACTTCGAATGTGTAGTTCGTCCCATCGATGTTTTTCCCTTTGAAACTGAAGGTATCGAATGTGGACTGGACCTGATACGCGGGAGCGACCTTGGGATGGACTTGTGTTGTCTCGTCCGAAACAGAAACTTGAAGCTTCTCAGACAAATAAACCTTCAGGTTATTCACAAATTCGCCGGCATCATTGGCATGCTCACCTGCCAGTTCCCAATAGTTACTTAGGGCATAGATGTATCCCTTGCGATCTTCGGTAGCGCCGCCCCCTTTGGCAACTTTAAAGTTCGCTTCCCACGCGCCATGCAACTGGGGAAATTCCAAATTCAAATAGTCGGGTTGGCGCGGATCAACCAAAGGTTGTTTCTCAGTCCCGTCCTCTTCTTTAATCACCTGAGGCGGCGGAATGGGCATAAATTGATTCGGAACTCGCACGTCCATCAGGTTGCCTGGAGCAGACCATCTGCCAGACAACGATTGCTCGATTTTATCGAGATACGCGTAGTATTTTTTCGTTTCTGCTAATCGAGCTTCGTATTCGGCATAGCCACAACCAGCAACAAATAGAAAAGCTGCCGCCGACCCGAAAACCCATGAGCTCTTCGAAAAATCGCGTGGCGAACGGGTCATAGATTTTCCTCAAGCACAAAGGGTGGGCGCGTTATTCGGGCCGCAACATAAGACGTTCCAGAATTCCTATGATTGTGGTGAAACGCCGGTGACCCGTCAATCAAGCCGCGCCAAGTGCCACTGCTTGACCGTCCTCGGTAAAGCAGTGCTCTTTGATTGACAGAAGAAGCCAATGTGTCTCGGAAGACTCTGATGCAGTGGTACAAAATTTTATTTCAAAACGAACAAAGGCATTCGCGACCGTCAGCAGACGGGATCAAGTGTGCCGTCGGCAAGCTGACGGAACGCTGGCCCTGCCTCTTTCGGAGGGCGCGAATAAACCTTCAGGCAGATTTTGTTGTCATCCACGTAGCCGGTCACCGTCATAAACGAAGAATTGCCACCGTCGTTCGAAGCACCGACGTACCAGCGAAAATCATCGACCTTCGTGAATGACTCGCTCAAACGGGACATGTCCAGCTCAAACCCGACCAGTTGAGAGTGGCCATCATCCTTACCTCCGACGATTTCCGTCGAACCAAGGTACAGACGCACTTCCCAACCGTCATTTGTGTATTCACATTGTGAACCGACGCGACCAACTCCAGTCAGCGGGGTAAATAAAGCCGCTGTCTGGTGGATCAGGACTGTCAGCCATTCAGGGCGTCGTTGACGGTCGTGTCGATCTCGCTGGCGATGTTCAAGTTGTTTAAGAAGATGTTGTACCAGCAAATGCGAATGGGCCAAGATGGCGGACTCCGGTTGAAATGCCTGTGGATCTCGGTGAAAAACATGCTGCGAGATCCATCCCGCCCTGGGGCTTTTCGCCCAGCTTGTCGCGTTTCAGGTTGCGACCACATACATATCGGGTGAATCGCGTCGAAAGCGGAGCGGAAGTCGAGAGACTTGCCTCGTCACGCCCTTTCACGGTTCAATCAGGTCAATCACGCACCGTTTGCTGGCGATCCGTATCTATCGGAGCTTGTGGATTGAACCGATTCTGCTTTCAAAACAGTCCATATCAACTTGGTGAAGTGTAAGGCTTACAATCTTTCCAGCTCAATTCGGCCACCCACCTGACGCCGTAAATCATCGTTTTGAAATTTATAATCTTCTGGCATAAAACAACTTGCGACACAAAATCAACTCCGGCAAGAGCTGCCGAACGAGAATTGGTGCATCAGTTGCTTTCCGTTTGAATACCCTTCGTCAACTTGGCATGATGCCATTTCTGCGACAAATTCATTTCAATCAGAATTCGGAATCAGCATGGACGCTTTCTTCCGTGGTTTTCTATTAGTCGGCGCATTGGCGTCGCTTGGTGCGGCATACCCCACCCCCAATTTTATCGTGGAAGCTCCCACGGCAGAGTTTGCAAAACAGGTGGGTGACGCGGCCGAAATTTACCGCAAAGAGCTAGCGATTGAATGGACCGGAAAACCGCTGCCGGGCAACTGGAAGCACCCCTGTCCGATAAAAGTCAAAGTGGGAAATATCGGGGCTGGCGGTGCGACGACATTTAACTTTCAAGCTGGCGAGGTCTACGGCTGGAAGATGGAGATTCAGGGGACTGAACAAAGGATTCTCGATTCGGTTCTTCCACACGAAATCAATCACACCATCTTCGCCAGCCACTTTCGCCGCCCACTTCCCCGCTGGGCGGATGAAGGAGCCGCGTCTTTGATCGAACATGATTCTGAACGAAATCGTCTGCGAGAAATCCATAACCGAGTCATGGGGACCCGTCGCAAAATCCCTTTGAAAGCCTTGCTGGATATCAAGAATTATCCGCAGGACAAACAAGATGTTTTAACGCTTTACGCCGAAGGACATTCACTTGCCGATTTTCTGATCCAAAACAGCAGCAAACCGAAGTACCTGCAGCTGATGGCAACGGCATACGATCGAGGCTGGGAACCCGCTCTGAAAAGTCTCTATGGTTACCAAAGCATTGAGGCCCTGGAAAAAGACTGGGATCAATGGGTCATGGCCGGCAGTGCCAAGTTGAATCTTCCCGCCGGATCACAAGTCGCGACCCGAGATCGAATTTCGTCCGATTCGCCAACAATCCGTGGCCAGTCACCGGACGACTCGCCCAAATTGGGCGAACCCAAACCGATCACGTCGAAAGGAACCACCACCGAACGTGAACCAAGAGACGTGGCCGACACATCAAACGCTCCGTCACGTCGAAGTCGAAACGGCTTGCAGGAACCAGTGTTGACACTGGAATCAATCTCGAGCGGAGCGGCCAAGATCCCACAGATGCCGTCAGGCCGTTTTGAAGAACGCGATCAATAGCACGGTGCGTGCGCTGTCCGATAACCAACCCACGCACGGCACGGGCAAGGCCCCGTTTTGGAACTGAACTCCTCGAAAAAGGGTGCCACGGTTTTACCGTCCTCGGTAAGGGCGTGCTCTTCGAACCTGTTGTATCAGGCGTCTGTTGAAGTGTGGATCAATGTTTTCGCGGCGTCTTCCAGGTTTGCAAAGATTTTGACTCCGACACTGGCGACGAGTGCCGCGCCGAAGGCGGCTTCTTCTCGATGCTTCGTGAACTGGATTGGTAGACCAAACGCCTGTGAAACAATTTCGGCGAGAAGAGGGTTCTCGCGTAGTCCATTACCTGCGGCGATCAGCTTTGTCGGCCTGTTTGCGGTGACGTTGGTGATGGCCTGGAATCCTTCGTGGAGCGAACGGCCCATCCCTTCGAGGACCGCTCGTGCCAGATGACCGGCGTTGAAATTGTGCGGCGAAAGTTCCGTGATCGAACCACGTACGGTGGGGTCGAGTCGCGTTCCAGAAAACCGAGGTTCACAGCGCAGGCCGTCGGCACCTGATGGAACTTCACCCGCCAATTCATTCATGACTTCATACAGCTTGGTTGAAGGAGCTGACTGAAAGAAGCGACGACCTACATCGGCAAAGAACTGTTCGAGCACCTGATACGACCAACCGCCGGCCAGGCCGACGTTCGATAGCAGGTTGCCTCCGCAAGGAAAGGGCCTCAGTTCGATGGGAGCAACAAATTCGACCCCTTCCGTAAACATCGCGACCTGGGCACCCGTTCCGACGTTGACAAGCACGCTATTTCGACGGTCGGCAACACTCCCCAGGAAGCTGGCCTGATGATCGCCGATCGCTGTGAAGACCGGCGTTCCTGCGGGTAATCCGGTCGACCTGTCGGTCAATCGCCCGACGAGGTCATTCGCTTCATGGACGTCAGGAAAGAGCGAGCGAGATAACCCGAGAGCCTTGATCGCCTCGTCGTTCCAGTCCCGTTTGCGAACGTCGAAAACACCACTGCTACCGGCGCACGAAGGCTCGGTCACCGGAGGCCGACCGGTTATCGCCGCTGTGAAATAATCCATGATAAACAGGGCACGTGAGTTTGCTGGCAACGTGTGTCGTGTTGCCAGTTCAAACAATGTCACAGCCATGAAACCAGGATGCAGCCAACACCCGGTTCGATGCCAGGCGTCGCTGCCAATCGCGGCACGAGCCGCTTCCAGCCAGGTTAGATCACGCGTCGGCATGCGATCGAGTGCTCGTCGATCCTGCCAGTTAATCAGCGGGTATACAGGTCGAAGATCGGAATCAACCAAAAGCATCCCATGCTGCTGTCCGGTGACACCGATGCCAACGACATCGTTGACGCCCGATCCCAGTTGTTGCGACATCTGGGAAAGGCATCGGCTTGCCGCAGCGAGAATCTTTTCGGGTTGCCATTCCGATCGACTGCGTGCGCGATCCACCTCGGAAGTGATATTGGCATCATTGGCCACTGAGCCGATCGCTACGATGGCACCGGTTGAGGTCTCGACGGCAATGCTGGTGATCTTGGTGGTACCCAGATCGACACCGACAAGGATTGGCATGGGGACGCTTTCTCTGATTCGTGGTATTTGCCGAACATTCTGACAAGTGGCGATTTCTGCCGATAGACATCGATTTCCTGAATTTTGACTGATGAAAGTGATTATGCCTGCTTCTTCGTATTGACGAGAAATCCGGCCTGTGCAAAATGCGGACGTCTTAGCGTCTGCCTGTCGGCAACCAATGGAACTGGTTGATCTGGCAGATGCGACAACAAATCAAAATGATTTCCGTCCGTTCGGCCACGCAAAGGAGTGCCTCAGCCGTGAAGAAAGTTATCGTTTCGGCATCTGTAATCGCCCTATTGGCTGGTGTTCTCGCGCTGACCGGGGACGCTTGGAGCCAGAA
>CAILLA010000053.1 GCA_903834925.1 uncultured Schlesneria sp.
CTTTACGGAACATCGGGTCTGTCAACACACAAATACTGATTACGGGCCGACGTGACACGTAATCTTGTCCCTTGCCTAACTGGTCTACGTACTCGCACGCCGTGTAGTATGTCAGTCGCTGCCCCATCCCGGCGGGGACTGACGTTTGCATCTCAATGATGAAAGTCCGACCGTGTTCATCCGTTGCGAGGATGTCCAGGATCGACAGTTTATCATCTTCGGTTTCCTGTTCTTGGATCGGATTCCGGAAGACAATCTTGTTCACCTTCAGCAGGTGTTGCAGAATGGCGTTCAAGAAATGAATTGCGATCCGGCTGTGCTTGGGATTTCCAAACAATAGTTTGAACACAAAATCGACAGTCGGACATATCCCGATCGGCATTGGCCCGCCTTTCTCATGTTGACTCGCCCGGAAGCTCATTTTACGTGTGATGGATGAGATCTTAGGTTTCCGCTTTACGCCGAAGCAGCTTCTGGTCGACGGCTTCTGCGTAAGGATGTGTCGGTCAGCATCTCTGTTCATGAGATTTGATCATTGAAAATCGTACCAGCGTGTTTTCGACTCAACAATGACCAGTTTCGAGAGCTTGCCGGGAGATGTGATTTGTTTTGTCAAAGTATCGCAACAACGGCAGGGTCGAGAACTCGTGGATGATTGACCGCGGACCTCGGGGACACCGTTTCCGAATCATAACAAGGTTCTGTCAGGTCATCTTCAGGAATCACAAGTTCCACGTTGACTGCGAAAATGTATCGATCAGTATAAACGAGCCGCGTCCGCTTGATTCGTTGACCGGAAATTCGCATCAATCAATTCCTATCAAATAATCCCGTGTTTGTTTGGGAATGTGAACGCGGTGCTTGTCGATTAACAATCACCGCGTTCTTTCTTTCGAGGTTGCGTGATGACAACGGTCAGCGTCAGAATGAGTCAGGCGTTACGCTTTGCCTTAAATCGATTCACATGGCAAGTCGTTTTTGTTGAAGATGTTACGAGATTGTCTTGCAAGGAAAAGACCGCAGCAATGCGGCTTCCCAACCTCGGATTCCAGCAAGAAAAAGTTCAAACGAGGGCTTTAAACTAACGGAACACCAGAGCGAATAATCGACGGCCAGCAATGGGGCTTGTGGAGGAAAACAGAACTTGCGTACTATCGAACAATTGCCGCTGTGTCATTATCCGCTTGATGCGCGGCCCGCCATCAAAACCAAAATATTCCGCTAACGAACCAGGGTCCCAAACCTTGAATCCATTCCCGCTTCACACACGATGTGATCTTCCCTACGGCAGCGGCAGCGGTCTGGCAGGCATCATGGCGTCCAAAAAGCAATTTCCCGTCAGTACTGCGAGAACTTTTTGCCGTGACCTGTTGGCTCTGGCTCTCGTGGGATTTGCCTTGGCCCTGCCTGCGGCCGTTGCGGTGGCTGCGCCGGTGGAGGAGCCGGATTTCGCCGCCCGGGAGGCGGAGACGAAGAAAGTTTTCCAGGATCGCGTCACGCCCTTCTTTAAGACCTACTGCACGAATTGTCACGGGATTCATCGAATGGAGGGAGGCATCAACTTTGCACCGGCGCTGATGGCTCCTGGAGTTCCCTCCTCGACCAAGAAATGGAAGCAAGCGCTGGCCAATGTGAAGGCGCACGACATGCCGCCAGGCAACGTGGACAAGCAGCCGACGGATGAGGAGCGGCAGATGTTCGTAGACTGGGTGGGGACGATCAAATATCTCAGCCCGAAGGACCCGGGGCC
>CAILLA010000054.1 GCA_903834925.1 uncultured Schlesneria sp.
GGAAATGCTGCACGAAGAATTCCTCAAACCTCTGCCAGCAGACCCAGATCCAGTACAATTCTTCAGCAAATTGAAATCACTCTTCAACCTCTGCTTCTGAAATCCGATCCCCCAACCGAGGATCGCCTAAAGTGCAGTCAATGACACCAAGTGGAGTAAGCTGAGCTTGCCATCTGGCTTTCTCGCGTTATTGGTAGTTCAGCTCATCCTGATTTTCATGTCTGGGCTCGCCTATTGGCTGGACCGATACGCATTGCCGCCAGTTGTTGCGGTCGGATTTTACCTTATGGCCGTTTTCAACTTAAACTACACCGACCATTATTTTCAGGTCGACGTAGCTCCAGCATCAAGGTCACAATTTATACTAGGGACAGACAGCGCGAACACTTACGTCAAAGCCGTTGCAACACCTCCCTTTGCGGACGCGGGATATGACCAAGTCTATTTGGCCGAGGTCTTGGACCAATGGCCGTTTCCCGAAACCAATGGCCGCAAAACGCTCGTTGTTGTGGCGGCATCGGGAGGCGGGACCCAAGCAGCAGCATGGACATCCAAAGTATTGACAGAGTTAGACCGTGAATTTCCTGGCTTCAGTCAATCGATCGGATTGATTAGTTCTGTTTCGGGGGGGAGTGTAGGCACCATGTTTTACTTGGGGCATCGTGGGCTGCTTCCCGACATAGCAGAACCGGAATCATTGCTGGACGATAATGCCCGGAAAATCATCCAGAATTGCGCCGAGCAGTCTTCGCTCGAAGCCGTGTGCTGGGGCATTGCTTTTCCCGACTTGGTGCGATTCGCAGCTCCGCTGGCCGCTCCTCAATGGTCCGATGATGCTGGCTCAATCGACAGAGGTTCGGCGATGGAAATGTGGTGGTGGAACACGATGGGGTCCGGTCAAAAAGACCGAATGTTGATGCAGCAAGTTTCGATCCGCGATCTCATTCCGTTGGTCAAATCTGGCCGCATTCCGCCCGTCGTCTTCAACTCTACGTGTGTTGAAACGGGACAACGAGTTTTGATCTCGCCGATTCATGTCGCAGTCAGCGCGCCCAAGAACAAAAAGGATGAGGGGCTTGCGCAGACTCCGATTGATTTTCTCGAATTTTATGATGGAGCGATGGCCGAGAAGAATCGCAGTAATTTGCTTGTCTCAACAGCAGTTCGACTTTCTGCCACATTTTCTTATCTCACACCTTTCGCGAGACCGCGAACTCCCAAGTGGCTCGCGGAAACGGACAATGCGGAACGTTTCAATCGCCACTTTTGCGATGGAGGTTACTCCGACGGTTCAGGTCTCGTCACTGCTGTAGATGCGATTCGCCAATTGCTCGACTACTATCGCGACCGTGAGATCAAGCCACCGTTCCATCAAATACTGGTTGTCAGAATCGAGCCGTCCCCTAAAACCGCGACGAGAAACTCATTCGACAACACCGGGCTGCGGAGTAGACTTTTCCCGTCATCAACGACGCTGGGAGCAACGCGAGATTCGGCGCAAGCGGAAAGAAGTGAACTCGAACTTCGATTATTGTTGCATACCAACTCAATTTACGCCGACAACAATTCAAATACAATACCTGTCCATTCGATCACGTTTTGGCCAAAAGCCTATTTTGATTCCACCCTCTCCCGGACAGGGGTAGAATCAAACGGCACAGCGCCGATCGAGAGCTCGCTCAGTTGGTCGTTGACGGAATCGCAAAAGAAAGACCTCAACAAGGCATGGAAATTGATTCGCAGCACGGACTGGAACAACCTCAATCTCGCTACATCTGACACGGTAAGTCCACATGAAATCGGGCGATTCTTTTATGCACGTCCTGAACCCACGCCTGCGCCGTAACCAGCAATAATTTACAAAGAGTTTATAAAATCCCCTTGAATGTGAATGACTTCAAGCGGATCAGGCAGTCGATTGCTAGGTACTCACTGGAACTGACGCCCGTCGGACCGCCCTTGTGATCGAACCGTCGGGCAAAGTAATGACGGTCTCATTTAGATCAGCTTGCAATTTCTCCAAGTACTCGCCGGTTAACGAGGTGCAACCTGTCAGGTCAAGGTGTTTTAATCCTGAAAGCCTGTTTAGGACATCCGGTTGGCGCAGTTGTAAACAGTTCGCCAAGTAAAGATGTGTGAGTCTGTCAAGGCCGCCAATCGCATCAATATTTTGAACCGCACGGCAACCACTTAGGTCGAGGTACTGAAGTCTCAAAAGCTTTTCAATGGGCTTGATATCGCTTATCGCGATGCAGCCGCTTAAGTCAAGGATTTCGAGTGATCTGATTTCGCTAAGAGCAGACAAGTCTTCGAGCAACACGCATTTCTGAAGCAGCAAAGCGCGTGGCCTCAAACCTAAAATGTGCGACTTAGATAGAACGACTAGCGAACCAGCGAGAGCCGGGGGCACTTCAAGAGAATCGTAGCGGGAGTTCCAGCGCCAACCTGCGGAAACCAAATCCGTCGAATCTTGCATGTTACGATATATATTACGCGTAGTAATTCCACCTATAATGCAAATAGTAAACAATGTCATAGATTTAATTGGCGTAGTAAATGGTGACCCTATATAATCGACCAGCAAATATAACGCCACGAGAATCGCTAATGTCGACAACGGAATAGCTTTTTCAAGCCGCCCTAGGACGCCGCGCACTTCGTTATCGCTCTCAAGAAGCCGTTGCCGTTCTATGACCTTCTCTGCTTCGGAGCGCCCTGCGATCGCCTCCTCCGCGATTAAGCGAGTTTCATACAATTTAAATTTAGCCCCGATCAAGGCCGCAGTCGAGGCTGGCCCATCAACTGCGGACCAGTCGAGACGATTCGAAAGTAATGCGGCCAATCGAATGTACGCAGCGCCGAGTGACGTCGGATCCATTCTCTCACGTTCGCTTTCAACAACGGGAAGGTGCTCACCAAAACTCCAACTTGCGACGTAGGGGATGAATAGTTGATTTAGAGCGTCCAATGGACGAATTTCTTTGGGGAGCCATTCTCGGAAAATGCTACCGAACTGCCTAGAAAAGATGTGCTGCCACTCAATTGACTTGTCGTATTCTTTGTCACGTTCATCCCTGGCGGGAACAGGCACGCCGAGTAGCTTATTTCGGTTCCTCGGCATTTTTGAACGAGCCTTAACCGCTCGCTCCATAACATGTTTAGTACCTTCAACACATTGGTGGTTTGTAACAAAAAGAAAAACCAGGACATCTGGAAGAATTACAGTGCAAATGTCTCCAATGTCCGTGATTCCAGTGCGGCTGTCGACTAGCACAAAGTCGTAGTCGCGCCGCCATTCATCCCGCAAAGCATCAATGTAATCTCCAATGTGACGCTCTTCAAAGAGAGTTTCCCAATTAAGGGATTGTACTTTTTTCCGATAGTCGTCATCACGTCGACCTGATGAAATGATATCGAGCGAGCATCCACTGAATTCCGTTCGAAGAAGACAGTCGGTCCACTTGTGCGGATTGGATAAGCCATGTCCGAGCAGAAGATCCACAATGCCCGGCGTCTCTTTTGGGTCTTGAACGATTGTTGCAGCTTTATCGAAATAACGTTCTAATCCAGGTGCCTCCAGATCCCAATCGACAAGCAGGACGCGACGACCTTCCATGGCCATTAGCACGCCAACATTGGCGAGGGCCATAGACCGACCGACACCACCCTTATATGAGTAAAAAGTATAAACCAGCCCTGGCGGGCGATCCGATTCCATTGCATCAGGCATTGGCCACCCGCCCAATCGTTTGCTCGGGACACACTTCCTGGTCGCTTGCTTCAATAATCGGAAATGCCTCGTCGTAGGGTGGTGACTGCCGAATCATTTCTGCCAAATCTTTTGCGAATTTCTTCAATAAATCTCTCTCAAAGTAAAACGCAGAATCCGTTTTCCAAAACATTGGCATAGTTGAAGTAAACTCGTCGAATTTCAGAATTTGTCTAGACTGCGCCTCGGGCGGAAATGATTCGCCGTCGCAATACGAAGCTGGCATCACGAGATCGCGTTTGTTCAATTCTTCTCGCTTCAGAAAACTCTTAAATTCGGACAAACACCACTTTGAACGAAAGTAAAGCGGTGACCAAACACAGATCAGACAACGCGATTTCTTTAGCGCATTCGCCAACTTTTGCCGCCAACGTGCACCGGTACGAATGTCTTCCGTATCGAAAAAGATTTTGACTTCCAACCCTAACTCTGTACCTACCCAAAATGCCAATTTTTCTTTAACAACTTTGTGCCAGTCATCACTCTCGCGGTCCCGCTTGTAACTGAAGAATGCATCGTATTCGTAATCCATTTCAAACCAATCATGTTACGAGTTCGTTTAATTCTTTATAGGTGCCGCTTTCTTCGCAAAAAGTGTACAGTGCGGCGACGAGACTGCAACAAGCACACAGTACCAACGATTCTATCTGCTTCCGTTCAATTCCGTTAGCGACCCTTGGGCCACTTACCTCGGCGACACCGTAATTTTGAAGAACGCGACGACCGGTTTCGGGCAATGGTTTACGGAGGATTTTATCTAACACCAACCCAGAAATCGAGTTGCACGCTTGGCTACATCAGCTTTTCGCCAGCGCAAGGAAATACAGAGTGTGCCGCTGGGCCAACAGCCAAGCTGACTCTTGTAGTCGGCGGTGCGTCTATTGAATTCCAGAGAAAAGCTGTTTCCCAATGGTACACGCTGCCGTTCGCAGCACTGCGTAGTTAGAAACACACCTCACGCTCAATCCTCTTGGCCTCCTGCTCCATTGGTGCAGTCGGGTAGCCGATGGTGATGCATTCGTGCAAATACTGCCTCAAGAATTCTTCGATGCTGCCGAGACGCTCATACTGCATCGTGTGCGCAAGGTCGTGATCGATCAGACGCTGCGAGTCCCAATGGTCGTCGCGAATGAAAATGCCGTAACGCAGTGTGAGGCCGATGGTACACGGTGAAATCAGACTGGTTGACTCGCCTGCAGTGACCAATGCCGGGTGGCTCGGTGTCGGAATCTCCCGCACTCTGACCAAGCGGACTCGGTCGGGATCAGCGACACTATTTTTTTCTTCGGGACGGCGTGCAGCAACTCAACAAGGGGGAACGCTGCAAACGCCGAAGCGTATCGCTGCGGCTTTTGAATTCCTCAATGTCCTGTCGAAGCCTCCAGAGAGGCTCTGCCTCAGACCAAAGGTGCCGCCTCGCTCCGCCGAGACGATAGCCGAATTGCAACAGACCTCGACTGGCACTTAAAAGCTCCGATGGAACACGCGGTTAATGGCAATTCGGCTTTCTTCTCGGCGGAGCGAGAAGACTACTTAGGACGAAACCCTGAAACTTGATTTAATGAGTCAAGTTTCAAACCTGAAGAAGTCCAAGACCGCTGCACCCTTTTCGTTTGTTGGAAAAAAGTGCAGCGCTTTGTCATGGGATAAACGAGACTCGGTCTCGCCATTCAAATGGCTCCGTCAGGTGAGCTACCAGAGACAGAAATTCGACAACCTCAAGCAGTCCGATGCCAGGCCGAACGAGAAACACGCCTGGGCAATGCCGTCCCATCGCAAGATGACGATCCAAATGATCGGGTAGCGTGTGCTTATCCTCAGAAACCAGGATTCTGCCGACTGACTCAGCCCAGATTAAGACCGACTGATCATCCGCGCCCAGGGGGAGTTCTGAAACATTACCAACTCGCAGTGCATCGATCGGCATTTCAGTTGTCAAATTGAAACGCTGAATGGCACGCACCACCCGCATCGGCAGATTCTCGTCCAGGAGGTATGCCAAAGTCATCGGCGCAACCTATTTGGCAAGGGCACGTTCCGCGAGACGGTGCCGCAATTCTTCCAGCGAAGGACCATGCTCCTGTGCGTTAATTCGTTGTGCACTGTGGGAAGCACACTGGCTCAAGTAGCGATCGATGGCTCCTTGATGCTCCAAATAAAATGCAATTGTTTTGTGAATGGTCGCAAGCGAAAGCATTGGATATTCGGCAGCCAGCGTTTCCGGCGAGTAACCATCCCGATAGGGAGCGATCAATGACGAAAGCCCCACGCGGCGGCCCTGGAAATGAACCCAGCCATCTGAATCTTCGACGAGAAATTCAGGCAATGAGATCGCCAGTCGAATCATGTTCGTGCCGCTCATCGAGTCGCTCCCGTATTTGATGGACCTTATTTGATTCTAACCATTAAATAAATCAAACGCGAATTCGCAGGAGTTTTCCATATCGAGTTTTAGGAGATCGCCAATCTCGAAAACGGGTCAAACCGTTCGAACCAAGAGTTTACGGAACAACTCTTGCGAATACTGTCTCAAGAATGCTTCGATGCAGCATTGTGTACGCGAGCTCATGAACGACCAAACGCCGCTGACCCCAGTGGTCGTCGCGAATAAAAATGAAAAATGTCGTAACGCAGTGTGAGGCCGATGGTACACGGTGAAATCAGACTGGTCGCCTCGCCTGCGATTACCAATGCCGGATGGCTCGGTGTCGGAATCTCCTGCACTTTGAGCAAACGGACTCGATCGGGCCAAGTGACACCGTAACCGTTCACGGGCAATGCAGGGGGACAGACCCATCTTCATGGGCAAACCATGAATCCGAATTGCGCAGTTCAAATGAGTTCGTTGTTTTTCGCCATGAAAATGCGTCAGTCCCCGGCCCGTGAACGGTTAC
>CAILLA010000055.1 GCA_903834925.1 uncultured Schlesneria sp.
CCGGGAAATGCTGCACGAAGAATTCCTCAAACCTCTGCCAGCAGACCCAGATCCAGTACAATTCTTCAGCAAATTGAAATCACTCTTCAACCTCTGCTTCTGAAATCCGATCCCCCAACCGAGGATCGCCTAAAGTGCAGCTTGTAAAAAATCAAAGAAAAATGATTGGATTTCGTAATTTGTTTGCGAATTTTTCTTCATTTTAGAACAGAGTCGGCTCAAGACTTACCCCAATCCCGGGAATCTCGTTTTTTGGCTTGATTAACGATTGCAAGTCTCTTGTGAAGGGGTATTTTAATAGCAAAATTCTGCGTTTCCCGTCGGAGTGTCCATGACATTTTCTTTCTATCCTGATTCATTGCTTGGAAGGCTCGAGCGCCATTCAAATGAACACGCGGATCAGGTCATATTTACTTTTCTCCAAGATCATGTTGCTCCTGAAACTTTAACCTTTCGTCAGTTGGCAACTCGTGTTCGCACGATCGCTTCAAAACTGCGAGAGACGATCTCTCCTTGTGAACGAGCTGTTCTTCTTTATCCACAAGGCTTAGAGTTTATTTGTGCATTTTTAGGATGCCTGGCTGCAGGGGTCATTGCGGTTCCCGCATTCCCCCCTCGAAAGAATCGCAAAGCTCATCGCCTGAATGCGATTATCGCCGATTGCAAACCCGCAGCTCTTCTAACGTCGAGTGATGTAACAAGCACATTTCCCGACGACCTTGCCCGTCTACCTGTGTTGACGTCGGATCAGTGGGAGACCACGGAATCTCCAGGATGGGATGCAGGTGCGATCCGGCCCGAAACACTGGCTTTTCTTCAGTACACGTCCGGGTCGACTGGCGATCCCAAAGGAGTAATGGTTTCTCATTCGAATATTGCCTGCAACGAGCAGCAGATCCAAAAGGCATTTGGATTTGTGCCGCTTTCTAAACCGAACCCAAGTACGATGGTAAGTTGGTTACCATTGTTCCATGACATGGGTTTGATCGGAAACGTGCTCCAGCCACTCTATACTGGCTGTCAATCCGTGCTTTTTACCCCATCGAGCTTTACGCAAGAACCTATTCGGTGGCTGCGCGCGATCTCAGACTATCGCGGGACGATTTCGGGGGCTCCGAATTTTGCTTATGACCTTTGTGTTCGAGCAATCACAGAGGAACAGAAAGTGGGGTTGGATCTTAGTTCACTGTGCGTTCTGTACAACGGTGCTGAGCCCGTCCGAGGTGAATCGTTTGACAGATTCGCAGCAGCGTTTGCCAAGTGTGGATTCCCGAGACGAGCATTCCTGTCCTGTTATGGGCTTGCGGAGGCAACATTGTTAGTGTCGGGCACATCACCAAACGAAGAAGAGCCAGCGCGCCTTTCATTAGACTTCGATACATTGAATAACGGTTGCGTCGAACCTGCGGCGGCAGATGACTTGAATGCAAAGCATCTGGTCAGTTGTGGTTGCCCAGCGCCCGGCATTGAAATTGCGGTTTGGGACTCCGCCGCTAATCGAACTGCTGATCCAGGAACGATTGGAGAAGTCTGGGTCAAAGGCGGGTGTGTGGCGAGCGGATACTGGGGTCGGGATGAACAAACCCGGGCGACATTCCAAAATCGGATTAGTAACGCCGACGAAGGCCAATATCTGGCAACTGGCGACCTCGGTTTCATTAAGGACGGCGAATTGTTCGTAACAGGACGGATGAAAGATCTGATCATCATCCGGGGACGCAACATTTATCCACAAGATGTGGAATCGGTCGTGGCACGAATGCTTTCATTCGTCGAATTGAATTCCTGTGCCGCTTTTTCACATGAGGAAAATGGAATTGAGCATCTGGCAGTCGTTGCCGAAGCCGATCGTGCACTCGTTCGAAAAGCCCGCAGTCTGACCGACGGAACCGATATCGCAGCGACCGTTAATGAATTGGCGGGAATGGTCGACCAGGTTCGGCAAGCTGTCGCGGACGAATTCGAAGTCGGTCTCTATGCGATCACGTTTGTTCGGCCAGGTTCATTCCCGCGTACTTCTAGCGGCAAGGTTCAGCGACAAGCCTGTCGAATGGGTTTGCGAGACACTACTCTGGATGTTGTTTACGAATGGCGTGTATCGACGGAATCTACGGAAAAAACTCCAGGTGACAACTCTTCGAGAGTTGAGGATTCAGCAAGTCCTCAAGGCTCGGTAAGCACCGGCATACCCGGCCGACAATCGCCCTTGCGTATTCTGCTCGAAAAAACTGAGCCAGGAGTTGCTCGGCGCCAAGTTCTCGAGAACCAGATTCAGCAACATCTTGCGAAGGCGTTGCAGATACCAGCTTCTCGGTTTGAGATTCACAAGCCGTTCGAAGAAATGGGGCTGGATTCGATGGCGGCCGTAGAAATTCGTAATCGGCTTCAGGCTGAAACAGGATTGGAACTTTCTGCAACTCTCGTTTGGAACTTCTCAACGATCGCGAAGCTGGCAACGGAATTAGCAGCCCGCATGGGTGTGCCGCTGGAAACGAGCGAAAACGGTAACAAAGTCATGGTCGACGGGAAATCGCCTCTGGAAACTTTGGAACAGCTATCCGACAGTGAAGTCGATCGACTTTTTGAAATGCGCATTGCAGGACGTAGTACCAATGAATGACTCTTTTGTGCAGCGGATTGTCAGCCTTTCTCCAAAACGGCTTGCATTGCTGGCGATGGAACTGCAATCCCAGCTTGACGCCGTTCAGCAAGAGCATCGCGAACCAATTGCTGTGATTGGTATGGGTTGTCGTTTTCCAGGTGGCGCGGATAATCCCGATGCCTATTGGAATCTGCTTCAGCGTGGATTCGATGCAATTACCGACCCTCCGGAATACCGATCCTCACATGACGGTCTGCCAGCAACGCTCCCTGGAGCAAACATTCCCTTCCGTTGCGGGTTCTTAACAAGAGTCGACGATTTCGACGCCGAGTTCTTTGGAATTGCACCGCGCGAAGCAATGTCGATCGACCCTCAACAAAGGCTGCTCCTTGAAGTGACCTGGGAAGCCGTTGAAGATGCCGGTCTTGCGGCGGACAAGCTTGAAGGGTCTCGCACCGGCGTCTTCGTGGGCATTTCCGGCTTTGATTTTGCCCGTCGATTTGAAGGTGCTCATGCTGATTCGGTGGAAGGTTATGTCGCCGCTGGTACATCAAACTCGGTTGCGGCCGGTCGTCTGGCATATGTGTTGGGTTTGCAGGGACCGTGCGTCGCAGTTGATACGGCCTGCTCTTCGTCACTCGAGGCTCTCAGTCTGGCGTGTGACAGCATTCATAACGGGAGCTGTGACGCGGCCGTGGCAGGGGGAGTGAATTTGATTCTCTCCGGCCTGCCGAACCTGGTCTTGGAAAAAGCAGGCATGTTAGCACCTGATAGCCACTGCAAGACTTTTGACGCCTCCGCAGACGGATTCGTGCGAGGTGAAGGCTGTGGAATGGTCGTTCTTAAACGGCTTAGTAAGGCACAGAAGGATGGTGATCGGATCATCGCTGTGATTCGAGGAACCGCCGTTAATCATGACGGTCGTAGTAATGGTCTTACGGCACCAAATGGATTAGCACAGGAAAGTCTTCTTCGAGAGGCTCTTAAAAACGCCGATCTTGAACCGGGTGACGTGCAGTTCGTCGAATCTCACGGGTCAGGTACCGGTTTGGGAGACCCAATCGAAGCTCAGGCATTGGCGGCGGTATTTGGAGTTGGTCGGAGCAAAGAAAACCCGCTGTTACTTGGTGCCGTAAAGACAAATCTGGGGCACCTTGAAGCGGCAGCAGGTATTGCAGGCTTTATCAAAGCGGTACTGGCAATCGAGCATGGTGAAATTCCGCCGTCCTTGTACCCGAAGACACCCAATCCTCACGTTAACTGGGAAAAACTGCCGCTATCGATTCCGACTCGACGTACCCCTTGGCCCATTAACCAAAGCCAGCGAATTGCGGGCGTAAGTTCCTTTGGTTTCAGTGGCACAAACGTCCATGTCATTCTAGGTTCAGCACCTGGTTTGGTGCATACCGTTCCGTCGGAAACGCAGCCGATTGACCGAACTCAGAACCTTCTTTGCATCTCTGCAAAAAATGAGGTCTCATTGCGCCAGATGGCGGCTCGTTATGAGAACTTCCTCGCTGAATCTCATGAAACAAAGGCGACTGACGTCTGTTACACGGCGAACATCGGCCGTAGCCACTTCCCGTATCGACTTTCTGTTGTCGGAGACTCAAACGAGCAACTTCGTCGCCGCCTTGCCAATTATACAGCGAGAACCGCAGATCCAGGTATTCAAACTGGTCATGCCGGCCAGGATCAGGGCAATCCCGTTGTATTCCTGTTTACCGGCCAAGGATCTCAGTATTCGCAAATGGGGCGGGAACTGTATGAAAGCCGTGGCGTCTTTCGAGATACGCTCGATCGGTGCAGTGAGATTCTTCGAGAACCCCTGGGACGACCTCTGCAGCAGATCATTTACCCAAAGTCGTCAGAATCAGAAAAAACTTCGTTAATTGATCAAACGGCGTATACTCAGCCTGCGCTGTTCGCACTTGAATACTCACTTGCTGAGCAGATCCGGTCTTGGGGAATTCAACCCGCAGCCTCGTTGGGTCATAGTGTCGGCGAGTACGTTGCAGCGTGTGTCGCTGGCGTGTTTTCGCTTGAGGACGGGCTGAAACTTATTGCAGAACGAGCCAGGCTCATGCAATCTCTACCGCCGGGCGGGACAATGGCAGCGGTGTTTGCGGACGAATCCTGTGTCGCTCGTGTGATGGCTCCGTTTTCACGAACCGTCTCCATCGCCGCTTTGAATGGGCCTGCGAACACCGTAATTTCCGGTGTTGCCGAAAAAGTCAGCCAGGTTTGTCGCAAACTGGAAGCGGAAGGGGTTGCTGTTCAAGAACTGACGGTCTCACACGCATTTCATTCCCAATTGCTCGATCCGATTTTAGATGAATTTGAACAGGCAGCTTCTCGTGTAGCCTTCGCCCGTCCGCAACGAAACGTGATCTCAAATCTCAGCGGAAAGTTATCACAAGGTGACGAGCTTTCCTCTCCTGGTTATTGGAGGCAGCACGCGCGGCAGGCGGTTCGTTTCCAGACGGGAATGGAAACACTCCACTCCCAAGGCCATCGCCTTTTTCTTGAAATCGGCCCAAATCCCGTGCTGACCGGAATGGCGCGGCGCATTCATCCTGGTTCCGAATGCCGGTGGATACCAACCTTAAGGCGAAACAAAGGCGATTGGCAACAACTCCTCGAAGCCCTGGCAAGTCTCTATGTACAAGGGGCGTCGGTTAACTGGAGTGAATTTGACAAGCCTTATCGGCGACAAAAAGTCTCTCTTCCAACTTATGCCTTCGACCGCAAACGTTATTGGCCGGAAACAGCGCGCAGCAAACGACAATCTGTTTCAACTCTGGGAATGGAATGGCAAGAGTTACTTTACGAATTGCGTTGGCGTCCAAGGTACAGCGAAGACCAGGTCGACGTCGCAAACGATGCCACTGCGTCCGTTGTGACTTCTGGTGATCAATCTGCTCAAGATCGTTCCGAGACCATTGAAGCTGACAAAAACGGGTCAGAGTCCGTGTCGGCTTCAAAGGGCCGATGGTTAGTTTTTGCAAGCGAAGATCAACAGGCAACCCGACTCGTTTCCCGTCTGACTCAAAGCGGGGGGCAATGCGTTGTTGTTCGTCGAGGCACGGCATTCGAACTGAAGAATGGCGAATATTTCATCAACGAGCATGAACCTGAGCAATATCTGCAAGTTATCGACGCTTTTTTTGAATCCGGCACGGAAAAGCTGAAAGGGATCTTGTACCTGTGGCCGCTCGATGCTGGACTGAAAGACAACTGCGAATTATCGGAAATCAAGTTGGCCATACGGCAAGCTTGCGGTAGCCTGCTTCTGCTCGTTCAGGCGCTTGCCTCGTCGACAAAAGGGAAGGTTGCTCCGTTGACTCTCGTGTCGAGAGGTGCCCAAAACGTCGCCAATGGCCGCGATATTCCTCAATTGGCTCAGACGACACTTTGGGGAATGGCACACTCGATCGCGCTTGAGCAACCGGAGTTACAATTCGTCCGTCTCGATCTCGATCCACGTTCGGTTTCTGACCAATCGTTCGAAATCCTGACCGAAATTACGAGAGACGCTCGGGATGATGACCAGATTGCATTTCGTGATGGAAAACGATTTGTTCTTCGCCTTGCACCGATTGACCATCGAAGTCTAGGGCAATCGCAATTCCCTATCCGAAGAAATGCAAGTTATTTAATCACTGGCGGTTTGTCGGGACTGGGGCTGTTGGCGGCACGATGGCTGGTGGAAAGAGGGGCACGGACTTTGGTTCTGGCGGGCCGTCAAGGCCCATCTCCAGAAGCACAGGATGCGATTGCAGCACTGACGAGCCTCGGTGCAAGGATTGAGACCGTAAAGGCAGACGTATCGCGTGCTCTGGATGTAAGCCAGATCCTGTCAACGATCGATCGCCTCGGTTCACCGCTCCGTGGGGTGATTCATTCAGCAGGGACTGTTGATGTCGATGTGCTTACAAATCAGAGTTGGGATCGCTTTGAAAAAGTCATGTCAACGAAAGTCGACGGCTCGTGGAATCTGCATCAATTGACGCGAAAGATTCCGCTTGATTTTTGTGTTTACTATTCGTCCGAATCATCAATGATTGGAGCCGTTGGTCAGTCAAATTATGCAGCTGCAAATGCGTTTCTTGATGGATTAGCACCGTATCGGCGAGCTCACGGTTTGCCGGCATTGTCTATGAACTGGGCCCCTTGGAGTGGTGTGGGCTTGGCGGCGCAGGGAGATACCCAGGAACGGTATCGGAAAATGGGGATACAGTGCATCGATCCGAGACAAGGTATGTTGGCGCTGGAAAGTGTACTTGCTGCTGATGCGGTGCAAGCAGCAGTCTTGCCAATCAATTGGCAGGATCTTTCATCCTTAAGAACACGAGGGACCAGTCGTCGCCGACTGTTCGAGGAGTTGGTGGAGCCGACAGAAGCCGATCCGGTCCAAGCATCGGCAATAAACGATAGCGAATTGAAGCAGCAAATCTTGGCGGCAGCGCCAGCAGCCCGTCAGCAACTGCTACTTGACGCGTTCATGCGACACGCATTGCGAGTTCTGGGATTTGATTCTGATCGGAACATTGACGCGAAACAACCACTCCGCGAACTTGGCCTCGATTCGGTAATGGCGATTGAACTCCGAAACGCAATTTCAAAACTGACCGGCCTTTCGGTCCCTGCGACGGCATTGTTTAACTATCCTTCGCTGCACGAGATAGCCGATTATGTCGCAGATTTACTCAACACTCAATTAGGCATCAAAACCTCAACAGTCATCGACGATAATAAAACGGTTCGTCCCGGCGAAGATGATCTGGATAACCTTTCTGAAGAGGAGCTTGAACGAATGCTTGAGGCAAGCATCCTGTCTTTATAGCCAGAAATTAAAAAAGACAACGACGATGAAAGTTTCGACGAAATCACACTTCATAACGTTTCTTATTTTAATCCGTAGCGATAATATATTACGGACTTTTGCAGTCAAAGCGATGAATCTGCACTTTAGGCGATCCTTGGTTGGGGGATCGGATTTCAGAAGCAGAGGTTGAAGAGTGATTTCAATTTGCTGAAGAATTGTACTGGATCTGGGTCTGCTGGCAGAGGTTTGAGGAATTCTTCGTGCAGCATTTCCCGGACAATTGCGCGTCGTTTGTC
>CAILLA010000056.1 GCA_903834925.1 uncultured Schlesneria sp.
CGGCGAAGGGGGTTTCGGCGGTCCAAGCGATTCCGCTTATCGTGACGCGACTTCTTGCTCGAATTGTGCCGGGGTTGCGGTCGTTTCGATGACCCTTTACGCGTCGCCATCCTTGGCTCCCTCGGTGACGTGTTTTGTTCACACTCACAACATCGCAGAGAGCCAGGGTTTCTAAAACATCATTTCCGAGTCGCGCGTTCCCCTAAAGTGCAGTCATTGAGGCTTACGTAATAAAATAACACGTACGCGACGGCTCCGAAGGACACGAAGCTTATCACTTGCGCTTGAGCGAGTAACAAAACGCCGGATTTGCTTGTATAGCCTGGCCCCCGTAACAAACGTGAGAATCCCGTCGCAGGGTTTCCGAACAACCATCTGACGAATTCCTCGCCCAGGAAGCTTCGATTGCCGATCATCCGAAGTCGAATTGGCCTCACGATTCCCTCAAAAGGCAGAATGCCTAAAGTCGAAGCGTTGTCAATGTTGCTCAGCGTACATTGCGACAATATGGCGGCGAATAATGCAACCAAAAAAGTTATATGCACACCCAAAAAAATACCTGTGATTAACAGCCACTTTAGCACGCTCCTCACGACATCGTTCCCGGTACATTCCGTATATGAAGTCAATGCAACTATTGATGGAAAAATAAGTCCGCAGATCCACCAGTTGACATAGCGATACTGGCTCCAATCGTCCGAATAGAGATTCCGGCGCCAATCGTCCGAATAGTCTGAAACGTTCACAATTTCTGGATTAGACGGCGGAAACCTCTCCGGTCCATGGCGATCGACGAGGCGGCAAAGGGCCAGTCCAACCGCTGAAGTAAGGCAGGAAATTAGCGTTATTAGAAAAATGTCCCAGAATGCCGACTCCTGTCGCACAAGCAAAAGCGGGAATAGCATGTTGTGGGACTTTAGCGATATGACGCCCAACAGCGCCGGGGCAACCGACATCAAAAGACAATAGCGTCGCCGCATAATCGACGTAGCCATTGAGATCCATGGCCTCAATGTTGTGGAGTTGAATTGGTACATCGCCACCACATTGATTGCGATGACCAATGAAAACGTCAAGCCGATCATTGAATGGAGGGCCATAAAAACCTTTCAAAATATTTTTTTGAAATTCAATATAACATTTCATTCGAATCAGCGAAATTCAATTGCCAAGAAAAGCGGACGCCGACTTCGGAGGCTCTGTGCGCCAGCACAAGCCGGAGGAATGTAGCGAATGCAAGTTTCGTACAAGTTAAGGTTTAGCCAATCACCTTGGCTTCGAGTGATGCGTTTTGTGAGGCAAGCCAGTTATTGAAGTGTTCACAGGCGGACGACCATGCTGTGTATTGAACTCCGAAATCAGGTTTCTGCGATTGCCGACCCTTGATGTATCAAGGGGAAAGCAACAGTGATTTTGAGCGTTAAAGGCGAGTTCGACGTTGCAAGCACAGGGTCCAGGGCCACAGGCATGGTCGAAAACAATCCTCGCGGAAGCTGGGAGATCCCAGTGACGTCCAACTTTTCGGATTTGGATCGGTCGGAGAAAGCGAGATGCCATATGGATCTGCGTGGGGGCGGTGGCCAGTCGTAGCTAACCTCGATTCCGTGAGGCGGGAAATCTCCTCTCAGGCGAAGGGGTTCACGATGGCAACGCCGTCGTAATTCATGCCATCCGCCATATCTTCCGAGTATAAGGTGGTGACGCCGGCTTCCTGGCAAGCGGCCAATAACATGCTGTCCCAGTGAGAAAGGCGAGGGTGTAGATGTTGGTATCAATCACGTTCATGAAGCTCATCGCGCGTCAGACGGCGACCCATGCCATGCAGCGGGTTTTGACCAATCCAAGACTTGAACCCCTCCCACGCTTGTGCTGACTCGGCCGTCTCAACAACGGGTTCGACCGTCAACCTGACGCGTGTCAGTTCAGGCAGCGGCAACGGCTGATCCGGTTTAAACACGCCGCTAACGACGGTGGCGATAAGATGCGTTGTCATGCTTGGGTTCTCCCGTATTACTGTACGTCAGGATTCTACGCCTTGCCATTTCGGAAGATCAACCCTGACCACAAATACGAGTTCGACGTTGCAAGTACGGAGTCCAGGACCACATGCATGATCGGAAACAATCCTCGCGGAAGCTGTGAGATGCCAGGAACATCCAGCTTTTCGGAGTTGTATCGGTCGGAGAAGGTTAGATGCCGCAATGCCAACATGCACGTCTCTGGGAAGTCAGGCTGTACCGAAGAAGTGGGAAAACAATGTTGGAAAGCCAACGGCAGCGGAGTTCCTGAAGGAAGGCGAAGAGACGGGGTAGATCCAGCAAACAAAAGGGCATCTCCCTGTTTCTTCGTCCTCTGAGTGCAACGCTTTCTCATCCGCCTTTTAGTTTTGAAGATACCGGTGTCTTGCGGCGTGGCTTTGGCTTGCGGGTAGCGGATTTACGGTCCGATTCGCGATGCCGTCTGCGTAAATCATCCATCATCGCGCTGACGTCGCTGATAAATTGTTGAGCGTATGCTTCGCGAATGCGACGGACTTCTGAAACGATTGGGTCAAGAGTCATTATCATCCCCCATCAGTTGTTCAAGAGTGCAGATTACGGGCGCCGAAAAACCGAAATCGTCACACACATCATGAATGATCGGCTGGAATGTTGCATAGACGGATGACGCCATCAGAATACCCAGCAGGATTTGAGGTTAGATGGGAAAGGCACGGGACACACCCAGATCTTGTGGTACCAGATGCAATTCCGCAGTTCCAGATCGAAATGCTTTGTAATGCAGAAGGTTGTAGCGAATGCAAGTTTCGTCCCATACTGCGCGATGTGTGCGTCAACAACGCGGAACGATGCCGTATGAGTGGTTATTCCTCTAGAAGCTTCTTGGCTTCCTTGCCAGCGTCGGAGTCCGGTGCCTCTAAAACGGCTTTTTCGAATCGTTTCCGGGCCGCCTCTTTGTTGTTCGATTTCAGGAAGGACTTTCCCATCTCGACAAGACCTTTTGCGCGTTTGGCTTTCGCTTCCTTGTCAGAATCCGCCTTCTCTGCCGCGCGTCGCTCGATTGACTTTTTCTGAGTCTCTTTTTCTGAGTCCGTTAAGGTGACCGTGAATTCCTCAATTGAAGCGGCGGCTACTTTCAATTCGTCTTTAGAAAAGATTCCGTCAAGATTACATCCCCGGATTTCGAACGCCTTGCGTGTAGAACCCTTCTTGTCGCCGTCGTAATATGCGAAGTCGATTTCGCCGACCGCAACGAAAAGCATCGTGTCATCATCGACCCAGATTTCCAATTGGGCTGATTTCCTCCATTTACCTACCATCCCAACAACGTAGACTACAAATTCCTTTGTCGTTCCCTGTTTTTGAAAAGAATACACAAGATCCTGCCCCTTGATATCAGGGGGCCGACGAGTTCCTTGAAGATCCTTTGTCCCTCGCGTCCGCGTCCCGATCTGTCCCGTCTGAAGACGTTCAGGATCAAGCGGTGGAAATTTGAATTCAACCAGGTCTCGCAATTCCGATTGAAGCTTTGCGATCTTTGCCTTAGAGGCTTTGGTTGCCGCAGCGTCATCGGCGATCACTGCTTTTCGCAGTTCCGACTTGGTTTGATCGACAGCATCGATCAGGCGTTTCAATTCGGCTTTGACCGATTTTTTTGCAATTTCAAAAGCCTTGTCAAACGCGACGATCCCGTCTGGATCATCGTCGCTCCGCTCGGCTCTTGGTTGCGCAGATTCTGCCGTCCGAGTCACGAATAGAAGAACAATTACAAGCGGAATCAAAGCTTTTGACATCACTGAAAACCTCGGGAATGCGGCGTCCGTGGTGATCGACCCTATCAACAAAATGCCACGATGGCAGAAACTTTTCAATCGTCTCATCCTATGGTCCGTCTATGGGGACACGGTGCGCCAGCACAAGCCGGAGGATGGTAGCGAATGCAAGTTTCGTAGAAGGACAGATTTACCCCTTCGTCTTAGCCTCGAGTGATGCGGTATGCGGGGTAAAACTCACGCGTCGAAGCGTTCGGTATGGGAACCACTCGGCTTTGTATTGAGCTCCGAAATCAGGGTTTTGCGATGGCCGAGATTGTTGTGTCAAGGGGAAGGCAACTGTGATGTTGAGCGTTAACGGCGAGTTCGACGCTGCAACCACGGAGTCCAGGACCGCAGGTATTGTCGGGAATAATCCTCGCGGAAGCCGAGAGATCCCAGAGTCATCCGGCTTTTCGGAGTTGTATCGGTCGGAGACGAGATGCTGCTTCCCGATTTCCGCTGGGCTTGCCCCGGCGGGATCACAACCGGCCAGCTACAACGAGCGCATTGAGTTGTCTCGCTCTCCATAGGGCTTGCCCCAAAGGAAGCAACGACTGGTCGGCTACTCCACGCTTTTTAAACGTCGCGACAGCATTACTGATGCGGTTAGACAGGCATGATCCTGCACATCGGCTGGGGTGTTAACGAGTGAGAGTAATCGGGTCATCTCGGTCAGTTCCTGCCGTCGAGCGATCGAGTCGTTGCTTCCATCCGGGCAAGCCGAAAGGAGAGCTTTTTTCAACCGGTTGACTTTTTGTAGCTTGCAGTTGTCGGTCTCATTGGGGCAAGCCCAATGGAAACCAAAAATATCGTATCAATTACGGATGCAATATAAGTGCTGCAAGCCACGCAGGAGAAGTTGGTCGCCGACGACGGCTGGCGATGTCCAGAAAAATTCGTCGCTCAATTGATTGGAGGCGATGAATTTGTATTCTGGACCGGGCTCTATCACGGTGGTGATTCCCGCATCGTCCAGCAGGAAGATCTTTCCATCGTTCACCCACGGTGAAGCCGTAAAACCAGGCGACTCCGGCAGCCGTTGTTGGTAATGCAATTTGCCCGTCTTTGCGTCGAAGCAACGAACGATCCCGCCCGATTGTTCCAGCATGTACAGGCAATCCTTGTATAACAGCGGGGACGAATTGCGATAGGATTTGAACATGAGGCTCCAGGCCACGAACTCGTTCGTCAACGTGTTTTCGTCCGGTAATGAGATATCGCCACTCGCGCCGGCACGAATCGCCGCGAATCGACCGGGGCTTCCCATAAAGGAATAGACCGAATCGACAAAGAGTAGCTCGTCATTCCCCACGGGAGAGACCGACGTTCGACCGCTTCCCGCCATCTCCCACAACAATTTGCCTGTCGTCGGGTCATAAGAACGCATCTTCTTTCCGCCGGCGACCACCAATTCCGTTCTCAATTTGTTCTTCCAGAGATACGGCGTCGACCAGTTCGACTTTTCGTCCCTGTCGACGCGCCACATTTCATCGCCGGTCTTCTTGTTGAGTGCCACCAGGAACGATTTCTGTTCGTTGTCGCATTGAATCAATACTGAGTCGCCGTAAATCACGGGAGAGCTTCCTGTCCCCCAGCCGGCCTGCATGGGATACGCGCCAAGGTTCTTCTCCCATCGGCGTTGACCGGCCAGGTCATAGCACGTCAGCCCCTTTCCGCCGAAGCTGACGATCACGCGTTCGCCATCCGTTACAGGAGATTCCGATGCGTAAGTGTTACCGCGATGCTTGGGCTGTGCAGGCATTCCTTTGTAGGTGGTGTCCTCCCACAAAATCTTGCCGGTGCTCGCCAAAAGACAATAGACCTTCCATTCATAGACGTCTTGAGTGGCGTCGCGCGCACCGACCGGTAAACCACTGTCAAAACGCTTCGGTTTCTCTTCGTTTTCGGCGACGGCCGTCGTAACGAAGATTTTGTCACCCGCCACGACCGGTTGCGACCAGCCTCGGCCGGGGATTTTCACCTTCCAGGCCACATGAGAATCTTCTGCCCACTTGACCGGGTGCGTCGACTGTTCGACGACACTGTTTCCCTCAGGTCCTCGAAAACGACTCCAATCGGCCCCCATCACTGAGGTCACCCCGAATCCGATTCCCCAAACGACGAGAACTCGAAGGCCAGTCTTCATGAGACACCTCAGATTTTGGATTGTTGAGCTGAATTCTCAGGAGATGCACGCTGCGTCAAGACCCCATCGCATCTAAAGCAGGGACTCGGCATACTCCGACTAAACTACAGACATTTTGGCTCTGTTGCAAGTAGATGATTGTTCTCACACTATCCCAATGGAAAAGGTGGAAACGTGGATGTTTGTAGTTCTTGGTTCTTCGTTTGAAGTCCTAATGGGAAAAGCTGAAACTTCGACGTTGGTATTGATGGCGTTCATGGAGCTCATTGTGCTGGACTGATCTTTATCGGGTTCGCTCAACGGAAATCAAATCATTCGTGGGACTTCGGAAAAACAGATGTAATGGCCGAATTGAGGATAAATTCTTTCGCGGTTGAGGGTTTCTGTTCTTACGATAATCTCGGGGTGGGTATTGCCGGACTGTTCCGGGAATTGTCGTAAGGCTCGCCTCGGCGATGATTGTGATCTCGTTTCCTACGCACCTTCCAAACGATTAGAAGGCATTTTCAATTTCCTGTTGACATGCGATAAAAATTGTTGTAATTTTATGTTGCTGTCTGGTTGGCGGAGGCGAAGAAATCCGCGAGGGCCGAACCGAAACGGCCGGAAAGTTGTTTTGAGAAAGTGGTGCGTAGAAAAATTGAGAAGAATCCGAGGATTCTCATCCTCGGCTTGCCTGGGTTTCCGAAGTCAAAGCCTGACTACGACGATTGATCTTTGACATCTTGGAATGAATTAACCACGGATCGTCCCCGCAGCCATCAATCGGTTTCGGCTGGTCCGTGGGGATCGTTGTTTGCCTTAAGGATGCGGCGCCGAAGCGGCGAGAGGGTAGTTTTGAGAAAGTAGTGAGTAGTCAAATCAAAAAGATTACGTGGGTGTATGCCGCCAAGCTCGCTCGGGAAAGCGGGTGATTGATCGAACTCGATCGAACCGCGTCGAACTCGAACGTGGTGGAAAAATGGAAAAATGCTTTGAAAAGATTATGAATTACGAGGAATGGTCGAAGTCGGTCGAACTCGATCGAACTTTTGACCGAATTTCACGGGGCTTGGTTCTGAGGGAGTGATGATCAGGATCGGGTTGACAAGCATGTGGTTCCGTTGATGTGATAGAGTTGTGGGGCAATGCGCCTCGCGAGAGGTTTGCGGGGGCTTGTGCGTTGTCAGGACTCAATGTTCGGGTTGTGTGCCACTGCATCGGAGTCTTCACCGACGCAGTGTCTTCCCTATATTCGAGGCAAACGAAGAGCACTGGGTGACCGAAAACGGTCATCCAGTGGGACCCTAATTTTTTGCTTTGACAACGCACTACGTGATTTTCCCAGGTATGAGGTCCCAGGATGTTCGGCAGGCATCTGATTCGACGACGCGATTATTTGCGAGCGGGTGCCGTCAGCTTGCTCGGGCTTGATCTGCCAGGTTGGCTGCACTTGAACAGTCTTGCGCGGGCTGAGATACCGGGTACTGTCCAAAAGCGACCGCCGGCCAAAGCGTGCATTTTTCTTTTCATGTGGGGTGGGCCTGCTCATCAAGACACATGGGACATGAAGCCCAACGCACCGGCAGAATATCGTGGTGACTTTCGACCGATTGATACGAACGTTTCCGGACTTCAAATCTGCGAACACCTGCCGCTGTTGGCTCAGCGCGCTGACAAGCTGGCTCTGATTCGCTCGATGACTCACGACGATGTAGATCACACCTCCGCGACACATTATCCCTTGACCGGTCGTGCTACTCCGCGTCGTGGCGGCCCCTTATCGGAGGATTGGCCGGGGATCGGAGCTGTGGTTTCTCGGCTGGGTCTCGGACGGGGTCCGTTGCCTCCTCATGTTTCGATGATGCCCGTTGTGCCAAATGGAGCACCGCGATTCGTGGAATCGTCGCACGGACAGGGAGCCGGCTGGCTTGGGCCGACGTTTGATCCGATGCGAATCGATGCCGATGGGAGCTTGCCCGGTTACAAAGTGGGCGATTTTGATCTCCAGGCCGATGTTCCTGAATCGCGGTCCGACAGGCGGCGCCATTTGCTCGGTTCGATCGATCAACAACTGCGTCATCTCGAAAATGATGTTCGCGTCGCCGCCAGTCGCAGTCACTATGACCGAGCGTTTTCTCTGTTGTCCTCGAAAGGTGCGGTCGAGGCATTCGACCTGTCGCGCGAGCCAGCGGCTGTTCGCGAGCGGTATGGGATGAATGTCCACGGTCAATCGGTCTTGCAGGCACGGCGACTGGTTGAAGCCGGAGTTCCTTTTGTCACGGTCTTCTGGCCCAATGATGGAATCACCAACGTCAGCGTCTATTGGGATACTCACAGTCGCAATTTCATTGATCTGAAAACCAGGCTTTGTCCCGTGACGGATCGGGCCTTCAGCGCCTTGCTCGACGACCTGCAAGAACGTGGAATGCTCGACGACACGTTGATTGTCTGGACGGGTGAGATGGGTAGGACGCCTCGCGTCGGTCAGGGTGTGGTCGGGGGTGCCGGTGCAGGAGCCGACGGCCGCGATCACTGGCCCAGTTGCTTTACGTCGGTTCTGGCTGGTGGAGGGATTCAAGGTGGCGTCGTACACGGTTCCAGCGACAAATTTGCTGCCTACCCGGCGTCATCGCCGACATCTCCGCAAGATCTTGCCGCCACGATCTACCACTGTCTTGGTATCGATCCGCATGTGCAGCTCCGCGACAATCTCGGTCGACCGCTCACAATCTGCGAAGGGACACCGATTTCGCCGATTCTCATCGGATAACCAGATGCCGGTTCTGTTCATCGCAGTTTCCTTTGTATTGGAAAATACAACGATAGTTGAACAGGAGGTATCGGAGGCCAGAGAGCGGGCTTCGCCCGCAACCCAATCACGAGAAGAATTTGAACCACGAAATACACGAAAAAACTAGTCGAGGCGAGCCGGGGGCTAAAGCACCCCCGGCTCGCCTCGTTCAACGCGCGAATGAATTCCCTATTTTAAACCCATCAGTGGACGCGAATGAACCGGCTGTGCTGGCCGGCGAGCGTCAGCCCCCGGATTCTTTTTTTGGCGAGTATTGCCAGATTGATGTTATTTCTGTGTCAGTGGCAGTTGATAACAAGCTGCTTCTTGTGCGTTGCGGACGTACAGGCGGTCACCGATCAGGACGGGGTGATTCCAGGTCTTGCCCGAAATGGCTTGAAATCGACTCAGTTCAGTCAACGACTTCGGGTCCGCTTTCAGCAGGACGAGCTCGCCTTGTTCCCCCATCACAATTAGCAGGCCGGATTCCGATTGCAGCAGGACCTGTCCCTTTCCATAGCGTCCACCTTTCCACGTTCGTTGCCCTGTTTCCAGGTTGATGCAACTGAAGATGGCTGCATCGAACCCGTAGGCATGTCCTTCAAAAATGACCAGGTCATTAAAGTCCGGCTTGAGGTTTCGGGATGTCCAGACTTCGTCGGCTTTCCATGCGTTGTGATCGTGAGGAATGCGAATCCTCCGAGTCCCCGCTCCCATCCCTGTCGGAATTAACAGCGAATCGTCGCCGATCTGTTGCGGCTGACAGGCGCGATATCCCTCAGACTGCCATTCATAAAAAAAGCGGGATGCTCCTGTCGCCGGATCAAGAAAATCGATCCCATTTTTCGTCATCATCAGCACGAGCGACGTGTCATTGATCGTGGCCAGTTCCGGGGAACTGTAACTCCCTTCGCTCGCGGCGGCGGACCATTGAAGTTGTCCGTCATCGGTATTGAAGGCCACAATCCCTTTGTCACCCGATCCTGCAGCATGAACGATGACGAGCGAACCGACGACGAGCGGTGACGACGAAAATCCCCACATTGGGGGCTGTCGGTTGGCGACGACTTTCAGGTCTTGTTTCCAGACGATTTCACCAGTGAGTGGATCGAGCCGAAGGAGAAGACCCGTTGCCCCCATCACGTAGAGGGCTCCATCGGCAAGGGTCGGAGTCGCACGTGGTCCGGGGCCACCCAGCGGGTCGTCAAACCGCGATTCGACCTGCCGGGTCCAGATTTCCAATCCCGAATCTGCTGCGTAGCAAACAACCGTTTCGAATGCACCTCGCTGCTCTTGAGTGAACAGCATTTGACCGGCGACCGCGAACGAGGACCAGCCTGACCCGACCGGTATTTTCCAAATGAGCTTTGGAGGAGTGGTTATCCAGTCTGTAGCGAGGGTCGGGCCGTGCTGAACACCATCACGATGCGGGCCTCGGAATCCAGGCCATTCAGGGTGGGTCAACGCGTCGGAAAAATCATTGGTGGTCGTCTTTACTTTCCGGGATTGAGAATCGGCGCTGATGAGGTCTTCAGAAGATTTCGACCACCGGGGGTGAAGTCCTAGTGCAAAATTTCCCCACATTCCATCAGTCCGAAAAAGTGTCGAAACACCAAACGCTGCAGCCGTCATCAGAAGTGAAATGATGGTACGTTTGAACGAGAGAAGTCGGTGGGACAGGATCGCTCCTATTGCGAACGCGGCCATTCCGGTGGGGATTGTCATCACGGTCACGGCTGGTCCTCTCATTGAGGGGGCCAGCAGAACTAACGTCAATATGAGCGACGCAATGATGCCGAGAAATCCGACGATTCGTTCCCACATCGTGGCTCGGCTGGCCACAAGCCACCATATCAGGATCAGGATTCCGCAAAGTGCCGGCCCGAATGCGGCCGACATCCAGATGTTCGCGGGTCCGTCCTCCACAAGCGAGGGGAGTAGCCGAAAAACGACCATTCCTGCCAGCAAGATAATCAATGGCCAGATCCGAAGCGGTTTCCACTTGGATGGAATCGGACTCAAGCTTGCTTGATTTTCGGAGTTTGGGTTGGAGTCGACGCTCATCAGCATTTTTCCTGGATTGGATCAAGATTCGTCGTGTGACTTTTATCACTGGCGGGCGCGAACGACAACGCGAATCACAGTAGGCCGCAAGGATGGTATCCGCTGAGGCAAGCGACGATTCAAGGAGTATTTGCAATATCACCACCAATCACGACGGTCTTGCGTGTTACACAGGCACCGAATTAGTCCGTGAGCTCAACCTGAAATGAGGTCATCGACTACGAATCGCTGGGGTTGCAACGGGGACCGATCAACGATTGCCAGACTGTCACGTGCTGTTAGAAGGCGAAGTGGTTGGGCGGGAATTCGTTCAAGGGAGCGATGGCTGGATGCAATCGATTCCTGTGAGTGAGGTTCTGATTCGCAATCTGCCGCAAGGGAATCAGAGCCTTTATGCAGGCAATGCGGTCTGGAAAAGTCAGCAGGAAGAACCCAACGTTAACGTGGAACCCGAAAAAACATCCGAGATCACGCTGATGCATGAGCGGGTGCGATAGGGGGGAAGGGTGGCTTGATGAAAACATCAAAACTTAGTGCTTTAGGCTAATGAGATCTTGTTGCGTTTGTTACGCAATTTCACGAGTAAAGCCAAAGCAATTGCGATCGTAGGAATACAGGTCTCACACGAAGGCGCGGAGTCGCGAAGAAGACAAAACCATTGAGTTCTTTCCTTCGCATCACCCAAATGTTAATCAAATGCCGTTAAAATGCCCTTGATGCGCATTTATTTGCGTGAATTCTTGTTGTCAACTAATTGATGTTGCGACTAGAATAACTATCGTTGCGGCCATCGTTTCGCTTTTTGGCCTTTTTTTTCGCCCTTTTTCGCAGGCGAGGTTTAGCGATAGCGGGTCGAAGCGACAGGGGGTGGTTTCGAGAGAGTGGTGAGCAGCCACAAGCGGTTCGTCAGGAGCTGCCGCTCCATGAACCCAAGGAACTTTTGCACACTTTCAACGTCAAGTTCCTCAAGAGCAGAGAGGGCAGGAAAAATCCTAGGGATGTCCCGCTCGGATCGTCAGGAATTTCTCGGTTTAAAAAAACGACGACAAAATTGATCTTTGGCAATTCGGTATAAATTTGATGCGGATCGGCCCGTTGACCGTGTGAGGCGGCAGGCGATCCGTGGCGGTTCGCTGCTTGCCCGGTGGGTGCTGTCGAGTCGAAGCGGCTCAAGCCTGACGAAGGTGCCCAATGGTGGCGTTCTTCGTTCTTCGTTTGAAAGGCGTGCTCAACGCCTGACGAAGACGGTTTTTCTCTGGGAAGAATGGGGCCGTGTAGGACGCATGGGGCCTTATGGGGCGGCTGCTGGGTTGGGGAGTTTTCCATGTTTTTTTGTGAATCCATGCTGAAAGTGCTTAGTTGGAGGCGGTCAAGTTGCGCGAAGAATGTCAACGACACGTTCTTGTTGGAATCGCTAGGGATTGTTTGGGCGCAGGATTCAACTGTCGAATCGTTTTTTTAGGTGGTGATGGTGCGGAGACGGCAACTGAAATGGGAACCGCTTCGGCAGCCGAAAAGGGAGCCAATCAAGTGGAAGACGCGGCAGCTGAGTCAATGCGGGTCATGAGTCAAAAGCCCTCTTGTTCGAAGAAAATCTCGCAAATCGATGTTATCGAAGAGGGGCGACAAGAAAAACCAGAATCCATCTGGATATCTCTCACCGGACGCTTGACGTTTGGGGAAATGGCGGATAACATCTCCCTCCCGCTCGAACGCCGGTTACGACCAGCGATTGACGCAACGATATTTGACAACTCGGTTTAAG